>NZ_CP037920.1:0-600000 GCF_007748195.1 Gimesia aquarii
ATGTCAAGAGCCGTAAAACAACAGCAATCCATGTCTGTTAAACCATTTAAAATCTTAAAAGAATACCAATACGCGCACACAGCGATTAGCGAATTATTACACGCAATTGATACCCCCGATCCGCAATTAGTTTATCTCTATGGACCTTCCGGGTGTGGAAAAACAGCTCTGATTACAAGCATTTTACCGGAATTCAACGAACTTCATCCTGGATTATCGCTCAAACTAATTACTGCCAGCGAGTTTGCCGCTAAGTTTGCTGCTGCTTCTACGAACAATCGTATTCCTGAATTCCAAAGAAAATTCCGTTCGCTTGACCTGCTCATTCTTGAAGATATCCAAAGTTTAGCAAATCGCGTTCAAACTCAGCGGGAATTATTGAGTTTGTTAGACGAAATTATGAAACAGGGTGGAAGAGTCCTGATTTCTTCTACGAATCCACCGGGAGAACTGCTTCATTTTCAAAAGAAACTTGTGAACCGATTTCATGGGGGAGTCTGTGCATTAATCAGTCCCTTAAAATATCAAAGCCGCCTGGAATTATTGACCTTCTGGGCTAACTTCGAACAGATTCATATTCAGAAAAAAGAGCTTTCCTCAATTGCCCATAAAAAAGCGATCTCTCCACGCGAGTTATACGCACTATTAACTCAACTCCAGACCGTGAGTCATATTAATCAAGAACCAATCAACTCACAGTTTGTGAAACAGTATCTGGAAGGAAACATAGAGCCCCCCAAAACGAGCATCTCAAAAATATCAAAGGCCGTTTGTCGTGAATTTAAAACCAGCTTGCAAGAAATTCGCTCCGCAAATCGCTCTCAACAAATCGTTATTCCCAGACAGTGCGCCATGTTCTTGTCGAGAGAGCTGACAAAGGAATCCTTAGCAAAAATTGCTGATTATTTTAATCGAAAAAACCACAGCACGGTTATTCATGCTTACCGTCAAATTCAACGCGATCTTAAAAAATCACCAGGATTACGACAACAAGTATCTCGCATCAAGCAACGACTTGGGATATACCTTTTTTAACAGTCAAACAAAATTCAAAAACAAGACCGATCAGATTGCCTTTTCTTCTCTCATTTCTCCTGATTTGATTATTCCATCTTGTGGATAACGTGTTCAATCACAGTTGATATTTATCAGTAACTCAGGTGTTTATTCACAGCACCTATTGCCACTTTCACAAGGGCTATCAAAACTCACCATTCATTCCACTCTTCTTCACTGATAAACGAACAAGTTATCCACATCGACACATAGAACACATGTATTCATAAGTTGTTTAGTATCAATTAGATATGCTGCTTATCTTTTCAATATCCACATTGAAATTCCCCTTCTGATACTACTACTACTAAATAAAATCTTTTAATAGTAAAACAAGGTTGAAAATCAACTCTGTTGTCGAGATTCGATGCCCCCAGATGATTGTGAAATTCAAAGAAATTCAATAAAATAAAATCATCTCAAAATTCGCTATTTCTGCCTGTCAAAAGAGCTTTCTAAAATGACATTGGCATTCACATATTTCCAACTCGCAACCTTACAAAAGTTGATTCAAACATGAAGCTCAGTTGCTCACGGTCCACACTGCTCTCTGGTTTCCAAATGATTGGAAGCGTCATTAGTTCCCGTTCGCCGAAAGAAATCTTAAAGTGTGCTAAACTCGAAGCAGGCGATGGTAAAGCAACCTTAAGTGGAACTGACTTGGAGGTCAGCATTCGGTTTGACTTTGAAGAAGTCGAAGTGATGGTACCCGGTGAGATTTTACTGTCCGTACACGAATTGGTTGCTATCTTACGCGAAGCATCAACCGATTCTGTAGAAATTGAGCTGAAAAAGGATGATGGTGCAGATCAGGATTACATCTTGATTCAGGCAGGAAAAAGTGAATTTCGCCTTTCAGTGAATGATCCTTCTGAGTTCCCCTCTGTTGAATCATTTAGCGAATCGAACTTTTTCGAACTTCCTATTCAATCATTTCGTGAAATGATTCGACGCACGGTATTTGCCACGGATCCGGAAAGCACCAGATATGCCCTGGGAGGCGTATTATTTGATGTTGAAAATGATAAATTAACGCTCGCTGCTACCGATGGTCGGCGATTAGCCATGGTAGAGTCGGCGTGTACTTATCAAGGAGAAGAAGCATACCAGAATAATCGTCCTGTCATTCCCGCTAAGGCGATGTCACTGATTGAGAAAACCTTAATTGGTGATGAGGGAAGTATTCAGATTGCCATTCGTGCCAATGATGTCATCGTAAAAAGTGGCCGTTCTACTATTTTTGGCAGACTCGTTGAAGGAAGATTTCCCAAATACCGTGATGTCATTCCACCCGAGCCAACCTACAATATTGATCTGGAAGTGGGGACATTTTATGGGGCCGCACGTCAGGCTCAGATCGTAACGGATGTGGAAACACGGGGCGTAGATTTCATTTTTGCTAATGGTTTGTTGACGTTGAAAAGTGTTGCCGCTTCTGTGGGAGAATCAAAGGTTGAAATTCCAATTCCTTTCGAAGGTGATGAAATCGTGATTACGTTTGATGTGCGTTATCTCGCTGATTTCCTCAAAATCTTAGATTCGGCAGCACATATTCGATTGCAATTGATCGATTCAGACAGCGCTGCTGTTCTTAAGACAGACGACGGTTACACATATGTTATCATGCCTCTATCACAAGCACGGTAATTTATGTCACAACAGTATGAATTCAAATCGACTCATGCGATTCCCAAAGCGGTTCCTCTATCTAAAGCGTTATCAGAGCTGATTGCGTTAAAGGGTTTAGGTCGTATCCAGGGGGACCAGCGCTTAAAGGCTGCCTGGGAACAGGCGGCGGGTGAAAAGATTGCCGGTCAAACTGTGGTTCTTGGGATTAAAAATCGAGTCGTACAGATTGGTGTCGAAAACTCAGCTTTATTAAATGAACTCAATTCATTTCATAAGACATCATTGCTGCAAAAATTACAGACAGAGTATGGAAAACAGGATGTCCGCGATCTTCGATTTCGGTTGAAATCAAAGGCAAAAAAATAATTCAAATTAGTTCGATTCAAGGAATAAGAAAGAACTGATTGAAGCCGACAATTAATCGGTCAACGTTTCTCAGAGTAGAAACAATTTTATTAATTCACGGGAGTGATTTAGCGTGAGTGAGACAGAAGAAAATCAAGTAGATACAAATCAAACAGACTATGATGAGTCTAATATTCGTGCTTTAGAAGGTGTAGAAGGAATTCGCACACGACCGGCAATGTACATTGGTGATACGACATTGCGAGGACTGCACCACCTCGTCTATGAAGTTGTTGATAATTCGATCGATGAATGTGTTAACAAATATGCCTCAGTAATTAATGTAAAAATCAATGCTGATGGCAGTGTCAGTTGTAGCGATGATGGTCGTGGCATTCCAATTGGTGTGATGCCGGATATGAATAATCGTCCTGCACTTGAAGTTGTTTTGACAGAGATTCACGCCGGAGGAAAATTCGATCGAGAAGGGGGATATAAAACAGGAACCGGTGGTTTACATGGTGTTGGTATTACAGCCGTCAATGCACTTAGCGAGTGGTTGGAAGCTGAAGTCCGTCGCGAAGGGCATGTTTGGACGATGTCATTCGCACAAGGTGCTCTCAAAACGCCGTTACAAAAGTTGGGAAAAACCGACAAACATGGTACAAAAATTACATTCAAGCCTGATGGAACGATTTTTCCAGATACTAAATTTCTTTATGACACTCTCACTAAACGACTTCAGGAACTCGCATTCTTAAATGCCGGAGTCAAAATTCGGATTACTGATGAACGCTCTGGTCAGTCCGACGAGTTCCATTATGAAGAGGGCCTGGTTGAGTTTGTAAGACACCTGAACCGCACAGAAAATTCTCTTTACGAAGAAATCATTCATATTGAAGGAGAACAGGAAGCAGTTCAGGTCGATATTGCTGTCCAGCATAATGATGGCTCTCATGAGAATGTCCGTTGTTTTGCAAATAACATCTATAACCTTGAGGGGGGAACCCACTTTTCCGGTTTTCGTGGTGCGTTGACACGAACGATTAATGCATATGGTAAAAAAACAAATTTGTTCAAAGATTATACACCCAGTGGTGACGATTTCCGTGAAGGGTTAACGGCTGTCATTACCGTCCGTGTGCCTGATCCCCAATTTGAAGGCCAGACAAAAACAAAACTGGGTAACAGTGAAGTTGAAGGCATCGTGCAGACTGTCGTTAATGAAAACTTGACAAAATTCTTCGAAGAAAATCCTGCAGTTGCTAAGAAAATCGCTCTTAAAGGACTATTGGCTGCCGAAGCACGAGAAGCGGCAAAAAAAGCGCGTGAGATGGTTCGTCGAAAAGGGGCACTCACTACGGGAGGTTTGCCGGAGAAACTGCGTGACTGTCGTAGTCGTGAACTCGATATTACCGAGCTGTACCTGGTGGAAGGTGACTCCGCGGGAGGGTCTGCCGATACAGGTCGGGATTCTAACATACAAGCTATTTTGCCACTCCGTGGTAAGATTTTAAATGTCGAAAAAGCACAATTAGTCAAGATTTTAGACAACCAGGAAATCTCTAATATTTTCAAAGCCGTTGGCGTGCCTCCCGGAGCAGCTCTGGAAGACGTCACAAAACGTCGCTACGGCAAGATTATTCTGATGACCGATGCCGATGTTGACGGCAGTCACATTCGGACATTGCTGTTAACATTCTTCTTTCGCCACATGCGGGAATTGGTAAATCATGGCTGTGTGTATGTGGCACAACCACCATTGTATCGTGTGACTCAAGGCAAAAAAGTGCGGTATGTTCAGACTCAAGAGGAGATGATGAGTCAGCTGGTTGATTTAGCTCTTGGTGGTTCGAATTTAGAACACGAAGATGGAACCATCTTTGAAGGTGAGATGTTAGAGAAACTGGTCGACTTAATCTCTGAACTGGAAGAGCCACTAGACACCCTTGATCGGCGTGGAATCGATTTGAAATTCATGGCAAATAATTTTGCCACTGAAGAAGGATTACTTCCTCAATATCGAATCTTTCTGGGTAAGGAACAGTTCTGGTTTTCAACTCAAGAGGAAATGTCTGAATTTCTCAAAGAAGAAGAAGCGAAGCGAGGCGATGAATTGCAGATTGCCGATGACAACGGCAATGGTGAAACGTCAGAAGCAGAGCCAGCTAAAGAGAATGGTGAAGAAGAGTTCGAAAAAGAAGGCGCGCTGCAAGTCACTGACTTACATGAAATCCGTACTATTAACGAACTGCTGAAAAAACTGAGAGGATACGGAATCAAATTGAAAGACCTCTACTCTCCGGGAAATCGGAATGGCGAACCAATCTTCCCTTTTTGTATTCATAGTGGAAGCAGCGACGTTCGTCTCACCAACCTCAGACAATTACTTCCTTCTCTCAGAGATATCGGCGAAAAAGGTCTAAAATTAACCCGCTTCAAAGGACTGGGCGAGATGAATTCGGAGGAACTCTGGGAAACCAGTATGGACCCCGAAAAAAGAGTATTACTCCAGGTGGGAATGCAAGACGCCGCTGCTGCCGATGAAATCTTCCGTGTGTTGATGGGCGATATCGTTGAACCACGGCGGGACTTTATTGAAAAGCATGCATTGGATGTGAAAAACCTCGATGTCTGATATCGTGAGCGACTGAACCGGATCAAACTAAATCTGAGCCTTCTAAAGAAGCAATAAATGGCAAGTGTCGGTACTCATTGTTAAAGTCCAGGCCATAACCGACAACGAAATGGTTGGGGATTTTAAAACAGTGATAATCGGGAGTGAGATCGACTTCGGTCGCTTCTTCTTTCCAGAGAAGCACTGCAGATTTCAGTGAGAGTGGTTCGCGTTGACTGACTTGTTCCAACAGTGTTTCCATTGTTCTTCCGGTATCAAAGATATCGTCAACGAGTAACACATCTCTCCCGGTGATGTCAGGCAAGTAATCTAAATTGATTTTCAGCGAACCAGCCGTCATCTTATCTCGATAACTGGATGCTTGAATCAGACCGACCTGATGAGGCACATCGATCGCGCGAATCAAGTCTGCCAGTAAGACCAGACTACCAGTTAAAATACCAATAATAGTCAGTTGTCTGTTTTGATATTCATTAGCGAGTTCACGTCCCAGGTTAACGACGCGTGAGTTGATCTGATCTTGATCAATGAGAACTTTCACAGGAAAAAACCTTTCAAAGCGAATCACTGGATGGCAATACGGAACTTTCCTGTTTCATAAATTCCCTCAATAACATCGTCGCATACACGCCAGAGGGCAGAACAAACTGGAATAAAATGCCATCGTCTGTCTGCTCTATTTTAAGTTGATCGGGCCAGATAAGAAATGGTCGGCGGGCACCGGAAGTCAGTTTTTTATAACGCGAAAAATGAGAGAGTTCGAGAGAAAATTCATCAAGAATCTTCTGCTCGCGTTCTAGAACTCCGTGCGTAGGCTGTTTCATCTTAGGGCCCATAATGGGCCCGGTGATGACGGTCTCATGAAGTGAAAACCGTTCTTGTTCCCGTTCCACATCATCTTCCACAACGAAAATGCCGCCCGACTCACAAACCTGCATCACGTCTCCCAGCAAAACCATGTGCAACATGTGATCGGAAATACGATCAGAGAGAACGCGATTAAACAGACAAGACTGCGCCGCCGACAATGCAAGACGTTTTAAAGATTTGTTGCGAACATATTTCCCGGGTACACGTTCATTTCTTAATAGCTTCAACCCCATCAGCAGAGTTTCGTTTTCGCGGCCCATTCGTTGGTTACCATAATAATTGGGGAAACCCTCTTGTTGAATTTTCTCTTGAATGGCTTTTGCTTTCGGGAATGCCTCTTCACAAGGGTTTCTGATCAGAATCGAAAAGCGATTTCCTCTAAGATGACCAGTTTTCAGCTTCCGTTCATGTCGCTGAGTCTCCAGAATCGTGATACCTTCAAAGGCAAATTCAGACAGCAGCGGTTCACATTCCGCCGGCACGGAGACCCATTGGCGTGTCACCGCATAACGATCCTTCATCCCCGCCACGCCAATGTCGCGAGAATTGATTTGTAATTGCCGGGCTAATGTCTGTACGAGGAATTGTGCAGAGTGATTGCGTTTTTCAATCCAGAGAAAAAGATGATCGCCCTTTCCTGACGGAGCATAAACAGGGATTTCCTCAACAATAAAGTCTTCCGCAATACTTTTTAATATTCCACCTATTCCCGGTAAGCCTGCTGTGAGGTAAGGCAGCACTTCGCTGTTGAATTCAGACATATCGGACTTCGGGTTCTGTTAACGGTTTGCAATTGCTAATGAAATGAGCCGTATAAAACCTTCACCCAATTCCAGATTGAGACTGGCTCGATTGGCTGTGATTTTAGGGTAAAACGTCATCAAGTCGCCACCCGGGGCGAACGCGACTTTCGCAGATTCAATAAATTCCCGGTTTTTAGCAGTGTCCTCGACGAGAGGAATGATCGAGGCGAATTTTAATGAAAGTAGAAAAGAGGCCCCCGGTTTCTTATCACCGGAATGATTTTTTCGATCAGAAATATTTTTCTTTAACAGATCCAGAGACTCTTCTTCTCCCATTGCCAGCCAGCATTCATCAGGACCACAGCCAATAAATATGACAGGGTTTTCTCCAAAGAAGTCTTTTGCGTTTTTCTTTAAATCCTTGGGAGCAACTTTGTGAATGGTGACTCCTTCCACTTCAGCAACATTACCTTCCATTCCATTTGTATCTTCTGCTTGTGCAATCAGTTCAAAAAAGTCCTGTACGCCTTTTTTGAACACATCTCCTTCGGAGAGCTTTACGCTGGCAATCAGAGCCGGCTTTTCTTTTGAGGTCTGTAACATCTGAATCTGACTATCAAGCTTTCCCGAACGAATGGTGGCTTTGACCGATTCCATGATTTTGTAAACAGGTCCCGGGTTCGATTCATCGCCCAGTAAAACCGGAGGAATATTGACTTGCGATTGTTCTAATAAATCAAGGATCGTTTTCTGTTCGACATCTTTTCTCAATGGAAGTAGACTGTACCCCAGAAAGTCCGCTGATTTTGCATTCAAATAAGAATACTGACTGGATGCCTGAGAAAGTGCTTTTAATTCATTGCTTAGCTTAGAGCCCGGCTTTGCATCGACTCCCATATTGAGCAGAATCTGCTTTTTATCTTTCGAAAGCGTATACCCTATAGTCAGGTTATCACCATCTTGGGCAATCATTTCGAATTGTTTTAAGAGAAACAACGTCGTTTCTTTGCGGCCGCGGTATTGAATGTCATTTTCACCTGGCTTACGAGGTAAACTCTCATCCATTTTGGCGTTCAAGAGATCTACGGCCATCATTCGCATCGGTTCAGGAACGTTGCTCAACAACAGTGATCCCGCGATGTCGTACTCTTTTGCTAAAGCACGTGTGTAATCATCGGGATTATAAAAATCACGATCCAGAGCCTCGCTTTTCAGTTGGAAGAACGCATATCCGTGAGCCATTTTGAGATGTACCGAGAAATTCGGTAATGCCAGTGTGTAACGATCTTTGCTTCCCTCAACAGGTGCCAATACAAAACCGACTTCGTCGAGTGTTGCCGTTAATTCATCCAGATTTTTAATCGGAACGAATCCGACCACCGTGGGTTGTGGGGAAACACCCTCGTTGAGAAATACAAAGACTCCCAGCGGCTTGGTTTTGTCCAAACCTTCCAGGTCTCGATATTGAGCAAGAAACCCCTTGATCATGGCAGGGTATTCTGGCTTATCCACGGTTCCAAACAAATAATCGATGTCTTCCAGTACCCGGTCTATGCTGGCAATCGAAGCCACGGCGATCGGCTTGTTCCAATCCAGTTTTGCTTTGCGGGGTTCTTCAGCAGAACTTGACTGCAAACAGGCAAATGTGCCTGTCACCAGAACGCAGAGTGTGAGTATCGAACGCTTTAGATAGGAATTGAAAATTATGGTCTGCACGAAAAATCCCCTTCGACTGGAATTTAAGAACGAGTGTTCGTATTACTTGATTGAAGATTGGCAAAGTCAGTGTACCAATATTTTACCCGGTATATCAGGTTTACCTGTCTGAGAGTCATCAAGTTGCAAAATTTTTCAAAATTGACACAAACAATGAAACGGCAATTGTGTTCAGCACAGACGATGCCAGTTTGATGAGATTACAGCAAACCTCCTTGTTTCCAGGTGTTATTAAAAAAATCCGTCATCATTCCCATCCCGATTTTACCACTGAAAAAACACCCCTTGACGTCAACACGCCACTCGCGAAACTCTCTGATCTGCGTCGCGCGCGCGTAGGAAATTTTTCTTATCGGTGAATACTTTCTCTCCTGTCGATCCTGTCACTATAAAACCCTCTCGTTTGAGCAAGGTTTCAACCGGCAACACAGAAACCGGTTCCCAATCATCACTACTTTGGGTACTCAATCTGACCCTGCCAGAGCCTGATTTCGCAATCTCCCCGTCACGAAAATGCCAACCCTCAGACAAAACTGCGCAAAACTCAAACTTGACCACCTCCCGCCATTCACGATGATGATGACACCACAAATAACATGCCTTAATCAAAAGAAACAATTTAAGAACCAGACACCGCATCGCAAACGTCCTCCCCTCAAATGCAATCGAAAAATACAGGCACCCATTCAGCAACCAAACCAAAGCAGTCAAAAATGAGCGGCACGGCGCTAGCCGCCATTAGTATTCTGAGCAGACACACAAAAGGGTAGACGACGCAAGGTACATCCAAAACGATTTTACCTAATATCACCTACTTACTGGAGATGAAAATCTGGCTGTAGTGAAAAGGACACTAATTGCTTTGAAAATGTGATTTGTCCTAGGATACAATTGGCAATGAAGTGGATTTATTTTCGATGGATCTTATGCTCATCCTTATCACTAAAATATGATGAACTAATCAATGTCCCGAACTATCACAGAATCTGTTGATGATGCTTTGAAAGAGATTGGTTCCACTAAGAGCATGCCTCCGTGGTTAGAACGTGATCACCATTTGCTACCTTTTTCCAAATTGACTGGTGACGAGTTTGAGGTTCTTTGTTTCTTATTACTAAAAGCAAAACATCCTCATGACCGTATTTATTACTACGGTAAGACCTCAGACATGGGGCGGGATATCATCCATACTTCAGTAAGCGGTCACATCAGACTAATCCAATGTAAGAACTTTGCTAAAAATGTGAATCTTTCTGATATCAGTTCAGAAATGACAAAAGTTTATGTCAATGTTTTATCAGGTAAGATTCCTAAGAAGCCAGATGAGGTCATATTCTTTGTAGCGAGTGATCTGTCCGCTACCGTCCAAGATTTACTTGAGAATCAATCTGAATGGATCAAAATAGCAGACGAACGACTCGAAAAATATTTAAAAAAACCTCCTTCTGAAGAGTTAAAACAATTTGCACGGGACTGGTGGCCCTTTGGAGATCGGCAGACTGGAATTGCGATTACTGAAGATGTCAAAAAATATTGTCCAGAATTGATTGAGGAATTTTTTAGTGTTCATAAAGTGATAGATGCAAATCGGGCAGACGTCCGTCAAGATGTTCATGAAGAAATATATTCTGCTTTTGATCACTTCTTGCCTTCATCTAATGACGGTGAGCCAGAGAACTCTCTTTTTTCACCACCCTCACTTTCAAATGATCAAATCCGTTCGCAATTTGTATTAGCCTCGAAGTCCCTCACAAATTGGCCAAGAACTTTGGCTGATTCACAGTGGATTGAACGGCCAGAGATTAATACTCTTTTGAATCTCATTGAATCAAATCCTTGCTATAACTGTGTTCTGCTTGGCGAGCCTGGTAGTGGCAAATCAGCATTACTTGCGCATCTGGCTAATTGCGTTCATGAAAAAGGGGTAGTCTGTTTGGGAATCAAGGCTGATACCCTTGATGTAAATATTGATTCTTTAGGAAAACTTGCCGAACGTCTCCAACTCCGCGCGACTGTAGCAGACTGTGTAAAGACAATAGCTCATGAGCATAAGGTTGTCATGTTGATAGACCAGCTTGATGCCCTTGCCGATCTAGTGGATTTGCACTCGGAACGGCTTAACGTCTTGCTGAATCTGATTCATGAACTAGCGGAAACTCCTAATGTCTACATTATTGCATCTAGTCGAGTATTTGAATTTAATCATGATACAAGATTCCAAACGATTCAAGCAGAAAAATTTCAATTGGAATTACCATCTTGGGAGTCAGTAAATGAAGTCCTCAAACAATTGAAAATAGATGGATCGAACTGGTCTGATAGTTTCAAGGAAATTTTACGCACACCTCAGAATCTGAAAATCTTCGTCGAACACCTTAATGGTACGACCGAACAAAAAGTATTTGCCTCATACCAGGAAATGCTAGAAGAGTTATGGAATCAAAAAGTAATTCGTTCCACAGAAGCTGTCGTAAAGAAGGAATTACTTGGAATGGTTTCTGAAGAAATGTCAGACAAAGAAGTACTTTGGCTTCCAGTTGCTCGTTTTGATGACCATCGTTGTGTGCTTGATCAACTGGTTGCCGATGGCATTTTTAAACTGTCGGAAAATGGGTTGAAATTCGGCTTCCAGCATCAGACTCTTTTCAGTCATGCACGAGCTCGCGCTGTTGTACAAGGCGATATTGACCTCTGTGATTTTGTAATTGCAAGACAGCATGCTTTATTTGTACGTCCTACTCTCTGGAGCACACTTGGGTATCTCCGTGAGGCTTCAAGAGAAACATATACTGACCAAATGAGGAGATTGTGTACGGAACCATTACGGCTTCATATTCAGCATCTTCTACTGGACTTTCTTGGAAGACTTGAAGATCCTGATGATCTCGAAGAAGTGTGGTTGGTGAAATGGCTGGAAGACGATGACTTTAAAAAACGCGCAATAAATTCGATCTCAAACAGCACTGGTTGGTTTCTAAGGCTTAAGGACAGTCAGATTACTGCACTGATGCAAGACCCAACAGGAATAGAATGGCAGTTAGTTGGTCTACTATCAGTCATGATTAGTCGAATCCCAGACGATACACTAGCGTTACTGAAACAGAATTGGTTTAACGACTCCGATAAAGATCTATTCACATTTCGTATATTTGATCAATTTACTCATTGGTCTATGGATACAGTTGATACCATTTGTCAGATAATTGAAAGATCGCAAATCGAAGAGTGGTACATCACGGATATTGCGACTAATGTCGCAAAACACAAACCTGAATTGGCCCCCTGTATCTTAGCAACGGAATTTAGGAAACAATTGAAGATTGCCCAATCATCAGTTGATTCTTCAAGGGAAGAATTATCACCAGAAGCTAGCTCTGAAGAGCAAATATTCGCTCAGTGGAGGTACGAATCTAATAATCCATATAGACAGATAATAGAGAATAGTTCTGATCGCTATGGAATGGATGCGATTGCTGAAGCTGCACCATTTGAATTTCTCAATGAGATGTGGTCGTTATTCTTAGAAGCACTGGAACCAACACTTGACTTACCACATTATATTGTTAATGAGTTCCGTGATTCCAGCATTCTTCATTATGAGTTTGACCGTGAGTATTCTTCTAAGAGACCTCTGATTGAAGCGATACGAATAGCACTTAGGGAACTGGGAAACAACGATCCAACTGCATTTGAAGAATTTGTCCGTAGTACTATGGATGTTGATGCTATGTTAGTGCAGCGATTGATCTGCCACTCACTTATTGAACTAGATATTACGTTAGTCAAATTGTCGATGGATTTTTTGACAAGTGACCCACGAAGACTTCTGATTGGTGATTTTGATGATTACCACAAGGAGTCACGTAAATTGATTACCAAGCTTACTCCGAACCTAAGCACTGAGCAGCTTCAACAACTGGAGCAATTTATCAATAATTGGACAAAATACCATGCAAATATTTCGGATGAAACGGTAGAACTAAGACGCGATAGAATAAAGTGGGACCGAGAAAGTCGACTTCGATTACTTATGGCGATCCCGAAGCATCTGCTTTCAGAAAAATCAAAATCGATCATGGAAGCGGAAGAACTTGCCTTACCAACGGTAAAAGCTCGATTAAACTCCAGTGATTCACGCATCGAGATGACGGAAGTCAAAAGTCCGATGTCAACAGAACAAATGAAGAAAGCCAAGGACTCTGACATTCTCAATCTGTTTGATGAACTCACTGATGACACTGATTGGGATCATCCCAGACGAGCATTCAAGGGAGGAACTATTGAAGGCTCTCGCGCTTTAGCTGAACTTGCCAAAGAATATCCTGATCGTGCAGTTGGACTGGTCAAACAATTTCGCAACACTGATCAGCAAACTCCCGTATACCACATCATAAATGCAATTAGTAAGAGCGATTATTCTACCGACAAACTATTTGATTTGATTCGTGACCTTGCCAAGCTTGGTTTCAATTCTCACCATTTTCAGGATTCTGTTGCCAGTGCCTGTTCGAGTAGAGTCGATCAACTAGATGGGTTACCTGATGATATCTGCGATCTGTTAAAATCATGGCTTGATAACTGGAAGTTTCCAACTAAAAACAATTCCGATGAGGAACAAATTGAAGAATCGAAAAAGGATAATGAAAAACATAGCATTCTATTTGATCAGCAAGGATTAATTCAAATCCCTCACGGAACCTATTCGATCTTGTCCGCAATTGCCTTCGGTTTGATCAGAAAGAAACCGCCGGCGGCAGAAGACTGGCTCTCAGTTCTTGAACGACACCTGGAACGCCCAGAAAAACAAAAAACTTGGCAAGTTTTTTGTCGTGAATTACGAATGTTGCATTACTGTGATCAAACTCAGGCCGTCGACTTTCTTGAAAGACTATTTTCAAAATATCCAACGGTTCGTGATTCTTTTCATGGTGTGCATTTAATTGTATCTCTTCGTAAATTTATTGGAGAAGAAACGTTTACAAACTTCAGTGATCAGATTGCAAATAGCAACTGGCCATTTGCACATCAAGTCAAAGGTGAACTCTATGGAAGTAGCTATCTCGCTAATGATGGTTTTAATTCAGTTAATAAATATGTCGAAAATTTTAGCTCTCCAGAAACTGAAGTTGATAGTCAGTTACTAAAAGGATTTGCTTATGCTATTGCCAACCTCTGGAAAGAGAGTGATAGTCAGCTATTGGCAACCGAATCCTTCGAGAAATTAGTAAAGCGAGAGATCACACAAATTAATGAAGCTCTCGCTGGTGTGTTCTTGTCTAATAGATTCGTTCCAAACAGGAACTCCAAGAGAATTCTGAGCGCAACAGCCGAATATCCCACAATACTTCAAAATGTCAGTGTCTATCATTTTGCCGAAATGCTGGAATTGTTCATAACTTCAGAGCCTGAGTTAGTTTTGAAACTTTCAAACTTACTTCTGGATCATTTGGAGTTAAATCCTAAAAATGAGTCATCTAGAGACTATTACTTATCTGATCCTGCATTGACGAGTATTGCTATGACCCTACAGCGCATGGGGTCAGATTTTAGAAGTGCAGGCCTTGATCTATTCGAACGTCTTTTACGATTAGGTTTTTCATCAACGGTTCAAACCATGAATGAATTGGACAATCGACCGCTCAATATTATTCATCGTGCTCGACGAAGAAAACGACGGAGGAAACAGTGAGTGGGTTTGCTCCTATCTATTCTTCCTACACCAGACTTCATATAAAAAATAAAATTTCAGCTATTTTAACTCCAAAGGCTCACCAATCACTTGAATACTCAACAGGTGATGCGAGGGCATTTTTGTGCCGCGTTCTACAATGGGGACTTTGCCGTCTTTCTCAAGATCGTCTTTCGTTAAGGTCCAGAGTACTTTCTTTTGGCGGTTGATTTCAAAAGCCTGTACGTCGTTATTCATTCCTTTTTTATGATGATAGTCGGAGTTGATGACAACCAGGTTTCCATTTTTGCGCACGTGAACTCCGACGGGGTACAAGAGTTGAAAGCCCAGATCGTCTTTCGTATTTAACTCCCAGGTGATCTTGCCCTCCGGGTCGATTTCAATAATCCGGTATGACGTAATGCAGGGCACCAGAGTGCGACCATTCTCTAAACGTATGGCTGTGAAGGGGCGGTCGTTTTCCTGAAGCGCGTATTGCCAGATGATTTTGCCTTTCGCATTCAGTTCGAGGATTTTCTTGTTGTCACGGTAAGAGATCAGATATGTGCCTTGTGGCGTTTTGCGTGCCTGCATATAGCGGTTGTGGGGGTTCTTGCCTCCGTCGGGCAAATCAATGGCTAAGGTTACCTGCTGCCTGCGGTTGACTTCCAACAGCCTTTGATTGCCGCAGTCGAGAATTAGTACCTTACCGTCCTCCAGAGGTTGGCAGGAGTTGATTTCCTGCTTCCCTTTCTCCCGGGGAACGTTGAACTCCCAGACCGTTTGTTTGGCGGGATTGACTTCCCGCGCGCCGAATCGATGGGAAAAGAGGATGTTTCCGTTCTCTAATTTCCAGGCATCATAGACGAGCTCGATTTCGGGATCCTGATAATGCCAGACGATATTGTTCGCTTGGTCCAACTCCATCAAACCTTCACCATATCCGATGAGCAGTCGATGCCCGGGACTTTTATTCGCGGGTGTCTTCGAGAGACTTTTGTCTTTCAGCAATGTTCCGGCACGGCCGGCGAGTTTGAGATAGTGGTCGCTCGGCAGACCTTCAAACGTACTAAATTGGGCTCCGTTGGCGGTCGGCGGAGTGTTAGTGCATTTGAAGATCGCGGTGCCTTCATCGACTTCGTCGAACATGGCGACGTAAATCATCTTACATCCGACGCGCTTCGCGGCACTGACCTGTGACCAGAAGAATTCGCCCTTGAGCCGTGGAATCTGATTCAGTTTCCCGCCGTGCAGGTTGTGCCAGCTGAATCCGGGAAACACCACAGGCAGAAAGTCGAGTTCTCTCTGTTCGCACCACCGTTGATCGGGTTGCCAGACTCTGGTCGCGTGACGAACCGCTTCCTCGGGACTTCGATAACGACCAATCGTCCACGGGCTGATGACATCAGCGGTTTGAACGATTTCATGCAGTAACGGATCGTTGACGGCATCGCGGGTCCCTTCACGCCAGAACGAAGGCACACCCAGCATCACTGCACAGCCACTGGATTTCAGCCACTTCACCAGTTCAAAACATTCCTCCAGTGAATAGGGGCGATTGTCACTGAAGCCGATTCCCCAGACCGCTACCAGCGGTTTGCCTTCGTGATGCAGGTAGGTTGTATCGCCAGTGATCTTCTTCTGTTCGCGGAGCCGAGTCCAGTCTTCGCGCACGCGCTTGACCTGCCCGGCTTTCAGGCCGCTGAGGTCATACATCACTGCAAACGCCCGTCCCAACTGGTTTGCTCCCGCGCGGACATGAGACAATACGGTGTTATTGTTTCGTAACAGGGCCGGTGCCGACAACCCCAACGCAAATCGCTGCAAAAACGCACCATCGATTCCGTAATCACGCATCCAGCGAAAATGTCGCTGAACCGTTTTACGGTTCGCACTGCTGAAGACTTCCGCCGTGCTGCCATCGGCGTGTTTGAATCCTGTCGCAAATCGTTCATCGGGATCCAACTCCGACACATCGGGCCACAAATCGACGGTGACGTTTCCTGATGCGAATGGTTTCCTGCGATTTCGCGCCCAGTGTTTCCAGCCCAGATTGGCTCCATCGTCTGCGCAGTTGAACCAGCCCTGATATCCCACCATGACTTTGCCGGTAAGCGTGCTGCAATCAACGGGATCTGACGCAGCCTCTGTTTGTGCGACAGCGGGCTGAGCAAAAAACACCGATACAATGATGATGAGCAGCGTGAATATAAAAGTGGTTCTTTTCATGGATTGATTCCGCGATGGTGATGTCGTCAAAGTGAGTTAGGTCTCGGGGACCAGCTTCACCGGATAGGTGTTTCCGGAAGCAAATTGTGGTACATAGATCGCGCCGTCGGAGGCAACCACCAGATCGTGCGGGTGACGGAAAAAGCCCCCTTGCTGTTGCATGGGTTGCAGCTTGCCGTTCACATAGCGGGGTGCGGAGCCGCCGATGTTGGATACGATTTGATAATCGCGATCCAACACAGAGATATAACCGCGGCTTTGACGGTCTTTGGGCCAGTTGTCTGCCAGATGTGGCACGAAAATATAGTCGCCGACAATCTGGATCATACGCGGATTCGAGCCTGGCAGCGAAATTTCTTCCATCAGTTTGCCATCCAGAGTGAGACGCTTGATCGTCTGCTGATCGCTCATCGCAATGACCAGCTCAGGTTCACCGGGGCCGCGGACGTCGATGATGCCTCCATGCGGTCCCCAGTGCGCGATGCCTCCCTCTGGGCCGCCAAAGTAATTTAAAAGCTTGCCGTCTCGGTTATAACGCATGATGTAGTCTTTGCCATAACCATCGAGAACGAAGAAGTCACCATTGGGTAAGTGCAGCGTCCATGAAGGACGAAACTCTTTCTCGCTGGCATATTTTCCGATGGATTTGGGATAGGTCAGCTCCATCAGGATCTCACCGTCGAGTGTGGTCTTAAAAACCCGATGCCGGTTGAGGTCTGTGATAAACAGGACCTCACGATTCTCTTCTTGTACGATCTCCAGACCGTGTGCGCTGGGAAATTGAGTGCCCCACTTATTCAAAAGCTGACCGTCTTTGTTATAAATGATCACATTGTTCTTGAGATGATCGGTTAACAGGAAGATCCGGCCTTTGGAGTCGACAACCATCGCGCTGCAGTTCTTCACAGGCGTTTTGGCATCCAGCACACCCCAACCCGCGACGAGATGATACTGAAATTTACCCTGTCCCAACACAGGCAAATTCTTTTCCTGTGCTACCAACTCACGGGCTCCCAGCGCGCAAGCTCCAGTGAGCAGCGATTGATATAAAAAGTCGCGTCGATGAAGCCAGTGGTCTGACATGGAATTTTTCCTGCGAAATAGTGATTGGGATTTATTTGCCTGCAGCGCGCCAACGCTTCATCAGTTTAATATTCGCTTCCAGGATAGCAGCCTGATCGGGGTTTCTTTTGCGGGACTTCTCGAAGTAGGGAGCCATATCGCTATCGTACATTGCTTCCGATTCGGGGAAGCGGCCGCGGTCGTCTGTTTCGAGTTCCCAGTTCGCGAGCAGGCCTCGAAATTCGGTGAGTTGCTTATCGTAGGCAGGATCGCCGGCCAGGTTATGAATTTCCCAGGGATCTCTGGTGAGGTCATAAAGTTCTTCTTCGGGCCGTGTCTCAGCGAGATGCAATGATTGGGCGGCATTCAGTTTTCCAGCAGCATGTAATTCGCGCAATACGGGCATAAAGGGTTTCGCGTCCTTGTACTTGCAGGGCTGTAGATAAGGACGTTCGGGGAGGTAGTTGCGAATGTACTTGAAGTGACCCTTGCGGACGCTACGGATATGATCGACGGTTTCATCGCAACGGTCGCGGGCCGAGACCACATATTTACGGGGTTTGGCCTGCGGTCCGAACAGGGGGCGTCCCTGCATGTTGGCAGGAATCTTTATCCCGGCGAGTGCCAGACTCGTAGCAGAGAGATCAATGTGTGAGATCAATTCATCTCGCACTGATCCCGCAGGTTCATACTTCAGACCCCAGACGACGAACGGAATCTTCAGTCCCTCTTCGTAGAGAAACTGTTTGCCGCGCGCGTGGCTGATTCCATGGTCGGTCAGAAAAAAAACGACTGTGTTCTCGAGCACATTTTCTGCTTTCAAGCGGGCAATGATCTGCCCGACCTGCCTGTCGGTGTACATGACAGAATTGAGGTATTCGGCCCAGTCTGTGCGAATCACGGGATGATCCGGGTAGTAAGGGGGCAGCGTTACTTCCTCTGCCGTGACCAAATCATCCAGTTCGGCCTTTACTCTTTCGTAAGCCTTTTTCGAATTACGCAGCTTTCCCCCTGACAGTTGGTATTGCGCGAAGAACGGTTGGCCAGCGGCACGTTGAGTCCAGTCAACACCGTCATAGAGGTCCCCTCTTTGATAAACGAAGTTGTAATCCTCTTTTCCGGGTCGGGTCCCATCCGCGTTCGCGTTGGTTGTAAAATAACCTGCTTCACGAAACAGTTCGGGGATGGTGCGGATTCCATCAGGTAAGTGAATTTTTAACGCCCCGCGGGAACTGCGATGATGGTGTGCTCCGATTGTGGTCTGATACATGCCGGTAATCACGGCCGAACGAAATGTAGAACAGACCGGTGCCGTCACGTAGGCGTTGCTGAACGCGACACCCTCCCGCGCGAGTTGATCCACGTGGGGTGTCTTGACGAGTTTCTCTCCCTGATAGCCGAAGTGGCACGACATATCGTCGACAACAATCCAGACAATGTTCGGTCGCTGCTTTGTGCTCGCAGATGTCTCTGCTGCCTGTACCTCTGCGGAAAGAACCAGCGCCATGGCTGACAAGAGGGCTACTATTTTCAAATGTGTCTTGTTCACGTTCTCTTCTTTCTAATCCGATGTTCGGGACGAAGGCTAATCGTTGGGATTCACGATATTTTTCCAGTCCGGATAAACGGGGCGTATTTTTTTATCTTTACCACCTTGTACCGGTGGGGCAGGGGGGACTAAATTAAACGTCTGCTGCAGCATTCTCCGGGCCTGTTCGCCGCTGTTACCGGCTTGTCCCTCAGCCAAATTCTGGCTCTCTTTGAGATCCTTTGTTACGTTGATAAATCGACCGTCACGATACAGTTTGAATTGAGCCTCGCGTACAAATTGACTGCCTTTAAAGCGTCCCCAATAGGGTTGGTAGTGGCAGAGTACCCAGTCGCGTGGATGGCCTTTTTCCCCATTCAGTTGAGGTAGAAAGCTGCGGCCATCGATGGGATCGTCTTTTCCCAGGCTCACACCTGCCATCGCAGCGAACGTGGGATAGAAATCGGTGAAGTCAATCAGGTCATCCAGTACCACGCCTTGAGGTGTGTGCCCTTTCCAGTAGGCAACCAGTGGCACGTGTGTGCCCATGTCGGTGGTGGAACCTTTGCCCCCACGAATCTTTTGTCCGTTCCATAGCGATGTGATGCCAACATTCGTGCCATTGTCGGCGGTAAACAGAATGAGCGTGTTATCCAACTGTCCCGCCTGTTCCACTCGTTTCACAATTTTGCCGATGATCTTATCCAGATAGTTGACCATCGCGACAAAGTTGGCTTTCCTGGCTTTTTTACTTTTTGGCTGTTTGTTCGCATCGTGAGTTCGCGACGCGGAACCGATGGTGTCGGGCGTCGGTACAAAAGGATTGTGCACCAGTGTCGTCGGATAGTAAACGAAAAAAGGTTGATCCCGATTCCGGTCGATAAAGTCGCAGAGAAAGTCAGACATGATATCCGGACCATATTTCCCCTGGTTGTGTTCGATCGACAGGAACTTACCATTTTGCTCCAGAGCCGGACTCCAGAAACGCTCGCCGCTACCATCTTTCATGTTCTTGCCGCGGGTCACCTGCCAGAGGCAATATTCATCAAATCCCGCTTTGAAGGGGCGCGTGTTGTCCAGGTATCCTTCCGCTTTGTGATAAATTCCGTTGAGCTGCCACTTGCCGGCGACGGCGGTTTTGTAACCCGCGGCCTGCAGCATCTGGCCGAATGTTTTCTCTTTCGGATCGAGATAGCCGAAATGCGTGTAGTTGCGGAAATTGTATTTCCCCGTCATCAGCTTCACCCGCGAAGGGGTACAGATGGGGGTCGAGAAACAGTTTTTAAATCGTATGCCCTGTTTTGCCAGCGCGTCGATGTTTGGTGTTTTATAGTCTTCTGCACCATAGGCGCCGAAACATTCCCAGCTCACATCGTCGGCCATGATCAGGATGATGTTGGGCTTGCGGGTCTCTTTTGTTGTTTTCGTTGCGGCATCGGCCTGAACCATACATGCCGAGAAAACGATTAACAGAATCAATCGTGGAATCATAATTGCTTCTTCCTGTTCTTTTTCTTCTTGCCGCCTCTGGTATGTTTATCAGCATCAATTTCGGTCTGCTGCCCTTTGTCGCCGCAGTGTTTCATCCAGGCATCCAGTTTCGCTTTCAGCTCAGCCTGCACTTTTGCGTATTCCGGTTTGTTGGCCAGGTTATTCCACTCGGTCGGATCTTTAGTGATGTCGTAAAGTTCGATTGCAGGTCGATTTTTATAGCGGCGTACCTTCTCGGCAGCGTCCGCATCACCGGCGGCCGCTTTTGCTTCCCAACTCTTGAACTCGGGCGATTTCATGCAGATGTTGCGAAATTCGATTTCCGGCGTAAAGTTCCAGATGTACTTGAAGTTTTTGGAACGCACAGAACGGATGCCAAAGGTATCGGAGCCGTTGATGATTCCACGTGTTGTCATTTCACCAAATACAAATTCCTTGTGTTCCTGTTTCCCGGCGAAAACAGGCAGCAAGCTCTTGCCGTCGAGTACCGGATCGGGCGTGCCACCCGCGGCCTCGACATAAGTGGGAACCAGGTCGACGTATTCAATCATGGCGTGGTTGATGCTTCCTGGCTGGATCTTACCGGGCCAGCGAGCAATCAAGGCAGACTGCAGACCGGAATCATAGCAGGTCCATTTGGCAAAGGGCATACTGCTGCCCTGTTCGCTGACGACGATAACGAGCGTATTTTCGCGGAGACCGTTTTTATCAAGTGCGGCAAGAATACCGCCGACCTCACCGTCGAAATAAGTAATTTCCGCCAGGTATTGTGTCATGACTTCGCGCGTTTTGGGAGTATCAACAAAGTAAGCCGGTAACTTTAGTTGACTCGCATCGTAGCGCGATGGATCGCCTTTGTTCCAGGGTGTGTGTGGTTCTCTTGAACAAAAGAAAATACAGAAAGAATCGTCGTCTGCCTTGCAATCGGAAAAAAAGGATTCAGCTGCTTCGACGAGGTCTGCCCCTTTTGGTTTTTCAAAGGGAAACACCGACCTGGAGCCCACATGACTTTTGCCACTGAGTGCCACGCGATAGCCCAGCGGTTTGAGATAATGCACAATACTTTTGACACCGGGGTTGGCATTCGTGTGATTGGGATAAGCGCCGATCTTAACGGGATACTGACCAGTATAAATGTTATGACGTGTGGGGGAGCACATCGGCGCCGCCTGAAAGCAGCGCGTAAAACGCATTCCCTCTGTAGCCAGCCGATCGATGTGTGGTGTGTGCGCCTGACCGCCGTAACAACCAATGTCGCGGAACGTACAGTCGTCTGCCATGATAAACACGAAGTTGGGCTGCTTCGCTTCCATCCATCCACAATGGATAAAACAAACGATGACTATCACTAAGAAAGTAAAAAGTCGGACAACCATGAGGTTTCTCCTGACCATCAATGCAATTTGGATTATGGAACGAACGACATTGGACTTGGACGAATTGGGGTTAATACTGTTTATGCTACCTTGATGAGCATCTCACGAACAGCAAAATATTCGATGCGTCCACATTTCTCTGTGATCACATGTCTGGTGTGACTTAGTTAAAAAGGTTCTTCAACTAGGAAGACAGTTAAAGATCTCGCGCCGTGGGCTCCGATGACTAGAGATTGTTCGATGTCGGCGGTTTTAGATGGTCCCGCCATGAAGGTGCCAAAGCTCCGGTTTTCGAAACGGAGTTTTTCATAGGCGGCATGCATGTGCGGTACGACTTCTGAAGCGGGTACCAGCAAGGCCACGTGTTGCGACAGGAAATAAAGGGTCCGCAAAGGGCCGCCATCATTGGTGATCCAGGTCGCACCATTTTCGGCTACGCAGAATTCACCGGGTAAAATGGCAAAGTCGATGTCCTTGAAATCGTGTGGATCAGTGATGTCATTCACATTGACCGTCGGTTGACCACAATCAGGAATCAGTGAGCAGATATTGTTTGACTTTTGATAGACGGGCAGTTCTGCCAGTCGCTGATTGACTTCTTCGACATTCTTTACCTGCAGACAGAGACCTTTGATCGAAGCCAACAGGTCAGAAAACTGCTGACTTGGATCGGGGTAGGTGATCCATTGTTGCGTCAACTCTGGCTGTTGCAGGTCGGGCAATTCGGTTTCTGGAATGGATTGTTTCCGGAGTTTGTTTAAAATATGCTCTCTACTTGCGGTCATGATTTTGCTTCATCCACTCTCGGAAACTCTGTTTAGGCATGTCAGGCAGTTCGCGCTGTTTCCCCCAGGCATTAAAGGGATTGTAAACTAAAAACCGTGGTAAATAGGGCACAATCTTGCGAGCCATCTTTCCTACGAACTGGTACAGTCGCGGTGCCTGCATCATCCAGCTCATCATTTTCATTGAAAGACGTTTTGAAAGCGGAAGGAGACCTTTCAGACGAATTTCCTTCCGCCAAGTCAACAACTGATGATGCAGATCGATTTTGACAGGACATACATCGGTGCAGGAAGCACACAAACTGCAGGCAAACGGCAAACTGGAATTAGCTTTCGTATCATGTGCGGCCCCCAGGATCGATCCAATAGGCCCGGGAACAGTGTTGCTGTAACTATAACCGCCGCTGCGTCGATATACGGGGCAGGTATTCATGCAGGCGCCACAACGTATGCAGTTCAGAGAACGACGGAATTCATCGCTGTCTGCAATTTCACTGCGACCATTATCCAGCAGAACAATATGTAATTCGCTATCAGGGGCGGGACCATGAAAGTGGGAGGAATACGTGGTGATTGGTTGCCCTGTTGCCGAGCGTGCCAGGAGTCGCAGGAAGACACTCAGATCAGAGGCGCGGGGAATAAGTTTTTCAATTCCCATGCAGGCAATATGCAGTTTGTTGAGCGACGTTCCCAGGTCGGCATTGCCTTCGTTCGTGCAAACCACAAATCCGCCCGTTTCAGCAATCGCAAAATTCACACCTGTGATGCCGGCATCCGCTTCGATAAATTTTTGCCGTAAGCGTTGCCGGGCAGATTCCGTCAGGTATTGCGGGTCGGAAGCTCCTTTTTCGGTGCCCAGTTTCTCATGAAACAGCTCGCCAATTTCTTCTTTTTTGATATGAATGGCGGGCATCACAATATGACTGGGGGGTTTGTCCTGCAGTTGAACAATCCATTCGCCGAGGTCGGTGTCAACAATTTCAATTCCATGCCGCTCCAGATACGGATTGAGATGACATTCTTCAGTGAGCATCGACTTGCTCTTGACGACGCGCTTAACCTGATGTTTCTCTAAAATGCTGTGCACGATTTCGTTATGCTCTTTGGCATCCCGTGCCCAGTGAACGTGAACGCCTTTGGCTTTCGCATTCTTTTCGAATTCTTCCAGCAGATCGGGTAAATGCGAAACGACATACGATTTGATCTTCGAGGCTTGCTCTCGCAGCAATTCCCATTCTGGTAATTGGTGGACGGCTTTATCACGTTTCGAACGTACGAACCAGAGTGACTGGTCATGCCACTTGGCGCGCTCTTTATCTTTGATAAATTCATCGGCTAATTTTGGATGTGAAGGCATGTTATAAACACTCAGCAAAAATTTCGGAGATATGCATCACCCGAATCGGTTTCTTTTGTCTGCGGATGATTCCATCCAGATGCATTAAGCAGGACATATCGAGGGCAGTCAACACTTCTGTTCCCGCTTGTTCATGGTCATGAACGCGGTCTTCTCCCATCATACAGGAGACGGCTTCCTCAGCGACGGCAAAGGTGCCACCAAAACCACAACATTCATCGGCTCTTTGAAGCTGGGTCACTTCAAGTCCTTCAATACTCTCGAGTAATTCCCGTGCGGGACCAAATGGTTCTTTTACAAGTTCGCTGGAACTGGCCAATCTGAGTTCACGAAGACCGTGGCAGCTTTGATGTAATCCTACTTTGTGCGGAAAGCGTCCAGCGAGTGTCTTGATCTCCAGAACAGTGGTCAGATAGTCGCAAAGTTCATAGGTCTTTGCTTTGAGTTCGTCGTATTCCTTGTTTTCAGAGAAATATTCATCGTAATGGTGTTTCACCATGGAAACACAACTACCCGATGGACAAACAACGGCATCATAGGACTTGAAAATTTCCAGAAAGCGCTTGGCCAGGGGTGCGACTTCATTCGTGCAACCGGTGTTTGCCATGGGTTGTCCACAACAGGTTTGGCTTTCGGGATATTCAACATCGATGCCAAAGTGTTCCAGAATCTTCAGCGAGGCAATGCCTACCTGCGGGTAGAGCTGATCAACGTAACAGGGAATAAACAGACCGACTTGGGGTGCCATTTTCAGAACTCAAACGGGGTATCAGGGGAGGTATAGAAAAATTGTTATGAACTCTTCTCCTTTATAGTCCGATCAGTTCCGATTGCCAAGCCGACGCCGATAGAAGAGGCATTGATGTGCACCTAAATGAGTCAGATCCCTAAAAATAGGAATCGATCATAATACTAAAGTTTGTTGATTTATTGTCGTCTTCTTGGAGAAGCGGCGGTCGATAGCCTTTCTGGATCTACCAAACCGGAATCGATCTTGTAAACCGCGAAGACGCACAGATTACGCGGCAGGTCTGACAGAAGCAGCGGTATGCCAGTTCGTCTGAATATGCTTCAGACTGAGCCCGCCTACGACCAGATTACTGACTCCGGGGTTACTGAGCACAAATGGAATGGCTTCTTCTGCTGGCAGCTGTCCTGAAGCAAGTCCTTTTTTGATAATGACGCCGATTCCCTGTTGGGCTGCCTGACGAATGACATCTTCGAGAGAACGATCCTCAAGATGATACTCAAGCATTAAAACATCCGCCCAGGTAAGTGCCGATGTGACTCCGGAAACGGTTTTTCCTGAAAGACCAATCCAGCGAATCTGGCCCGCTTGTTTTGCCGTTTGTAAGACTTCGACGGCATCCGTTTCTGTTAATATCGATTCATCATCGCCGTTGGAATGGATCAGTACGATGTCGAGTACGTCAGTCTTTAATCGCTGCAGACTTCTCTCGATACTGGACTGCAAGCTGGCACGAGAAAAGTCGTAAGTAGATTGCCCGTTTTCGAATGTTTCACCGATTTTGGTGGAAAGCAAAAATTCTTTGCGACGATGCGCAAGAAACCGACCAATTCGTTCTTCACTGATTCCATAAGCGGGAGCGGTATCGATATGATTGATTCCGAGATCAAGAATGGAATTCAACAAATGGTCGGTTGTTGCATCATCGGGCAGATCGTAGGACTGGCTATATTTGATTTGCTGGTTTCGGCCAATCTTGAAAGCGCCGAAACCCAACGCGCTGATTGAAAAACCCGTGTTTCCTAAAGGTCGATATTGCATGGTTCTCGGAGTTTCATTGTGTCGATGGAAAAATCAGGCTACATCTTCTAGAAGGTTAAGATTGCCAAGCGTCACCCAGTTTTCTGCTGTTTCCCAGAGAGGCTGGGCAACCAGTGGTCGAGGTAACGCGGAAAAGGATTCCTTCCAGGATGAATCCTCAAGCGTGGGTTTCACATTCATCTCATCCAAATGTTGAAAGATGTCTGTCGCCAGACGGGGCGCCAATGCTAATTTTGTCGGCCAGGAGGTCAACAAGTTGCCTTCTTTCAGTATCTGTGGTGTCTCAGGCCTTAAGCCTGATTTCGTTGCGCCTTCTGCCCGGTCTACGGAGTATGTATTCCATTCCAGACCGGATAGATTAATACCGGGGATCGAAGCTGACAGTTCTCGGGCTGCGTGCTGGATCAATTCAAGGCGATTCAGTTTAACACCTGTTTCAGAAACTTGACCGCCTAGCTGCCAGACAGTTCGGCCTTGTGAATCCGTATCCGATGTGATTGTGATTCTCGTCTTCGCGCCATCGACGCAGTGTCCGTTAAATTGAGGAAGCGCGCCACGCACCAGTATCATATGAAGTGGGCGTTTTTGCATGACCTGATTCTCAGAACCCGGTTGCTGTCTCGCCAGAGTTCTGAGCGGCTCGTTTCCCCTGCCTGCCGTCAATAAGACAGCCGCCGTTTTAATTGTCAGGGGGTCACCGTCTGGACTTGGAATCTGAATCGAAGAGATCTGTTTGTCTTCATCCAAAAGAAACGAAAGCTGCTCCGGGTCATATTTAATAATCTGATCTCTCAGAGTAGCAGACAAATTGACGACGAGACTTTGTGGCGAGATGACTTGCTCTTCCATTACAGCGATGGAACCGGGACATTGAGCGAGTAATTCGGGAGTCTCTTCCGCAGAGAGCTTTTGGGGCGCAACCCGTAATCCCATTTTGGCCCCAAACATTCCCAATCGGGAGGAAACAGAATCGGTGCGCCAGAGATAACAATGATGGGATCGTATCTCAGTGTCCGATAAGTCAGGCTGCGCTTCGCCCTTTAACGCGTTTCTCCAGATGAGAGGCATCTCTCGAATTCCGCGCGCGGATCCGGTCATCATTCCCTGAAGCGTATATTTCAAACCTCCGTGAATGATTCCTTGAGAGGCAATGGTCTGGCCGCTTCCCAGTTCGAACGCTTCAAGAAGAATGCAACGATATCCCCGCCGGCTGGCCTCGTTTAAAGTCCAGAGTCCGGCAACGCCGCCTCCAAAAATAATCAAATCGACTTTAGGCACTGGGAGAATCCTTCCTCTGATAAAGATACATGCAAATCTTTATCACCCATACATCAAAAAGTAATTCCGAATGACCTCCGGTTTTACTATGTCTGACTCGATTCGAATAGACGAATCCGGCCTAAAATACTGATCAGAGTAGCAGTGTTGAAAAAAATGGCCGAAACAGTCTGTTTTCCGTATATTGTCGCATGATGACAGCGAAGACCGTGTGCGAAGCAATCTTCCCTCTAATCAGCTTTTGATTTGAACGATTGCCTCAACTTCGACGGCGATGTTTCCGGGAAGCGAGCCCATGCCAACAGCACTTCGAGCGGCACGACCGTTTTCTCCCAGGATCTGAACGATCAGATTACTAAAACCGTTAATCACTTGTGGGTGTCGTTGAAAATCTGGTGCTGCATTCACCATGCCGAGGACTTTGACAAATCGTTCAATACGATCGAGATCGCCCAGATACTGCTTGAGTGTAGCCAGCATCGTCAGTCCGACCGCTTCGGCGGCTTCAACACCTTGTTCTTCGGTTAAATCGTCGCCAACACGTCCGGTGTGCATGGTGCCATCCAATTTGACTGGTCCATGCCCGGAGACATACAGCATGTCATCTACTTGAACCACAGGATTATAAATGCCACCTGGTTTTGGAGCTTCGGGAAGTTCCAACTGCAGTTCCTGAATTTTTGCTTCAACGCTCATGATTATTTCCTGATTCTTTTATAGTTTCAAAACAACATTGAGGGCAGGTCACCAGAAGTCTTGTTGTTACAAGGCATTTTTGTATTGGAAGGCGAAAAAACGTTCCCATTTAGCAGCAAAACGTATTTAGTGGGCTTTTCGAACCAACATGACAACTAGAATAAATACAGGAAATGTGATTTCCAATCGTGGGAACAACTCTCTTTTGAAAAACAGAATGATCCAAACCGAGACTCATTTCGTTTTCCTGATATAATCACAGTGAAAAAATACGAAAAGCAGACAAAAATACTTTCGGTTTTTAGCCCGAGGTAGTTATGATATTTGAGAGGCATTCGTCTCAAAACAAATACTCGTAAGGGAGTTAAGAAGAATATGGATGAGCTTTGGCCAGTTGCGGCGTTTGCGATCGGCGGGATCTGTGTCTTATTAGGCATTGTCTTTCTTGCACTATTCGCCCGGTATTTCAAACTATGGATTCAGGCGTTTAGTTCGCGTGCCCGAATCGGCCCTTTTTCCCTGGTATTTATGTCACTGAGAAAAGTGAAGCCCTCGGTAATCGTCGACTCGAAGATCATGGCTGTTCAAGCAGGTCTTACAGATGTCCACACACAAGCACTCGAAGCTCATTATCTGGCAGGAGGTAACGTCCATCGTGTTGTGCATGCCCTGATTGTCGCGCATCGTGCGAGCATCGACCTGGATTGGGATACCGCATCAGCCATCGACCTGGCTGGACGTAACATTATTACCGCCGTCGAAACAAGCGTGGATCCCAAGGTCATTGATTGTCCCGATCCGAAGAAAAGTGGTCGACCAACGCTGGATGGTGTCGCAAAAGACGGAATTCAACTCAAAGCACGCGCGAGAGTCACGGTAAGAACCAACTTGAAACAATTAGTCGGGGGTGCGACAGAGGACACCATTATTGCTCGGGTGGGTGAAGGAATTGTCTCTGCCATAGGTTCGTGTGAAAGCCATAAACAGGTGCTGGCGAATCCCTCAGTCATTGCGCGGGAGGTATTGAATCGAGGTTTGGACTCACAAACCGCTTTTTCCATTGTATCGATTGATATTGCTGACATTGATGTGGGCGAGAATGTAGGAGCCCGTTTGAGAGCAGATCAGGCGGAAGCCGATGTGCGTGTTGCCCAGGCCCGAGCAGAAGAACGAAGAGCGGAAGCCGTGGCGTCAGAGCAGGAAATGTTAGCCAGAACTCAGGAAAACCAGGCAAAAGTTGTTTTGGCCGAAGCAGAGATTCCGCTGGCAATGGCAGAAGCCTTCTCAGAAGGAAGCCTCCGGGCAGCAAAGTAACGAGGCTTATGTTCAGTGTTAAGAAGGCATAGCGATCGAGTCAATCAATCCGTCTGTAAGGGATTGAACAGCATCAGAAATGCTGTCAAAGCTAATTTGTAGCGTCAGTCGATGATAAAAAAAGCCAGACAGGATGTGTTTTTGTAAATACTGGTTGAAATTTTGGTTGGTGATTGACTAATATTATGTCAGTAACAGCAGCAGGAGGTTGTTGTGGACTGAATTCTCCGGACCACCTCGAGAGAGTTTTTGTTTACTTATGAGTGACTTAGCAACAATAAATATTACGGAAAAACAACTAAACCTCCTGTTATCAGGTTTGAAATACGTACGTAGTGCGGAAAAGTTACGAGTCGAAGAGCCTACTCCCGAATACGTTCGGAGTCGCACAGAGAAGCTCAGCGAGATTGAATCCCTGGTTGACACTCTGAAAGCTTCACCCCGCAAACAAAGTGCTTCTCAGGTTTAATATTTTAGAGCACTTAGGTTGAGTTTGCTTCCCTGATTCAATTCAATAGGTATTTCTTTCTGCGCGCAGATGATTCATTGTCTGTCGACCGCTTAGTTAATGTACCTGTTGAATGGAAATATCACGCCGTCTATGCGTTATGAGCATGTTTGTGTTGAAGGTGTTAGTTGTACTCTGCCTCCCAACATCGTTACTTCTGATGAAATCGAAGCGCGGTTAGCTCCCGTCTATGAACGGCTCGGTTTACCCGCCGGTCGATTGGAATTGATGACGGGGATTCAGGAGCGGCGGTTTTTTGATCCCGGAACTCTACCGGGTACGGTCAGCGCGCGAACCGTCAACCAATTACTGGAAGAAAGCCAGCTGGATCGTAAATATCTGGGTGCATTGATTCACGGTTCTGTATGTCGAGATCAGTTGGAACCAGCTACTGCCAGTGGTGTGCATCATAGAGCGGGTCTGCCCCATGACGCTTTAGTACTCGACATCAGCAATGCCTGCCTTGGTTTATTGAACGGTATGGTTTTTCTGGCAAATATGATCGAAATGGGCCAAATTCGTGCTGGAGTAGTGGTCGGTACGGAAGTCGGTCGCGATTTGGTCGAAGGAACAATCGACGATCTGTTACATGACACGACTTTGACCCGCAAGTCCATTAAAAACGATTTCGCTTCTCTCACGATTGGTAGTGGATCGGCTGCGATTCTGCTCTGTGATCGCAGTCTGAGTAAAACAGGCCATCGCTTATTAGGTGGAACTTTTCGAACGGAAACTTCCAGTCACGAACTCTGTGCGGGAGGTGTCGAAGCACAAAAGCATGGGGATCATCGTCCCCGGATGCAGACAGACTCAGAGTCACTCTTAGTTGCTGGTGTGAATCTGGCGATCCCCACCTGGGAAGCGACAAAAAAAACACTGGGATGGAAAAATGAGGACGTCGACCGCGTTTTCACACATCAGGTTGGAAAAGCCCATCGTAAGTTACTGCTGGAAAAGCTGGGGCTTGATCCGGGTCTGGATTATCCAACGGTCGAAACGCTTGGCAACACAGGAGCTGCCGCCTTGCCAATGGCCTGGGCGCTGGGAATTCAAAACCAGAAGTTGCAGAAAGATGACCATGTTGCCTTATTGGGAATCGGCAGTGGACTCAATTCTTTAATGCTGGGTGTCCAGTGGTAATTTTGGGATAGACTAAAAAAGTTTATCTCTGAAGCACTCTCTTATTTCCAACATTTACTCCTAAGTCAAGGCTTGATTAGGGAGACTTTGTCGATTGGGTGTTTTGGTGAAAAAGATTGGCTTGCGTTGTCAATTTGGATTTCGACTTAGTTATCACTCTCTAATTCCTAAGTTCAACCAGTTACTTCAAAACCGAACAAACGGGATGATTATTCTGAACGCTATGATCCGATCCAAAGGAAAGGTTATCCATCAAGAGGAGGATTTATTGCGCGCGGTTCAGAAATTTCTGGTGATTCATTCCAACAATTGATAGAACCTCAAATTCTTCAACTCACTACGTATCAGCAAGGAATGCGAAATGCGTCCAAGCGTCATTTTATCTCTGAGTCTTGTTACTTTGTCTGTGACAACAGGAACGGTATCAGCAGAACCAGTTCAAGCTGAGCTTCCACCATCTCCGAACGCGCAAGCGAAATACGATGGAATTGATGCGGAAATCAAAGAACCTGAAGAGGTCTTTCAACCAGTTTCACAAGATGAACCGAAAGTAGATGTAACAGAGACAGAAGAAGAGATCATCGAAAATGATCCCCTGCCACCGAAGCCTGCAACGAATCCTTACAAGGCACTTTTTTTTGATAACACGTTTGAGGCTTATATTAATAATCCGTCGAGTCCCCCACTGTTAGGGGAGAGACTGAAAATGATGTGCTTTGGTGACGAATGTGCGCCCCACATCGTATCAGTGGGAGGTGAGATACGGCATCGTTGGATGCACGAGCAAAACCGTCTCAGACCGGGTGGCCCCGCTTTAACGGATTATAATCTCTGGCGTTGGCGTCAATATGTGGATTTGCATCTCAACGATACATTACGGTTTTATGTTGAGCTGTTGGATGGTTCTATCTTTGACAATGACATTGCACCAACACCCATTGATATCAATCGCTGGAATCTACAAAATGCTTTTGTTGATATTAAACTGAATGAGTGGGGTGGGGACCCTGCCTATTTCCGTTATGGTCGACAGGAATTGCTTTATGGTGCGCAGCGGCTCGTCTCTCCTCTGGACTGGTCAAACACGCGGCGCAACTTTGAAGGCTTTAAATATTTTCATCATTCTGATTCCTTGCATATCGATGCATTTGTGACGAACCCTGTAAATAGTGCAGCAGGAAATGGTCCCTTTACCGAGCTCGACAGCGGAAGAGATAAGCCGGATACCTCGGTCACTTTCAGTGGAGTCTATCTCACATTTTTATCAGACTCACCACAGTTACTCGATCTTTATTACCTCTGGTTGCGCGATGAAACGGTAACACCAAATCGTCCCGATGGTTCGCGGCATACTATCGGAACCAGATTTAGAACCACGTCTGAAATTCAGAATGAGTACTGTGAAGTTAGCCGAATCTGGGAATTCGAAACAGAAACCGCCTACCAGTTTGGAAACGACAATGGTCAAAGAGTGTCTGCAGGATTCTTTACCTCGGTTTTAGGACATACATGGAAAACACTACCCTGGCAGCCACGTTTGAGCGGACTCTTCTACTGGGGGTCAGGTAACCAGAATCCGAATGGTGGCACCAACAACACCTTCAATACACTCTTTCCATTAGGACATGCTTATTGGGGGATTATCGACAATCTCTCAGGACAGAACCTCTATGATTACAGCTTACAGATGAATTTGAAACCAGCAAAAAAATTAGACTTTGTGGGTGCGTTTCACTGGTTCGAAAAAGCCACCTCCAACGATTTTCTTTATAACGTGGCTGGTGCTCCTGTTGGAACTTTGGGTGGAAGTCGGGATATCGGTCAGGAACTCGATATGATCGCGACATATACTTTTAACCCGAATTTCAATATTCAGGCCGGATATTCCTGGTTCTGGTATGGGTCATTTGTGGGTACGAACATTCCGCCACGAAATACGGCAACACAGTTTTATGTGCAGACCACTTTGAGATTTTAGGATGCGAATTTTCAAAGTGAATCACTCAAAGTGAATGGATCAATGTTCGATTATTTTAATTGTTCATCGATCCAGTTCGCCATTTTTTCTACCTCTTCATGAATGGTCGGCCAGGGGTGGCCACCCCCTTCTTTAACGATTAACGTGACGGGGACATTAGCCTTCTCCAGTGCGGCGACCATGGTTCGAGATTGCTGAATGGGAACCATAAAATCGGCTGTTCCATGAATGAAGAGAAAGGGAGGTAATCCGGGTTTGACGAGTCTCGCGGGCGAAAAGGCTGTCCGCAATTCATCAAGCTTATCTTCGGCGATGGTCTCAGAGCCTTTGGGTGTGATCAGCCGCCGAATGGAATTTGCGAGTGGGTCGTTACCCCGAATATCGATTTTCAAGCCACCATAATTCATCAGATCGGTTGGCGGGAAAAAGACACCCACTGCTTTCACACGGGTTTTTGCATGTGGATCATTGGCGGAGACTGCCGCCATACATGCCAGATGCCCTCCTGCTGAAGCTCCCAGTAATGCCAGCTTGTTGGGATCGATTTGGTATTCTTTGGCATGTTCTTTGACCCAGAGAATGCCTCTATTCAGATTCTCCAGCATTTCGGGGCCATTGAATTTTTTGATCGAACCGGGCCGCACAGCAAAGACCGTGTACCCTCGACTGCAAAAAATATCGAACATTTTGGCCCGCTTGTGGTCTCGGATTTTCCCGCGATCAGAATGGTAGGCGCCCGATGCCACATCAACAATGGCTAATCCGTTTGGCTGACTTTGAGGAGTGAAAATATCCAATAAGAGACCCACGCCATGTACTTCCGCATACACTACGTTTTTTTGTTGTTGGTAGGGAAGGTTAGATGCCTCATTTGCCGTAACGGTTTTGATGGAAAGGGTTAAGAGGAACAGGCAAATAAGCGGAAATCTACAGCCAGTCTGCGGAGTCAACATGATGTCACACCTGATCTTAGGTTGAAATCGGCAAAAAAACGATACGAATCGGAATTCATTAAAAAAATCACAAGCCTGATGGTATCTTAACGAATAGTTTTCATGAACTGAAATAAAAAAGGAGAGCGACATGATCATAGTAGGCTTTGATCATGGATTCTTACCAGAAAACTCTCGCAATTGTTTCAAAAATCCATCTAAAATAGGAATAGAGGCACATTTCTTTAGGGACGCCCGTCATGAGTCGAATAAATAAAAATCGAAATCTATCCCGGCGTGATTTCATGCAGCTTTCTGCATTAGGAGTTCTCGGTTCGGGGATGTCCGGCTGGTTACAACGCCTGGCGGCGGAAACAGCCGATGATCCGCAGAGAAAGCGTGCCTGCATCCTGCTTTGGATGTCGGGGGGGCCCAGTCAGTGCGATACGTTTGACTTAAAGCCCGAGCATGAAAACGGGGGACCGTTCAAACCCATTGATACCGATGTGCCGGGCATTCAAATTTCGGAGCACCTGCCCAAATTGGCGAGCGTGATGAAACACCTGGTTCCTATTCGCTCGATGAGTACCAAAGAGGGGGACCATACCCGTGCGACTTATTTACTGCGCACCGGTTATTTGCCTTCCGGTCCTCTCAGCTATCCCACGATGGGATCACTGTTGAGTAAAGAGTTGGGCGCTTCCCATTCGGAGCTACCCAATTTTGTCAGCATTGCCCCGAACAGCACATTGAGTCCGAATGCCTATGGTCCCGGCTTTCTCGGACCACAATATGCGCCTCTGGTCGTGGGGGAAGGGACCGGCCTGATCCAAACAGATGACCAAAATGTAGACACCGCTTTGAAAGTGAAGAATCTGGCCTTGCCGCAGGGAATCACACGCAAGCAGGCTGATAGCCGGTTATCGATCCTGAAAGATCTGGAAAATGATTTTATTGCCACGCATCCGGGCATTCCCACTAACAGTCATCGCAGTGCTTACGAAGCAGCTGTAAGGATGATGCGTTCCAAAGCCATCGAAGCGTTTCAACTTGATCAGGAACCGGATACGCTGCGGGATGCCTACGGCCGGAATCGGTTTGGTCAAGGTTGCCTTTTGGCACGGCGTTTAATTCAGCAGGGAGTTCCTTTTGTTGAAGTTTCATTAAATGGAGTGCAGGGAACGAATGCCTTTGGTTGGGATACCCATCAGCAAAACTTTGAAGCGGTCAAAAGTTTAAGTGAAGTCCTGGACCCTGCCTGGGGAACATTGATGACCGATCTCGAACAAAGGGGACTTTTAGATTCAACGTTGATTGTCTGGATGGGTGAATTCGGGCGTACCCCGAAAATCAATCAGAACACAGGCCGCGATCATTTTCCAGCCGCCTGGACGACCGTTTTAGGAGGGGGCGGTATTCGCGGCGGACAAGTCATCGGAAAAACAAGCGAAGACGGCATGAAAGTCACCGATCAACCCGTTGCGGTTCCCGATTTGATGGCGACCATATGTAAGGCATTGGGCGTTGATCCGGAAAAACAGAATATGTCCAACATCGGGCGGCCCATTCCTCTCGCCGATCATGGTGCTAAGCCGATTGATCAGATATTGAAAAGCTAAATCAAAAATCAAAAGACGCTGTAAATCACAATTTGAATTGCCAGCGCCAGACAAGCCCAGATTTTCAGATTCTGATACCAGTGGGTCGCATTCTCCGGTGTCGTTGTTTCCCGTGGTAACTGTAAGACCCACAATAAAACAGCAACCAGCGTTCCGATAAAGAGCACTCTTACGCACCATAGCGGAACCTGAAGTACAAGGTCGCGAATGAAATTACCAATGTGATGTAAGGGCGTCATGCTTGCCTCTTTTGTGATTTGGTTCCGAAGACCAGGCCTTCAATTTTTTCTACCGGCTCTGGCTTCGTTAAGAAACTGATAATGACAATCAGAGAGAACGCGACCACAAAAGCCCAGATCGAGAAATAGAGGAATGGTTCTGAAATCTGGAACAGAGGGTCGATCCCCAGAGAGGTATAGACGACCTCATGGTTCAGTGTGAATAAGGTAATCGAAAAACAAACGCCGACTACGAAGCCGACAAAGGCGGCAATTCCCGTCGCCCGTTTCCATAAGAGTCCTGTGAGTAGAATGGCAAAGGCGGGTCCCTGGAAGAACGCCATCAAAGTCTGGAAAATCGTGTAGATCCCTTCACTCCGCGTCATCAGAAAGAAGGAAAAACCAATGGCCCAGAGCACGAGAATGAAAGTAACGATTCGCCCAATTTTCAGTAAGGATTCATCACTGGCATCTCTGCGAAAAAAACGTTTGTAAAAGTCGTTGGTTACAATTGTTGATGCCGAATTCAGATAGGAATCGATGCTGGACATTAAGGCTGCCAGAAACGCTGCCAGAAATAACCCCTTCAAACCGATGGGGAGCAAATGTGAAATGAGTTCAGGAAACGCCTGATCTCCGTCGGTCAGCTCAGGAAATTTCACAAACGCAATGAGTCCCGGCACAGCTACGACGACCGGTATCAAATTCTTTAATAACGCGCCCCATACATAAGCGGCTTTGGCATCAAATTCCGTTTTTGCGCCCAATGATCTCTGCACAATGGCCTGATTACCAATCCAATAAGCGGGGCTCAAAATCAAAGCCAGTCCGAAGAAGATTCCCGTCCAGGGGAAGGGCGTATCCGCGTCGGCAGGTAAAATCAAAGAAGTATGTAGCTCATCTTGTGCGGCATCAAGTGTTTGCTCTTCAGCAGCGACTTCTGCTTGTTTCGCTCTTTGGACTTGTTCCTGCTTTTTAATTTCCGCATGGAACTGTTCAACCCCTCCGATGTCAATGATGCCTAAGACCAGCACCAGTAAACAACCACCAATCATGATGACGCATTGAATCATGTCGGTATAGACGACGGCTGCCAGGCCACCTGAAATCGTATAAACGCCCACCAGCAATGCAGTCAGATAAATGCAATAGTTCTTGTCGATTTCCAGGAGAGGATGCATCATTTCTGCAGAAGCGAGTAACATGATGCCCAGGTTGCAGGCCATAAACAAAAGCCAGCAGATTGCCAACGCAGAGCGAACGGCGACATTAAATCGGCGTTCCATATATTCGGGAATCGTATAAACACCACTCCGCCAGAAGAAGGGAATGAAAATAAACGCCCCGATGATCATAGCCGGTACACAGCCGATCCACTCGAAATTACCGACAGCCAGCCCATGCGAAAAAGCAGCACCTCCGGTCCCCACAATATCAACGGCACCGATGTCGGTTGCCACCAATGACATGCCGATTGCCCACCAGGGAAGTCGCCGTCCAGCCAGAAAGTAATCGGCACCGGTCTTGATTTTAGAACCGATATAAAGCCCCAGGGCCAACGTCCCGACCAGATAAGCTACAATGACGGCATAATCGAGGGATGCCAAAGTCTGCATAGTTGATTCACCCTTGAATGCATCTGAGATCACGAAAGACCGAGAGATCTCTGACAGAAAATAACCAGAATGTCAGAGAGAATTTTCCCTACGATACAATCAATGAATCAATAAATCGACTCTTCCCGTCTCGAAATCAAGCCAGACACACGTTTCAGCGATGAGAATGCTACGCATATTCAGATATGGACAATCATTTTTTCTTTTCGATCAGAATCATTTTTATTCGCGGGATCAGCAGGTCAGCCACCATTTTCTGACCTGCCGTATTGGGATGCACACCATCCAAAAGGAGATCGTGGGCGGAATGTCCTTCCGCTTTTGCATAGTTTTCAAAGGCAGCATAGACATCGATCAGTGGCACCTTTTCTTCTTTTGCAATGGTTCTGACGATCGCCGCATACGATTTGAGAAACACGTTGAATCCATGAGGATCGTTGGGATCATAGGGCGGCTTGCCATAGAGTGTTTTCATTTTTTCGTTCCAGCGCATCGAATTGGGTGTCATCAGAATCACTTCGATACTTTTATTCCGAAGTTGTTTGATGAGAGATCGCAGGTTGGCTTCGTACTTTGCTTTTGAGACACGCGACTGCGTTGCCGGTGGTGTTCGCCAGACATCAACAGAGGAATCATTGATACCATACTGAATGATCACCAAGTCGGGTTGGTGCTGCAATACATCTTTTTCGAAACGGGCCATCGCCTGTGAAGTCGTGTTTCCCCCAATTCCGGAATTGATCACTTTGACGGGAAACCCTGACTGAGGAAGTTCCCTGGCAAGTATCTTCGAATACACAACCAGTGGTCCCCGGGGCGCGGTTGTAGAATCACCGAAGGTCACAATAGTAGTCGTGTTCGATTTGGTTTGCTTCGCTGACGGCTTTTGATCCGCACTGAGACTCAATTGAGAAAAGAAAGCACAGGTCAGAATACAGACGAATTTACAGAGCAGGCAAGACGTGCGGTCTTTCATCTGGAATCGCTTTCTCTGATGAAGTTCTTGTCAACTGATTTAAGAGACCGTTAAAGTTCAGGGATGGGATCTCCGTCCTTGATATCGACTTCTTCCCAGTTTGCTTTCCCGTTTTCATAACGCAGGATGCGATGCTTACTGCCGGGGGCAGGTTTTTCATTGATGGTAGGTAACCAGGCACGGTGTTCTTTGATTAACGCAGCGAACTTGGGATCGTTACTGAGATTCTTCCATTCATTGGGGTCCTGTTTCATGTCATAGAATTCTTCCGTACCATCAGCATAACGGATGTAGCGATAGTTCTCGGAACGCACCGCCGTATTGTTACGATTGTGTGAGGTAATGGCGGGCCACTTGCGGGGTGTGTTCGCGTCTTTTAATTGAGGGACCAATGAGTGGCCTTCCAACCCTGCTTTGGGAGGTAACTTACATAGCTGCAACAATGTGGGATAGATGTCCAACAGTTCGACTGGCTTGCTGCAAACAGCGCCTTCCGTAATGCCTGGTCCGGCAAAAATTAAGGGTACGCGAGTGGAACGATCCCACAGTGTGTTCTTGCCGGTGATCAGCTTCTCGCCGAGATGCCAACCATGATCGGACCAAATGACGATGATTGTGTTTTCAGCGAGATTGTTTTTCTCCAGTGCGTCCACCACACGGCCAACCTGGCTATCGACAAAACTGGTCGATGCGAGATAGGAACGAACCAGATTTTTCCACTGATTGGCTTCCTGCAGAAACTTGAATCGAGGTTCGGGGAGTTTCCAATGCAGGTACCAGGAAAAGCGAGGTGTGTCATCGCGGTCGTTTTCCAGGAGTGGTGGCAATTGCAAGGTCTCTTCAGGGTAGAGATCAAACCATTTTTGAGTCGCGTAGCAGGGAACGTGAGGCAGGAAAAAACCAGCCGAAAGAAAGAACGGTTCTTGAGGTTTTTTGTTTAACTGATCGACGGCCCAGGTTGCGACTTTCCAGTCTCCTTTGTCTTCATCTTTATGAGGAAAGGTACCCCAATCGACAAGCGGATGTGGGTTCGGCGTCTTGACCAGTTTTTTCGGAGGTTTGACACCAACTCCCGCGGGTGGACCCAGCACATTAAATTCCTGGTCTTTTTTCTTCCGTCCATAACCGCCATGATAAATCTTTCCTGTGCTATATGTTTTATAGCCATGCTGCTGAAGGTATTGAGGGAGCGTGACATGGTCTTTGAATTTATCAATCGTGCGGAACCAGGGGGCCAGTCCATACACTCCGGTTGTAGAAGGACGTAGCCCTGTCATCAGGCTGGTGCGCGAGGGATTACAAAGCGGTGATTGACAGTGTGCGTTATTAAACAAGGTACCTCTCGCCGCCACCCGATCAATATGCGGGGTTTTGATTTGAGGATGTCCCTTCAGACAACCAATCCAGTCGTTCTGGTCATCAATGGCAATAAACAGAATATTCGGCTTCTGTGCCGCCCAGAGCGGCGAACAAACAGACCAGATTACAACCATCGTCAGTAGCCATCGCATCAGAAGTACCTTTCAATGAACCTTCGAATATTCAACGCAATTTACTCATTTTCATCATACTGTGTCCCGTAGGAGAATGAAATCACCAGATTTATTTTCCATTCGGAGATCGTTTCAACGGGAAATTTTATCTGGATAACATAAACAAATATTGATATATTGGACGATAATCAAAGCAGACAATATCCTCAGGCTCAGGTAAAATGATGCTTTCGTTCACCGACCACCACAAGATTCATGGTCGACGCGAGTTCCTCCGGGTGGGAGGCTTAGCGTTGGGGGGGCTGACGCTGCCGGAGATCCTGTCGGCAAAAGCGCATGCTGCCGGTTCGGGGACGTTGCTGAAAAATAAATCGGTCATCTTCCTGTTTATGCATGGCGGACCCAGCCAGATCGAGACGTTTGATCCGAAGATGGATGCCCCCGCAAATATCCGCAGTGCCACTGGTGAAGTGACAACCAAAATTCCTGGTGTGACCTTTGGCGGGACTTTTCAGAAGCTGTCTCAACTGGCGGATCGAATGTCAATCGTGCGTTCTTATCGCACGGGCGACAGTCGCCATGACATCAAGCCGATTGTGCATAAAGACACGCTCGATGCAAATCTTGGTTCACTCTACTCGCGAGTGGTTGGTGCGAATCATCCCAAGAATGGAATGCCGACCAACGCAGTACTCTTCCCGCGGGCCATTGATGAGAAGATGATGCCCGCCATCACGAAGTTCGGTAAATTTGATTCACATGGTTCGATGGGCAGCGCTTATACGCCATTCGTTCCCGGTGCAGGTGGTGACCTGCAATCGAACATGAGTCTTTCCATTCCTCAAAATCGGCTCGATGATCGTAAATTGTTATTGTCAAACCTGGATCGTGCTCGCTGGGCAGCAGACAAAAGTGAATCCTTTACCGCGTCTTCGCATCTACAGCAACAGGCCTTCGATGTGATTATGGGAGGTGTTTCCAAAGCCTTCGATTTATCTAAGGAAGATCCCAAAGTCGTCGCACGTTATGATACCGCACCACTGGTCAAGCCAGATCAAATTGACAAACGCTGGAAGAATTATGAACGCTATGTCGTTAATGCGCAATCACTGGGAAAACTGCTATTAATGGCACGTCGCCTTTGCGAAGCCGGTTGTGGTTTTGTAACGATCACGACGAATTTTGTGTGGGACATGCATGGAGACAAAAATAATGCTGGTGTTGCAGAAGGTATGGACTACATGGGAGTTCCCTTCGATCATGCCGTTTCTGCTTTCATGGAAGATGTACATGACCGCGGGCTCAGTGATGACATTCTGTTGGTCTGTTCTGGAGAAATGGGGCGCACTCCGAAGTTGAATAAAAATGGCGGCCGCGATCACTGGGGAAATTTATCACCTTTGATGCTGTCAGGCGGTGGTTTAAATATGGGGCAGGTCATCGGACAGTCCACACGTCATGCCAGCGAACCACAGACCGAACCGATCGAACGTAAAGATCTCGTCACGAGTATCATGCATACTCTGTTCGATCTGGGTGAACTTCGCATTACCCGTGGCGTACCAAGCGAAATTATCCAGGTTGCCTCTGCTGGTAAGGTTATTCCAGGACTTTTTTAGTAGCCGTGCTATTTTTTGAGTGCGGCACTCAACTTTTCTTTCATGCCCAGCCATTTTGTATCCGAAGCGACAAGCAGACCATCAGGGCCGATGAGGAAATACGTGGGAACCGAGCTGATCGCCAGTTGGCGTGCCATGTCAGATTCGTCACCAAGGTAGTTTTGCGACCAGTTCCAACCACCTTGCTCTACGAGGGTCTTTGCTTTAGAAGGATCTTTATCGATATTCAATCCTACGAGTGTAATCGGCTTATCTGAGAGACTGTTTATGGTGGCCTGAATATCTGGCATCGTTTGGAGACAGGGTACGCACCAACTAGCCCAGACATGCATCAAGACGTAGCGTCCTTCCATATCTTTGATAATATGTTCTCGACCGGTTGTGTCTGAGAATTTGTAAATCTGCATGTTCGCACCTACGCGTGGACCGACCCGACACGCCACTTCAATATTGCCAAGATCTTTCATTCCCGAAGCAATATCGGATGAAGTAACGTTGATCGTGACAACTTTTTCACCAACCGTTTCAACAAGGCACCCCGCGGGCTGTTCGTATAATCGCAACACAAGGTCATAAACTCCCGGGGGTACTCCATTGATTTGGAGCCGACCATTGGGTGCTAACTTTACAAAGTAATAAGGCCGAGTTCTCAACCAATCGTAACGGTTTGGATCCAGGAACCAGGATGCCTGGACGGGTCCAGTCGGGTTAAAGCTCAGATTTAGAAAATCTTTTGGTAATTTGAGACCACCATCGCGTCGAATCAGATAATTAAGTGACCAGTTCTTATTCAGAACTGCTTCGCCACGGCCTGTTGCTACAACTTTGCCAGTGACGGTAGTTCCCTTTCCACCTAGAGTGAGCGTTTTATTTTCGCCCGGTTGTAGGTCCAGAGGAATTGCCTGACTGGATGTTAATAGTGAATCTCTCCAGGGACCGAGATATGCTTGTATGCTTCCCGCGATTGGGGGCAGACGTTTGAATTCAAATCGGCCATCTGCATCTGTACGAGCACTATAGGAATCCTGGAATCGGGGTTCCCCCAGCTTTCCATCCCGCACTGGACGAAAATAGATCCATTGTTCGGGGACAGGCTTCCCATCTTGCAATAACCTGCCCGAAACTTTGGCCCAGGGTTGCAACTGAATCGTGCCGATTTTCTCATCTGGTTTTCGAAGCACTTCAGCGAAACCAATGTCGTGAATGACGCGAACGCGGATTGGTTCGAATGTAGCCGCCAGTTGAAATCGCCCCTCGTTGGATGTCTTGATTTGTTGTCCACTCCATTCGAGCTTGTTGTTGTTTATATGCGGCACGATGCTAGGTGTGCCCTGGACCACGATCGCAGAAGGTACAGGATTTCCATTCTTGTCTACAACATAACCTTTGCGTGCTTTAGCTGGTTCCAGAGAAAAGTTTTGCGTAACGCGACTATCTCCCAGAGCGAACGAGTTTTCACTCATCGCCGAACGATAACCGTCGGCATCAATTCGAATTTGGTGACGACGATCATACATACCATCATTCAGCTTGATTTCATAAAGGCCATTATCACCTGGAACCGAGCGATCAAACGAGGTAGATAAAAATTGGGGACGGAAGACGATCACAGGAACAGCACGAAATTCTTTGATTGGTTTTCCAGTTTCAGCATCTGTGACTTTACCGGAAGCGATCAGGAGCGGAGCGAGTTTGATAACATGTTCTGCTTCCGTGGCAGCTAATGTCACAGTTTTTGAAGCATTTTTCTTTGCATAAATCTCATAAGTTACAGCATCGTCGGGAGCCCAGTCCCACTCATACACACCCTTCTCATCAGAATGAACGGGTATCCGAGAATTGAGAACATTGGGGTGTCGGTGATTATAAAGCGATTCGACACCGCGCCACTTCCCCAGGCTGATCCTGGCCTTGGGAACGGGTTTTCCGTTGGAGTCCACGATCTTCAGTGTAAGACGTTTTCCAGGTTTCATTTCGAAAGAAAGTGGTTCCATCGATTTGGTGGCATTGACGATTTGGCGTACCGGCATAAATCCCGGAGCGACGACTGTGATGGGATGTTTTCCTGGTGGGAGCGGAATGGTTTCGAAATGTCCTTTGTTATCAATCTCAACTTCATGAACTGTGGAGCCATAGTAGGGTTCGTCGTGCCAGATAATCAATCCCTTTGTCACCGGATCACCGGCAGTGTCGATGACAGCACCACGAATCGAAACGCCAGGAGACAGCACTATTTTGGCACTTCCGTCTCGCAGCATTGCCGATGTCAATTTTTGCTGGTCCTGCAATTCTCCCCATTCTGAATCACTAATGTAATCTTGATGTGTAAATTTGAGGCGGAACTCATGGTCTTCACCGGCAGGTTTAACTGGAGCATTTCTGATGTTCCATTTTCCCATTTTATCTGTGATCGCCGTTGTCTCTTTGTAATCGTTATCAGTCAAATATGTACTAATGATGGGTTTTGGGTTTACCGTCCACTTTGGTTCGGGTGATGTTACTTTGACATCGACGAGCACATCAGGAATTGGCTGATTATTTTCGTCGACAACGGTGCCACTTAATTCGGTTCCTCGAGCCAGTTGAAATTCAAAATGGCTGGGAATCCGCTTGCCTTGATCATGAGTGCCTTGAGCGAAATTAACAAATTCAGGTACATGACCAAACTGACCAGCCCACAGTCGAAGGATGTGTAGCCGACGTGGAATATTGAGATTCACAACACCGTCTGAATTCGTAACATGGTCTGAGTTGGGTGAACGTGCCCCCTTAAAATCATCGAGATACCAGAGAGACCTATGTAACTTGGCGCCTTTAAGTGGTTTGCCATTTTCGTCACGAATCGAAATGGTCATTGTGCGGGTTTCTTTATCAGTGCTTTCTTGTGGAACGACTTTCTCAGAAACCGATTTTGACTCGTCTGGTTCGATTTTTGCTACTTCTGCCACTTCGATTGACGTTTCGTTGTCCACGACGAGGGAATTCTTTGATGGCTCATCCTGAGATCGCAGACGCATTGATCCAATGATCGCGACAATGACCATTGCCGCTACCAAAAGTCTGCGCGCTGCGTTTGGTGAAAGTGAAATATGACTGCGCGCAAGATCAAGGAGTGCTAAAATGCGATGTTCTACGTGGGCACGGTGTGACATCCCAATAGCTGTAGTGCAGTTTTGATGCTGATAAGATCTTGCGACATCTAACAAAACATCGGCATAGTCCGTCGGTCGCTGTCCACTGGCAACCACAAGGTCATCGCAGGCCAGCTCCTGGAGTTTACGCATTTGAAGCAGGCCAATCCAGCAAATGGGGTTAAACCAGAATAATGCACAGACGAAGCCCGCGATGGATTGAGTCAGTATGTCATGTCTTTTCGCGTGTGCTAATTCATGTAACAAAACGAGTTGGCAACGCGCCGAGTTCCAAAGAACGGCATCTTTTGGCAGTAAAACAATCGTGCGAAAGATGCCGGTCACCATTGGTGATTGTGTACCGTCGAGTCTTCGTAGTTCAATACTTCTGTGGAATCCGAGAGATTGCGCAGCATCCGCCGCGGCGCGTGTCCACTCTAGCTTGTCAACCAGAGTGCTACGACGCAGGGTACGCGCCAGTAACCATTGAAGCCAGACAGTTCTCAACAGACAGAAAAAAATACCGCCAACCCAAACGAGGATCATGACTAGATTCCAGGAAATTTCAAACGTACCAGGTTCTTTTACCGGTATGGAATGATTTACGTGTTGCAATTCGGTTGAAATTACTGCTTTCTGTGGACGAACCGGTTCCCACTCCGATGGAGTTGGTGCAGCATGAGAAAATTGAAAATTGTGCGGCTTCATCGGTTCATCAGAAAGCACAGTGGTGTCTCCACTGGCTGGATTTACGTTACGATTGAAATTCGCGGTGTTGCTGGTCGCGGTTCCATCATAATTCAACTGAGCAACCCAGGAACGCGGCAGAATGGCTAATGACCATGATGGTGAAAAAACAGTGATGATGGGAATCACAAGGCATCCGCAAAATGCCAACGTCCATAGTCGATGGAGTACCGCTGCGGATCGTGTTTTCATCAGGCAAGCAAATACCAAAGTCGCCATGAGTAACACAAAACACTTGATAGTCGTATCAATCAGCAAGAACGAAATCACGTTGTCGGTGAGACCGAAAATAGAAAAACCATTACTGCTCATTAGAAATAGACCGTGATTCATATTATCTGCCTTCTTTACGGGCGCGTTTGATGGCCTGCTCTAATCGATCCAGGTCTTCCTCAGTCAGAGTTTTTGCTGAATCGTCAATGAGTGCCGCTAAGGCATTGCCAGGCGACTTCGGAAAGAATGTTTCCATTACACTCCGTAGTGCAGAACGGCTGGCTGTGCGCTTGGACTTTACAGGAGAATAGATATGCTTCACACCACTGCGATCACGGCGTACGAAGCCTTTACGTTCAAGTTGCCCGATCATGGTTCTGACGGCTGAATAACTTGGAGGGTCTGTCAGTTTTTCGCGTACTTCAGCCACAGATGCCTTTTCGAGTTGATATAAAACATCCATGATTTGTTGTTCGCGCGCTGCCAATTCGCGTTTTCTCTTCTTTTCCATAAGCTCGAATTACCTCAGAATTTTAGTGCCAATTCATTAACATGTGTTATTTTATTGACACTAATTTCGTTTGTCAAGAAAAAATTAGCATGAAGTGCATGTTAGAGATCATTACATGGCTAAGCAGTACCTCAGACTTAGAATAAGACCTAATTAGCAGGGGATTAAATTGTCATACCAGTTGCTAATTCAACAGGCAGACACAAAAATCGAAATATGATCTGCTAATTTATTCAAATGAAATGAGACGCATTTGGAAATGGAAACATCATGGCGGAAATGATAGATATTTTGCACGCAGCCTGCTATTCCTCAACCACAATTTCTACACCTGATAACAGAGTTCTTCCCTTGATCGCTTTCAGTTCGATATCCAGGCTGTTAGAGGCCAGAACGCCTTTGAATTCACGAACAATGGCGCGGTTAGCACCATTGGCTTCTTTGACGATATCCAATTCTCGCAGTACTGGTTTGCCTTGCAAGCTAACATCGAATACACGTTCACCCGGTTGTTTCTCATCTGGTTCCAGGAAGTAGAGGCGGACAGAATAGGCTTTTTCTTTTGTTGGTGTTGAAGAGAGCGTGGTTTTCAGAGAAGAGGCCCCTTCAGCTCCCGAAGCGGCGACCCACTTCAGGTCGCCTTCTTCCACGAATGCTGAATGCTTGTGGAAGTAGCTTGGGCTCTTGCCACTCAATTTTATTGAGACCACCGGCGATGAGCCTCCCACGTTGGGATGGTCGAGCCAGAGTGTGCCGTTCTCTGCTTGTCTGTCACCAGGGGCCCCCAGGTTAACCCCCAGTTTTTGCACTTGATCTTTCTTTGCGTTAAGAGCCAGTGCGCTGTAACTCCAGACTTCGGATTCCGGCACGTGTGTCAGTGCCATCGATGTGAAGAGTGAATAACCACAACTGCAACCATGGGCCATGTTGGGTGAGTTGAGTACACCGTTCGCGGGAATCAGACTGTTTCGGCACCCACTGCGGAAACCTTCCAGCCGGGAAGTATTGGTACTGTCAATGTCACAGAATCCCGCGGAGGCCGCACGGAAGGTCATCAAGTGTGGACTGGCAATGGCATAGTTACAGTGATGTCCATCCTTTGTAAATTCCCAGGGAATCGGTTTTCCCGTGATGGGATTGGTGCGGAGAATCGGTTCACCAGTTTCCAGATCGTATGACATACCTGGACCTCTCTGATCCAGAATACGATCGTTCCAAACGATGATCTTGTCCCACAATGTTTCAGGGTGTCCGCGAAAGCCTCGGCCTTTGGCGTACTTTTTCCAAAGTTCTGAGCCATCTTTGCCTCGGAATGCAGAAATACTGTCACGATTTGTAATGAGCAGCACATCTTTCTTGTCGCTATATGATAACCAGGTACCCACAACGTCGGTCTGGTGTTTCCATAATTCTTTCCCCGTTTTTACGTCAATGGCTTTGATGTATCGCTCTGACAGTGCTTCGGGAATTTCGCCTCGTCGCTTCCAGTCGGTATAGAGGTCTTTCAGGGCGCCATCAAAGACATAGATGCGGTCGCCACTCAATGAGACCACAGGAAAACTTAGATCGGCCTTGTGTGTCCAGACGACCTTACCGGTGTGGCGATTCATCGCTACTAATTCCAGTGGTAGCTTACCGTATTTCTCGCCAATTTTTTTGGAAATTCGAAAGGCGGAAGTCAACATGAGATCTTTATGGATACGAATCCGTCCCCATTTGTCTTCCGGGTTGGGTAGTTTCATCACAGTTAAAGTTTTACCGGTTGCCGGATCGATTCGCCGACACGTATTCTGGCTTGTCACCAGATAGAGACCGTCTTTGATGGCAATAAAATGATGGCCGACCACTTTTTTATTGTAACCTTGTCCACGACGTCCGGGGTTATCTTCGGATGTTTCTTCCAACGGAATTTGCCAGAGAATGCGACCGGTATAGACATCAACGGCCGTTAATTTTCCGGGACCCTGTAGAAACATGCGGCCTTCGATCACCGCCATACTGGGCCCCCAGTCATGACGATTGTAAAACAAATCTCCATGCCCGGCAGGTCCACCGAACCAAAGCACTCCCAGCGGCGCTTTGACCAGCTCATCGCGCGACATCAGCGTGTTAGATGCATCGCCGTACTCGTGTGTCCAATTAGCGGCTCCGGGCAATGCGCCGATACGCGACAGGAGCGCGAACCCATTAGCTCGTTTCAGGTCCGCTTGTGGTAGTTGTTTGTTGGTAACCATTGTCGAAAGTTGAGTGTAGGCGTTGTCAGCCAACTCAAGACACGCTTTACCACCATAGGGGCGTAGCGATTTAAAGATCGTTTGCCAAACTTTTGAGTCTGGTGTTTTGCCAAGTATGGATAAATCCTCTGAAAGGATTAATTCAGCCATATAGGCAGGCAGTTCAAACTTTAGAGGATCCCCGTGATGCACAACGACGCGCGATCCATAAACGCCCACGGAATCAAATTTGGTTCGTAATTGTTCGACTTTGGTTTTGTCTGGTTCGACGGCAATGATGGTCAGCTTTGATTGCTGAATCAGTTCCTCTATCAATTGCCCGCTTCCGGTTCCCAGCACGAGGCAATATCCGTTATCGGGTTTCGTCAGTTGCAGTAACTGTTTGGTTTTGTCTGTCCAATCGCTTTGTTTCGTAGCCAACTCATGATTGTCTTTAGGGAAGGATTGTGGTTCAGCCTGCTTGTCACTGAAACAGATCAGGTTTCCCCCTTGAGTGACAACCACCAGTTTACCGTTGGCAGCAATCATCGTTGCGGGTTTGCCTTTCACAGTCTGACTCCAGCTGACCGTAGCCCCTTTGCCATCCTCAGACAGATCAAGGGCAAAAACCTTGTCGGCTTGATGACCGTAGAGTCGATTACCGGCTTTCAAATCGAGCTGCGCTGGGTGTGTTTTGATCCATTCAGCGTATTGTTCTTTGGGGATCTCATGCAGCTTTTGTAGAGGCAGATTCCAAAGTTGATTGAGTACGGTGTTGGTGACATCCTTTCCCCGTCGGTCTTTCGATTTTACAATCTTCGGGTTTTTTAAATCATAAGCGACGATATTTCCACCAGTACCAAAATATACAAAATCGTCAGTCAACACCGGATGACGGGCAGAAACTTTATACTCTTTTTTGGTGTCCATCTGGAATGTGGAACCGCCATGAAAAATGTAGGGGCCAATGGAGGAAACATGATAATTAGTGGCACGGCTGCCATATGAATGTGAGATAAATTGATCGGTCTTAAGATCGAGGCAGGCTGCGATGGAGCGTCCACAGGGGATCAACAGTCGATCTTGATTCTTGACAAGATACCCCTGAGGTGTGAGATCCTTAAGTGTTTTGATTTCCGGTTGAGGTGCTTTGATTGCTTTGCCGGTTTGTGCGTCCAATGTGTAAAGGAAGGTGCCTTCGAAAGGCCAGACACCACAAGTGAAATAAATCTTACCGTCTGACAGTACGGCACCACCGCGGATAGGCCAGACGGAAGAGAGACGTTCGTTTGCCAGAGCTTTTCGATTGTTGGGCGCCGCACGAAACTTCCATTTCAACGTGCCATCATCTGCATTGAGACAATAAAAATGACCATCGTCGGCGGCAAAGTACACATTCTTTCCGGAAACGATGGGGGCGAATCGAACCGGGCCGTTGGCGTAGAACAGCCACTTCTGCTTTCCGGTAGCAAGGTCAAAGGCTCTTACGGAATCATTTCGAGATGATCCGACGAACAATGTCTGACCGACGATGACTGGTTCATAGTGTGCGTCAAATTGAATGCGCGGATCTTCCGGCCAGGCCGGCTTGAGCGGTCCCAGATCCCGTGACCATTGCAGATGCAAGGCATCTGGTAGTTGTTCGGAAGTCACCGCTGTACGCTGCGCGTTTTTCCGCCAGGTGGGCCAGTCTTCGGCTTGTACCGGAGCTGTGGTGACGAGAATACTCAAAAAGCAGAACCATACAGAATGAGTCACACGCAAAACAGTAGCAGACATCCACAAACTCCCTGGAAGAAATAATTCGGTCTGTCGATTTAAAAACAGTTTGAAACACACACGGCGGGAATGCAGTTGAAATTGTGGGATACAAAGCCTGATTAGGTCATTACCCATCAGTGGTCTCTGATCTATTAGACTACCTGACAAAGTACCGTTTTAACAGGGAAGTTTGCCAACTTAATCATAAATTCATGAGCACAGGCAAACCTAATCATCTCGCCGGTTTTGGACATCATCAAACCAACTAACCTGATCTTCCATTTACGTAGGCATCAGTTAAAGCTTCTTGTGGGGTATCAAAAATTTGATTGCTCGGGCCGTGTTCGACTAATTGTCCGGTGCCGTTTTTCATCCAGAAGAAGGCCGCATAATCTGAGATGCGCCGTGCTTGTGCGAGATTATGGGTGACAACAATGATTGTAAAACGACCGCTGAAGCTGGAGATGAGCTTTTCGATGACTTCGGTTGCCATAGGGTCCAATGCGCTACACGGTTCGTCCAGCAACAGAACCTGTGGTTGCAATGCCAGGGCACGCGCAATACACAGACGCTGCTGTTGACCACCGGAAAGTGAAAGGGCTGGTGCATCGAGCCGGTCTTTGACCTCATCCCATAACCCGGTGTCCTGCAGTACCGATTCCACAACTGCGTTACGTTGTCTGCGATTGCGCATGCCTTGCTCGCGCAGTGGCAACTCAATATTTCGTTGGATCGAGAGAGGAAACGGGTTCGGTTTTTGAGAAATCATACCGACTTGCAAGCGAAGTGCCATCACATCAGTAGAAGACGCATACACGTCAAGAGAGCCGATCTTGATACTTCCTTCGACATGACAGTTGGGAACCAAATCCGACAAACGATTCAAACTGCTCAGGAAGCTCGTCTTCCCACAACCGGAGGGTCCGATCAAAGCGGTGATACAACCACGATTGATGATGAGCGAAACATCTTCTAAAACTCGCTGATTACCGTAGCTCAGAGATAGATTGTTAACGTAGATGAATGGCTCCGGGACACAACAGGGGGGGCCAGCCTGGAGAGGACTCACTGTAAACGCACTCCGATCACACGTGTGTTCCTTTTTGTCTCGCTCTCTGGAATCATTCATATGGTGAATATTCTCCTGTGCAACCATCGACTTGCTGTCCAAGATGCAACAACATTAATCACGATCAGCATGATGATGAGAATTAACGCAGAGGCATAAGCGTTGGGATCTCCGCCGGCGACATTCATGGAAAGATCGAAAATGTGAATCGACAGCGAACGGCCTGAGTCCATCAGTGAACTTGGCATGCGATCCACATATCCGCTTGTAAAGATCAATGCCGCCGTTTCAGCGAGTGCTCGCCCGATGCCCAGGACCAGACCCACAATCAATCCCGGCATGGCTGCTGGCAAAAGTAAGTGAATCAGTGTTGTAGTGCGCGAAATTCCAAGCGCTGCCGCTCCCAGACGATATTCATGGGGAACAGATCGCAGTCCTTCTTCAGTCGAGCGAATCAATATCGGTAGCACCATGCAGGCTAAAGTAAGTCCGCCAGAGAGGATTGAAAACCCCATCCCTAAATAGACACAAAAGAATGCGTTGCCAAACAGGCCGAACACAATCGAAGGCACGCCAGCCAGTACGTCAAGACTGCGACGAACCATACGACCGAACAGATTTTCTATCGGCGTGAACTCCGCCAGGAAGACAGCAGTACCGACTCCCAGTGGCAAGGCTGCTGCCATGCAAACAGTAAGAATCAGCAATGTCGAAACAATGATGGGGCCAATTCCACCAGCTCGCCCGGCATTGCGAGGTGGTTCTGTCAAAAACCCCCAGGAGAGTTGGCCAATCCCGTGCCAGAGAATGTCGCCGAGCAGCCACACAAACAGGCTGCTGACGAGACCCGCCATCAACCAGACAACCACGGTTGCGCACTGATTCTGAAGACGTGACTGTGGTCTGAAAAGGGGCTGGTCTGGCGTTTCAATCATAAACATGCCCTTTGCTGATGAATTCAGCTATAGCGACAAGGGCCACGATCATTGCCATCAGTACCAATCCGCTGACGAACAATGCCGAACGATGGTCGTCCATAGCATAAGCCATTTCTAGCGCGATATTTGCTGTCAACGTACGAATCGGATCAAAAATGCTGTTTGGGATTTGAACCACGTTACCACACACCATCAGTACTGCCATCGTCTCACCGATGGCACGTCCCGTTCCTAAAATTACGCTGGTAAAGATTCCCGATTTGGCAGCGGGGAATACAACGCCTCGGATGGTTCCCCAGCGTGAAAGCCCGAGCGCCGCAGCGCCTTGAAGATATTCTTTAGGTACGTTCGACAACGTGGCGTCAGTCAACAGGGCGATTGTTGGCAAGATCATGATACTGAGAATAATAGTTCCCGCCAGTAGACTGGGACCCGGCGGATGGAAGTCGCCAATAATGGGAACAAGCACGACAAGCCCCCAAAGTCCATAGACCACTGAGGGAATACCAGCAAGCAGTTCAACCAACTTACGATAGGGACCGGCAATCGTAGAGGGTGCGTAGAAGTGACAAAACAAAGCCGATCCGATCCCCAGCGGCGTCGCTACCAGAACGGCACCAGTCGTGACGAACAGCGTGCCCCACAGCATGGGAGTCAAGTTGAACTGTCCTTGGGCTGCACCCTCTGCCGGATGCCAGGATTTATCTCCAAAGAACCGGGAGGGGCCCACATCGCGCAATGCCGGTAGGGCTTCGTTAACGAGAAAGACGAGGATCAGCAAAACAATTATGCCCGCCAATGCCGCGCATGCTCGTAATGCCCAGACGAGTAATGTGTCACTTTGTAGTCGGAACAAAATACTGCTCCTTGACAAGGTCGTGAACCTGGTCTGATTGGGCAAAGTCAATGAATTCTTTAATCAGTCCTTCAGGTTCTGTTTTCGTAACGAAGTTGAGTGGACGTGAGATGGGAAATGTGCCCTTGGCAAGGTTGTCTGTCGTTGCTTTCACACCACCAGCTGGCAGCAGCTTAATTGGAACCCCGTTCTGTGAACCGAACTCTGCTGTTCCGATCGATACGTACCCAATCGCGTTGCGGTTGCCGGAGATGGTTTTGATGCCTTGTTCGTTGTCGCCGATGACCACATCTGCTTTGATTTCCGAATTCTTTAATTTGAAATATTTCAGGAACACTTCCAGTGTGGCCCGTCCTTCCGATTTGTTTACGACGGTAATTGGCGCATCCTGACCTCCCACTTCCTTCCAGTTATTAATCTTGTCAGAAAAGATGCCTGCAATCTGTTCATCACTCAGTTCATTAACACTATTATCGCCATGTATAATCACGCAGACACCGTCTTGCGCTATGGTGAACCCGAGTAAATCCTCTTCTTCCGGCTTGAGAGCCCGCGATGCCATACCGATATCAGCCAACCCCCGCCGGGCATCGGCAGTGCCCCGCGATGAACCACCGGTCTGCACATCAATTCGTATGCCTGGATGGAGTGACTCGAATCGTTTGCCGATCTCGACCGCTAAAGGAGCTACAGTACTGGAGCCTGTCAGAACGAGTTGCTCTGACTTCGATGTTGGCCCACTTCCAGCGTTCCCGGACGATGAGCAAGAGTATCCAGCGCATGTCGATATAAGAGACACGAAGAATATGATAAGTATATTTTTCTGTGGCATGTGTCGGACTTTCAAGTAGTCAGTTTCTGAATTCGAATCGTGATGTTTGTTGGGAATTCAAGATTCAAACGAAATCAAGCAGCATCCGAGATTAATCGCATCTTTCATACGAGAACCTTTGAATTCAGGTGCAAGGGAATAAAGCACCGCCTTTCCATCACGATCACCGATCACGAGACCTGCTTCACGCAGCGTTTTCAGGTGGTGCGAGAGCAAACTTTGTTCAAGCCCCAGTGATTCGTTGATCTCGCCAACGTGTTTGGGGCCATCCATCAATTGCCTGACTACTGCCAGTCGGGTTTCATCCGCTAATACTTTGAGCAGGTTCGCACATGAGATCTGCTCATGATCATTTTCCACCATCTTTGAATCCTCTATTGAGCCTTTATTTTGAGTTGAATCAATATTGACATGAATGAATATCCATGTCAATGTCCAGGGCAAATTCAAAAATGTGATTCAGCGAGTACGGAGGCCCTGGATCTCAAATGGTTGAGACATTCAGTGAAATTGAAAGCACAAGACGACAGATTCGTCAATCGATTATGGTGTCAATGCTGAGAGCTTCTTGCGCACCATGGCAGATTGACTGTCATCGAGAATCTGCCAGCAAGCGAGACCATTGCCCACCAGATCGTACTCATCAAATTCCCAGACGATCTTCTTGTTGCCATCGAGCTCAAAAATCTGTGGATTGTCTGGCCCTGCATGGCAGTTACCAATGATCATGTTGCCGTTATCCAGCTCCTGCAAGCATGTGGTCCATTTTAATTGGACATCAGTCTTCGGTACCCGGCCCCTGATTTCCCAAACAACCTTTTTGTCCGGAGACACTTCTACCACACTATTGCCGCTACCCGAGGCGATGAGCGTATTCCCGTTTTTTAAGCGGATCGCACCGTAAACACGCGTCTTAATCAAGTAGTCCCAGACGACCTCACCTTTGCGATTATATTCGGTGACAACGCCAGGTTGTTCTGAGCAAACGAGGTAATTGCCTTGCGGCGTAATGCGAACCAGCCGTGTCGACTGTGTGCCTCCTTTTTTCAGCGGGAATTGATGCATGATCTTTCCGTCCCGATCCACTTCGATAATTCGTCCGACCCCACTCTCTGTAATCATGGTGTTACCGTTGGGTAATCTTGCAAACGCGTGGACATCGACGCGTTTTCCGTTGTTCCCATTCATGGTTGCCGAATCGTAGCTCCAGACGACCTGCTTGTCCAAAGTCATCTCAGTGGTTTTAGTCCAGCTGTCGTGATAAAGGATGTTCCCATTGGGCAGCAGGTGGATGTCATGATGACCTGCATGGCCCTTGGAGGGACCAGCGGTTTTTTGAGACCAGATCACGTTGCCTTGCTGATCGCAGATGGCGATGATATTTTTTCCATAGGATGCACTCACCAGTACCAGCCGTTCGGCGTATGCAGATGCATTGACAAACAGGCACGTGAGGATCATTGCGAAACAGGTAAAGCGCTTCATAGTTTGTTCAAATTTCTAATAGAAGTGAATTCGATTGTGAAAGGACACCGATCTCTGACATTAGTAACATGATATCGTCGGGTTTCGTTGGATGAAACTTAAAAACGTGTGTTAGTTACGGTGATAGACGTGTATCGCGCAACGTGATATTATGATGGAGTGGCATATTGAGTTGTTTTCCTTTAATCGTCTGCCCTTAGAGACTCCCCCCTGATTCACGAACTGAGCGACAATAGACATTGGTCGGCAGTTTTATTTCCACCGAGGTTTGACATCGATGAAACTGAAGACCGTACTATTCGAATTGTTGTTACTGCTCCTGATCGGTTCATCTGCCAGCGCTCAAAATCAACCAGAGCCTGAAGTTCAAGCCAACACAGAAGTCACCTTCTATGTTATGGGAGACGTACCCTACAAACCGCATGAAGATGCACGGCTTCCTCAACAGATTGCCGCCATTCCGAAAGATGCCGAGTTTGTGGTTCACCTGGGCGACATTAAAGGGGGGAGTGCTCCTTGTGACGAAGCCGTTTATAACAAAGTGTTTGGCATGCTAAGCCAGTCTGTTGTGCCGGTATTTATCATTCCCGGGGATAATGAGTGGAACGACTGCACACATCCGGAGCAAGCCTGGAAGCTTTGGGAAAAATATTTTATGCGATTTGATCGTCGCTGGCAGCATTCCCTGCCTGTTTTCCGACAACTGAAACGCGAAGAGAACTTTTCATTTGTGAAAAGTAATGTCCTGTTTATCGGATTGAATATCGTCGGTGGCCGCGTTCATGATCCAAAAGAGTGGAAACAACGACACGTAGACAACCTCGATTGGGTCCGTCGTAACCTGCGTCGCTTCGGTGCGGATGTGAATAGTCTGGTTATTTTTGGACATGCTAAGCCGATTGCAGTTCACAACGATTTTTTTGGCCCCTTCAGTGAAATAGCGAACGGTTTCAAAAAACCGATTCTTTACATTCACGGCGACGGACATGTTTGGATCTATGATCGGCCCTTTAAAGCGAAGAACATTTTGCGAGTCGAAGTCGATCAGGGCGGCATTGCTCCGCCACTGCAGGTCACCGTTACGAATGACAAAACGATGCCGTTCCAATTTGATCGACGCAACGGTAAGCCTTTGAAATAACAGTCGCCCCAAAGAAATCTGACAATCGTTTTAATAAACAAGCTTGTGTCGGTTCTCATTATTCGGAGTTCATTAAAAAAATGATCCTTCACCGAAGTACCAGGCGATGATAAACATCACAACTGCAAGGATTCCAGCACCAATTCCGATTTTGCCAATCATTTTGAATGCGATTGCTTTTGACTCTTTCTTCTTGAATACTTGATCTTCGTGAATCTGGCACAACGTATCGATCGCCAATTCTAGTTTTCCAGAGTCAAACTGACGTAATGAAAACTCCAAAGCTTCTTGTACTTTTTCTGTAAGCATCGCTGGAGTACTTTCGTTCTTTGTTAATTCTTTGATTGCTTTTGCATCCTTCGCATGCATAAATGCTTCGCAATGTCCTTGTTGGTCGATAACAACTCGCGATGAATAGAATTGCGATGGTATCCACTCTTGAAGTATGCGTGGCTTGGCATGAGGTAGAAAGAGCTCTAAATGCCGATTAGTCAATTGGTAGTCGCGAATCAACCAGTGACTCCCAAGGAATTTCGCGAATTGTTCCAGCTTTGATCGGCTGAATTCATGTTGATCATCCATTTTCGTTTCAATGATCGACAATCCATCCGTGGCAGCCCTCAGAAACAAATTATAATCCATTCGAAAAGGCATTGAGTCACTTGCTCGATAAAGCACCAGATTGGCTAAAGTCATCGCCGCAAGGAATGTGACGAAATGGAATTGGAAAAAGCCAATGAGAAAAAAAGCGAGTAGCTGAAGCGCTGGAACGATTACTTGTGCCTGAGCATATTCGGAGCGGTTGACTTTCAATAGTTGAAGTCCTTGCCACACTCCAAACAGACACAATAAGCAGAGCAATTGAAATAAAGTATGGAAACTGAAACCTTGTAGAATCATGAGAGCAACGACAAGATTGATAATGATAAATAGCAGAAAGACATTCAGAGGATGTTGCAATATAATTTTTCGTCGAAAGTCGTGCTCTTTGCCATCTTGATAAGTTTCCGCCTGCCGTTTGGAGTAATGGTACATGAGGAAAAAGAAAGGTATCGAAGAGAGTAAATTCAACCATGCAAATGCACCGAGTTTTGTCAGATACCCTGAGGTCTTTCCAAGTGTGGCAAGTTTTGTAGTGGCACCCAGTGGGGCTGCTGTTGGAAGACCACTCATGACCAGAGGCACGAGGCTGTGCGCAGGAGTGAGATCATCGAGTGTATTGCCCATTCGTTTTTCAAGTTCCCCGCGCAATGCTTTCCGGGCACGACTCAAACGGGTCTTGACTGCCGATTCGCTTAGTGCAAGCGTCGCCGAGAGTTCCTTGATATTGCGGCCTTCAAGATAAAACAGTGTTAAAATTTGTCGATGATCGTTTTTAAGATCACCAAATGTTTCGCGTAGTTCATGTTTAAGATCGGGAAGTTCGTTAGAACTGTTTTCTTCTTTTTCAGCAGGGAGCAGGTCCCAGCGATCGCTGTTGCTGAGTTCCTTGGATCGTTTCCTGCCCAGCGACACGCTAATATTTCGCGCGATTTGTGCTAGCCAGGGACGAAACTTATTCGTATCGCGCAATGTGGCCAGATAACAGTAGGCTTTGACGAATGTCTGCTGAGCGGCCTCCTCAGCCAAATCCCTATTGCCTAGTTGACTCCAGGCAACACCATAAACCATTTTTTGGTACCGCTCTACAAGTTCCGCGAAACGACTCTGTTCGCCACCAAGAATTGCGACGACAAGTGTAGAATCAGAATCTGCTGGTATGTCTGAGGAAGCGTGCATGAGGGTACTCGTCATAAAAATAAATGGTGCCTATAGCTTATGACGCGATAATTCGAAAAGGTTACCGAAAAAATTCCGGACTTTGGTAATTTCACTTAATTAACAAGGTAAGACATCAAATTTCTACTTGTTATTGTAGTGAACGTTAACCACCGAACCACTGTAACCCTCTACCAGTTAGTAGTTCTGACGCAGTCTGTCGCTCACTGTTTACTTTTCTTGATGTGCGGAATGGAAGGTTCGATTTTCGATACAGCAGCCAAAGAAACCTTGACTTACATACTATGTCACACATAGTATTGTGATAGACGAGTGATTGGTTGATAAGATCTGTTGAAAGGAACTGCGATGCGTGTCGAACGAGAATTGATGAGAGGCGCCGGTCCGGTAGCTGTTCTGAAACTGCTCGAAGAGAGTGCGAAATACGGCTATGAACTCGTGGAAGCCCTGTCAGAACAGACGGGCGGCGTGCTTGATATGGGACAATCGACACTCTATCCGCTACTTTATAACCTGCAGTCTCAAGGGTTGATCCGCCCCAGTTGGCAGGAATCGGACAGTGGCCGCAAGCGGAAGTATTACTCACTCACAGCAAAAGGCAAGAAGCGTTTGGCAAGTGATACCGCCCAGTGGATGGCTGTGGCAACCGCGATGCAGAGCCTGGGAGTTCTACCGACTGCACCACCGAGGTTAAGAGGAGGTGAGGTATGAAGACTCCTCAATCTCGATGGAAGAAAATGTTGCGCACACCGGTCTCGCATCTTCTGCGCGGGCGGATTACTGGCCCACAAAACCCGCTAGAAAAACTGGATACTTCATCATTTTCCCACAGTCTGGTGGAAGCGATTCGCGCTGTTACACAACAATTGAGTGGGCACTTTCAAATAAAGGTCACTCGGCAGCTCGTGAACTCATGCAGAACACTCCTGCAAGAAGGCTGTGATGAGAGGTAACTGATTGAACAACTTAGTGAACCGGAATGCATAGCTTCACTCATTCGAGTGACGCGAAAAACAGATTGGGTTCTGAATTCTCCACTTCCAGCCAGCTTGTGGCCGACCGTGAAAACTATAGTCGGGCAAAGTCGAGTTCAAACGGGTGCTGCTCGGAAAATGCTCAGTCGTGTTTGTCGGAGCCTGCGATGGCAGTTGGATGCTGGTTCGACTCCGGAAGAACTGGCGTCAAAATACGGCAACACAATTGCGATGGGTGGATTAATCTACGAAACGCAATCGCTGGAGTTGCTACAAGATTATAATCTACCTGAGAGTCTTACTTCTGTCGTGCGCAATGTGGTGCACCGGACGCATCTTTGGCCTGATGAGAAATTAGACACAGCACGGGAATTAAGTGCACATTTTGCGGATGGCCTGGAGAAAGGTAGCACACCGGAAGAACTGATTAAGTTGTTCGGCTCACCGAAGACAGCAGCGCGACTGATTCGCCGGGCCTCTCTCAGAAATCGCCCCTTCGCTTGGCGAGCGACGAGAAGGATAAGGCAGGCAACGATTTTTCTCATGGTTGTTTTAATACCGTCGTGGATAGTTCTCAATATGAGATTCATGCGCGCTATACCAACCGTCAAGTTCGATTTGGTCCAGGAGATTGATGATCAGAGCCGCGCGATTCCCAAGCAGGAACGCGCATGGCCCCTCTATCGTCAAGGTCTGGTAGAATTGAATCCTGATGTGAAGAAAAATTATTCTCCAATCCAAGATGGATTGAACAAGGGGCCTAAGAGTAAGCATTGGACTGAAGCGAAAGCATTTCTGGCAAAGCATTCGGACATACTGACGATCTTCCTCGAAGCAACAAGTCGCCCTAAATTGGGATTTATTAATCGCGATCCGGGAAATAGCGTCTGGTTGCTGAGTTACCATCACGATAAATGGTTTGACTTAAATCCACCTAGTCTGACTGAAACTGGTTTTAGCATTCTTATACCACAGATGCAGGACCTGGGCTCTTATGTCTTGCCGATGTTAACCGGAGCACTTCACCTCGCGGTTGAGCAAGGAGACAGTGATCGTTATTTGCAACTTCTGCGCGCACGACTCAGATTAGCGGAACATTATAGACAGATTGGCCCCTTTCCATTCTGTCAGATCAACGCCAACGGTATCACTGGCCACATGGCACAAGAGGTTGGAAAGCTGGTCATTGAACATCCTGACCTTTTCGATGAGGAACAGCTCGCAATGCTCCTTCAGAGCCTGGCTGACGCACAGATAAGAAAGCCCGATTTCCGGCAAGATGAAAGAATTTTTATCAACGACTTTTTGCAAAAAACTTATACTGATGATGGAACAGGAAACGGTCGGTTCACTCCACATGGTTTCCAGCTTCTAGAGGGTTTGGCAGAACATTCGAAACAGAGCCGGTCTTTGTTTGCGTCGACATTTGCTGTTCCCGCTGATCCCAGGGAACAGCAAACTCATGTGACACAGGCTAATACTTTTCATCTGTTAGCAGCTCCCGTGGCAACAATGATTGCAGGCAGAAAAGAGATGCAGGCCGAACTGATCCATTTGAATAAATTGCTGTGGAAGCAACGAACAAATGCGCTCACTGCCGACCCTTCGGTTGATTCTGAATACATCACTGAATATCGGCGGCTCTTGGATTCACCAAGCCTGCGACTGAAGTATCTACCGGCATTGATTATGATGCCAAATGAGGAGGCACCGACCTTCTGGTCACAGACACCCAGACATCAGGTTCAACGTGATGCGGCTCTGATCATGATCGCGGCAGAACGCTATCGACAACAGCATGGACAATTTCCGAAAACGGCAGAAGAACTGGTTCCTGCGTTTCTACCTGCGGTGCCAATCGATCCCTACACCAACAAGCCGCTACGTTATTCCATCAAAGAGGGACATCCGATGATTAACTCTTTCGGACTTAATTCTCTTGAAGAAGAAGTGCACTGAGTATATTAGAGAGTGATTCACCTGTCACTGCGCAAGTTTGTTGTCAGAGAAGTCATTTCATCGTGCCAAGATTTGCCAAGATGTTCTCTTGCAGTACAGCAGTACCAGCCATGATCAATTCCCACTCGGTACTGTTGCGTCCTTATTAGTCGTACATTACTATTGGCCAACCACTCTCATCAACCATAAGTTTTACAGGAGGTACTTGAGCCATGATTACTGTCGGCATGAACTATCACGTCATTGAGGGCAAGCAACAATCATTCGAAGACAAATTTGCTGGCGTGATTGATGCGTTAAAAGCAGCCGAAGGTCATGACAGTTCGACTTTGTGGAAAGATGTCAGCGATGGCGCCTCGTATTTGATCACCAGCGAATGGTCCGATGAGCAAGCCTTTAAAGACTTCATCCAAAGCGACGCCTTCCGCGCCGTCACCAACTGGGGAAAAGAAGAGATTCTCTCTGGCCGCCCACAGCACAAAGTTTACAAGCATTAGGGTTCGGGGTATTCCGCTACAGACGATGTCGTTAGCGAAATATTTTACGCTCCGGTTTCCTCAATATAGTTAAATGGTTTGCAACCTATTTTTCCTATCGCTTTTCGCTGCGCGCTTTCTCCAGTACATGTTGGTGCAGCAGGTAACCGAAGCCGGCGTTTTCCAGACGGAAAATGAATTCGTTTCTGGTACAGTTAAGTTCCTTTGCACAGGCTTCGAGAGACCAGTTAGTGTTTGCCAGTTGCATTAGCAGGTAAGCGCGAAGACATTGTGCTGCTGACAACCGATAGGATTTTAAATACTCCAGCGTACCATTTTTTCTGACGATGGCCTCGCCAATATGGTTTTCTGCTTTCGGATTCAACTCCGTCATAAAACGGTGTAGCTGAAAGGGACCCATATTGTAAACCATCTCCGAGCGAACGGGGCACTCCAGCAGATTGTTCGACATCAGAGAATGCAATTTTGACCAGTCAGAGCGCACACGAGTCACTTCCGCGCGCAGATCTTTCAGCGAATGAACGGCATTGGGATCAATCGAATCCGGAAGAATCGTGTTTTCCTGCGCGTACAAACCGTAGTAATAAAGTAATTCACCATAGTCATCGGTCAGAAGTGTTGCATGTAACGCACGATAGTCATCTGGATGAGGTACGATAAATGCTGAAGCCAGTGCATCGGCGACAAAAACCAGTGAGCCCACTTGCGTAGAATGGATTTCAAAAACTCGTAATGCGTCTTCCAGCCCTTTAATCCATCGACCTGGGATAGAGCTTTCGCTACGCGGACTCAATCCATCACGGATGGCTGCCCGCGAATACTCCTCCCATGCAACATCCGGGCCGCCAAAATGCAGAGAGAGGAATCCTTCCATAGAAACATCCATCGGCAGGAATCGCAGACGATTTTTGTCTTCGCGCGCTCGCATTTTTTTCATCACTCGGGCGGTCATAAATCCAAGATCATGGACTTTGCCGTCACTCGTTTTTGTCGACTTGTTTGAACGAACTTGCGTACCATAGGCGACCGCTGGCGATCCGTCGTTGGACCAGTCTGCGATGAAGGCGTGTGGGATATAGGAATAATAGGCAGTATTACTGCTGAGCTGTACTGCTGCCAGATCTTCATCGTAAGATCGCCTGGTCAGACGCAAATCTTCGCGTACGTCTTTGCGCAGCACAGGTACCAGCCGCACGCCACCAAACACTTGAGAGGGTGCTAAAGTGAGGCCTTTGAGAGCGATGTTCTCCAATCGTGGTTTTGATTTTGAATGGTTATGTCTCATCTGAATTTAACATCCTGTTCACGCGAATGGCGAGATACTGTTCCAGATCAGCCAACGTTGCTGTTCCGGCAGTGAATCTGGCAAACCCGAGCATCGTCGGAATATCTTCCGCATCGCGCAGGCCGACCGTGGCGATGGTAGGTCCCAATCGACGTGGGGCGAAATGATCGGCATCAAAGACCGGATTCATGTGAACGATTTCAGGTGTGCTTTCTTTACCAATTTGTTCTCGATAAATCTGCGCGACCTGATCTACAATCATGGGCGGATCATTTTCGTAGCCATCGGAGACAATGACGATCAAATCGGGTTGCCACTCCAGGGCATCAATCAATGGATTCGCCAGTGTCGTCTGTCCTGCCGGTTGGGTTAAGAATTCAAACGCATCGTTGTCGATGGATGGAGTCCAGAACGCCCGATATTCGGTAGCCGCTCCGCGCAGCAGGTAACTGGATGCGAGTGCCACGGCCAGAGGACGGTTCCGCTTTTCACGACTGCCCATCGTTGATCGACTACGGTCGAATACTGCGGCAACTCGGTTGAGTGACAAAGGTGATCGGGCAAGTGTCTGCTGTGTAGCCCGCTCAAATGCGGCATGCAGTTCATCGGCTCGTTCGAGACGTTCGTTTTTGTGCAATGACAACACATACAACGCAAGTCGAGTCAGTGATGCACGGCCCAAATCGAAGTCCAGTTTTGCTCCTTTAGTGCGCGCAGCCGAGCTTTGGTAACGCAGCTTTTCCGCTGCTGTCATCTTGTGTTCGATCTTTCGCAGGAACACATCGCGGGGGACATCGTGCTTTTGAGCAAGTGATTCCGCAACGGTAAACGGTAGTTCGTAAATCGCAGTCGCACTGTAGTGTGCCTGGCGATACTTGTCCAACAGTGGTGTCTGATACTTGTTATGCTTTTTGAGATCGAACAGAAACATTCCCAGCTCGTCATCAAGTTTTGTGTGTGCGTGAGCCGACGCAGCCCGATATTTGTTGCGATACTTGATCGCATCGAAAGCTGGTTCGCTTCGCCATTCTAAATAACGTTTGATAACGGCGCGGGTTCGTCGATTGTTCACGTGATTTTTCTGTAAGCGTTCAAAAAGTGCATAAACCCGGTTAGCCGGTAGTGCGCGCAGTGCAGCGGCAATCAATGCTCCCTCTTCAGAGCGCTGAGTAAGATCAGCTGGAGAACCTGCCTGCAGCAGATTGAAGATAATCTGTAGCTGATTAAAATGATTGATCCCCGCGGCAATCGTGCGAGCGTAGAGGCGTCGGTAATTGATCATCACATATTGATGTAGAAATTCAATCGAGACCGACGTTTTATACTGGTCCGTGTAATACTCATTCTGACGCGTCGCGGCAAAACAGGCATTCACAAACATTACCAGGTCTTCGCGCTCACAATGTTCGCGAAGCTGTTTTTTGTCGTCATTCAGTGATTCCGGAATTCGATGTGTCACAGCAGAACTTATAACCAGAAGAAGAAAAGTCCGTTCGGGGAATACAAGCAGCGATAGGCTGTTAAGCTTCATAAACTCACGCGGAAATCACTCCAAAGTCCCACGAACGGATATAAGAGTATCGCTAACTAAATCGTCTATAACAAGCCTTCTTTGAAAGACAATTTTGCGGAAACAAAGTTCGCACTCGATTTCAATAGAGATTTTTTTCTTGAAATGGCGTTTGATGAAGATGGTTTTATTTAAGAGGATTTTGCAGTGAAGTCAATTATCAACTTACACATCCGGTTGATTGTTGCGTCAGTCATTTCGGGGTAGCAAGGGAGAAACACAGTTCGACTCAACAGTTCCGTTGCCGTGGGACTGCTGAGTTCTGGACGATCAGAAGGTGGCGAGACAATCTCCATTCGTCCTCGCTGTGTCGTGTCAAAGCCATGCTCCTTTAAGAATTTGATGAGTGCTTCAGGTCGATCAGTGATATAGGGGAACAACCAGAAAGAGTGTTGGCTGTAGAGTAGTTCCGGTTGTAAGTTCTCGAGTCCCAGCTTTGCGATGATAAGTTGCGCGTGTTTGATACGTCGAGCGATGCGTTGAGAATCGTAGGTTTCCAGGCGACGTTTTAGTAATCTGAGAGTTCCGATATTTGGTTGCTTTCGTAACTGAAGTAACAGACTATCACCAGAGAAGCCGCGCGTCATTCCGCCGAGAATGTCATCGACACTGTTTCCAAATTGTTTGCCAAAGTTAACGATGACACCAAACAGAATTCTAGTAGAAATGATTTTGAGAAAAGTAATCTTGAAACAATGCAATGCCAACTTCCTGGCAGGACTTACAGGCTCTTGGCTTTGAATGTCGCGCATCCGTGTCAGAAATTTCAAGTCTTTCACGCGGCAGAGCGCGCCTCCCAATGCGGTGGCTGTTTTAATGGTTCCGAAGCTGAACAGACTGGCGTCTGCCTGTTCATTACCCCGCCAATGTGGTTCACACCAGGCTTGTGCGCAGTCTTCAACTACAAACAAATTGTGCTCGTGAGCAAAGTCCAGCACTTCCTGCATGTCGGGACGCGCACCAAACAGATGAGCGACTACTAGAATTCGCGACTTGGTAGTGACTGCTTGCTGCAAAGAAGCCATGTCAATGTGGTAGTCGCTGCCACAGACATCGACGGGCACAGGAACAAGGCCATGCGCTTCTGCAATTTGCGGCATATCTCGAATTGTGACGGCAGAGAACAGAACCTCCGATCCTTCAGGTAGCGCGAGCGCCTGAAGCAACAGGTCAAATCCGCTGCGGACGGAGAGACAAGCCAAAGTGTCATATCGTTGCTCTGACCAGAACGATTCCAACTGTTGCTGTGTTGTTTCTCTCTTGTCAGGCGCGATCGAGCCGAAGAATCCATAACATAAATCTCGCCACCCGATGTCAAGCCTTAACCGTATCCACATTTCTTTACCTTACTCAGGCCGGACAACTCTGCATTGATGATCAAAGTGAAACTCATCGCTTCTCACTCTACTCCGCAGAATCAGGAAGTCTACCATATTTGAGATAAAATTGATTCTGAAACAATTCCTGAGGATCGTAAGTTCTCTTTAATGTAAAGAACTGTTTCGCTTGAGGGTAGGCAATGTGAAACTGTTCGGTCGTCGCATGCAGTCTGTAGGGAAGGTAGTACCGACCACCTGCCTGGAGCACTGCATCAATGAGTTCTACGGTCATGGCTTGCATCTGAGTATCACCTTCCTCTGACCGCGGTTGATGAAACAGCATGACAAATGCAAACAGGGGCTGGTCAGCATAACGTAGAAACGTGTCTTCGTCTGTATCAATACTACCAATGGTGACGTTTAACAAGTCTTGCTTGTGGCGTGGAACGATCGTGCGAAGATCTTCGACAAACGGGACAAGACCTTGTCGCGGTACAAAGTACTCATGCAGGATGTCTGTATAATCAGCGGAGCGATTCTCGAAGACTTCCACTCCTTCGTTAAGCAGTTGATTTCTTGAAAAGTATCGTTGAATCAAGCGCGGCTGCAGTTTTGTCTTGGCATCCCAACGTAGTTTTTTTCCATAGGCACTGTCGGTAGAGCCTCGAAACAGGATGGCATTTGGCGTTGAGTCCTGACGACCTACATCAACTGGACCTCAAGAATGCTACATTCCTGGCACTCAACTGCAAGCCGACCGTCTCTTAGTCGCTCACTCGTTCCAGCAGGCAAGGATCATCACCGTCTTATTCAGGCGTCGTACATTGCTCGACAATTGTGGCATAAACTGAAACAATTCTCTCAGTCATCCGGTGTTGCGCCATCATTCGCGTGGTCGGGCGCGCTGATAATACAAGCCAATGTTGATCTGTTGTTGAACGTGCATGTAGGGTCAAAAAACTCAGCCGACATGTATAATTGCATAACTATTCGGTACTTGCTCCTCGTCTAATTTACGGATCTCGGTTGTTTGAGGTTCCACGAACCCATACCAATTCTGGGATTTCGATTTAATCACCGTTATGCGGCGATTCGTAATTCGACTTTTTTGAGTCACGGCTGCTACAATCGATTCACCATATCTATCGCGATCCAGCCTTTACGCCCTTTGTTGAGTATCCAGTATCCTGAGTTGCCGGATGTGTCTCCGTCGTTGATATTACTGGGGACAAATCTTGGATCATTTTGATAAAAATCGCTTGCGAAAGCCGAGCAGTTTTTGGCGACATTGATTGTTCCATCGAAGACTTCCAGTTCTCCCAATCCACCACCAAGCCCCACAAATCTTGTAATATCAACGCGGATCTGATCGAAACGCACATCCGGCGGGTGCACTATTCGAGAGGATGGTGCATCAGACTTCCAGGGAACCTGTACGACCTGGCGCCAGACTGATTTTCCACTGTACAGCAGAGCCACTCTACAGGTAATAGTTCCATAGTTGAAATGAGGTCCATTATGCTGGTTCCAGATTACAATTTTGTTGGCTATTAAAGGGATTTGCTGCAAGCGTTTGTCAAAATTCAATCGCATCGCGAGTGTTAAATTAGGACGTGCCAGGAGATACCAGTACCGTCCGCGCAACTGACAGGCTTTACGAAACGGTCCCATCGTTCCGTCAGCCAGTTTCCACCAGACATCAGCCAATTTCACACGTTCAGAGTGATCCACGGGCCGTTTCAGATCAGTGCGGGCAGTCCGTTGAATCGTGACATTTTTCGCCCGAGAAAGTAGCTGCAGGCCTATTCCCCAGTCCCCTTTTACGGCACAATAAAATATGCCAACCTGTTCGTTCGCCTGGGGATCCTTTGGATTTTTTTTGAGAGTTTCATAATATTTCCGAACATTGTCAAATTCCAGTTTCAGTCGATTCACTTCTTTTTTGACAACCAGAACTTCCTCAAGAAGAATTCGGTTTTTGACTCTCACCGCTAAAGCATGCTTCTTGGACAGCCGTTTTTCTGCCAGATCATAATCATCCTTTTTCATTGCCTGATAAATTTCAGCAAATTCTACAGAGACGTCAACATCAAACGGATCGGTCTGAGACTGCGTTTGTGCGGCGATTTCTGGTAGGCAAAGAAAAAGTGCAAAAGACATCACCAGTATCTCTGCAGACAATCGAAACAGAGCATGTTTATCAGTAGATTGAGTTTCATCGGACGCAGACATCAGCGAGCCATTCTTTCATCAGGACAATTTAGTTTGAGTAAATTTGTAATCAGTTAATGAATCTGTTTTCGCTTCCCCGATTTTGACAAAAATGAAAATGATAGAGTGTCCTTAAATGCTAATGAATAAAGCGCACAAAAGTCAATTCTCCTGTGTTAAGAATCACTACTGCTCAGAAGTTTCAACGCAGATATCCAGTAATTCGACCCAAAACGCGGACTCTATATGTGTGCATAGAAGCCATAAGTATTCACGGATTCATCGGGAAACAGAAAACTCTGGTCAGAAAGGCTCTTGGAGTGTTAGATAAAACCAATATTAAAACGGATACTGTGTCTCTGCGGAAAACTCATACCTTTTCGTGAAATCGAGAACTTCCAGACGAAGTTAAGAAATTGTCACGGGATGAAATCTAAGTAATTTCACACATCGGTGGCTTGGTAAAATCATTTAAGCGGAAAGTGGCTTGAAGTGGCCGGGAACGAGGTTTCAATTGTTCAACCATACGCTTCGTAGTGCGCGATGCCTGACATTTTTGTGACCGCTGATAGTGAATCGCAACATGCGACAGTTTTAGACAACTGAAATCCATTGACCTGATACATGGAAAACTCAGGAAAAGTATGAGAACCCATGAAAACAAGCCAATAATCCATCAGTCGAGACTATGATTAATCAAGCTTCACTTCGATGTCTCGCATTTCATATCGCTCTCCAGGTTGGAGGACGAACTCATGGGTTATATTAGGATGGCCATCGACAATCGTTACGTTCCGGTAGATTGCTCCGGGGATCAGTGCCGGAAAAGTCATTTCTCCCTTTGTGTTAGTTGTGTACGATGAAGGCGATCTATAATTGACGCGATCAAGATTAACCACGAGCCCTTCATCCGCAAGAATATCTCCGCGTTGAATTGCCTTCCAATCGTATTTGGGCTTACCAGGTGTAACAACCAGATACAAGCCGACTAGCATTTGGTTTGCAATTGGTTTTCCGTCCGGATCAACGAATCTTGCTTTGGCAGAGCTGCAGGGTTTGAGTACGATCTTTGGCGAAGGATTTTGTGTACTGATGATGGCTTTGGCTCCCAGCCGATTGTGAGGGTCGAGGAAAAAGACAGGATATTCTTCACCTTCACGAAGTCCATGGAGTTCAAACTTTCCGTTGATCGCTTCGTCAGGAAAACCACGCCATTCTGGTGATGATGGTTGTATTTTCAGTCGCGAGATTACATATGTGCGATTGGTGATAGGAATGCCTTTTTCATCTACAAGAGTACCGGCGACGGTTGCTCCTGACTGTAGCTTAATTTTTATTGGCTCCAGCATTTCTCCAATCACCGGATTGATTTTTTGAAAAGCGTGAGCATAGGTTCGCGTTCCACCCGGTCTTCCAGCGTTTAGTTCTTCCGAATCCACTTCTTGCAGGATGTAGTTTCTTTCGGCTGCATGCACGAGTAATGTACCCGGACCAGGTAACACGGGAATGCTGAACTTGCCTGCGGCGTCGGTTCTTTTAATGCCTTGCCATCCAGTGATCATCTTATCTGCCAGGTTTTTGTTATTGGCTCTGTCCGGGTAATACTGAATCGAAGCACCACGGAGCGGTTTTTCCGTCTCGGCATCCAAAATGGTGCCTTGTGCGAGCACCACTTTGTTGAGCTTGATCTCAATATTGTTCGATTCTGCTCCCGTGCTCCAGCGAATGTCTTTCAATTCTTGAGGTTGATAGGGGGCGCCTTCCGGCGGATAGGCGATGATGCCAAAACGGACTCCCGGTCTCGGATTCAACCGAAATCGTCCTGCATGATCTGTCTGACCTTCGATTGAGACCATTGAGCCCCAGCGTTCCTGCTGACTGGCCCACATCGTGATTCGTGCGTTTGCAGCAGGCTTCCCGCTGTCTCCAAGTAATACTCTTCCTTCAAAGAACTGAGCCGGTGCAAGCACAATGGTCCCGACTTCTCCCGGTTTGATGTTCTTGATAATAGGACGATAGGTTCCATCGTGTTTGCCACGTACTTCGGGCATACCAGAATTGAGGATCAGTGTCTGAGGCGCGAATTTCTCCGTGCCAGCGATCTTCAGGATGACTCTTTCCCTGGGATTGAAATTCATCAGTTTCAATAATCCTTGATCATCAGTCTTGAATGATCTAGACAAGTTGAGTGCTGTGACTGAATCCGTTGATGTAATCACAAATCCCCCAACTCGTTTTAACTTCTCATTCGGCAAATTAATCATGTCCACATCGACAACTGGTAACTGAGCCACGGGCTGCCCTTCGGGATCGACCAACCGCACTTGAATGAGTTGCGGTGGTTTAAGCTGAAGGTCTATAGTGGTTTGGCCATCGTCCAAATATAGTCGCTCCCAGCCGGTCCCTGAATTTTCTGTTCGAGCGGTGAGGTTCATGTACGTATAGATTTTCGATGAGTCACCATCCAACGACAGTTTGTATCGGCCAGTTTTGTCTGCGATCGTTTCTCCCAAAAGTTCCTTTGGTTGTAGCATATTGTCTACAGTTTTCGACCCAGAGACTACCACTATTGCACCTGCTGCCGGGGTCCCATTGGATTTTGTAATTGTGCCACGAATCATAATTTTGTTTGCTGATATATCGGATTTTGTCTTCGTTGATTCCATTTGATTTTTATCTTCCATTCGATTCTGCTTTGGGAGATCATTTGGTTTTGCTTTGTCTTCGTTCGTTGCTGAGTTGTTGTCAGTTTGTGCGACGGCTAACGTCATTGTTCCGAAGGCAATGATTGTGGTCATGAGCAATGACAGTGTGAGAACAAAAGTCATCCCTTTGATTGAAAGATGAACCATATGACTGCGTTTTTCATCAAGCAGTCCGGCTATACGATGTTCGAGCTTCCAGCGAGATGTGAACAAGCCGATGGCGCCTGGTAAATGATGTTCCGCTTGCGTCAGTTCGGCAAGTACGAGTAACGTTCGGCTATATGATGAAGCGTTCGTAGCAGCTAACACGTAGTTATCGCAAACTTCTTCACGTGCTTGAGCAAGTTGGTAGTTCACCGCTTTTACAAAAGGATGTAGCCAAAATAATGCGGCAACCAAGTTTTGCATCAGCAGAACGACTTGATCTCGTCGAACAATATGCGCTACTTCGTGAATGAAGAGATCTCGTAGCTGTTTGGGAGTGACTTGGTCAATGATCTGTTCTGGTAAAATCACTCGCGGCCGAATCAAACCAGTAGAAACCGGTCCTGATATGTGTTTAGACAGAACCAATTCTGGCATTCGGGTCAGTTGCAGCACTCGCCGCACTTCTTCATATGATTCTGTAAGAACAGGATTGGTGTTGGGCGTTGCCAAATGTAGGATTGTTCTGAGCCGATACCAACCCATTGAGAGTCGTATCAGGCAGACCACAGATCCAGAAAGCCAAATAAATAGCAATGCAGACGTAGCGATATGCAGAAAGTCTCTAATCGAAGCTGTTATCGTTTTTGGTGTCAGAAGAGCAACAGTTCCATCTGCTTGTGGTGAAGTCAGTTGATGTAACGATCCAGCGTGAAGTTTGCTTTCCAGTGCGCTGCGTTCTGTCAGATCGGGAATCTCGACAGCTACTTGCCCGGCGGTATCTTGTGTTTCTATGAATTTTTCGAACGAGTCATGTTGCCAGGAAAATGGTATTTCTGCTGGTGGCTCTGTTAAGGTAGCGTCAGAGGTGGAAGTGGACGTTTCACCGATGTTTGGTAGTATCAGTATGCTTTTTCCCGACAACTGCATGAAGACCGTAATCGCGGGGCTCAGTAGTACCAATATTAATGAAGAACACAAAAGGCCATATCGAACGACCGAGTTACGGCGCAGGAACATGGCCGTCACCAACACGATCCCCAATACCAAACTGACTTGCAGGAGAATATTGACTCCCCAAACCAGGATCTGGTCAGTGGGATTCCAGAAAGAGAGTAGAATCATGGTGATTTCCTCCGCTACTTGGAATTACGTTTCTGTTTTGTTTCCGCTTTGTCGATCATTGCTCGAATGCGTTCGATTTCTTCAGGCGAAATGTCTCTGTAGTCCAGCAACGCAGTGACCAGTTCTTCTGGTGAACCGGCAAAGAGACGGTCGACCATCTGCGAAACCTTGGCCCCGAGTGACACCGTTCGCGGTCGTTTTGCTGAGTAGACGAAGGTCCTTCCCTGCTCGCGGTGTTTCAGCCAGCCTTTTTCTTCGAGCCGTACAATCATGGTTTGTACAGTGTTGCGGGCCAGTTCGCGTTGTTTCGCTAGTGCGTCGCGTACTTCGCTAACGGTGACTTCACCGCGTTCCCACACGATTTCCATAATCTCCCGCTGCGATTCTGTCAGCGGTGAAGAATCTGCTTTCGCCATCTTGAACTCCTGAAAATTCTATTGCCTACAAAGTGTCGGCAAATTATGCCTACAAAACGTAGGTATGTCAAGGGGAGCTTTTAGATTCAAACGGAAGACGGCTTTGAGTCGGTAGAACTGAACTCATACATCAGTATTGTGAGACTGACGGAGAGCATAAACTGCGGTTGCTGAAGCCTTTTAACCAGGTCAAAATTCTCCGATGAGTTCTCCGCCGTTGGGAGTACTGAGTGCTTTTAGTACTTTAGGGTCGATCTTATCTGAAAGAAAGCGGGCGCTGCCATCAGAGAATAAAATGTTTGCACCTCCTTTATATGGTCCGCCAAATCCCTGCTGGCTCTGGTTGATGCCTAATGCCGGGTCGCGAAAGTTACGCGGATCTCCCCAGGGTTTAATGTTGGATTTGATTTCGCCTGCCAGGATCGTGTTTGATGCTCCATCTTTGATCTGGCTCAAACTGATTTTCGAATTATTGGATAACAACCGACTGTTGGCAGCATAATGGGTGGGTTGATATCCTTTGGAATTTTCTTTGTCGCTTTTTCCATTATCATATTGGAAGTGTAAACCCGGATTCATAAACATCGACAGCACTGTTTCAAAAGGCCTTCGATTCACTTCTGCATTCCAGGGTTGATTAAAATCGATCTCCTTATAAAGAATAGGTTGATCCAGATAAGGCAACATGTGAGAAATCCAACTGTGTTGTGGCTGCCCTATTTCATTAATAATTCCTCCGCTGGGAAGTTGGTTAAACGAGTCATGGTAATGATGCAATGCAAGACCAATCTGCTTGAGATTGTTCTTCGATGTACTATTCCTGGCAGCCTGACGCAAATCATGATTAATCAGAACGTCATCGGTGGTCGCCATCCAGTAAGCTTGATGTGTCATACTAATCACACAAATGCCACTCACCAACAACATCAACAACATGGCGACCAGGGTCAGTGTCCAGCGTTTTTGCCAGAGAATATCTGGCTGTGCAGATACCGTTTCAGTATGCGTCTGATGATTTCGCTGGTACCATTTTCGACATGCGAAGTGAATTCCCACTGTGAATACAATCAACGCGCCCAGAAACCAGGTTGTACGTTCCATAGAAATGGTTAAGCCTGATAACAATCGGCTCAGATGGCTTATCCAGCCTGCCAACAGATAAAATATAACTTTGAATGGCAATACAAGACCCAGGAAAAAAGTGAAGACACACAACACGAGAACGGCAATCAGATCTATCGTCTTATTAGGCTTCTCTGGTTCATTGGGGATACTGGATTGTGTGGTCATCGATCTGCCTGGTTTATTGAATGCATTTTAAAATTCATTTACAGTTTCACCGCCGGCGGGAGTACTGAGTGCCTTGAGCACTTCCGGGTCGATCTCCTCTGAAATAAAGCGGACGCTGCCATCGCCAATTAAAAAGTGTGCCCCGCCAGTGAATGGACTCCCAAACCCGTGTCGGCTTTGGTTAATGCCTAATGTCGGGTCGCGAAAGTTACGTGGATCGCCCCAGGGTTTGATATTCGATTGAATTTCGCCTGCCAGGATTGTGTTTGATGTGCCATCACTGATTTGTTTAAAATTCATGTTTGAATTCGCGTTTAACACCAGACTATTAGCGGCATAATGGGCTGGCTGGTATCCTTTGGCATTTTGTTCGTTCGTTTTTCCATTGTCAAAAAGAAATTTCATCCCGGGATTCTCTAATGCGGGTATTTTAGTCTCGAAGACTTTACGATTTGTCTCCGCGTCCCAAGATTGTTTGAAATCGATCTCATTATAGAGAGCAGTATGATCCAGATACGGTAACACTTGCGAAGTCCAGCTATGTAGCGGTTGGCCGGATTGACTAAAGATTCCACCATTGGGAAGTTGGTTGAACGTCTCATGATAGTTGTGCATTGCCAGACCAATCTGTTTGAGATTATTCTTGGACGTACTACGTCTGGCAGCACCGAATCCACTTTTGTAAATGAGAGCGTCGTCGCTGGTTACCAGCCAGGACGTCTGGTGGGCAATTCCCACAACGGCAAAGCCACCGGTAAAAGAGATACCAACTATAACGATCAACGCGAACGTCCAGCGCGTCTGCCAGTGTTTCGGAGAAACAGTTGTGTTATGAGTTTGCAAACGTCGGACAATAAAAGCACCCAGGAGTTGAATGACAACAGCCATCAAGATGAGTAGAACCAAAGCGCTCACAAGACCCGAAACGGAAACCGTCATTTGTGGAATCACGCGTTTTAAAAACGGGAACCAACCCAGAGAAAGATAGTAGAGGGATTGAAGGGGAAAGAGTATTCCGGCACACCCCAGTACAAATGCGAAAATCACACAAAGTGTCAACCAACCCACTATGGTGTACTTTTTCTGTTTTGGTGGTTCCCCGGGTTCATTTTCCATCTAGCAACTCCTTTGCTTTGTCTAGAGGGAGTGCCTTGATGGATCCATCAACGAACAAAACAAGCTGTTGCCCATCCTCATAGATAGCCTGTTCAAATGCGAGAGGTTTTGAGGTATCGCTTGGTTTTTGACCGTCGATGTATCCGTATTTCGCATTCATGTGACCGGGTTGAATCCAGAACTCTTCAGCAAAAGTCGCAGCTTCCGGATTTTCAGGCAGTGTACCTTGATGTGACGCCACATGCATGAACAGCGCAGAGCGTAAATCACTCAATTTTGCTCGACGTTCATCCAGCGAAAATTCAGGAGTTTCTACCTGTTTCGGTTCGGAATCGACCAGCTGATAAGTGCGCCCTGTTTTTTTCCAGGCACCAGGTGTTAATAGTTCACGGGCTCCTGAAATCATAGTCAGCACAAACAGGAACATGATTCCCCAGAGCACAGTTCCCGCCAAAGCTGCTTTGTAAGAGAGCACTGGCATTTTAGGAAAATCACGCGCCAATACATTCCAGAGCAGTTTAAATATCAAAGCACTTCCCAGAAGGATCAGCAGGAAAAACGAAATGCTCTCTAATCGCAGGGTGGCGGTTTCTGTCAGGTCCAGAGAGGCACTGGGCATTCCCGCTTGTGTCACTTGATTTGTTGAACAGAGAATGAAACTGGAAATCAAAAAAATACGAACTTGCATGGATATGTACTCCGCTTAAAAGAAGAGTGAATGAATACTCTCTATAATACACGAGTTTGTGTAGTACGCGAATCTAATATTCGTAATCCAAGTCGTTTCGTCACATCAGAAATGAAGGTTAGAAAGGGAACCTATTTTAGAGAGACCCAGGCCATATAAATTTGTGCGAAGATCTTCTGAGAAATCCAAGTTTCTCAAAAAAAAGACATTCTAATGTTAAACAGGTAAGGCATTAAGCGCAGCGATGGTGCGTAAATTATGGAAGCTTCAAATGAAATGACTCACTATTTCAGTCGCTTAATGATATCCTGGGCTCTGGTTTCAAAAATGGCCTGCCATTCGGGGGCCAGCATGCAGTCGCTGTCTTCCTGGGCGCCGCCCACATTTTTGAGTTGTGCGGCGGTGGGGGCGTAGTAGATGTAGCCGTTGGTGTAGCCGGCTACGAACGTATTTTCGTGTGGTGATTTTTTCTTGATGTTGAGGCCGATCCCGACAGTCAGTTCAGCCGGGAAGGTAATCATCCGGAAATCACCCACTTTGATGCCCAGCACTTCGACGTCCACCGTTTTCTTCTTAGCGGTGGTATTGCGAGCCTGATGTTTATTTAACAATCTCAAGTTGGTCTGACTGATGGAGAGTTTTTCCATCGTGTAGATGTTGCGAATGTATCGTTCCAGATTGGTGCGGTTTTCTGCATCGAGTTGCTTCAGATCATCGCGGCCCAGCTTTTCTTCCAGCAGATAGCGATGTGAATAATAGGAGGGAAAATCTTTGTGCAGATTGTATTTCACAACCAATGGAATAAAGGTTTTCAGGTTGAGACTGGTTCCCCCTAATGATTTCATCAATTTTTCCTGTTCGACTTTAATCGCGGCGATACGTTTCGCGTTATTGGAACGGGGTAATGCCAGTGTTTCGTTGATGACTTTCAAATCTCCTACATCAGTGCATTTGATTTTTCGTAGTGCCTTCAATGTGCTGAGGCCGAGCATATTTCCCAACGTTTCGGCATCACGGGGGTTGTCGACATCTTTATACATCACCGGGTTAATATCACCACCACAGCCTTGCACGAACAGGGCGATTGTGCCGTTGCTCAGATTGTCTTCAATCACTTGTGAAGCAAAGCCAGACATGTCGGCAGTGTTTCCCTTATTGGGAACGCCCTGTATAGGATGGCAGGCGAAGTTATACACAACGGCCAGAGTCTCTCCATTTTTTTTGTCGAGTTTTAAAATGCCGATTTCCGGATCAATGGGACCAACTTTGGCGACTTCTTCATCGGGCGGTAGTGAATAAGCATGACGCACGTCCGCTTCTTTGCCGCTTTTCAAGATGAGTCTGCGGTTCTCCATGACACGATCTTCATGTCCGGTACCTACGCCGACATTGACGGGTACCAGTTTTTTTGCGGCTTCTTTTACAGCTTGAACAGTCCGTTGCTCCACGTCAGCACAGACGACTCCATGACAGTGGCTGGCATTGATCATGACGTTGGCGGGTTTGATCTTGAGGTCTTTTTCCAGTTGAGTTCGCACATTGTCCAGATATTCGTTACGGATCGAACCAATTTCGGCGATGGCCACAGCGTCGACTGTTACGATCACGGCAGTGGTATCACCCTCTTTGATGACCAATGCTTTCACATACAAGGGGTCATTCACCAGTTTGACATCGCGATTCGTAATATCTACTTTCGCAGCTCCCGCCATCAGTTGGCCTGCGTAGGCAGTCGTTTGATGTAATGTACCGACGACAGTGAGCAAGAGCATGCAACCTGCCAGTTTGAAAATCGATCGAGTATTTGTTGAGTCAGCTAAGAGTGAGTTCATGGTGTTTGATCTTTGTATATCTGGTAATCGTTGTCGCGGAATATGTTGTACCTCAGACGGTGAAAAGATTTCTTATGATCGTTTCAGTTTACCTGAGGCAGTGATGTTCAAGCATCTGTTCTTTTGGAAAAAAGTCGGATAAAGATAAAACTTCCCAAGTGACGGTCGAGAATAGCTTGTGAGAATATCTATGGTCTGTGCCGGTGGTTGAACACTATTTTAAATCGAAATTATATTCGCTCTCGCCTTCTTTGACTTTCGCGGTGAGACCACTGGTTGCTTCGCCACGGTACTTTGCCGGCACACTGGTCAAGCCGCTTTTGGCCTGGGCTTTGGCAGGAGTGAAATCGCTGGGGGGCGTGATGAATAGTATGTAATCACCGACAGGAAGAGAACCTTCCAGGGTATAAGAACCATCTTCTTTCAAGTCTCCTCCAGCACCGACTCCGGTTTTAGCGGAATTAAAATTGATGCGACAATCGGCTAGCGGTTTTCCATTGAGCGTAATTTTTCCAGAGGCGGTACCCATTTTGGGGGTATCGGCATTACTGCCTGTACAGCCGGCGAAGGTAGTCAATGCGAATAGAGTGAGAAAGCAGGGTTTCCAGCAACAGAATCGGGTTAATGCAATATCAGAACTGCGAATCATAGGCAACATGTAAGCTTCTCCTGGTGGTTCATAACGTTAACATGAACACAGTCTCTAGTTTAAAAGCAGACACACACAATCGGTCGTTATCCGACTGTGTGTATCTGGGTTGAAACAACATCGTTTAGAACTCACCGACAACCAGTCCGTCATTCAATGTGCCCAATGAGAGCAGGGTCGTGAAATTGAGGTTATCCGAAATGAATCGCACCGCTCCATCAGCCAGCAGCACATGCACGCCTCCTACGTGATATGACGTTAGAGGACCGTTATTAAATCCTGCGCCCGTATAGGCAGGTGCAGTTTTGGGATTCGATGCATAGCGGATCGTAACGATTCCCCCACCTCCGTAACCATTGCCTCCGGAGGTTCCCGGGAATCTCATGCCGGACCAGCCACCGGATAAATTCTTTCGGCGGTCGTCTCCTGCAATAGAGCCAGAGTCTTCGCCCACGATAATTGTGTTTGATGTTCCATCGGTACAGTCTCGGATCCGCACGACGTTTCCGATTTGTAACATACCATTCTGAGCCATCGTTCCATAAAACGTATTAACCTGAGCCCTGGTATTGCTGGCCGCATCGAAAGGAACAATGGTCTCGCTAAACGCACCTCCGATACCCACGTAATCCATTGTCATTCCGACTTGCGAGCCGCTTGGAGTTGGATGCCGGCCTCCTACTGTTCCCACATAAAAAGAATCTAATGGACTGGAAGGGCATTTATACACATTCACGAATGCTTTATCTAACGCTTCATTGGATCCCGGTCCGGTTCCATATCCACCGCCACCGGTCCAGGTATTTGTTGTGTTGTAGCCGCGACCATCGGCGGGAGTCTGAGTCAGTTGATTGTAAAGGGGAGCCTGGTCGATGTATGGCAGGATGCATGATCTCCAGTTCGCTTGCCACATGTTGTATTGAGAACCGATCGGGAATGTCGTAAATGCATCATGGTAATTATGCATTGCCAAACCGATTTGTTTCATGTTGTTCTTGCAGGCACTCCGTCGCGCAGCTTCACGTGCTTGTTGAACGGCGGGAAGCAGTAATGCGATGAGAATGGCTATGATCGCTATCACAACCAGTAATTCTATCAATGTGAAAGCTTTACGCTTCATGAGGGATTTCCTTTTACTTAAGCTAAGAAAACAATTAATCGATTAAAAAATATATGGTCCACAAGCCGTTTTTAGAGCACATGGCTTGGAGAATTTTTTTGTTCGTCGCTGGTGAGCGATTGAGTTTGGTTTGTCCTATCTGGAAACCAGTTCTGGCCAAAGTTTTCGACGGTCATCTCTACTCGTATGGTATTCAGGAAGGGATTTGTGTTTTTGGTATTGAAAAGACAAACTCGATAAACCTCTAATTTACAAGTAGTTATCGAATCAGAAATGCCTTATCAGACCTAAATTCAGCACTATCGGACATTCTGCGAGTAAAGCTGGTATTATGACTTAAGGAATCGATGTCATATTTTTAACGTGGATGAGTCAAGGTCAGCGTGTTCAAAAAGTCACGTTCTGTTTTTAGATGTCCGCTGATCTGAGATCAGTAAGAAACTTGAAGCTTAATGAGAACGCGCTCGTGAAATATAAAAACCAAAATTTTCAAGCCGATCAAAAATGAGTCGTAAAACCTCACTCAATCAACAAGAAGAGTCGGACCATCTCATCCATCCTGTGAATAACGTGGATGCCAATAAGATCGATCTCTCATACTATTTGCCCTCTTCCCAACCTCAGAAGACTTCTTCGCTGAAACAGAGCTGGAACTATCTCTCTTATTATCATCCCACGCCGGGACCGTTTGCCCGGTTTACTTCCGGACATTTTCCTCCTGGAACTCGCACTCAGAAGCACAACCATTCTGTCATTGCCATGCATGGTAGTTTGCAGGGGCCGATGACGTTGTTGACGCCCGAGGGAGGGTTTGAGTTAGATTCCGGAGACTTTTGTATGATTGGACCGGGAGTAGATCATCATTGGTCCAACAAAGGTCCGCATACAGCATCGACGATTGCATTTGTCGTCGATCTGGATCGTTTAGGTCACTGGCCTGAAGAATCTGGGATCGCCGACGCGTGCCATGAATTGCAGACGTTGGTTAAAGGAGTGCAGCGTGTCAGCTCAGCAGAAAATCCGGATCTGCAACATGCCTTTTGGAGAATGGCAGACCAGTTGATCTCAGAACATCCCCATCGCATGCTGGATGTAACGAGTCGGCTATTAGTATTTCTCACACTGGTACTTGATCATCTGGCCCCGGTTTCGAAGACCAGCGAACAAGATGATCTGGCACTGCAAATTCGCCGCTTGCTCCTCAATCGTGTGAATGACCGTTTAACAATTACGGAAGTCGCCCGAGAAGTCCACGTTAGCCCGACGCTTGCCAAATCGGCGTTCCGCAAAACATATGGTTGTGGGATTATGGCTTATTTCAACGAAATCAAAATCTGGCAAGCCAAGCGGATGTTAGGCGATCCCACAATGACCGTTGATCAGGTGAGTCGTAAGTTAGGGTTTTCATCACCCGCTTATTTCACGCGCACGTTTCGCAAACTGACAGGCGAAACTCCCAGCAGTTTTCGGAGTAAACGGTCGCAACCTGCATAGTTCATAGCACTTCAGATTCACTCTGTTTAAACGATTCGACTCTACCAGCAGAGACTTTTCTTACTCAATGACAGTTAACGGAATGACTTGTTTGGCGAACTGATCATAGGTGGTAGTCAAAATTCCTCGTGCCTCGTAAATCAGGCCATTATGCGTTCCCTGTTGAATGGTTACCATGCGTTTCGGAATGCCAGTAGACGACGTGGGCAACGCAGCCTCAAATAATTTTTCCCCCAGGGCATAGGGAACGATGTGATCTGCCGTCCCGTGAATCACCAACAGTGGGCATTGAATTTCCGGTATGACTTTCAGGCTGGGGTATTGATCCCACAAGAGCCAGGAGACCGGAACCCACGGATAATGATGTGAGGCGGCATCGACCATCGAACTGAACGTAGATCGCAGAATCAAACCCGCGGGCGGTGTTTTTTTCTGACAGAGTTCGCTGGCGAGTAGCGTTGCCACACCTCCGCCCAGGGATTCACCCATAAGAATAATTCGCTGTGGGTCAATTTTGCGATCTCTGACAGCATATTTCCAGAAAGCGCGGGCATCGTTGAGTAAACCTGTTTGACTGGGGCTGCCCGGGTTTTCGGCATAGCCTCGATAATCGAAGGCGAAGACATGCATATTCAGGCTGGCCAACAACCGACAGGTTTCAGTCCGGTGCAGACGATTTCCCCCGTTACCATGCAAGAGAATCACAACAGGCCGTCCTTTGGCAAGTTCAATATCACAGGCAGCGCGGTCAGTACAGCCAACCTGACCAGCGAGAAAATGCCAGCCCTTTAGATCCAGACCATCGTCGGTTCGTGTAGAAATGTCATGTACCACTCCAAACGGTGCACCGGCTTGGTCTACAGACAAAGTAGAAACGCGCGTAGGTTGATAGATAAGCCAGCGTTGAAGCACCATTAGCAGAATCAGCAACAGAATATAGAATGCGAATATCCGACAAAGGTAATAAACCAGAATCTGTTTTCCCGTTTGAGGTTTGTCAAATATCCCGCGCGGAAGGGGAACCAGCCACGGCAACACACGTTTTAGTAGTGATTTGGATTCCACATTCATGAGTTTTTGAGTGGGTTCAGATAAAGTGAGACAGGGCCGTTTCTCTCATTCTATACGAGGAACTGACAAATACCAGAGGAGAAAATTCTCTGATAATACTTTCGGAACGATAAGGATCGAGAACGATCTGTCATGTTCAATTTCGTGATTCCTATTTGGAATCAGAATCATTAAAATCAAAACTTCACACGACACTTTGTCTTAGATATCAGAGGCTTATAATGGTAAATCGTCGAGGGAAATGGAAATTGCTAAGCGTGCGGATTGTTTTATTGCTATTTTTCAGTGTAGCGATATCGATTTCCAGCCGGTTACAAGCCGAAGAGTCTCCTCAATTTTACGATCCCGTTGAAAAACAAATCGAAGGTTGGACTGTGGCCGTCGATCCCTTGCTGCTTTCCCAAGAACATGCTGAGACGGGAAAACGCGCATTAGAGGCCTTGGCGAACCATCTGCAAAGAGTCAAGTATATTGTTCCGGAAGAGCGCGTCACAGATTTGCAAAAATTGCGGATCTGGGTCGAGTGGAATAACAAGAAACTGAACACAATGGCTTATCATCCGAGCAAAGCCTGGTTGATCGCACATGGGCATGATCCACGTCTCGCCAAGCACATTCATATCTCCTCTGTTCAAAAACTGCTGGATCGAAAGATGTGGGCCAAGCACCCTTACTGTGTCTTGCACGAACTGGCGCATGCGTATCACGATCAGGTCTTAAGTTTCGATCATGCCGATATCGTGACCACGTACAATGCAGCAAAAGAAAAAGGGATCTATGAGAAAGTATTGGTACACACTGGTAAAGAAGCCCGGCACTATGGCCTGAACAACCACAAAGAATACTTTGCAGAGTCGACCGAGGCGTATTTTGGCGTCAACGATTTCTACCCGTTTGTACGGGCAGAACTCAAAGCCCACGATCCAGCGATGTACGCATTGATGGTCAAGCTTTGGGGCCCGATTCCTTGATGGTCTCAGTGGTGAATCTCAGATTGAAACTATACGTTGCTGTCTTTCAAAGTCCTCTCAAGGAGCAGATCGTAAACGGGTCTGCTGCCGATTGACTGGGCAACAACACTCGCCGTCATGCAGGTGACGATCATTGCTGGCAGTAAATTGAAGCTGGCGGTCATCTCTGCCACGAGCACAATTCCAGTCAGCGGTGCCCGAACCGTCGCTGCGAACAAGGCCCCCATAGCAGCGATGGCGCAGCTGCCAGGATGAATATTTGCGTGGGGCATCAAATCTTGAGCCAGATAACCGAAGCTGGTTCCAATCAAGGCGCCCAATGCCAGCATGGGTGCAAAAATGCCTCCCGGGACTCCCATCGAATAGCTCAAAAACGTCAACGCCGCACGCACGACGAGCAAAGCCAACAGGAAACTAAGCATGGGAGATTTGTCGAATAGTTCTTTCACCAGGGCTTCGCCGCCTCCCGCAAATTCCGGCGCGATCAGCATCAGCACTCCGACGACAGCACCAACAGAACACACAATCATCAACATCGTGCGTCGACTCAGTCCGTCAGAAATGCGCAAGCACTTGAGCAACACTGTGTTGAAACCACCACCCAGGACACCAATCAGTGCTCCCAGCGTCAGATAAAAGGGTAAAGAAATCAGCAGATTCCCCGGCGGAGGAAACCTCGGTAGCCAGGTCTGGAGCTGAACCGGCAATTGAGGTAGCGTTCCGAATACCTGATCGTTCACAGTATTTGCGGTAATGCTGGCTAGAATCACTGCGTGCAGAGAAACGAAGTTGTAATTGAACCGCCGCCGCATCTCTTCGATCATAAACAAAATCGCCCCGAGCGGTGCACTGAAGGCGACGCTTAATCCTGCGGTAGCCCCCGCTGCCAGCAGCGTATTCATTGTGGCCTCATTCGATCGTGCTTTTTCACCTACGATCTGACCGATACAGCCACCCAAATGAATGGTTGGTCCTTCACGCCCCAGAACCAGCCCCGCGCCCATCGACAGGATACCGCCAATAAACTTAATGGGGAGCAGACTGCGCCAACGCAGCGGCCGCAATCCTGACATAATGCCTTCAATTTCCTGGATACCGCTTCCCGCTGCTTCCGGTGCGTAGCGCCGAACCAATTCAGCCGCAGTTCCCACCATCACAGCCCCGACAACCGCGGCGATGACAATTGCCAGCGTTCCATTATCGGAGAACACGGAACCGATCACGTTAAATAGCTTAGTCGTTTTTTGCACCGTGTAATGAAACGCTGACCCCACCGTTCCCACGCCCAGTCCAATGATCAGCGCCAACAGGTAAACCCACATCGCATTTCGAAGTTCTGACCGCCGACTCAGCTCCGATTCATCCATTTCGATATCCATTCTCCTGGTTTCAATGAATTTCGTGCACCGCCATGTTCACGATTGAGAAAGATAACAGGTTTCAGCCTCGAATGGTAGCTTTTCCAGCAACTCTTTAATAGAGCCATGTAATGGGAATTCCTCTTCCGAAGACGATATACCCCACCGTCAGTGCGTAGCAAGCGAAAGCTCCAGCGATGATTCCCCAAGGAGTTTGTTTCAATAAGGTGCCGACAACCAAGATCAATAAACCAGAGACAATCCCCAAACCAAAAGCCCATTGAATGAGACCGAATGGCAAATGAAGATCTAGCGCACTGACATAAAGATGACACATCGCTGCGACGAAAATACTGCCAAAGCACAGAAACGCAGGGATGGCGAATTTCTTTGTCACTAGTTTAGTCATGTGATCCATGTTTCATCTCGAATCCAGATGTGAATCGCATTCCATTTTATAACACCAGCATTCCTACATTTTATAATGTCGTTGAAGCCATTCAATCGATTCATTAGCGATAGAGGAAACCGTACCAATACCAGGGCAAGTTTCAATGGTGAGAAAGTTATGAAGCATCTGTTATGGTAGGAAGTGGGTCTTCTTGCGTCGAAGTAGGCACTATGACACAAAACAAGGCAACTCCCGCACAGAAAAATCCCAGTAACGAACCAATGCCCAGCGTCGCTTTGTCTGAAAACAGAGCCACGCAAATGCCGATACCAATCCAGATTACCCCGAAAATGGAAGTCACCCATCCGGCGAACCAGGGTATCGCAAACTGCCTGGAATTTTGCATGAGTTGTATCACATTGGCAGAAATTGCGATACCTACGATAAACCAGATTGGTGATTTGAATAAGAAGGTAATGGTTCCATTGACTCCGGTCACGTTCAATTGACCAATGGGCAAGTGAACCGAATTCCCTAAGCCGGAAAGAAGCAGTGGTTCACGAATCGTCATCCACGTGAGTGGAATCGAGATCAGCCCGGTGAGAATGGCAAACACGGAAGCCGTATTTTTTTGCTGTTGTGTGATCGTCATACTCAAATCTCATCCCTTACGAAGTTCAGTGAACGCGCTCTGCATCGCGTGCTGCAGCATCAAACCATCGTTGGCATACACGACGAGCCGGGCACCCTGCCGCATGGTGCGAAGTGCCTGCTTCGCTGTACCGAACCAGCAGCCAGCAGCGACATGCTGTTTGTTGGCTGTGTCGATCACCTTTTGAATCGCGGCGATCAATTCCGGGTGATCATATTCGCGGGGGATTCCCATATTGGCCGTCAAGTCGCCTGGCCCTACAAACACGGCATGGACTCCCGGAATCGAACAGATCTTTTCCAGATTCTCAATCGCGGGCACTGATTCGATCATCGGAATAAACAGGGTTTCTTCGTTTCGCTTTTCAATATAGTCTTCGGTCTTTTTGCTGGGCCACTTGCCAGTCTCTAAGACCCGATCCAATACCATTCCTTTCAATGGGCGATACACGGCGGCCGCCGCCAGTTGCTGGGCCTGTTCGTATTCCTCCACATAAGGCACGACCACACCATCAAAGGTATCACAAACGCGGGCCACATCCGCAGGGTCACGACTATGTGTGCGTGCCAGACAGACAATGCCCTTCGACTTCAGGGCATATCGCAGTGGCAGGAATTCCGCCAGATCCAGGGTCGTATGTTCGGGCGTGACGATCACAAAATCGAGTGAGTTATCAGGAATCGACTCCACCATCGCCGGCACCACCGCATGCTGGAACAATGAACCATACACGGTTTCGCCTTTGATCAGTTTGTCCTTCAGCTTTTTAACATGCATAGCCGCCTCACAATATCAGATAAAACAAGAAAGTTTTCTCATAAGCCAACATGTTCCATCATGCCCACCCATCGCAAAGAAGTAAAGAAAAACTGACTGATTATGAGGGTTCATAAGCTCGAAACGCTTTGTAGTCTGGCTTTTTAATCCAAAGATCCAACAGTTTTTTTAACTCAACATCATCCAAAGACCTTGTTGTTCCGAACTGACTAAATCCAATACTCCAGCCGCCAACTAATTCATCAAGATAAATAGAGTGCTCCCAACCTTGAATGTCTGTGCTTGATTCGACGGGGATCGAACCGACTAAAACACAGATTGTTTCTGAGTCTTGAGAGGCACCAAACTTTCTCAAAACGACATTTGCACCTCTGGCAGTTACATATTCAATAATCTCAGATTGGTTCATTCTTTTACATGATTTCAAAAAATGTCGTAATTAGAAAAGGATTTCGAATGTACCTACGCCTCAAGTACCGAAATTTACTTACTACCTGTGATGCTCCAATTTGAGAGACAATTCTTGATAAGCGTCTCTGGCCTCTCTGATATTTGTTCCTTTATTCAAGTTACGAAAGATCTTTATTGCATCGACTTCTTTTTTTTCTTGAACGGCCTGTATGAGTTCTATGGTTACTAATTTGCCAGATTCGAGCCCTATATTCGGTATCTCTGGTGACCAATGCCCCCAGTCAAGTGTTTTGCCATAAGCCCCCCATACATCAGCGTCTTCATGACAACGAAACCCCAAAATCGTATGGTACTCCAGGAATGGACATTTTACGCATTTCGCAGGTACATACACCTTGCTTTTAACAAACTGATCTTCGACTAGAACGGGATTGCAGTCACCGGTTTTTCGACATGCACCATAGTCCAGAGACAGGTAGTCCTCAACCTGTTCCATCGCGCGTACGCATTCACCTTCAAACAAATTAGAGCATTCATAGCACTTGTGAGGTATATTTTTTACATACCCACCATGATTGAATTCGATCGGATCTAACGGTCCTGCAACTTCACATTTTGGAAATGCTTTGCGATACATTTTGCAATCACCACATTTAGGATACATTGATTCCAGGGCTTCTTCGCGTAGTTACTTTAGCTAATGCGAACCCCCATAAACACTAGACACAAAATAATCGATGAGGATACACAAAGGTCCTGGTTCACAATCATCAAAGACTCCCTGAAAAGCAAAAATTGCTTCTTCACATGTTGGAAACAGCCACGTCTAAGGCAGGAACCCCTGATTCTTTAAAAACGATTCCACCTCGTTCGTGCTTGGTTCCATGAATGCGGGTTGCAGCATGAAGCTGTGGCCGGCTCCTTTGAATATTTTCAGTTCGAAGTTTTGGCCTTGTGCTTTTGCTTTTTCAACGAACGCTTTCTGGTGTTGAAAAAGATGGTCTCGATCGCCAAACATGATCAGGGTGGGCGGAAGTGGTTCCTTGGTTAGAATTCGAGAAGCGGACATTTTCAGCGCATCTTCGACGGGATGCAGCAACTGCCAGTCCCGCTGATTAAACAGTTTGAGAATCTCCTGAAAGTGCTTGATTTCAGATTCGTCAATCTTCTGCTCTTTGCCCAACTTTGCTGCGAGTTCAATCAGTTTCGCGCGATGATCCAGGGGCGTCGCGTAGTCGTCGGTTGTATTCTTGATGAACTGTAAAAGGTGAGGAGTAAACGAAGGGGCTTTGGCTTTGGTATTGTTCAACAGCGTTTCCATTTTGACATACCAGATGTCGATCCCGTCAAAGGCAGGGCAATACAGGACCAGCGCATTAGGACGATGCGAAACCGAGCGATCATCATTAGGGTCTTCAAATGCAGAATTGAGGTAAGACTGCAGTGCGAGATCTCCACCACCGGAAGTTCCTGTCGCGACAATGCGTTGCGGATTCACACCAAGTTGAGAGGCATTTTTTCTCACGAAGCGGATGACACTTTTGGTGTCTTCCACTTGAAGTCGTGGCTTCGGCAATTTCGCGATCTCGTTTAAACTTAAACCAGGCAGCTTCCCCGAGTTCACACCGGCGAGCTGCGGCTTGATGATCACCATTCCCCGCTGCCTGAAATACTCACGTTGTTCTGGAATACGACAACGAAAAATCACCAACGCCGACCGTTTATCTGTTGGTTTCCAACCGTCCGGATAATAAACCGTAAGCGACCGCCGCGGCTCCTTTTTGTAGACCATGCTGATGGTTTTAACTTGCGCACTTTTTGTGTTCGCTTTCAAGTCTTCGTTTCCGAAAGCTTGAGATATTCCAAAGCCAGGAACGCAGAACAAAAAGAAATACAAGAAAAAGCGAACCATCGAATGTTCCTCAAAACAGGAAAAGATACCATAGACATTTTCAAATCGTGTCGAAGAATTGACACAAAATCATTTTCATTCTGTCGAACAGATGAGAGATCGGCAAGGAAAAATATGAAATGAAACTTCATTTCACTGTGATCACTCCATATCTACAGGTACAGAATAAACGGCGAAGATGCGAGACGGTCCGGGTTCGCAGTTATCAAAGACTCCCTGCGTCAAGAGAGACTTTGCCTCTTCAAATGTGGGGATTAAACAATGCCGATTCACACTGATTTCGGCTGCCATGTTATTGCAGGATAAATATGAGCATCCTGGAGCAGGGGATATAAAGATGGATACAACATCGTAACCTTCCAGCGTCTTTTCTTCAGGAATTTGTACGTCGGTGACCATTAACGGCTCTGGTTCGAAGGGTTCCCAGTTGGAACGAATTTCATCGTACTGATACTCGTATACTTCATAGTAAAACAGCTTCGTGTCTGACAGATTGATATTGTGCTCTTTCGCCAGCACACTGATAATTTCGGGAGAATCAAAGAACCAGTGGCCATTGTGTTTCCAAAAAAAATATAATCTGCGAAGTCTTCTGACATACAACTACTGACAGAGTAAATATCTCCAACCAGATCGTTTTGGATCCAATCACATTTCCGCATCACACGTTTTGCCATATAACCTACGGAAATCATTTGATATCCTCAATTCGGCAAGAAACGACTCGTTAAACATTATTTGCAGTACAGCTCGTTTTTGACGCCTGCTATTCTCAAGGGTTCGACCTATGTTCGTCATTTCCAGAAGAACGAATGAATCGGTTTTCATCGATGAACTCGAAGTTACGGTCGGCTGGATTCGATTCAATAAAGTACAACTCATCATTGGCTTTGATGATGAAATCGCACCCCTGGAAGACATTTTGTATGAGAATACGAAAATGGAAATTAGCGATGAGATCTCAATCATCGCGGTTCGCATCACCGAAGACAAAGTTCGCCTTGGTATTGACGCACCAAGGGGAACGCGCATTGATCGCAGTAAAGGCCCTGAGCCATAGATACTTCTATTTACGACTCCTGACACCTGATAATTCCCCCCAGTATCTTAATGCCCTAAACCGCCCCGTTGTTTCCAGGCCGAGCTGAAACAAGGGTATTGAGGCCCCAATTCAATATTTCGAATACCAAAACGAGGATTTCTCGATTTCAGGTAGCCACTAGAAAATTCCACACAATCGGCTCCCTTTTGTGAATTTTTGTTGCTATTCATGGTTTTTGATTTTTAAAATGGGCAACATGGGCAATATTTAACGTTGATTGAAACAGGATGTTAGCGGCTCAATCTGCCCGAAATCAAAACCATCCCACATCAATTGAGGTGAGCCAAATGTTTGTCCTGGCAACATTAAGCAGCATCTGTCTGCTGAGCTTTGCGCTGCTATATGTGTATTGGGGGCAGCGATGCATCCGCTTATACCAAAACCAGACTTCCAATCCTGACTACACGCCTGTTGCGAGCGTTATTTTATCAGTCCGAGGAAATGACCCATTTCTCACAGATTGTTTAGAAGGATTGTTGAATCAGGATTATCCAAACTACACTGTTAAGATTGTCGTCGATCACATCACTGATCCGGCTTGGAAGCTTGTCGATCAATACTTACAAAACCAGAGGCACTCGCACTGCGAGGTGACTGTTCGTGAGAACCATTCCGGAGGCTGCGGCTTAAAAAATGCCTCGCTCGTCCAGGCATTGAGCGAATTGGATGACGATGTGGAAGTGGTCGCCTGGTTGGATTCCGATGTGGTGCCGCATCAAAGCTGGCTGAGAGATTTAGTGGCACCACTTCAAGATCCACAAGTTGGCGTGACATCAGGAATCCGCTGGTATGCACCCCGTGATACAAATATAGGAACTCTAGTCCGGCACGCCTGGAATGCGGCAGCAGTGATTCAAGTGTTGTCACTGGAGATCGCCTGGGGAGGCTCGATTGCACTCAGCCGTGCGGTTTTCAAAAATCCACACCTGCAAAATTCCTTCTCAAAAATGATGTGGGAGGACTCTGGTTTGAAATCCATTGCTTCCGAATTAAACAAAGAATTAGCCTTCGCGCCTGCCGCCACAATGGTCAATGCAGAATCGACCTCCTTTTCCTCCTGCTTTCAGTTTATCACACGGCAATTATTAAATGCCCGATTCTACCACGCCAAGTGGTCGTTCATTGCAACCGTCGGTTTGACGACTGCCATTGCACAGACGATGCTCATACTGCTGGCAATGCTTTTTCTAACTCAGGGAAATTTACTCTGGGCAGGAATTTCAGCAGGTGTGTTGGTTTTTACCGGCGTTTGTGTGACTGCGATTATTTATCGCATGAGTTCGCTGATTCATCAACTCGTGCGCGACCGGGGAGAAGAATTTCAACGCCGTCCTCTCCGCACGGCGGCCGTACTGTGGTTAACGATTTACGTGTATTGCGCTGCATTGATTACAGCCATCAGAACCAAAACAATCGACTGGCGCGGCGTGAGCTACCATGTGCCTTCCCCATTCGAAGTTCAGATTACACATTACGAACCGTATCGGAAACCCATTGCGTTGACGGAACAGCTCGAACTGGAAAATATCTCGCTCTAAACATCAAGACTTCGCAGCTTATCATTTGGTTCCGAAGACCATACTTCTAACAAACAAGTTGCTTTTCTGTGATTTTGTTGGTGTTTTAAAATGGTTTGTAGTCAAATGTGTTCTTGGTGTTAATTTCGATCTTACATCTGCTATTCCAGAAAGTAGGGAAGTCATCATGGCAGCACCCGATTTTCCACGATCGTTCCAATTCGATCTACCATTATTTGCGAACGATTCCGGTCCTGTGAGCCCCTGGAACCAAAACGTCAAGGAAAAGAAGCCTGTCGAAATCAGTGACCCGCAGGCTCGTGCCGCTTATGATATTTTTCGAAATTTCAGCGAAGACCAACTAAATAAAGACCGGGCACGACTCCAAACTATGATTGACAATGGCGAGCAGGGAACACCCGCTTTTGAAAAACTTCAAAACAGCATCACTAAACAGGAAAAGACATTTGAAAACGGTGGTGGAGGAGGGGCTCAATTTCCTTTTGTTAACCACGACGAGTTCTCCTTTCCGATTTACAAAGTGAAACGGAATATGAATGGGAAACTTCCTACCAAGGAGGTTTCTTGTTTACCTTATGAAATCTGTCCGTTTCCGCCGCCTTGGTTTCCTCGAAAAGGAAACAAAAAAAACGGGTTCACTGCTTTAGAAGTGCCAACTTCTGAGGGGCAAATCCGTCCATCCGGACCCACAGATCTTGGCTCTGATGGAGCTGTTATCCTCTACGATGTAGAGACAAAAACCGAGTACGATTTTTGGCAAGTCACTACACATCTCGATGCGCAAGGAAAGTCCACTGGAGGGGGAATTGCAGGAGATGAAATTTTGAGCACAGGAACTGTTTCTCGGTTCGATGTAGCCGGTATTGGGGCGCGTCATCCAGAGGTCGATCCCAGTGGCAGCTCGCGTGCATCAGGTCTCCCTTATTTAGGCGGTCTCTTGTTACCGGAAGACTTTGCGGATGGGATCAAATCGAAAATTAAACATGCTCTGATATTTGCCATGCCACAACTTCGTTATTTCCCCGATCGGCATCCAGATCATCCTCCAAATTGGGTTTATCCGGCTACTCGAACAGAGTTTTCAAATAGCATTGCCAACCCCAATGCACTCGCTGCCGGACAGCGTATACTTCTGGGAGACGTCTTACATGGTCGTGGTCATTTCAAGGATACGACATCTGATCTCATCGAGGATGAAAGCCTGCCACCCATTGTCCGTATCTTTCTGGAAGTGCTCCACAATTTCGGCGCCTATCTTGTTGACGGCGCTGGTGGCTTTGCCTTCGCCGCAGAAGATATTCACACCGCAAATATGAAAGAACAGCAAGCGAAAGATTTAATATCTCCCCATAAGCTCGACGAACAGGCAACACCCTGGCAGAATGTCATTGAGATACTAAATCACTATCTGTGTTGCAAATTACTCGATGGAGCAGGGCTGGCTTTTGCCTATTTCGACGAAACAAACGGATTCCGTCCGAATTTCGCCGTCGCCGAAGATCTCACTTCGTTTTACCGTGAACAATGCTAATTGAATGATAGATGACCGAACAAGACGCCATTGAAATTGCCTCTGAATACGCACAGGAACAGGGTTGGACATGGAGAGAGCCCGTTAGCTGCAAACGGCATGTACCCTGGTTTCGAACAACTTATTACTCCGTTTACACCAATTCAAATCGCAGAGGTTGTAATATTCGCATCAGTATTGATGAAGCTTCCGGAACGATTAAATCAGCATGTTTCCTTCCGCGGTAGAGCATATTTAAAACAATGTACCACTACCCATTAATCAACGGCAGTAACAGTTTCACAGCTGTTCTGAGAGCCAAAAAGACAGACGAGATCAGGCCCACAAAGCCCAAAATTTTCATCCAGGCGGGAATCGCGTTTTTGCCTTTCATATCGGCGCGAGTCGCCAACCAGAGCATCGCAATTGCTAACATGGGAATTCCTAAGACCGTTAGAGACTGAGCGAAGATAATTAGGCCGACCGGTTTTTGTCCCATTGTTTTTGTATAAATGGCAACAGCCATTCCCACCAGCAAAGCGAACACGGTGAATAACTTGGGCCACTTTTGATCAATGTAGCCACCCAATCCGAAACCATCGGCCAGAATCGAGCCACCAATCATGGCGTTCACCAGAAAGGAACTGAAGGCACCCGCGAAAATCCCCAGCGAGAAAATGATCATAGCCGATTTACCAAACGCGGGCTCCAGACTCTTCGCCACGTCAGAGACAGAACTCAAAGCAGTCACATCCGGATTTTGATACAAAACTTTCGCAGCCGTGATTAGCACCATCATCGTAATCAATCCCAACATACTAATACCGAGTGTCGAATCGATTAAACCCTGTTTCAGGTTGTCTCTGGTCCAGCCCTTTTGTCGTACCAGATACGATTGATAAAAGGCACCCGCTACAGAAAAAGTCGTTGCATACAAGGCGACCAGGGGTGTCATTTGATCGGTAACTTTATCGGCTCCCGCATCCCACTTTGGTAGAATCGTATCAAATGTCCCTTCAGGAATTGATGGAATGAAACCCGACAGTGCCGCCATCCAGTCCGGCTTGACCTGAAACAGATTAATGGCAAAAGCAACCATCATGATGCCGACTAACAACTTCATCAGTTTTTCAATCAGACCGTACAGATGTTTGAAGCCATATAGTGCCATGATAATGAAGGCATTCATGCCGACGATAATTCCTAATGAGAGATTACTGCCATCGTCAATGAAGGGCTCCACCGCGGCCAGTACACCCAGGTTATTACTGAATTGGAAACAGGCGGCAATCAAAAATAGAATAATGCCCGTCGCTATCGCAATCGGGCGACCGGCGCGCTTTGCCAGTTCGTCACAAATGGTCCCTTCCAGTTGGATACCCAATCGGGCCGACAGCGCCGTCATCGCAATCATCATGATCACTGCGATTACCAACACCCAGATCATTTGATAAGCGTAGGTATGGCCAATCTTCGAGGCAGAGAGAATACTTCCCGGCCCCAGAACTACCGAAGCAGTAATAATCGCCGGACCGAGACTTCTGAGAATGCGCTTGAAGGGATTAATGGGCTGTTGATCGTTCATAAATGGCCTGCGTATTTTCTAAACATAAGTTAGTAATACGCGCCATCTTAACAAACATGGACTCAAAAGAGAGGTTCCGTAGCGAAAATTTACTCAAATCGATCGTAAATCGGGTGGTAGACATGGAAGGGGGAGCAACACTAAGATGAGTCAAATCAGACCACACTATATTCAAATCGAACAGGCAAAACGTAAATGCAAAATGTTACTATTATCGCGACCAGTTTAAATCCCAAATCGAAATCTCAAATTCTTGCGCGTCAAATGGAGTCACATCTCATTGCCGACGGGGTCGAGTGCCAGTTATTTGATCTACGTGATTTGAATATCGAAATGTGCGGTACGAATGAGAGTTGGGGAAATGAGGACATTGCCAAGATCGCTGAGTCGGTGAAGCAGGCTTCCCACGTTGTATTTGCCGTACCGATCTATTGTTATGACGTGAACTCCGCAGCCAAAAATATCATAGAATTGACGGGCCGTTCGTTCACAAACAAGGTCATCAGCTTCCTCTGTTCTGCCGGTGGCGGCGGGAGTTATATGTCGGTGATGTCATTTGCCAATCACTTGATGCTCGATTTCCGTTCGGTGATTGTACCTCGTTTTCTGTATACACAAGACTCAGACTGGTCAGAGGAGGGAACGCTCGATGAATCAATCCAGGAACGGTTTGAATTATTGATCAACGACATGCGGATGATTCAAGTCGACGCGTCACTCGCGGAATGATCTATTTGAAATCATCAAAAGTGGTATAATCCAAAAATTTACGAAACATGATAAGCTGACAGCCATCCATTGACATTCGCTTATATAGAATTGAATACCGAAATGGATTATTGACAGGGTGATAAACCACTATTTCAGGGAACGAACGTCCAATCTTGCTGGAAATCACGTTGTCGCTGTATGAAAAACTCCATATAGTTATTTGTGGGCTCACCGATGACAAACAGGGATGAGAATTTGTTTCCTGCACAAAGGAATTGAAACCGGAGAATTAAAACCGGAAATTGAAAACAGGATTTGCTATGGCCCAGTCAAACACAACTAAGCAGCAAGCTTCCCCCAAAAATGAAAAGGCGCAGCGAGGCTCGTCAGGCCGTATTCTATTTGTCCTGTTTCTCGGTCTGTGTGTGTTGATCTGGTTCGCCCCTCTGATTGTTTCGCGCACCTCACTCAAAAATTCGATTCTGCCGCGGATTCTCAAACGCTATCCTGGAGAGATCAGTACAGGAGAAGTCTCTCTAGGCTGGACGCAACCTGCTATCTTTCAAAATGTGGCCTTACAGGATTTTGAAGGTCGGGACATTGCGCGAATTCGTCAAATCAAAACACAAAAAACACTTTGGGATCTTGCCCTGGACCGTAAGCATGTTGGCGAGATTGACATTGAGGGCGTAACCAGTCTGACTTATGTCGACGATCAGGGGATTGCCAATCGTGACTTGCTCACCGCGATTCTGAATAAAGGAACGAAAGAGCACCCTGAAGGCGAACCGGGACAGGAAGACTCAACATCAGCGGGTAATCAACAATCATTGAAACTGCGTCTGACCGATCTGGATCTGATTGTCGTCAAGCCAGATTCAGAGGAAGTCCCTTATCTCACAGGGATGGAAGTTACAGTCACCAAACCTGAGCTCCGCACAGAACCGGTTTTGGTAGAAGGAAACTGGGATCAACCGTCTGCCGAAAATAAAGAGCTGAAAAATCCTGCAGAGATTGCTTTCATAGTCAGCTTCGTTAACGCGGGTGAGGTTGACCAGTCACGGTCAGGATCATTGAAGTTCAAAACACGATTTTTTGACCTGAATCATTTAACGCCACTCGTAAGTGCTCTCTCACCAGGAGCAAAGATTAACGGCATTTCAAACTCCAATCTGCAGGTGAAATGGTCGGGAACAAAAGAAGAACCCCGGTTCGCTGTGAAAGGGGACTGGGAAGCGGCTCCCTTCCAATTCAGTGCCCCCGAGTGGATTGGTGATGATGAAATCGATACCGAATACGCCAAAGGAAATATCGACGCGTTAGCTGCAAACGGCGTATTGCATTTCAAAGACGCCCACGCGCATTCTCAGTTAGGGGATCTGACATTAAAAGGCAGTCTGAACTGGGCCGACCTGCAAAACGAAAGCAAGCGAGAGAAACTGGCGGGGTTCCTCAATTCGCGCATGAAGTTCTCCGGCAATCTGGATCTGGCAGAAGCAGCGCGGCAGTTACCACAAACGATCCATTTAAAACCGGGAATGGAGATTACATCGGGTACCATCGACTTTGAAATCTCCAACCACGACCCAGATCAAGCTGAAAAGACAGCGGAAACCATCTGGATGGTCGGACTGAAGACATCCGATTTAACGGGCCGAAATCAGGGACGTGAAATTCGCTGGGAACAGCCGATGTCATTGTTGATGCAGATTGCGAAGGAACCGGAGTCCTATGAAATTCAATCCTTACGATGTCAGTCAGACTTTTTGAAATTATCCGGAACGGGGAATGCCAATCATCTGGCAATCAATCTGGAAGCGAATCTGGATCAGCTCTCCCGTCATCTCGATCAGTTTTTCGATCTGCAGGCCGTTTCCTTGCAAGGAAAAATGAATGGGGAAATTGGGTTTGAGATTAAGGATCAGGCATGGGAAACGCGATCTTATTTAAACTTCGACAATCTGCAGATGGCATTACCAGACCGGCGTGATTGGCGGGAACCCAATCTCAAACTGACCGTAGAGGGAGCGGGTAAGAACGACCCTGAACAAATTCACGTCGATCGTTTCATCGTCACTTTGATTGCTGCTGAAGATGCTTTCCAGGCGAAACTGGAACAGCCTACGACAATCAACAGAAATCGGGAAGCTTCCATTGAAGAACAATTGCTGCCGTTCAAAATTCAATTGAAGGGCAAACTTGCTTCCTGGGCAGATCGTGTACGTCCTTTATCAAAACAAGATCTGCAACTCGGCGGTGAAGTTCAATTTGCCTCTTCAGTTTCAATCAGCGACCAATATATCGTTCACGAAGATACGAACATCAATCTCACAGACGCCCGTATTTATACTCCTACCCTCTGGATTGATGAACCACGGGCCGCAATTACAACCTCGGGTAGCTGGAATCGATTACAACGAACACTCAAGGCATCTTTGTTTTCTTATCGTAGTACGACGATTAATGTGAATGGAAAAGAACTGGAAGTCCAATTACCGAATGCAGAAATCGAAACACCTTCGTTCATGGGCTCCCTTGCGTTTAATGGTAATTTACATCAAATTTCCCAATGGTTTCAAAATCCTGCTGAGCCTCCGGCTCAGAAATATTATGGTGCTCTTACCGGTCAGGCAAATGTGGTCGTCACCGAAGAGGCACGCCTGGCAAACTGGCGCACCACTATCTCCGACTTTGCCATCGAAGCACCGGCTAAAGAAAATTCGAATCCACAGAAAAAAGTGGTTCTCAGCCAGCGCAATCCGGGTTGGGCCATCAGTTGGCAGGAACCGGAAGTGCGCATTGAGGGCGACACGCTGCAGGATCTGAAATCAGACACGCTCACGTTGAATCAGATGTCGGTGCAATCAGAAATGTTAGATCTGGCAGCAAAAGGTGAAATTCGAGAATTCTCGACTCGAAAACAAGTTCGTCTTACAGGTGAAGTTACTTATGACTGGCAAAATTTAACCCCGCTCCTACGCAGCAAATTAGGACCCGATGTCGATATCGTCGGCCGTGAAACTCGACCGTTTACTTTAAACGGGCCTTTGGGAAGTTCTGAGTCTGATCAGCTGCGAAATGTTTCTTTCAATGTACGACCGCGGCCTTTACTGCCTGACACACGACCGTTATTTACTCCGACAGACCAGTACAACGATCTGAGAGGGGAAGCCGGTATCGGCTGGGACAAAGCGAATATTCGTGGTCTCACCAGTGGAAAAACCAATATCGAAGCCCGTATTGAAAATGGTCAAATCCGATTTTCACCTCTTAACATGCAAGTGAGTGGTGGACAATTCACGCTGGCTCCCGTGATACGCCTGGATGTCAAACCTGCAGCGCTCGTACTCGAACGAGGAGCCGTCATTCAGAATTTTCAATTCACGCCTGAGATGACTCGCAATTCCCTACGCTTCGTCGCACCGATGCTGGCCAATAGCACGAGTATCCAAGGACAGTTTTCCCTGAATCAGGACTTCGCCATCATTCCAATCAACAACCCTTCAGAAGGAGAAGCCAGAGGCACATTCATCGTAAAGTCAGCTCGTGTACGACCAGGCCCACTGCTTGATGAGCTCTCGGAGAAGATCACTCAGATTCTTGCCATTGTCAAACTCAATCGACCTGGAGGTATTCTCGCCCCGGATTCGGTACTGGTCCAGGTTGACAATCAAGTGGTTCAATATCACATGGTTGAAGGTCGCGTTTATCATTCCCCATTCGAAGTTCATATGAAAGGTGTGACTGTCAAGACGACTGGTTCGGTGGGACTGGATGAATCGCTCGACTTGATTGCCGAAGTTGGATTTACAAATCTGCTTAGAGAAGACAGTGGAAAACCAGTCCTCAAATCGCTTCTCGGTCGCCCTTTACGATTGCCCATTAAAGGGACTTTGAAGAAGCCGAAGATCGATATGCGTCAGGTCGGTAACTATGCCAAACAGATGGGTGTGAATGCGCTCGATGCTGTTTTAGGAAGCGGATTTGGACAACAGCTTCAAGGTCTGTTTCCCGAACGAACGCCGGAAGAAATGGAGCGAATTCAAAAAGAACGCGAAGCGCGCAAAAAAGAACGGGATAAACGTCGCGAACTAAAACGACTGGAACGCCTCAAACGCAAACAGGGCTTATGATTCCCTCTGATTCACACAATATCTAAGCGGTATGGCGCTAGCCACCGGTTACAAATATGATTCGCAACACCGGCGGCTAGCGCCGTACCGCTCACGTATTTGGTAGTGAGTTGAATGATGAATGGCCCATTCACGTATTTCATTACATGGACTACCTACGGGACATGGCTTCCCGGGGATCAACGTGGATGGAGAAAAACGAGTAAAGGCAATCAACAACCTCAGCCTTTGCTTGAAGAATGGAGTCGAAATCAAATGAACGAACCACCCGTTCTATTGAATCAACTCCAGCGTAACAAAGTAGAAACTGTTTGTTATGAACATGCCCAAATTCGTGGCTGGCTGGTACATGCTATCAATGTACGTTCCAATCATATTCATGTAGTTGTTACTGCTAATTTGCCACCGAAAAAAATTCGTGATCAATTCAAGGCAAATGCAACACGTGTCTTACGTCAACATCCGGACCCTATAAAAAGTGGAAAAGTATGGACGCGAGGAGGAGACATTCAGATTGTAGATGCAGGAGAAAACAGCCTGGAACGTGTAATAGCCTACATCGATGAAGCACAAGACCGAAAAAATCGAGACAAATGAGTGTCAGGGTGATTGCCTCGTAAATTTGATAAGCCAGTATCTAAGCGGCACGGCGCTAGCCGCCGGTGTTGTGGTTTTGGATCCTGGTTGTGACCGGTGGCTAGCGCCGTACTGCTCAAAGTGATAAAAAAGTTTCTAGAACGATTGCACGTCTCTTTTTTACCGAGTCAGCACCTCGTTCAGTTCGCCCATCATTTCTTTCGAGCGGGTATTGACTGTGTGCATGGCTCGATTGACTTTGGATTTTGCCAGTTTTGGTTTGGCGTCGATTTTTAACAGCGCTGTTGTGAATTGTGACGCGGGGTCAGCGTCGATATCGAATAACCATTCGGAGAGGCCGATGTCGCGAAACATCCAACGTTTCAGGCCGTGGCGGGGGCTGGCCAGATGCATTGTCGGTGTGCCCATGGCGAGGGCTATGATGCAGGAATGAGGTTCCATCGAGACGACGGCGATGGCCTGGGAATAAACTGAGGCGGCTTCGTCAACATTCCAGAAAGGATCGCGGTTGACAACATATGGCTTCACGTCTTCGGGAAGTTTGTCCAGAATCATCGTTTTGGCATGGATGATTTCTTTATTGACTTCAGGGGCCAGAAGTACTTTCTTACCGCTCTTGCGAACCCAGTCGGTGATGAGTTCACGCAGCTTTTTTGTCCAGAGTTCATTCTGAGCGAGGTCTGCTTTGCTCGGTTTGGTGGGGTTCATCACAGTTCCCTTCTTCGCCCCAATTTTGGGCGTATTGCTGCGGAGAGTGACAGTGATGAATTCTTTGGGAGCCAGGTCGTGGGCTTTGAGGTAGGCGTTGGCTTTTTCATCGTCGCGGACATCAATGCCAAAACAGCCGTCCGGCCCGAACGCAAGCGATGGGGATGTGACACCAATTTTACGAAGGTAATAGAACGATTCCACATCGCGAGTATAGATTGCCGCGGCGCGGGATAGAAGCTTACTCATTTCGTCTTCCTGTTCGGGAGCAAAGCCATCGAAGGATTGACCGTACAGACAGAATGGCTTGTTCGTCGCGGTGCAGGCTTCAATCACATAGGTCGGGGGTTTCCAGAATTGGTTGAAGTGCATGCCGGAATTGTAGAGAAAGAGGTCGCTTTCATCGAAGGCTTTCTGAAATTCCGGATTGTTGGCTTTGCCGCGTGAGTTGAGTCTGCCTTGTACGATTTGCACATTAGGAAAACGTTTCTGGAGCATGGCAGTGACATCGTCAGTTGTCTTATGTAACCAGAGAATGACTTTGACGTCTGGCAAATATGTTTCCAGGTAACGGAGTGTGCCGGGTGTGTGCCCGATATCTCCGATGTTGACAGTTTGCCATCCGGAGCGGATCAGAATGGTTTTTTGTTTGGGTTCGGCTGCCTGGGTTGATGAGAACGATAGCAGGAGTGCGAACAGAGTATAAAAGAGACGACGATGGATTGCAGTCAGGTCAAACACGGGAAGGATACTCCAGGTGGGACATCTTTGGTGAAGAACTTTGAAGTCAGCGTATATAATTATCATATCTGGTATGTTGACCTGTGAAAAATCATTCTCACTTTTTTAAGTTTGTTTTTTAGGAGATAAACGCTACCTGAATTATTGGATTGCGTGTTGCATGTTCATCTCAGCAGACTTAGTTATATGGCATACAATATCTCTGAGTTTGTACGGAGATTTTTTCATACTAATTGGGTAATACGGGATCGCAGGGTATGAATATTCTACTACTTCTTTACTTGTTCCAGATTGGCTTACCCCATGATGCTAATCGGCGTGAGGCAGTCAAGCGGTCTTCAAATGACTTTTGCGCATTATTGTCTCGAAGATGGTATTTGCGTGACGAGACATGTATTAAAACGATGCAAATCAAAGGGTGAAAAGTAGTGCTCAAGGAGAATCAATGTCAGCAGCGATGTGTGAAATACGGTTATTTCGCTTGATTTTTGTAGTGCAAAAATCAACAGGGGGTCGATGAGTTCAGATAATAAAAAAATGCCCTCGCGCGCGCGACGCAGATCTCAGAGTTTTGCGAAGTGCGACAGGCAGTCTAGTTCATTTTATTCATTGATGAGAAAAGTATCGTAATGAAGATGTAGAACTAACTGATGCCATATTTTTTGAGCTTGCTGAAATAAGTACTGCGCGGCATACCCAGCATGCGGGCAGCCTGTGCTTTGTTGCCTCGACATTCTGATAATGCCATTCTCAATTTTTCAGGTTCGGTTAGGTTGTCATCAAGCTGGTTTTGACTGCCGGGGAAGGTGATGACTTCCACGTCAGACAAGGGGAGTCGGCGCGTTGTTTCTGATACCACTGGTTTGGTTTCGATGACGCGGGTTGGTAACCGTTTTTTCCCTTCTATTAAATCTGCGGGCAAGTCTTTGAGCGTGATGACTTCTTCTTCAGCAAGAACGACAGCACGCTCGATGACATTTTCCAACTGACGAATATTTCCAGGCCAGTGGGCACGTTCGAGGACTTCAATGGCGTCAGGATCGATGTGAGTAATCCGTTTGCCGATACGATGTGCAGTGCGTTGGAGAAAGTAAAACGCGAGTTCAAAAATATCTTCACGTCGTTCCCTTAAAGGGGGAAGCGTGATACTGATGACGTTGAGACGATAATACAAATCTTCTCTAAACAAGCCGTCAGTAATTCGTTTTTCCAGATTTTGGTGAGTTGCGGTAATGAGACGAACATCTACGTGGATTGTTTCCGATCCACCAACTCGTTCGAATGCACGTTCCTGCAACACACGTAAGAGTTTGACCTGGGTATCGAGTGAAATATCACCAATCTCATCAAGGAACAGCGTCCCTCCATGCGCCATTTCAAAGCGACCGATTCGATCTTCGTGTGCGCCGGTAAAAGCACCTTTTTTATGCCCGAATAATTCACTTTCTAACAAACTGGGAGAAAGTGCGGCACAATTAACCCGCACAAGCGGGCTTTCGCGCCTGCCACTATTTTCATGAACGGCTTGTGCCAGGAGTTCCTTACCGGTTCCACTTTCGCCTCGGATGAAAACCGTTGATTCAGAATTAGCCACTTTGCGGACGGTTTCCATGACCGCGCGAATGGCCGGACTGTTGCCTTTAATCAGCCCACGCTGGATATCGTGAGTCGTAGCGCTACGCTCGGAAATCTCTTGTGAATTGGTTAACTCGGATTGCAAGATCGATACGAGCCTGCGTTGATCATCAATCTTTTCGACTTTGATTCTCATTTCTTCATTAAGACGTCGCAAGTCTTGATGGATTTTTGTGCTGTGTAGCGCGATGCTGGTTATCTGCCCCATGGCATTTAGAAATGTCAGGTCTTCAGCAGAGTAGGGACTACCTGATACTCGTTGGCCCAGCGCTACGAATCCGGCAAATTCTCCATCTAACTCAAGATTGTATATGAAATCAAAGCCCAGCAAACGCAACAAATGTTGCGCTGGAGAGACTTCTTTTAAAAGACCAGTTGCGATGCGCTGGAAAGCGAGTTCGCCCTCCAGAGCTTCCAACAGCTCAGAATTACAGGGGACCGATGAAGGTGCATTTTCGATTTGAAAACCGGTCAGTAACTCGAACTGTGTACGATCGGGGTTGAGTAAATAAATGGCAGCGTTTTTTACCTGGAGCACTTCACGGCAGGAGGTGAGCATTCGATCGGCAATGGATCGTTGATCGCCTAGCCGTCCGACTGCGCGATTCATGCGTTTTAACGCTTTATCAAGCTGATATTTCTGTCGGAAGAAACGTCGGTCGATGAAACGTTGAATTCGGTCGCGAGACCATAACAATAGTGAAATGGCAAGTAACATCACCAGGAAAACAGACACAGCTTGATTCGTACTGGGGGCTCGATTCAATTGTGTGCCTAGAAGTGAACCGAGAGAGATCACAGTGGCGTAGACGATTGAGATACCCGCACTCACCACATAAAACAACATGCCCCGGCTGATAATCTGTTCGATCAACATGAGTCGATATCGAATGATTCCCACGACGAAGGCAACCATAAAGGAAACGCTTGCCAGAAACATCGGAATTCCCGCACCACCCAAAGCAAATTGAGTGCGGTCAAATTCAGCCAGGTAAAGTGAATATCCTACGGGGATTGTTGAGATCAATCCGGCCAAGGCGATCCATTTCAACTGGTTCCGTTCGTAGGCATTTTGGCTTTTGAGATAACCATAAAATAATGCTGCAAGAGTGGCGAGGTAATAGAGCCCGGCGATACTGATATACGCATAAACGGTCCAACGCAGAACATAAACGACTTGAATCACATGTTGCGGATATTCGATGGGAGTCGATTCATTGTCGCCAATATTCGAAGTACTCCACAAATATGTCAGGCATCCTACGAGCAAGAGGGTTGTGGCAACCGGGATTGAATAAACAGTGCGGAGTAAACCGACAGGATGTTGTGCTAACCATGGGATCACACGGGGATATGTAATAAAAAAGTGAAGTGTAATTGCAGGGATCAAAACCGCTGCAATTACAAAAGGAACATTGAGAGCCAGAGTTCCAGCAATAATCCACCAGTTGTAACCTCCGATGAAGGCGACGAGTGTGGTGGTTCCCATGATAAAAAAGATACGTGTTGTTCGGTCAAAAGGGCGCATCCAAAATGCAAACGCACCAATTGCCAGAATCACAATTTCCAGCGAAAACCAAAGTAGTGAAATGGCAACATCCGCTGCAGGGATGGATTGGATTTTTATCCAGGCAGACTTGCCCAACTTCTGTTCGGTGCTCCAGTAGTCAATTTTGATATACCGGCCACTATCTTGAATTTCGACCATAAAAGGAACATCGAGTTCGGAAGGGTCTGAATTGGGTCGTAACTGACCGCCTGGAGGAAGGTCAATACTCCTTAGTTCGTTAAGTGTTTGCGAGAAATCAAGAAACGTACGGATAGGTTCATTACCGATTTTGGTAAGTATGTCTGTCGGTCTTGGAGCAGGTGCAGAACCGGTCTTTTCAATTCCCGGGGTCGCTTTGATTTCGATTCCTGCAGGAACGGATTGTCCTGGTCCAGCTTCGACACTATCCAACATGGCTCGCAGACGAAGATCAGGACTGGTGGTTACGAAGCCCAAAACGATCACGCTGTAGATGATGGCCAAAATACCGCATGTGAATAAAACAGCTCGTTCTAGAATCCCTTGTTTGTTCATTGCTCTTCATTCCAGAACCGAATTTCGCTGTCTCTAAACGAAATAACGGAAAGTGTTGAACTCCAGAACAGCGCCGATTTTTCGGCGCTGATACGCATTGGCTATCAACAATAGAGCATTTCGGCGCCGAAATTTCAAGTATGAGTATAAAAATCGTCGAAACCGAACACATCCTATATTATCTAAGTTCTTAAAAACAAAGATGAATCTGAGAGTTCAACGTTTTATCCAACATATTTGAACAAAAATTTGAAGATATGAGGGCAAGAGCTTAAAACGACAGGGATTGGCACAGAGTATGCTACAGCTATCTATAGAAAGTGTTATTTCAATCAAAAAACGGAGTTTACAGGTTCATTCAGAACCGTTGATTGTGAATGCTTTCTGAACCCAGCCTGGCCCTTAAAAAGGAATTTGGTCTGGACGGACATTCTCCAGATGGTCCCCCTGATTAGCTAGTTCTGACCCAGCCTGCTTATCAGTTTCTGTGAAGTGCATAAAATAATTTTTTTCCGTCCACAATTCACCGCCTTTTTAAGGGCTTTCTTTATGCGCTGAATTATTCCTGCGCGTGATTTTATAGATGGTTGCAAGTTCTCAACCTGGTGGAAATGTCCACTTGAGTTGAATGAGATCGTTCTTCTTTAAGGAGGACGAAGAGTCTTGAGGTCCCCAAACTCCATCACTTATTTAACATGGCCGAAATACAAAGTTGTTTTGTATTCGAACATGATTTTTCCTTCGGTTTGATTTTCCTCAAAAATTTCCTGCAGGCGTTTCATAATCTCTTCATAACCCGCTTCTCCGAGATTCGGGCAATAGGAAGAAGAGAGCAGACGTCCTTTGAGAGCAGGGAAATCGAAGATTTGGTGATTGGGAAATGTCCGATGTTCAATCGGATGTGGATCAAAGAACTGTTCAAGTTCAGCCAGGGTTATGTTTGTGTGGTTGATTTGCTGATAATCAGTAGCAAATTCAAGAAGCATCTTTTCGTATGCGATCAGAAAGGGAGTTGTGTCAACAAGCCTTTCGTTCCAGATTAATACGACCCAACCCTGGGGTTTGAGAATTCGTTGAAATTCCTGTTTTGTTCGATCATGTTGGAACCAATGAAACGCCTGGCCTGCGATGATGAAATCAATAATGTCAGCTGGCAAATGAGTTTGTTCTGCAGTTGCGTCGATGCTGTGAAATTGAGGATAGTCTTTTAAAAATGCTTCTGCCGCCGCTCGCATTTCTGCATTTGGTTCCACGCCATAGACGGTATTGTGATGGTCGAGAAAAAGCCTGGTTGAAATTCCGGTACCTGATCCGATGTCTGCAATCAGCGAATCTGGAGTGAGTCCACATTCTGTTTTTAACAGCTCCAGTACCTGTGGGGGATATCCAGGTCGATATTTGGTGTAATTTTCAACACGGTCAGAAAAGCGGGTTTTTGAGTCTTTCATGCCGTTACCCTGAGCGGAGAGAGGGGATGATACAAAATACTTGCGATAGTATAACGCCTGAGTTTTCAATCACACGAAAAATCGCTGTATTCAAAGGCTGGTTGAGCGGACTTTTTTGATTTCAGGTGGTTCTTTATCAAAGGTCCAGTAGTTCATACCAAGATAGCTTTTAGAAATGAGCCATTTTCGATTTGAGGCCGAAGTATCTTGTTTGATCAGTGAGAAGAGGTCGCTTAATACAGCGCGGTTACTGCCGTAATAGGAGTGACTCATAAAGCTGGTATCAACTGCAGAGACATCAATCGTTTCGATGCCATCCATAACGAGCGGCTCACGGGAATCTCCTGCCCTCCGCTCCTGGTTGACTGCTTTGGACGCTACCAGCGCGACATCCCCGGAGCCTGAATAGAGTGTGACACGGTTTGATTGCGCGATAATGGTAGGGGCCAGTTCTTTGAATTCAGAAACACCGACGTCAGGCGCGGCTAAGATTACATTTTGAAATGGTTTTATTTTTGTGAAGTGTTCTGGTAAACGGTTCAAGGCGCGCATCACAACACGGTTTCCCATACTGTGCACCATGAGATTGATTTTTGTTCCCGGTGGTACCGAATTCACTAATGATTCCAAAAAATGAGCCATCGGTTCAACGCTTGCGTTGGCGACCTCTCCGTCGAGTAGATATTTTTCTACCCCTCCCTGTGAAGGCCAACTGTAACAGATAATAGCGCCATTGAAGGGGAGATCATTGGCAATTTGAGCGGCACGCGTGATAGAACTTGAAAAGTTGACGTTAAATCCGTGGACGAACAGGAAGACATCTTTTTGGGGCGAACGTTCTATCAGCGTGTTTAAATTTTCAAAAAAAGGCGCTTCATTTGCGGGAGTTAATGAAGCGATTTCGACTTGCCCTTCCGGAGCAGGTGCTCCCTGCCATAATGTTTGAATGACTTTGGTTTTCAGGTCACTCTTATTCGTTCGAGATATTTGCACATGGCCTGTACCGTATGCCAACTCAGTCCCGTATTCATTTGCGTAACGTGTCATGCCTTCTGAATTTGTTTCGGGTAACCGATTTGTAGCATACAGGATTTTCCAGCTCGTAAATTCATCTGTTTTTTCCGCGGCGATTGGATCTTTGAGAGAATCAGCATAGGTTTCTACCAGTTGTTGGGACAAAGCCCCCGTTACTTTTCCGGTATAGATCAAATCCATTTTGGACCGCATTGTTTGACAGGAAAAGCAGAGACTTGCGCAGAGACAGAACAATACCACCAAACTTATAGGGGAAGGTTTCATTTCAAATGTCTTTGAAGGGCTGGGATAGGAAAGAGTTGAGAGAGTGAGGAAGAATAGCTGGTTTTCGAAATCAGGTGAACCCCAATGAAAAAAGTGGTCATTTGGCCATGTTTTTGTCTTAGGCGATGTTAGCTGGGACTTTGCTGATTTGCCAAAGCAAACGCAAGATTGATTCCATTAAATAGAGCATGCGTCATAACAATGGAAGCATAGCTCCGACGGTAATAAAAAAGTGTTCCCAGTATGAAAGCTAATGGAAATAAGGGTATGCAATCAGGGAAGCCATGTACAAAACTGAAGACCATTGAACTGATTGAGATGGCAACGATTGGATGTAGAAAATTTTCAAGCCAGCTTTGAAGGATGATGCGATAGATCAATTCCTCAAATAAAGGCGCTACGACAACGGCGGAGATAGAAATCCATGCGATGGTTGAAAATTCCGGGTGTTCTTTCAGCAGGAGTAAGAAGGGATGCATTGTCTCTTCCGTTCGAAATGAATGGGTCACCAGGAGAAGTGACATGACGGGTATCAATAATAGTAGAAACCCGATTGATCCATCGCGAAGCTGGCCCCTTTTATCATTCGCACGAAATCCTAATTTTTGCAGGGAGTGATGGTGGGATACTGCCAGAGTGCATAAGATTACCACCCCAAAGAAAAACGTGATCATGCAGGATGCAATGACCGTTTCCAGAGAAATGACGTTCGGTTTAATGCTTGTTGTCTGCCATTGACTCCATTCTCTGGTGATCGAATTGATAAACTGAAAGGAAATCCAGAGAAGTGCAAGCATAACCGGCAATGAGATTTCCAGTTGGCAACGATCTGGGTTTAACTGAAAAAGGGCCGTCACACTCTTTGCTCTCAAGAGCAGAAACCAGTAGCGCATGCTCAGCAACGTCAGTAGTAAAGTCAACAGGATTAGCGATGTAGAAATCAACCTGAGGAGCCTTAAATAACACATGAAAAACGGTTAAGGGACCATCGTCGTAATCGGAAACAAGAATTACAAGCCGAATCAGCATTGGTTTTGCCGACTCTGTGGTACTTCGTGTCTTTGGTGGTTATGCTACGTGTTAGATCATTGAGCTATTGAAACCGCTTTCTAAGGTACGAAATCACAGTCGTGGATAATATTCTCGAAGAAATTATTGCCACAAAACAGATAGAAGTCAGTCAGGCAAAAGCGAGACTGCCTTTCGAGCAATTGGCAGAGCAATTGACAGATGCGCCCTCCATACGGGATTTTGTGAACTCATTGAAAATACATGCTCCTGTGGGAATGATTGCGGAAGTAAAAAAGGCTTCCCCTTCAGCAGGTTTGATTCGCAAAGATTTTCATCCAGTGGACATAGCCCGGACCTATGAGGCATCGGGAGCTGCCTGTATCAGTGTGCTAACAGACGAACATTATTTTCAAGGCCATCTTGATTACTTGAAAGCAGTGCGCAGGGCTGTTTCGATTCCGGTGTTAAGAAAAGAATTTATCATTGATCGTTATCAGATTCTGGAAGCCCGGGTTGCAGGTGCTGACTCTGTTCTCCTGATTGCTGAATGTCTAGATGACAGCCAGTTGGAAGATTTGTATGCTTACGCGATGGAACTGGGGATGTCAGCTTTGGTGGAAATTTATGATCCACAGAATTTGGAACGAGTATTGAAATTGTCTCCTCCGATGTTGGGCATTAATAATCGTAATTTAAAGACGTTCGTCACAACGCTCGACCACTCGATTCAATTTAGTTCTGAAATCCCTCAAAATTGTTTACTTATTAGTGAAAGCGGAATCCAAAACCGGCAGGATGTTCTTCGCCTGCAAAATTCAGGAGTAGGAGGTATCCTGGTCGGAGAAACTCTCATGCGCGCTCCTGATATCGGAGAAAAAGTGAGCGAACTGCTCGGCACCAATGTCTAAATCAGCTTCATTTTCAGCAATTAATCAACCTGTCAACAAAGCATAGAAGGATCAGCCATGTCAAATACGGAACAACAAGTGGAGCACGTAATGGTCGTTCCCACACTTCTCTTCCATGAAGTTGGTTATTTTCAAGGGTTTAATGGTCAGGTGGATTCTTATCTCAAAACCTTATTCGATCCTACTTACATCAGTTTCAGACCTCGCGATACAGTTGAAGAAGACCCCAGTTTCAAACAGTTAATTCCGTACTGTATTTTTCGGCATGAAGGAGAGATCTTTTATTATACGCGTGGTTCCAAAGGAGGCGAACAACGGTTGCATGCTAAGCGTTCAATAGGAATTGGCGGGCATATTTCTTCAGAAGACGATGCGAAAGCGGGATCTACTTACCGAGAGGGGATGGAACGTGAGATTGATGAAGAAGTCGTAATGGAAACTGGATATACAGAACAGTGTGTAGGCCTGATTAATGACGATGAAACGGAGGTCGGAAAGGTCCACTTGGGAATAGTTCACATATTTGACCTAGAGTTGCCCAAAGTTCTACCCCGTGAAGAGTCGATTATAAAGACAGGGTTTGACTCACCGGAAAAATTGTTACAAGAGTTAGATCAGTTCGAAACATGGTCTCAGATCTGCCTCAAGGGGTTATTTGAGCCATCTTAACTCTTCTCGGCAAGAACTGCCGGTAGAAACGTAAATTTGACTCAACAGTGAAATCAACCATTGCAGGGCTGCTGTCTAATACGCGGTGCAGTCCAGTTTGCTCAACGAAGGAATGTGGGCAGATAGTGCGTATACAAATGTTATAATGAGACTTTCAAAGTGACAAAGGAGTGTCTTCAAATGAAAATCACGTTTCGTGGATGGATCGTCATTGGCTGTTTTATGGCTGTGTTATCAGTGATGGCAATCCTGGGAGCCGGAGTGCAAGCTCAGCAACCAGCATCAAAAAAAACAGCGATGACAACCAGCCAGAAAAACCCAGGACAAATCTCTGAAGCGCAGCTGGGAAATCTACTGAAAGCGATGGGTTTAAACACAACCAAGAAGAAAAAACGTTACGACTTTCAGTTCAAAGCAAATCAGAATAAGGAAGAGTGGGAACTCTCGATGTCTGCTGTTCTCAGTGAGAATGGCGAATGGGTTTGGGTGATGGCTTGGCTGGACCCACTTCCCAGAAGTGCAGCTGATGTGCCTCGTACGGCAATGCTGCGGTTGTTGTCTGATAATGACCGCATGGGGAATGGCAAATTTTTCGCTTACATTGCCAGCAATCGACGATTTGTTTTGCAGCGAGTGATTCCCAATCAGAATATGACAACGAAAAGATTCCATGGTATTCTGAGTGATTTGGGGAGCAGTGTAGTTCAGTATTACCCACACTGGTCAACCGATAACTGGAAACGTTCTTCTGCTCCACAGTCTCAAGGCACTGCTCAGAAGTCTGTGGTTCGTCCGACTCAGACGGCATCGGGGGCTTCTAATTTTACTCCAAAGAAGCAGAATTAACTTTATCTTTTTAGAGTCACTTAATTCGATTCGAATTTGATTTTGAAGAACAACTAACAATCCTTGCTACCTTGATGGCGGCAAGGATTGTTTTATATATAGCAGAACGAAAATTCTGCTTGAATGTTGTTTTCTGGGCTGCTTGCTTGTCCTGTCTACGACCTGCTAAACTCTCAGTTCAACGATGCCCTCCGAAAAGTGAAAGAGACAGTTTATGCGAGCGATTCGCTTTGAACAATTTGGTGAACCAGCTGAAGTTCTTAAAGTTTGTGAGGTTGAAGAACCAATTGCTCAGGAAGGAGAGGTCCTGGTTCGAATGTTGGCGAGTCCTTTGAATCCCTCTGATTTATTAAATATCAGAGGTGGTTACTCAACTCGACCTGACTTGCCTGCTACTCCAGGATTTGAAGGTGTTGGAATTGTAGAGGCGAGTGGGGGTGGCTTGCGCGGGACCCTTTTGAAAGGGCGGCGGGTGGTTGTGTTAAATCGAAAAACTGGTAACTGGGCTGATAAAATTGTGATATCTAATCAGTTCGTTATTCCTGTTTCTTCAAAATTATCATTGGAAGAATCCGCCACTTTCTTTGTTAATCCAGCAACGGCTTATATTTTAGTGAAGCAAATTCTTCGTATGCCGAAAAATCAATGGTTACTTCAAACGGCGGCAGCATCCGCAGTTGGCAAGATGGTCATTCGACTGGGAAATTATTATGGCTTCCAGACACTCAATGTGGTCAGGCGTCATGGACAGGCTGAGCAGTTGAAAAAGCTGGGAGCCAAACATGTGATTGTTTACAATTCAGAACATGACAACGAGCGTATATTAATAGATCAAATTCGTAAAACTCTGGGGAGCAGTGAAATTCACTTTGCCATCGATCCTATTGGAGGTCCGACGGCTTCATCTATTGTCAAGGTGCTCGGAGAGCGGTCGAAATTCGTTCTTTATGGTTCTTTGGGAAATGCACCTTTAGAATTTCTGTCACGGGAATTAATTAGAAATGGCGGGAGCATTGAAGGATTCTGGTTGGCCCGTCAGATGGAATTAATATCTTTACCAGCAAAAATAAAACTAGTTGCCAATCTGACCACACTGATTCGTAAAGGAGTGTTGTCTACAGAAATTGGAAATATATTCCCTCTTGAGCAAATCAGTCTGGCAGTTGAGGAAGCCGAGAAGACGGGAAAATCTGGAAAGGTATTACTTTCTATGCAACAGAAGACCTGAGTTTACTAAAAAAGAGTCTTAAAACATGGTTCTTGTTTGATTGTAGATTTTTCGAATGTTCAATAATCTTTTTTTTCTGGCCATCAGCTTTGAACTGAGTTTGTATCTTATTACGCTGTTTGCACTCAGTCGTATTCAAGTAGAGTCTCGAGAAGAAACAGTATTGCTACGTTTCAAATCTTCATTGCCTATGTCAGCAATTTTGTTCTCTGGCGTTATCTTGTTATCTGCCTCTATCGGATCAACTAACTTAAGTGTGATTCATGAATCACTGCAAAGAATGGGCCAGGAAAGTGATTTGTCATTGAATCTCTCCGCTCCGGCGCTAGGAATTTTTCTAATTATGACTGGTGCCGCTTTTCGAATGGGAACTGTTCCGACCAATTTTTGTGTGAGATTTATCCAAAAGGAGATGCCGTATTGGGTTTCAATTTTATCTGCTCTTGCTTTTATCTGTTTGGGGCTGATATTTTTAGTTCTGTTTGTCAATAAAATCACTGTAATTTCTTTCGTAGATGCAGAACAGATTCTGTCTTTACTTGCTTTAATTGTGCTTACTACAACAGCGGGGCTTTTGTTAATTGAGAAAGAACTGAAGGCCATTTTGGTTTTATTCATGATGCAATTCACTGGTGTTTTCCTTGCACAACTTTCATCAACTTGTTGGAAGTGGCGCCATGATTCAAGTGAATTCGAAGCGAGTTCTATTCTTGATGCTATAAAAGAGTTTTTTCCTGAATTGCTATTATCTTATCTGGCAATTTTGGGGCTGGCCTGCTTGCTGGATAGTTTGAGTGATCGTCAATCAGAAGTTAATTATCCGAATCAGATACAAGGCCTGATTGGTGATCAACGTTTTTTGGGAAGTGCAGCGATTTTTTTGTTAGCGATACTGATAGGATTTCCAGGTTTGTCTGTGTTTCGAATGCGATGGCAGACTTTAATTTCACTGTTTGAAATTCACCAGGAATCACCGGTGGGAATGATACCAACAGTGCATTTAGGATATCTGGGGCTAGGGACGGTGATCGTCATTTCATCAATGATAGTAAGTTTTGTCTGTGCTAAATTGATGATACAGATTTGCTTTGTAAAACCTTTGGCCCGCTACCGTCAAATTGCGCATAAAGGTATGGCATTGATATGTTTTTGTAGCGTGATCAGTCTGTTGATTTTGAATCTGAGGATGATCGTTAAGTTTTAAACAAGCTTCAAAAGAATAGAAAATTTTAAGAAGCTCTTTTGTCTTCCTGATAGACCTTATAGATAAAAACATGCTTACAGTGTGGGCAATCAACAGAACAACCAAGCCGTTTGGATTGATATTCCAGAGAAGCTTGCTGTCTGAACTGATTGATTCCGTATTTTGGTGTGATTTTCTTTTCACAGGCCGGACATATTACTGCGGATTCGTTATGAATCATCTGATTATTTCCCCATACATCGAATTTTGTACAAAAACCAAGCTCTGTACTCTATTATTCTCAGGTTTTAAAGTCAAAACGAATCTGATGCTTTATACGAAACAATCATACTTAGCAGTTAAACCCCTTCAAATATTCTCAGCTTAGTGAATGCTATTTTCAGATGGCTTGCTATGGTGTAAACTCGTACTCTGATGATGAATAAATACAGAGGGGCGGCAGTTCCATGCAGGCAACCCCGTTCAACTCCATCTCAGTCCCTGAACGGGCTAGACGAAACTGCCGCCACCTGTTTTAAATTATTCAATCATAGATAAATGATATGTTTATATAATACTATTTTAAAAAATGGGTATGACAACTGTTTGGCACACCACACAATTTTATCAAAAATAAATAAAGATTCAGGCCAGCATTTTATCGTATTTTTTAACTCACAGAAATAGCACACAACACCACGTCACTTATGACCACTGTTTCGCTTGAAACAGTAAATGCACTTACTACTTTTAGACAGATGCTGGAATGATTCAACAGACCAAGGTAAGCTAAATACAGAATTTTGTCCAATAATTTTTTCTGTATAGCAACGAAGGTTTAGTGTGAGAGTCGTTACTTTTGGTGAAGTCATGTTGAGACTGGCCCCTCAAAATTCTTTGCGAGTCAGGCAATCAATACCCGGTACTTTAGAATCTACATTCGGTGGTGGTGAACTCAATGTCGCTGTTTCTATTGCTCTTCAAGGAGGAAACTCAGCCTTTGTTACTGCTTCTCCTGATAACCTAATAACAGATTCGCTCGTTCAGGAAATGGGGAAAATAGGAGTAGACTGCAATCTGATCCACCGGAGTAAAACAGGTCGATTTGGTATTTACTTTGTCGAAACGGGGGCCAATCAGCGGGGAGGTACGGTAACTTATGATCGCGAGTTTAGTTCGATTGCTTTGGCCTCTCCTGAGACGTTTGACTGGGATCAAATATTCGAGGGAGCAACCTGGTTTCATATCACAGGGATTACCCCCGCAATTAGTGAATCTGCGGCACGCTTATCTCTGAAGGCTTTAGAGGCGGCTCGTCAGCGCAATGTGATGGTCTCTTGCGATTTAAATTTCCGAAAGAAACTCTGGAACTGGAAAGCAAATACCAAACCACAAGAGTTAGCGAGAGAGACGATGCATTCTCTGGTTCAATATGTCGATTTCATTATCGCCAATGAAGAAGATGCAGATTTGTCACTGGGCATCAGGGCGCCTGAGTCAGATGTCGAATCGGGAGAATTAAGTATTAAAGGTTATATTTCGGTTGCAAAACAAATCACCGAAAAATATCCCAATGTAAAACAGGTTGCAATCACATTGCGTGAAAGCATTTCAGCCAGTCATAATAACTGGGGAGCGATGTTATATAATCAGTCACAGCAGCAAGCTTACTTTGCTCCATGTGATGCACATGGGCAATATACCAGTTATCAAATTCATAACATCATCGATCGGGTTGGTGCCGGTGATTCCTTTGCAGGCGCTTTGATTTTTGCTCTGAATACACCAGAGCTTTCTTCTGCAGAGACTGCAATCCGTTATGCTGTTGCCGCCAGTTGCCTGAAGCATAGTATTCAGGGAGATTTTAACTATTCAACTCGTGCAGAAATTGAAGCACTGATGAATGGTAGTGGATCAGGCCGTGTTCAAAGATAGATGGCAGAAGTATTTTGAGTTGTGTTGGACGATTCTTTCAATGAAGTGTATTCCGTAGACAGATTGAGATCATACGGGAGGTGCTGATAAGTATGAAAAAAGGAACAGGACGCCATACTCGTCTGGAAACTCGTTTAAGTTCTCTCGATACGCCTTTGTTTCTGATTGATGCTTCACGAAAAGTTCTGTTCTTTAACCAGGGTTGTGAAAAAATATTGGAATGGTCAGCAGATGATATTATTGGACAGACTTGCGATTATGCGGTAGACACCGATCCCGATGAGTGCGAATCTGTTTGTAATTTGCTGTGCCCTCCTCCCGAAGTATTTCAGGGAAACAGGTCTGAAGTGCCCCGTTATCTACTAACGCATGGCGGCAAAACGTTGCCTTGTGTAATTCATTACAACCCCTTGCTTGATGAACATAGTCAAACGAAGCTGGTACTGGGAATCATAGACCAAATCGAAGAGCCTCATACTCTGCCGATTGCATCTCCATCTCAACAATTACATGCGGAATTAGCGGCGCTACGCCTGTCTTTAAGAAATCGGTTTCGTTTTTCGACGGTCGTTGCACAAAACGATGCCATGCAGCGTACTCTGCGGCAATTGGAACTGGCAATACACAGCAATCAACCAATCCATTTTTGCGGGGAGTCGGGTACCGGGAAAGAACACTTGGCGAGAGTCATTCATTTTGAAAGCGATCAAAGGAGAAAAATATTTATCCCTTTGGAATGCGATAAATTACCACCACGCGAATTGAAGCAAACGATAGGGAAAATTTTTGAAAGAGACTATGAAGAGACAATGCCCTTAGAACCAGGTGTGCTTTTTCTTTCTCATGTTGAGTCCCTGGCGCGAGACATTCAAGAATTGATATTATCAAAATTTCAATCGACAACTGTCAAAGACAACGTTCGGTTAGTAACTGCTAGTTCTTTTTCATTGTCTGAACTCTTAGATCAGGAATTGATCCTTCCTGAATTTTACTATTTAGTTACAACGATGGAGATCCATGTGCCTCCCTTACGAGAGAGAAAAGAAGATCTGGAACTCTTGGCGCAGCATTTCCTGGAAAATGAAAATCGATATCAAGAAAAACAGGTGAGCGGATTTGCTCCCGGGGTGCTGTCTTTATTTCATAATTACTTTTGGCCTGCGAATCTGGACGAGCTAACAAAGATCATTCAATCAGCATTCCAATCGACATCAGAAGTAGTGATTACCCAGGAATCGTTACCTTTGCGACTTAAAACGGGGATTGATGCTCGTCGGCTCGGGCCTTCTTTGTCACCCGTCATCAAATCACTGGAAGAGACTCTTCATCAGGTAGAAGTGGAGCATATTCTTCGGGCTTTGGAGCAATCTAAAAATAACCGAACTGAAGCGGCTAGACTACTTGGGTTAACCAGGGCAAAACTGTACCGTCGTATGGATGCACTAGACATTAGTTGTGGTGAGGAACTTCAGTCGTAGCTGTTTTCCCAGTTTTGTTAAATATAGGTAGTTTACGATAAATGGTGGCGATGAAAAAACTGACTTTCTGGGCTTGATTGCGTGTCTGAGAATTGGGATTTGCATAGATCAGAACATGACTACAATTCGCAGTTCTACAATGTTCAATAGCATACGCAGCACAGGAGTAATCGGTTGAAAATTCGGAGTCGAACTTTATTAAGCGTTCTCAATTCTTTTATTGTCATCATAATTCGATTGATCTTCAAGACCACGCGTCTTGAATTCGTCGGTGATAGTATTGATCGTTGTCCATTTGCTGATACAGGGAGCGACCGGTACTTATACAGCGTCTGGCACGACTCTGTCATTCCACCACTTTTTTGTGCTGTGGAACATAACAGTGTGGCGCTTATCAGTCAGCACCGTGATGCTGATACGATTGAAGCAATGTTGAAGGCCGCTGGAATGGGAGCAATCCGTGGCTCCACAACTCGGGGGGGAGCCAGTGCGATCAAAAAATTAATCAAGTTGGCAGAGGGGAAACATATTGTCATTACCCCTGATGGCCCACGAGGACCTCATCATAAGATGAAGCCTGGTATTATTTTTTTAGCGTCTCATTCAGGGCGATCAGTCATTCCGACTGCATTTACAGCGACACGCTATTGGAAATTCCAGGGAAGTTGGACAAGTATCTGGATTCCTAAACCATTTTCAAAAGTCTATTATCTTGTAGGACAACCCATCCCAGTTCCGCAAAACATTTCGCGTGAAGAGATGAACTACTACACAGAACTAGTTCAGACAAAAATGGAAGATCTGGAACGCGAACTAAATCAGCTTTTTTCAGACAAGAAAGATGATGAAGACTGCGAAACCGTTTCTTTCAAGAAAGCTGCCTGAGCCATTCTTTTTGGGGCAGCTTTTCTAAGTATTTTCTGCATTTATAACTGTTTCCGAGCATCAAAATTGCATTCGCTTACCTTAGCAGTATAACATTCGAATTGCTTGACATGATCTCGCGTCTTGCTTCCGCGTTTGTTTGATTCCGGTTTCAGTTCTATGTCACTTAAAGTAACTAATATTCGTTTGCCAGTAGAAATACCCGAAATAGAGCTTGCCACTCATGTTGCTCAAAAATTGGGGATCAATACTTCAGATGTCCAGAGCTACCGAATCATTAGAAAAAGCCTGGATGCGCGTTCGAGTCACGATTTGTGTTTCGTGTATTCTGCAGAAGTGAGTGTGCCAGACGAATTAGGAATACTCAGAAATCTTCGTGAAGATTCATCGATTCAAAAATATTCAGCAGTTGAATTTGATGATCCCCTCTGTGGCAAGCAGCCTTTTTCTGAACGGCCTGTTATTGTCGGTTCTGGTCCTGCCGGGTTACTTGCGGGATATTTTTTAGCTTTAAAGGGGTATCGCCCGTTAATTATTGAGCGTGGTTTTCCTGTCAAAGAACGTGTACCTGAAATCAGACGTTTTGATAAAGGGGGCGATTTTCAGAACGAAAATAACTACCTCTTTGGAGAAGGTGGGGCAGGTTGTTTCAGTGATGGCAAACTGACCTGTCGGCTTAGTGGGCCTGATGTCCAGTGGGTTCTCGAACGTTTTGTAGACTGTGGAGCGCGGTCTTCAATCATTTATGAACACCGCCCTCACTTAGGAAGTAATAAGCTTCCAATGATATGTCGAAACTTTCGTCGTAAAATAGACGAGATGGGAGGAGAGTTTCGATTTGAATGTCGTTTGGAAGGAGTCGATGTTGTTGATGGCCAAGTACAGGGGGTGATGACATCTTCAGGTTATCTTAAAACAGCTCATGTGATTTTAGGAATCGGCCATAGTGCCCGCGATACTTATCAGATGCTATACGATCTTGGAGTTCCCATGTTTCGTAAAGCATTTCAGTTGGGGCTCAGAATCGAACAGCCTCAAAATCAAGTAAATGAACACAAATACGGTCGCCAGGAGTACTTTTCACTTTTGGGGGCTGCTGACTATACGATGATTACGAAAGGAAAACGTGATCTTTATACTTTTTGCATGTGCGCTGGCGGAATTGTAATGCCCAGTGTTTCAGAACCAAATATGTTTTGTACAAATGGAATGAGTAATTCAAGGCATGATACCGGATATGCTAATAGTGGGATCATGACGACCATCTATCCCGAGGAATTCGGGAGCGACCATCCTCTGGCAGGTGTAGAACTCCAGAGAAAATATGAATCGATTGCTTTCGAGTTGGGAGAAAAAAATTATTTATGTCCCATTCAAAGTACGCGTGATTTTCTTAATCAGCGAAAAACAGAATCAGGTTTTCGATATCAGGGTACATATCAACGGGGAGTGGTCACTGCGAACTTGAATTCAGTACTACCCCCGATTGTGATTTCGCAAATTCAGAATGGATTGCCGATTATGGATCAGAAATGGCGTGGTGCATTTCTGAAAAATGCCGTTTTAGCTGGTCCTGAAATGCGCGGCAGTTCTCCTATTCGAATTGATCGTGACCGTCAGACGTATCAGGCTCCAGAGTTCCGAGGTTTATACCCTGTAGGCGAAGGGGCAGGATATGCCGGCGGTATTGTATCTGCGGCAGTCGATGGCCTTTTGAGTGCTAAAAAAATAGTGGAAGAGTTCGAGCCTTTGGAACTGAAAGCTTCATAATAATGGGGAAGAAACTTATTCGCCACTAATGATCTGGCTCACAGATTCATCAATGGCTTTCAGATATTCATCCAATTTTTCGAAAAGTTCTTGCGTAAAATTCTCGCTTTTCAATAAATCTGCAGCTTGATTGCGTACACTGACATCTTCCACGCGTCGTTTTTCTATCCCATCAGGCACAACCCGAACCAAGCGAATTAATTGCTCATTCATGGGTATAAATCCCAAATCCAAATGTTCGATTAGTTCAGAGGCAAGTCGCTCGGTATCAGAAAACATTTCTCTTAATGTGAGTTGCCCTGGAGCGCGTTTCACGATTCCTGTCTCCCTTCCAAAGATCAAAGAACATTGATATTAGACAGGCTAATCTAGCAGAGGGTCAAGAGTTTTTTTCATTCAGCTTTCATTAAGATTGAACCAAATTATTTTGTGTTCAAATAGGCGCTGAACAAAGATCTGAAAGTGCTCGTTTTCAGAGTAACGAAGAAACAAGAGACCAGATTTCGTCTCCTATCTCTTCAATGGATCGCAGTTGATTTTCATTCAAGCTATTAATTTTTCGCCAATGCTGATTTACTTCAGCCAGGTGCAGGTAGACCTGTCTGACGTTTGCTAAGTACGATTGATCAGCTTCCTGTAGGTCGGCGACTTTTTCGGTATAAGAGCGAGCCTGCTTTTCCGCTACGAGTTTTTGAGCGTAGTCTGCGGGCAAATCCAAAAGAATCGCCAAATCCAATCGAGGCAAACCAAAAATCTGATATTCGATTTGTTCAATCCATTGAATAAATTCGCTCCGCTCTTTGCCAGAGAGCTTTGCCCCCTGATGTGCGATATTAGAAGGTATGTAGCGGTCAAATATAACGACCTGCGTGGATTCAATCATTTTGAGAATATGGTCTCGAGATTCAAAACGATCTCCGGCATACAGCAGTGATGCAAGGAACGGATTAACTTCATCAAGTTCTCCGAAACGTCCATTTAAAAAATCTCCAATGGACTTACCAAATAGTGTTTGATCGTAGCGGGGAAAACCGACCAGGCTTGCAGCGATTCCTTCTTGCTTTAATTTTGCAAGCAGTCTCTCTGCCTGTGTTCCTTTGCCTGAACCATCAATGCCTTCTATCGCAATTAACAATGACACTCAAAATCTTTCTTTTTTATAATCGTTGATGGTTATTAAACAAACGGAATTCAATTTGATGGAGGGTTTCGGCCACAAATTCAAATCAATCTTCTTAGAAAATTCGTTCTGCTTCGAGGTATTCACGATGCGCTCTGGCACCACATGCATTCACAAATTTGCCAATGTCAACCTTAGAGCCACGGCATTCTACGGGAGCATACCAGCGGTCAGTACCACGCACCCATCCTGAACGGTCTTCAGATTCTCGTTCAACAAGGACTTGTAGATTTTGATCGATTAACGTTTGATAGAAATTTTTTGCTAAGCTCCGTTCGACTTCTGCTAATTGTTGACAGCGGTCCTGGCGAACTTCAGGAGAAATTTGATTTTCATAAGTCGCAGCAGGAGTTCCCTTTCTTGCACTGAAAGGAAAAATATGGATTTTCATGAACGCTGCTTCCTGACAGGCGTGAATGGTTTGCTCGAATTCTGCATCTGTTTCACCAGGAAATCCTACAATCACGTCAGTCGTGAACGACGGATTATCTAAGCGTTCGCGCATCATTTGCAATTTTTCCAGAAATCGACTGACATGGTATCGCCGTTTCATACGACGCAGGACTGTGTCTGATCCGCTTTGAAGTGAAGGATGAAACTGGGGGCAAAGGTGTTCACAATCAGCGGCTGCTGAAATGAAGTCATCATTGATTTCCGCGGTTTCTACACTGGAAAGTCGCATTCTCCAATCACCAGGAATTTGGTCAAGCTTTCGAAACAGGTGCCAAAGTCGAAATGGTGGCAAACCTGATTTTCCACGTGTTGTGTCTACACCAAAATGACCAACGTGGATACCCGTGAGAACTATTTCTCGGAAACCATTTCCCACCAGACGTCGAACTTCTTCTTCGATATCTTGTGGAGAACGACTTTGCAAACCGGGCCGTACTTTGGGAATGATGCAATAAGTGCAACGTAAAATGCATCCGTCCTGAACTTTTACATAAGCTCGCTTTCGCCCTTCGAATTCAGAGATACCTGTTGGCATATCGACAATCCCATGCCGTTCAAGGACATCTGGCAGCTCTCGTTTGTCGGTGACGACTTCAAATACATCTGGTAATTCTGAGACCGTTTTTGGATCTCGAGTTGCATAACAACCCATAACCAGAATTTTCGTCCCAGGATTATTCTTTGAGAGCTGACGAATTAACTTACGTCCTTTGGAATCCCCTGTTGCCGTAACGGTACACGTATTAACAACGCAGAGATCTGCTGTTTCGTTTTCTGATGCTTCGCGATAGCCATTTTTTTCCAGAGTTTCTTTTACCAGCTGAGTTTCGTATTGGTTCACCTTGCAGCCAAGAGTTACCAATTGGCATGTTTTATCAGCTTTTGGAGTTGTGAGTGTCATGAATAATCAGCTGTTACTTGGGAAAAGGGATTCTTATATGTGATTAGATTGATCTTCACTGTGACGATAGATATTTTAAGAGTGTTTGTTCAGAGACTTTCAAAATAAAATTCGTATTAATTACCGACTGAAAAGATGTTCCAAGGTTCAATCTGGAATTCAATCAGGTCAGATCGCATAGTATAATCAGAGTGAAACCAGACTTCGAGTGGCAGTACTAGATTGTCTGCATCGTTTATTACAATTACTACCCCACTGCGAATAGATGCTCAAAGGGTATTACATGTTTATAAAATTCTACGGTCGTAAATCTTTTACGAATATCATGTTAAGTTTTACTTTGATCATTGCTGTTTTCTGCAATCCTCAACTCGGATTTTCAGAAACTCCAACTACAGATCAACAGGAACGAGTATATCAAAAGGCGGTTGTCGCCGCAGATCATCCTTTGGCGAGTGCGGCTGGTATTGCCATTCTTAAAGCAGGTGGCAATGTTGTGGATGCAGCCGTTGCTACTTCTTTTGCGCTTTCTGTTCTCAGACCGGCCAGTTGTGGTTTGGGGGGAGGCGGCTTTATGGTGATCTGGGATGAAAAGCAGCAGAAGTCTATCGTCATTGATTATCGGGAACGAGCTCCTGCTGCCGCGACTCCAGACATGTATGCTAACCTACCAGGCAGTGATGAGCAGCGTAAATTAGCCAGCCGTCAGGGACCTTTGGCAGTGGCAGTCCCAGGCACAGTGGCCGGATTATGTTATGCCGTCAAACAATATGGCACATTAGATTTAAAGACCGTGATACAGCCAGCAATTTTGATGGCGAGAAAAGGAGTACCTATCAATGATCACATGAGGTCAATTCAAAATACCATGTTAAGGCGAGTTAAAAATGGAACTTTGAATCCTAAACGATTTCAAATACTGTTTGATGAGTATTTGAATCAAGGTAAGCCCTGGAAAGAAAACGATCGTTTTTTCAGTCCGCAGTTAAAGTCACTCGAATTAATTGCAGAAAAAGGTTGGTTTGGTTTTTACGAGGGCCCCGTTGCTGATGCCATGGTTAAAGCTTGTGGAAAGCAGCATGGAGGCATATTGACGCTTGAGGATTTGATGAAAACTCAGCCAGTCATTCGAAAACCTCTTACTACAAACTTCAATGGATATACAATCTTAACAATGCCTCCACCTTCCAGCGGAGGCATTGCCATAATAGAGTCTTTCAACATGATCAAATCTTTAGAAAAGGAGTTATTAGGGCATTCGTTTGGAAAACTACAAATTCACTCTCCTGAGCAAATTCATTTATTGACAGAAGTTATGAAACATGCCTATGCAGACCGTGCAGAGTACTTGGGAGATGCTGATTTTGTTCCCGTGCCAATTCAACGATTAACAAACCAGAACTATGCAAATCAGCTAGCTTCACGCATCAATGCTCAGCGAACCAAGCCATTGAAAGAGTATGGTCGCTATATTCCACCCCAAGATGCTGGGACCAGTCATTTTTCGGTGATGGATGCAGCTGGAAATGCGGTGGCTTGTACCGAGACAATTAACTTGACATTTGGTAGTAAAGTGGTGATTCCAGAATATGGAATCGTGATGAATAACGAGATGGATGATTTTGCAGCGATTTCTGGCAAGCCCAATGCCTTTGGGTTGATTCAAAGTAAAGCAAATGAAATCGAACCTGGAAAAAAACCACTTTCCAGTATGTCACCTACAATTGTAACTAAGGATGGGAAAGCAGTATTTTCAGCGGGTGCCTCTGGAGGCCCCAGAATTATTTCCAGTACACTTCAGGTTTTACTGAACATGATCGTATATGGATTACCCCCGGAACAGGCCGTCGAATTTCCGCGCATCCACCACCAATGGATGCCAAATGATTTAGTGCTCGAATCAAAACTTTTTAATCAGAATAGTTCCAAGTTGAAGCGATTCGGACATCGTATTAAAGAGAGTTCCGGAATTGCCGCCACTCAAGCAGTATCGCGTCAATCAGATGGTCTACGTGGCCAGAGCGACTCTAGAAAACATGGTGCCGCTGCCGGCTATTGAATCGCCTCACTTTTCTGGATTTGATAATTTCGTTTGAATGCCAGCTTGCGTTTCTGACAGGAGCTGTTTGACGACGTTGGACTCTTCAACTTCAGCGCGTATTTTAAGAGCTTCGACTGCTTCCTGAGTGCCTATGGATTGCAGTATTTTGCAAGCTTCAATCCTCAGTGAGGAGTCGGGGTGGTTCAATAACCGAATTACCGGTTTTTCTGCAATTTGCCCCATGATTTTAAGAGCCTGCCGAGCATCTTTCAAATCTTCTCGATTTGAGAGCCGGCCTGCGAGAACTTCAGCAGTCGTTTCCGAGTTAATTTTTGGTAGAAGTTCGATGATTTCTTCACGTACCAGTACTGATTTTTCATCAGCGAGTAGAACTGCAAATGCCATTGTTGCTTCTTTGGTGTACCAGACAGCCATGGCATTGACGTGCTCCTTCATCCGAAAACCTTCTTTGGCTAAAGGTAATGTCGCAGCTAAGACAGATGAAACACGCTGAAGTTGACTATCGTCTGGTTTCATTCTAGCCAGTTCTTTGCAGGCAGTATCGTGTGCAAACGGGCTGGAACCGGCAATCACACGCAAAGCCCAGTCGATAGTCTCTTCACCAGGGCGAGGTTTTAAGTCACGATCATTAGAATTCGTAGGCTTCTTTTCAGGAGTTTTCATAGTCGGTTTACTAGGATTTTCTGCTGCATTACTTTTTAAGGAATTCGTGTTCGCAGATATCTTGACTGGAGGCTCTGACTGCATAGGAGCCGTTTTTTTCTTAAGTGCTGTAGAATTGAGCTGCTGAAGTTGTGTCTCCACGGTAATAATTCGATTTTGTAAATCGATATCTTTCACCTTTCCCCAGTTGAGCTTCTGAGCAAATGCAAATAGATCATTTGGAACGGGACGTACAACCACAACGAGTTGTTTGTTAAAAACAAAATTCTCAAAATCTTGTTGAGAGGACTCTGTAAGAGCGCCCTGTTTTTGTAAGTTGTTAGTTGACGGGTTCAAAATCGATGAGCGAATCTCTTTTTGAAGAATTGGCAATGCCACAGGCTCGTCTCCACTAACACCACGTACAATGATGGCAACTCCCGGGCTATTACTATCTAAAGTTCGCTTACTAGTCTCTGTAATAATATTAGTTTGATTTGAAGTCCCGTTGACTTCCGGTTTGGAAGTTTTTTTAACAGTATCCGTTTTGTGCTTCGAAATGGTGTTGCTGTTCTTGCTTGGAGATTGTTGCCCCTGTTTGGTTTTTGGCCGCTTTATTGACTGCGGTCGTGCCGGTGCAAAATTACCATTTGAAGGGGCAAATGGATTCGATTTAGCCGAACGTTGGTTATTCGAATTGGATCCGCCACATCCCGATAGAATGAGTGTAAAGCTAATTAGGAAAGTAAAAAAAATTGCTTGATGAGGTAAGGCGAGCATAGGCGTTTTATTCTGTTTCTTCAAAGAATCAATACGTTTGTGGACTACTGCTATAGTATAGCGTGCACTTAATAGGTAGAAGATCAGGTGGGCAAGGTAAATTTGTCTGGTTAAGTAGAGAGATTATTATTAAATTTTAATCATAACTTAGTCCAGATGTATATACGATATCTATGTTTTATCGTAGATGCAACGCTGATTGGGCTCTCTATTTTACCGAAATTTTCTATTTGCTGGTGTAATTGATACTATCCCCAATATTGAGACACTTTTGCCCTGAGAAAAGTTGCACTTTTTTGCAATTCTTTTATTCCATTGATTCCATCTTCGATACTAATCCAACTGTCAAAACCGACTTCCTTCAGTTGGGAGAAGATTGCATCATAATCATTGAGTCCTTGACCAATGACACCATGGCTCAATCGGCTTGCATATCCCAGGCTATTTTCTTCTTTTCGTAAATCTTTAATAGTGCCCTCAATTAAGTAACGGTCGCTTGCATGCATGGTGACTATCCGATGTTTCACTCGCGCAAGTAACTCTAATGGATCTTCTCCTGCCAGGATGGTATTACTTGGGTCGTAATTGACGCCGAAATATGGAGAATCAATACGGGACACAAGCTCACAGAAAACATCGGCCATTTGTGCAAATTCTGGATACTCCCAATAATTGTCTTTGTAGTGATTTTCAATAATTAATATGATCCCCAATTTTTCAGCCAAAGGAAGACAAGCTTCAATTGAAGAAACCGCATACTGAATGCCTGCTTCACGCGAGACTTCCGGACGTCTTTGACCTGAAAGGACTCGGCAATATTTCCCTCCCAAGGCTGCCGTCATTTCCATCCAGAATTTTTCAGCTTCGATTTGTTCGTTTCGAAATGATTCATCGGGATGAGTAAAGTCGGGTGAGCAACACATCATGGGGATTTCTAACCCTTGATCCATCGCCATTTTTTTCGCTTCCGACCAAAATTTCTGGTCCTTCATTTCCAGGAAGCCGGCATAAAATTCCAGTCCATCAATATCAAGAGTGGCTGCCAGATCAATCCACTGCCGAAGTGTCATTTCTCCGGAAATGCATAATTCATCCATAAAGGCTTTAGGAAACGCAGCTAATTTTGGCATGAAATATTCAATCGAGTCAAAGTTGAAGAAACAAGAAATAGATGGAGGTACTTTTCCTGAGATAACGTAAGTCGTATAAACTCTCTCATTAGTTTATGGTGTTAGTACTGCTTTCACAATTTCACCGGAATGCATGGTTTCAAAGGCGGTGTGCCATTCATTTAATGACCAGGTTCCACCAATGATCGGCTCTATGTTTAACTGGCCGGTTGTCAGTAATCGAATGACGCGTTCCCAAATGGGCCAATTATGGCTGAAGCTGCCTTGCAGCCGGATGTTTTTTTGTACTAAGGGATCTAAAGAAAAACCCAGGGGTTGAGGACCCCAACCCACTTTGCTGATCCAGCCACCCGGTCGCACAATGTCCAAAGACTTTTTTAGTGTTATAGAGACACCGGCTGCATCGACTACACCGTTCACGCCTAGGCCATCTGTTTCCATAGCCCACTCATCGAGTCCGTCAACGATGGGTTGGCAACCGTAGAAGCGTTCGGCAATTTCCAAGCGTCCTTTGTCTCGTTCCAAACCAACAACAGCAACTTCAGCTCCCTGCAATCGTGCCATGGCGGCACAAAGTAAACCAATAGGCCCAGGTCCAAACACGACAACACGGTCGCCCGGTTGAATCTCTCCATTCAACACCACGGCATTAAAGGCGACACAGCAGGGTTCAGTAAGTGCCGCTCTTTCTAATGGTAAAGGTTCGGGGACGCGATGAAGACAACGTGCTGGAACGCGTACAAATCGAGTCATTGCACCGTTAACACCATATCCAAAGCCTTTTCGTGTTGGGTCCAGATTATAGCGACCTTCTCGAGACATAGGATTATCCAGATCAATCACCGCTGCTGTCTCACTGACGACGCGATCTCCTTCTGACCAATTTTTAATCAGGCTCCCTGTTTTATGAACGGTCCCTGCAAATTCATGTCCGAGTACAACAGGATAATTCACAGGCCAACTATGATCGGCCGTCCATTGATGGAGATCGCTGCCACAGACTCCAACGGCAGAAACTTCCAGCAACACTTCATCTGCTCCGAAATCAGGAATTGGAATCTCCTGTAACTCAACCGAATTTGCCTCAGGGGCAAAATTAACAACCGCTGTTTGTGTCACTTCTGCCTGACTCATTTTTGTACTCCAATCGGAATATCACCATAAGCATGTACTCTTTCGCAGATCAATTTTAATGAGTCTTCCAGATTACCGGAGGCAGTTTTGAACGAATCGGCGTCAATGGTAAGCGGTGCTCCCAATACAACAAGTGGGGCACCGTATTCTGGTGTTGTGATGGCTTGTTCCAATGAGAGCCCTCCTACTGCCTGGACAGGAATATTGGTGGCTTCCACGACTTCTTTTAATTGATCCAATGGGCTTGGCATTCGTTCTCCCTTTGCAGCAATTCCACGACGTTCATCGTAGCCGACATGATGAACCACATAGTCACAGCCCAGGTCTTCCAACTTCCTGGCTGCTGAGACCATGTCATCAGCCAAGTTGTCTCCCATGACTTTTACACCATGATCTTTACCGGCTTTCACGACACAATGTATGGTTTCTTCATGAGCACGCGACATCACAACAACATGTGTTGCACCTGCCTGTGCCATCATTTCTGCTTCAAGATAACCACCATCCATTGTTTTTAAATCTGCAACTATGGGCGTTTCAGGAAATTGTGCTCTGAGTTCCCGAACACAATTCAAACCTTCGGCAAGAATTAAGGGAGTTCCTGCTTCCAGCCAATCTACGCCAGCTCGTATCGCCATCGCCGCTGTTTCCAGGGCTTCATGTATATTTGTCAGATCTAATGAGATTTGTACGATCGGCTTCATGAATCCTATTTCACTTTCGTTACCATTGTGTTTATAAGTACTTGTTTTATTAACAATTTGACAATTACTAAAAAACGGTTACGAATCATCCTAACGGAAGAATTCTGGAATTGCGACCACATAAACATTGTTGTTACTGAACTTGATGATTGCCTTATTCAAAGTTCAAAGAGTGACTAATAAATCAACTTCAATTGATGGAATCCAATCTGATGAGGAATTCTTACTAGATGGATAATGAACCATTCTGACAGTTTTGCGATGCTCAAGAAATCTGAGAATGTATACAGATGGCAACTTTCCTTGGGTGGTTGATTACACCACAAATTTCGTAGGCGTTAAAGTTTAACAGAAATGTCTAGGGGAGGATGTATTTTGCTGGATTTGAGGTAAATTCTGGTTGCTTAGTATCCGATTCGATAAATGGCGTATTGTGTAGCGCGAGCGATACCACTGAATAAATCTGGATGATTTTAGGACAGCCAGAAATGCCTTCTGAATTATTGGATGACTATCAAGTTCAAAATGATTTGCACGAACATTCCTCTTCATTTGGGCTTCGGGCATTGATTATTTTAATGCTTGCATTGGCTGGAGGAATCTGGTGCTCACAATGGGTGAAAGGTGTTCGCGTTGAAACCTATATTGGCTCTTTGCAAGCTCCAAAAACGATCATCACAGCTAAAAATGACGCAGTAATTCAGGAGATCTATGTTACGGAGGGGCAGGCAATCTCCAGTGGAGAACGGATTCTGTCTCTCTTTGATCATTCTTTAGATAGAAGCTGGAACCGAAAACAGCAGGAATTAATTACACTTGAAGCCGAGCTTGAGCAATCGAAGGCAAAATCAGAAGTAGAATTAGCATTGCGAAATAAGGACATTGAATCTGAAGTATTTAATGCCAAGTTGAAATCTTCCCAGTATCTTAAAGAGCAATACATCCACCAGATAACCAATTTGGCATGGCAGGATTTTTTACAAGATTATAACTCCGTTTCCAGCAACGGTTCCAAGGAAGAAGTTTTTCGGTCATTGGTTTATGAGAGCCGATTACCTGATGAAAACCGAATCACGGCGATGTTACGTCAGGAGTCTGCTCGTAACTCTGCGGAAGTGTTTGCTGCTCGGGTCAAACTCTGTGAAGAGCAGATGGAAGAGTTGAAGGCGATTCAGAAAAAACTTCCCAAACAGATCCGGCTGGCAATGGGGGTTGAAGTTATCATGAATCGATTGGACCGAGTCAAAAGTGAGCTGAAAAACTTGGAATCACAACGGGATGCGTTACAACTGAATGCGGACCGATTTGGCATCGTTGGAATCTTCAAAAAAGAAATCGGAGACTCCGTACAGAAAGGTACTCCGATCGTAGAACTATTCGATAAAGAACGCCCATTTTTGCTTGTGGATGTTCCTTCTCGTAAGCTAAGTCTCTTCAAGGAAGGGACGGAAGTCAAAATCGTCTTTTCTGGAAACATTAAAGGAAAAGGAACTGTTAGCAAAATTTCAGAGCAAGCAGTTTCAAAGCCGGGATTTCGTGAAAGCGTTGTTATGGTTTACATTGAGCCATCAGGACGCCTTTGGCCCGATTTGCCTATGGGTAGTACAGTCGATGTCTCTTTAGCAAAATAAAGAGGTCTATGGGCAGAAAACATTATTAGACTTTAACGGCGCCGAAACTCTAACTCTAATTATAATTTGATCTTCGGTCATTAATGTTCTTTGTTACTGAATTTCGGCTTGAAATTATGGCAGATTAGATACAATATGTGACAAATCTGGTGACGAATTTCAGGATTGGTCTTCACCGGAAACCTGAATCACTCTCTCACAGCCTGATGGAACCAAATGAGGGCTTTCCTTAGTTTGAGAGATCATTCAGGCTTGTTCTTTAACAAATAGGGTCTCGCGGCTGCAGGAAGCTGGTTCGACGAGTTTCATTCTCAAGATTATGTGTGAGGAGTAGACCGTTGGGTATTTCAGCTACGATTTCTTTTTCGGCACAAGAAACAAACAGACTTTCAGTCGATGCCATTGAGGAGATGCGGCTGCGCACCTGGGCTAGAAAGAATTACACAGAGCAATCGCAGCGCGACGATCTCTGGCACCCTGTCATATTAGATGAAATGCTTCGTATAGATCAGGAATAACAAAGATCAAGATAACTTGCACGAGTTTCGTTAATACTCGCTCAAGATTGATAGAATCTTTGTTTGACGCTCTCCTGCAGTTACGTGAACTATATTTTGTCCATCAATATAGACATTCACTTCGCTTCGAACGCCAAATTCTGGAAGATAAATTCCTGGCTCAATTGAGAAACAGGTTTGAGGTAGGATTAGGCGCTCTTCGTGTGTTTCAAGGTTGTCCATGTTGGCGCCATTGCCGTGCGTCTCCTGTCCGATGCTATGGCCAGTACGATGCACAAAATACTGGCCGTAACCTGCTTCTTGAATAACATCTCTACAAGCCTGATCGACTTCCCAACCTTGAAGTGGAGTGCCTGATTGAAACGCCTTTTCAACTAAAGTGATTGCCGCGTCCCGGGCGTTGGTAACAACTTGAAAAATTTGAGAATATCTTTCGGGAACCTGTTGGCCGACAAAGCCGACACGAGTCATATCGCTGTAAACGCCTCGCGGAACGTCCAATTTGGCCCACAAGTCAATTAGTACAAAGTCGCCTTCTCGGATGTCAGTATTCGAACCGGTTCCCGTTTCGTAATGGGGGTCACCGCTGTGTGACTCACGTGCTACAATCGGAGGGTGATAGGTTGTTAATCCACTCTGCTTAAAATGTTCCATAATCACATCTGAAACGGATTGCTCTTCAACGCTTCCTTGTTTTCGAATTTGAGTCGCTATGAATGACCAGGCGATTTCAAAAGCTTTGTCTGTTTCTACACCCGCTTTTTGATGTAATTCCCATTGCTCGATATCCCACACTGCTTCGAAGAGTTGAACTAAATCTCCGGAAGGAACGATGGACTCAACTGATTCACGAACCAGTTCTACAGTTCCCGCATCGACACGAGAAATGTAAGGATTCGAATTCCGAGGTGAATATTCCATAGCGATTCGATTTGCATTGCGCAAGATTGTTTCAATCCCCGCTTCCAATTCCTGCCATTTTAGATAGACAACTTTTTCCCCCGGGAGGTGGTCCAGTGCTTCTGATTCAATTCGGTGAACCAGTTTCGTAGGCAGGCCTGACTTAGGGACAAAGTAGAAAAAGCGTCGTGATCCCATCGCATCTTCAGGGATATCGAGGATTCGTCTCGCCAGAACATTACTCCCTCGAAAATCATAGAATAACCAACCATCAAGCGAGAATTGTTCTAATGCTGCTTGCACCTTTGTGAGCTCGAACATATCGAAAGCACCTGAATAAAAAGAGGGAACTGTGTTAGGAGAAATCGTCGTTAAACAAATCAATGTAAGAGGTTAGAATCGCAAATTCAAGACGAGGTGTGTAACGTATTCCTTCAAATTAAGGTGTTCTCCAGGAAAAACAGTTTGAATCAATCAGCTTTCAGTTGCGATTCCTTGTGAGTGTCTAGACAATGAATTCCTAGTTCACTGATTTTAAATCTTCAATGATCTAACAAATGAGAAAAATAGAGGAGAAACTACGATTTCCACTGTATCGACTGAAATTGCTTATCAAAAGTGCATTTCACCCTGTTGCCAGTCAACTTATTCACTAAATGAAGTTTTAACAAGCTGCCCTAAATGTGGCGAGCTCCTGGATATTTCTTATGACTGGGATCAGGTTCCAGTCCCTCAGTCATTACGAGATTTTGAAAAACGCTGGGGGAATCGTAATCGTCCTATCGACTTCAGTGGTGTGTGGCGGTTTCGTGAACTCTTGCCTTTCGCTGAAGATGATCAGATTATTACGATTGGTGAAGGGCAGACGATGCTAAAAGCTTCTCAGCCTGTCGCTCGATATGCAGGGCTGAATGATGACTGTCTTTTTCTACAATATGAGGGGCTGAATCCCTCTGGTAGCTTCAAAGATAATGGTATGACGGCTGCGTCGACGCATGCTGTGATGGTGGGGGCTAAGGTTGCCGCATGTGCCTCTACTGGTAATACCAGCGCTTCCTTAGCAATTTATGCAAGTGTGGCCCAGAAATTCAAAGTGGTTGTTTTTGTAGGCAGTGGAAAGATTGCATTTGGGAAATTATCACAAGCACTCGACTATGGCGCAAAAACCGTTCAAATTCAGGGAGATTTTGATGATGCGTTGGCGCGTGTTCGAGAAGTATGTGCCTCAGAAGGAATTTACCTGTGTAATAGTGTGAACCCATTTCGACTGGAAGGGCAGAAATCAATCATGTTTCGTGTCCTTGAAAGTCTGAATTGGGAAGTACCCGATTGGATTGTGGTTCCGGGTGGAAATTTGGGAAATTCCAGCGCGTTTGGTAAAGCATTTATGGAATTGAAAGCGCTGGGACTCATTGACCGAATTCCCCGTTTGGCAATCATCAACGCGCAGGGAGCAAACACGCTTTATCAACTTTACGAACAACAAGGGCTGCGATGGAACGGTGGCCATTACGATAAATCTAATTCTTCAGAATTCTTTTCTCAGATGGATAAAGAAGATCGGCGGGCATCAACTCTAGCAAGCGCGATTGAAATAAACCGTCCGGTCAATTTTTCTAAGTCCTTGAGAGCACTTGATGTATGTAACGGTGTTGTACGCGAAGTCAACGACCAGGAGATCCTTGATGCGAAGGCACAGATTGGGGCAGGCGGATTTGGATGTGAACCAGCGAGTGCAGCAAGTGTGGCTGGAGCAAAGCGATTAAGAAACGAAGGGGTCATTGCCTCCAGTGATCGCGTTGTTTGTATTTTAACCGGTCATCAGTTAAAAGATCCTAATGCTACAGTGGCTTATCATTCTGCAACTAATGAACATATGGACGAAAAACTAACAAGCCACGGCGTAAGCGAAGCCCTTTTTTCAAACGGACCTATTGTCGTTGAGAATGATTTAGATAAAATAATAAGAGTGATTCATTCTTTTTAACTATGATTTCTAAAGTTGTATTTCTTGTTACAAATCACAAAACATTACGGTTTTTCAACCTCAAAATTAAAAATATTATGATTGCAGCGTCGGTTGGAATTGAGAAAAGGGGCAGGGAATGAGTACACCCTTTGAAGAATTGGAATATCTAGCTGATTTTCTTCCTGATGAAGGAGAGTCAGTTATAGTTTCACGCAGTCATGGCGAATTGACTTGTGAAAATTTCCAGAAAGAACGGTCACTTGATGAGATGGCGAGCCCGGAATTTTATGGGCACTTAGTTCATGCGAATGAGAGGCTAAATTCATTGATCGCGCGGCCAGTCTGGATCTCTACTCTTGCTTGGTTCTGGGCTTGTGTTTTAATTCACAACTACTTTGGCTTGGGTTGGGAAAGCTGGTATTTAGACCTGGGGCTAGCACTTGTTGCAATGGCAGCTAGCTTTGTGGCAATACGACTTCGTCAGGATTTTTATTTCAAGAAAGAAGTTCGTCCGACATTGAATCGGCAAATGTACGGCAGCAATTTGAGTAAGTATGCACTTGTAGGAGTGATTAGACAACGCCCCGAGCTGCGAACACTGCTTGATACACTTTCTCGCTCATTGCATTAAGTCTTTAAAATCTATATCAAGTCAAAATTATCTCTCATAATTTAACAGGCCATGTACATAGATATCTGAGTCCAGTAATTGAATCTGGTGTTCAATGATATTTTGAAATTGTGGAATCATTTCTAATCCTTGTCCTGCAATAGGAGTAATTGCTGTTTTTCCTCCTATAATTTTTGGGGCGATGAAAGCGTGAACCTCATCGATAAGTTGTGCATCAAAACAGGATCCCAGTAAACTCCCTCCGCCTTCGATGAAGATATTGGTCATTTCCTTGTGTCCTAGTTCCAGCAGACATTTCTCGAGGTCAGGATGGGCTGTGTTTGATCCTGGGGCACTTTGAATCTGCAAGACTTCGACACCCGCGTTTTCAAGACCTTTGATGTTTTTGCTGGGAGCCGATTTGTGTGCGATGACAATGACAGGCGCATCATTAATGGATTGGACTAATTTTGATTCACTTGAAAGTCTTGCCTGCGAGTCGATAACAATTCGTGCGGGGGTTCTTGGTCCTGCAGGACGAGCGGTTAGAAGCGGGTTATCTTTTTCTGCAGTGAGATGACCAACCATAATCGCGTCCATGCGACCACGAAGCTGATGTACCAGCTCGCGCGAACGTTCGTTGGAAATCCATTGTGAATCACCTGTTTTTGTAGCAATCTTTCCATCAAGTGTCATTGCCCACTTAGCATGGATCCAGGGCAACCCTTTAGTGACTCGCTTTACAAAAGGACGAACCAATTTTTGTGCATCAGATTCCAGTAGTCCAACTTCAACTTCAATTCCGGCCTGTTCCAACTCAGCAATTCCACCTCCATCAACGTGCGGTGCAGGATCACGCATTGCGATGACTGCTTTCTTGATATCAGCTTGAATAATTGCTTGGGAACAGGGGCCTGTTTTGCCTTGGTGACAGCATGGTTCCAGAGTAACATAAATGGTCGCGCCGTTCGCTTTTTCTCCGGCGCCGTTCAAAGCATGAATTTCAGCATGAGGTCCGCCATATTTTTGGTGATAACCTTCACCAATGAGGTTCAGGTTGTTGTCAACAATCACTGAACCTACAGCTGGATTAGGTTCAACAAATCCTTGCCCTCGACTGGCTAATTCGAGGGCTCGTTGCATCACAGCTTCTGAATTGAAAAACTGCTTGGTCGTATCCACTGACTGAAGTACTTTCCTGAACGGGCATGCCCGAGAGTGGTAGTTCTTAATTAAAAACAGCGAGTTCAACGCGAGGAAAATTCATTATTACAATTATTCACCTGGAAGCCAGAGTTTCTGTCCTGAGCTGGAACTATCGTCAGGTGTTGTATCCCCAGGAGACCAAATGCCTTCCCCGGAAGAATTGCCTAGCTCTCCTAAAGTTGATTCGGTCATCCAGGATACATCAAGATCAAATGCCTGCGCGAAAGCTTTGAGATAGTCTTTGATTTGTGGGGTCTTTTTACCATACTGATCCCAAATCTGTTTCATAAATCCTGAAAGTCCGGGATCGGATGTATCTTCCAATCGAAATGAGAGTTCTCGCATTTTCCATTGCAGCTCACTTTCAAAAGCGTTGGTTGGTTGTGATTGAGCATTTTCCTGACCTTTATGAATCCAGGAGAGTGTCTCATTTCGATGGTTACGTTTATGGCAAATTTCAGTCAATGTCGAATATACCCGGTCTAGGTCGACTTCTTTTTTACATTCTTCACGCCCCAAGATTTCAAGTAAAACATCATACAGAAAACGTGGATGCCTTATGAGTAATGCGCGGTTGAATATATACATCAATTGCGCATCGCTTAGCTCTTTCGCTGGAATTCTGTTTTGAGTCATAGATGAGCAGGTGTTAAAGCGGGAGGACTCATCAACATCAAAATGGGGAAGTTCTGAAATGCCGAGTTTGGGATCGAGCTCGGCAAACTGCAGGAAATGACCTAATGAAAGTGATTGTGCATCGAGTACATAAGCCGCCGCAGTTAAAGCGACTTTCAGATCATCTTCACTCGCAGCTTCCCAAGGAGTTTTTTCATTTAGGCCTGCTAACTTTGTATTAGACCAGACTTCAGAGAGAAGTTTTTTCCATTGTTGTGCTTCAAGTTCTCTACGTTTGATAATAGGCATTTTCTGTGGAAAACTCCACCGAAAAAAGAGAGGCCATTGTTCTGAAGGGATGGGAGAGAGCGGGTTACTGGACGCTTCGTGATCTTGATCTAATAATTTTAGACCACAGTCTTTTTTGCCTTGTTCATCTAAGGCTTCATCAAGAATTTTTTCTGCTAAAGAGATTTGCTCCCCTTCGTAAGCATACAGTCGAACGATCGCAGGTTGATCCATCTGTCGGTCAGCATCAAAGACATCAATATCGCCAATCACGACCGGCACATTATCAATGTGAATCTCTTCTCCCTTTGATTCTGCATTGACGGGAGAGCTTACAATTTGAAAGTATGCGGTAGGTATATTTTCATCCGAATCCTGGTCTTGTTCTGAGGGAACATTTCCTCGCAGTATCTGATGGTGTTTTTCTAATAATGTGAGGAACTTGGAAAGCGAATCAACTTCGTAAACTTTTTCTATGGAATCAATGACTTCATCTGTGTTGTTTAAATCAAGCAATTGTGCCAGAGTTTCGAGTTCTACTGCTTCAGCAAAGTCGTTCTCTAGTTTCGCAGCTTCATGAAATAGTTCAGCTGATTGTGTTTCATCGGTTGCCCAGGCGTAACAGAATGCGGCATTTTTCCATAAAGTTACCTGACCCGTTGCTTCTGCAAGTTGTTTGAACAAGCCAGCTGCTAATCGGTAACATCCCAAATTAGCAAGTCGTTGTGCGCGTTCAAATGTTTCTTGATGTTCAGAATTTTCAATAGGGCATCGTTCCAGGACATGTACTCCGCGGAACTGATAAGGAATTTGATCGTCACCGTCAAATTCTAACAGATTCATAAACAAGTTCTGTTGATACTCTTGTGAAGCAACGCGCATTGCCAACGCGAAATGCTCACGTGCTGCTAAATAAAAACCGCGCATTTGTAACGCGATCGCGATGCTGATCGCCAACGGTGTTGCCAAACTAACATCGACGGCAGCGCACTTTTGCAACGCGGAGTAAATAGTTTTTTGTGCTTGCTTGTAGCCTTGAGCAAGAAAAGTTGAGGTGGCCAATAAGGAATGGGCGGCGGGATGATCCGGGTCACGTTCCAAACATTCTTCCAGAGGCTTGCAGGCATCTTCAAACCGTCTTTCAGCCATTAAAATTTGGGCTTCTGTTATGAAACTCAAAGGTTGTTCAGGGTGATTCTTCTTGAGTCGATCCAGCAACTGCAGTGCAGTTGCTGTCTGGTGCGTTTCATGCAGGTGTGAAATTTTACTGATTTCTTCGCCAATCGAATGACAACAGAATTTGTATTTCTTTCCGCTATTGCAGGGGCAAGGATCGTAAGAATCGATACTCATAACCTCGGCCTTCTTTGTTTTCAGGAGGTTGTATTGTGGAATTGTATCTCTAAGTGAAAACAGAGTTCTCTTGTAGAATCGAAGCAGCATTACGCTTTTTTGAATTACAATAGAGTTCAACAAAACATCATATCATAAAAGAAACGTAGATTGCACGCGCTTAACGATTCCATCTGAGAGAAATTACATACTCCCTTACCAAGATTAACATTTTGTTCAATCAGGCGGGTTTATTCTACAAATCGATGGGAGTGCGATGGTGGTCAGATTAGCTATCCAAGGCTTGCTTCATGTCAGCAATCAGGTCATCACTGTTTTCGATTCCAACTGAGACTCGAACTGTTTTTTCAGTAATTCCCGCCGCGCGCCTTGCTTCCAGAGTCATTGAGGCATGGCTCATGCTTTCCGGGTATTCAATCAATGATTCCACTCCCCCCAGTGATTCTGCCAGGAGAAACAATTTTGTATTTAACATGACTTTTTCAGCAGCAGGTCGGCCTTCTTTCACATCAAAACTCAGCATCCCTCCGAAGCCATCTTGCTGACTCTTTGCTAATTCATGATCTGGGTGTGACTCCAAGCCCGGATAGTAAACATGTTCTACTTTGGGATGTGTTTCCAGCATTCGAGCTAAAGCCATTGCCCCATGCTGATGCGCTTCCATACGAGGCCCCAGAGTTTTGATGCCACGTAAGACCAGCCAAGCATCGAAGGGAGAGCACCCCAGTCCGAGTGAATTCGAATTATAAGCGACTCGTTCGGCGAGTTCTTCAGTACGTGATATGACACAACCACCGACGACGTCTGAATGCCCATTCAAGTATTTTGTTGTCGAATGTATAACAATATCGACACCATATTCAATCGGTCGTTGAAGATAAGGAGAACAAAATGTATTGTCAGCGATTGTGGTAATATCGGTATCTGCATCAGAGGCAACTTTGACTACGGCTTGAATATCGACAAGGTTCATTAAAGGATTACTGGGAGTTTCGATCCAGATCGCTTTGGTTTCTGGTGTCAATGCTGATTTGACATTCTCAATATCTCCCATTTTTACAAATGAGAATTTGATTCCCCATTTTGTAAAAACATCTGCAAACAAACGATACGTTCCACCATAAATGTCATCTCCTGCGATGATATGGTCACCAGGTTTAAATAAATGCATAACCAGAGTGATCGCAGACATTCCAGTTGAAGTAGCACGGCAAGACACGCCACATTCTAATGCAGCAATGTTTTCCTCCATGGCACTTCGAGTTGGATTTCCACTACGTGTGTAATCGAAGCCCTTGTGGTTTTCCAAGCTATCCCAGTAAAAGGTTGATGTTGTATAAATGGGGGTTGTACAGCTGTTAAATGTACCGTCTTTGTCGACTCCAGTATGAACACACTTCGTTTCAAAACGCATGGCAATACAATCCAAATGTTAGTTGGTTACTCGAGAAATCCCCGTTCTTGTCTGGAGACTCACACACTTCTTCAGGAGACACGAGACAGAACTTGGGGTTCTACATTATTTTATGTAGTGAAGAATACAGTCACCGGATACTGGTCGCTACTGTTCTGAGTTCAGATTTTACACTAAAGGTGATTCTGCATCTCATTCATGTCGATACAGTTTTCTGAACTTGTGATTTTGTAATAACTTGTGGCGTTATAGTATGGTCAGCGCGCATCATCAAACAGCGGTGTTGACAAGTAACGCTCTCCCGAGTCAGGTAGAACGACCACGATTGTTTTTCCTTCTGCTTCCGGGCGTTTAGCAATATCCATGGCAGCGTGCATCGCTGCACCACAGCTAATTCCACAAGTGATTCCTTCCTGGCGAGCGATTTTTCCTGCCATTTCAAATGCTTCGTCATCTGTAACCTGAATAACTTCATCAATGAGTGATGTGTCACAGTTCTTCGGGATGAATCCCGCGCCGATTCCCTGAATCTTGTGCTTGCCTGGTTCTCCCCCTGAGAGAACAGGACTGCTCGTTGGCTCGACAGCGACGGACTTGATGTTAAGGCCTTTTTCTTGTTTTAAATAACGTGACACTCCTGTAATGGTACCACCAGTCCCAACGCCAGCTACAAAGTAATCAATGTTGCCTTCTGTATCGTTAAAAATTTCGGGGCCAGTGGTCTTAAAATGGATTTCCGGATTCGCAGGGTTTTCAAATTGCTGAGCCATGAAATATTCAGGGCTGGCAGCTAATTCTTCTGCTTTTTGGATTGCTCCTTTCATGCCATCAGCGCCTGGAGTAAGTACCAGATTGGCACCAAAGCCTTTCAACATCAAACGACGTTCTACAGACATCGAGTCTGGCATCGTTAGTGTTAACTTATATCCTCGAGCAGCACATACGAACGCGAGTGCAATTCCAGTGTTACCGCTGGTCGGTTCTACAACCTGCATACCTGGTTTCAGTTTACCGCTTTTTTCTGCGTCCCAAATCATATTCGCACCGATTCGGCACTTCACGCTGTATGCGGGATTCCGTCCTTCAATTTTGGCAAGTATTGTTGAACTAAGCCCCTCAGTTAAATGATTGACTTTCACTAAAGGAGTTTGACCGATTGTTTCCGAGTTGTCTTTGTATATTGACATGTCTCTTTCTTTCAGCGAGAGGTAATTCTGGGAGAATCATCAAAGTATAGCCAAAGGCTTGATGAGTATGTTATGTGGTAAAGACGACTAAAGGGCTAAATCTCAACACCTCTTCGTCAGATTACCAGTATTATGTAAAATCATTGAGAAAGTGGCAATCCCTTTATTGAGCTGTAAAAAAGTGGCATGCATCAATGTGAATCGATATTAGTGCCTATTTTAACATGCTGAAAGTTGTCTAAATTGAGGGATTTGTTTAAGAGATTTGATGATTTAAAATTCAAATCAAATTTTCAAAATGGATTCAAAATAAGGAATAATTTGTACTTGAAAAGCCTGTAAACTGAAATAACCGAAGAAAGCGGCAGCCCAAACCATTAAAACAAATCTCAAGGGACTGGTGCTGATGCTACGGCTCAGTATTTTCGTATTCATATACAACAATATCATTGAATAGAGAAACATCACTCCACCGTTCATGGCGGCGGAAGTTTCAATCAGAAATAATGGTTGCTTGAATAGAGGGTTAATTGAGCCATAAAGCAGGATTGCAGAACCCAGCAAAATTTCGCCCCAAAGAAAGACGTAATAAAGTTTACTCAATGACCAATTTTCATTTTCTCTTAAATAGTTCACTTTCAGGATATCAGCAGAGATACGGGCAGTTACGTCAAGGACTCCCAATTCAGTTGTGAGCAGTATGGCAGTACCCATAAGGAGGAAAAGCAATTTAAAGGTTCCGCCGAGCTGGTCTTCAAGAAGAGTTGCCTGTCCCCAGATAAAATTAAGGCCGGAACTAAACTGGGCCATGCCTTCTTTCAGTTGTCCATTTGCGTCATAAAACAAAGAATAAGAAATAAGTGATAGTAAAACCAAACAAGCCAGACAGGTTAGAAAAAAGCTTAAGAAGTGTTCAATATTGGCGGCACGCCACCATTGTTGCCAGCGATTTCGATTTTCATCAGTATGTTTAAAGTGATATCCGGCTTCACTGGCAGCTTCATCTTGTCCGGTTATCGGGCTGGTAATTCGACCGATGTACTTGCCCATTCCATAGCCTTTATCTTTGATGAAATTACTTTGGCCAAGGTTCATGGTTCCGCCAGCGCCGGCAAATGCTAATGCCCCGAGAAGTGCCATAGTTGACAGACCACTGGATTCGTCAGGCATCTGCCCAATACTCACAGCTCCTTGCATCATTGATGTAATGGCATATGGCTTAATGAGATAGATACCGAGAATCACTGCGATGATAAAGATTGACCCGACCAGAAAAATCTGTATTTTTTCAACGGTGTTATAAACCACTGGGCCAGTCGTTAAGACAATGCCTACTAAGAGTAAGCCAGCAATTCCCAGAAACGAACTATACTTGGCCTCATATTGCAGGTCGTATCCTTGATTAATTTTGTTGAACAGTTCATTTGAACGATCTGTGCTCTGATTCTTAGTGAAAGCGCTACTTAAGCTATTTCGTTCAGATTCATCCATGGATCCACGCCACTTCAAAGTGCTTGTTTTGGGAGAGTAAGAGGCTTTGCTAGGTAAATCTTGAAGTGAGAATTGAGACGCAGTTGGTTCTACTCGAACACTGGCGATGGTTTCTGGACCAAAAAAAGTCCAGCTTAGCATGGTGCCAGCACCGGTTGCCCAGCCCGGCCATGCCCACGGAATGATATTTAACAGTAGCATGATCCAGGCCCAGTGTTTGTTCATGCGACAGAAACCGATAATAGCAGTTTCTCCTGTTGCTAAAGTCCAACGCTCAATTTCCATATTCAAAAAAAACTGAGTGATCACACCCAGTAGGCAAGCCCAGAAAAATAAAAATCCAGCTTTGTAAGTTATGTAAGGCCAAAGGACAAATTCACCTGAACCGAGTGAGAGACCTGCCAACATAATGCTGGGACCGATCATTTTTTTCCAGGAGATGGCTGGTGGTAGGTCTTTGTACTTCAGAGGTGGTAGCGATTGGTGTGGAATCACCTCATCAGGGACTAATTCTTCATTGAGATCAGAGTGGATTTGATCTGCCATGGAAACCTCTTTTATGAACGGCGAGCTGAATTCAGAATGGTTTCATTCTAAGTCTGGAACATTCTATCCGCCACTCAACTTAAGACAGGATTGAGGGGAATAAGGAAATGCTTCTTGGTTGATGATAACTCGAAAATTAGTCAGAATGGATTTTCTTAATCCAGGAGACTTGTGTGATCAAATGATTTAATGAGGCAAACGAAATATGCGCATTTGTTGCATATTTCGGTGAAGAGTTGGCAGGAAATGTGGCGAGGCTTGCATCACCTACCAGGAATACATTGAAATCGCGTGAGAGGTTTTCATAGCCGGCAGTGGTTTTACAGAAGCACATATCTGTTGCATATCCTGTTAAGAGGACATGTCGAATGCCCTCTTTTTTCAAAAATTTCTTTAGTGGCTCATATCCCTCTTGGTCAAAGATCAAGACATCATCATCATGAACAGTAACATCGCTTGTAACGGGAACAGGTACATTCCAGAAACCTTTACCATTAAATCGATCACCTGCGCTCAGGCCAGAAAATTGTTTGAAATAATCGATCACTGGCTGTTCTTTGGAAAGTGTCAAGCGATTCGGTAATGGCTCTCCTTGATAAGGTAAGCTCTTTAATTGTTTTGCGAGATCCTTTCGAGCCTGTTCTCGCTCCGTTTTTGTAGGATTATAGTCAAACGTGCGGTATAATTTTTTTCTGATAGGATCCACTTTACCGATAAGACTATACATAACCAGGGCAACATCTTTTCTGGAACGCTTTAAAAATGGATCAATGACCTCGCGTGTATGCCGTCCTGCAAGATGATTTTTTTCGGGCGTACAAAAGTCAGCAGCGCCAGCAGGTTCAGGAGTTTTCCAGCCTTGACCATCATCAATTCCCCAGGGATGGACCATGATCACGGCAGTTTTGTCAGCGCGAATTTTATTAGGAATTTCAATGATGCCTCGTGCATTATATGAAAATCTCCAGGCCCTTACACTCAAGTCTGCCCCTTCGTCATCAACTAACAATGGTGCTTCAAATCGTCTAAGCTCTTCAATAGGTTGAATAAATTCGGGGTGATCAGCCAATAATGGAGAGGGAGCTTTCAGTTTTTTTAATGTATTATGATAAACGCGTATTTCTTCACCAGCATTAGTGAGTTGTGAATTTAAAATTAAAGAGAATGTAAAGAACAAGCCAAAAAGTAAATCACGTGAACCAAACATCTTTACTGTAGCTCCCTTGATCTCTAAAGAATTGTGATATGGGTGGATTAGTTCTGATTCTAAGAAACGCGTTTTGCAATGTCGCTCACGCCCACAATTTCAGCTTTGTCCTTTTCTTGGTTAACAAGATTACAAATCAATTTGATAGTTTCAAATTTTGGGTCTTCGACATACATAATGGATGGATGACACAGAAAATCAAATACACCCCCTTGTTTTATTGCCTGTTGCACGCATAGTTCAACAGATTTGAGAAAGTATTTTAATTTCCAGTATCCAGATCGAAAGGCCCCTACATCACTAATGGGACTCATTGGAATTTCAATCAGGCCAGTTGGATAGACGTAAGGTTGTGCTTCTTGTTGTGCGAGTAAGATCGATTGATAAATTTCCTCTGTGGGCTTTTCCTTAGGTTGGCTGTATTTATGTTTTGGGTACTTCGAGCTGACCCATTTAAACCCCTCCACAAGCAACATTTTTTGCAAATCTGCTCGATTGTTAAGTGCATTGCTCGAGCCACCGGGCGTTCTGAATCCATCAGGCACGATTCCTAATCGTTGTTTCATTGCTTCCGTGGTCAATCGAATATTTTGACGAATGACTTCTTCTGCCGATTTCCCACCGAGTAACCAGGGAGAACGTTGAAAACGAAATTGTGTTTTTTGAGGTTCATTAGCCCATACATTGACATGGTCATAAGTATGATTTCCGATGGGATGGCTCATTTCTGAGATACTTTTAAGCCAGGTAATATCTTTTTGTTCCAGGACACGACCCACACAAAAAAAATGAATCAACCCGCTTGATTGCTTCGCAATCTCAGCTGCTTTCAATGAATAGTCTTTAGTTTCTTTGTTTAGATTACCTTTTTGAAAGTCCCATTCGAATATATTCCTCTGCGGATATTGGCGGCTCATTTCCAGATCAAAGGTAATCGCAATTTGTGCTTTTTTCGGAGCATGAGTTTCTGCAGATTGTGCGAATACTGTTTGTATTCCTAAGGCCGAGCCTGTTAGTGAAGTCAGGAATGACCGGCGAGAAATTACAGCTTTTGAGTCTGACATCAGCGTTTTTCCAATGCTATAAGTGATTTCAGCCGAGCAAAAAATCAAATCTAGTGGCTTTTTTAAGCTTATTATATAAAAATCTATCGATGTTTCATCTGGTATCACTCGAGGCAATCATCAAATTAAAGGCCGGATTGGCATTGCCCTGCAAATAAAGGGTTTTTGACAGAAGTTGGAATGAATAAATTTCAGAAAAAACAAAAATGTATATTGCTTTGTTCACTGTTTGGCGTTAAGATGATTTCTGTTGTTTTGGGGTGGTTTTGCCACAATTCCACATCTGCCAGGAGGCAGCCGCGTAGTGACCGCTGTAGGTGTCACTGAACTTTTTCTCGCGTTGTTTCTTTCCAAATCTAAATAAACATCGGACATCTTTGCATCCGATTTAATCAGTCTGAAGTAATTTTCCTGATGATGAATTGCGCACAGTGTGCGCGCTTTATAGAGATTTGAAAAACGGTGCTTGAAAAATTCTGGTAAGGTTTGGTCTCATGACGGAATCAAACAAATACATTGAGTCAGATAAATTTGCATTTGATCTTGTTGCAAATATTGTAAGTTCTCCGGGTGCTTTTCCTCAGACAGGAAAATACAGTAGTAAAATTTGGGCGCAGCTGTTTGGAATGACAGAAAAAAATTTTAAGGAACTTTTAAAAGAATCTGGCATCCCTTATTTTAAATTTGGGAGCAATGTTATTGTTGATGCACAAGATTTTTGGAAAAATCAGGGGCAGAAGGAATCATGAACGAGCTCAGATCGTTTGATGGAGCGGGACAGATGGTAAATAGAATTTGATTTACGCTTAGAAAATGAGCATGATTTACTCAGTTGTCGAAAAGGCGTTTAAAGATAAGAAATACTAAAAAATTTCTGATCTTAGCTCACTATCTATTATGCCCCAAGCTAGAATTATTGGAGACCTTTAGTGATGTTTAATTATCAGTAAAGTACTTTTTTCTCTTGATAGAAATTATATAATTGAGAAGCTATGGCAAAGTGTGATCAAGGTTATCTCTGCGTTGTGTGTGGTCGAGAGGTCGAGAAGATCGAAGACAGCGCGCTCTATCTGCGTTATATTATTGGAGAAGTAGACGAAGATGAATTGAACTCGCAACCCGAGCATCATATTCGATGCAATCCTATTTTAGCTCAATTCATTACCGATGATCACTTTGAACCGGTTTTTGTAGAGGGACCATTTGATAAACGTGAACTTGATTCGTCTGAGGCTTTGCTAAGAGAGAAGTTAATCACTGATGGCTGGAGAAGACTATGCGAGGTAAAAAGCAAAAATATCACAATCAGTGAATTTCCATTAAAAGAATAAAGAATCCTACGATGATTAGTAGCTAAGTCGATTCCTGTCGCCGACTGTCTTTGAGACTAAATTTATCTGGTTCTATTTAAGCACCTGTCGTTCTGTGCAACGACAGGTGCTTTTTTTTGCAAAATAACGTTGTGCGACTCACGCCATTAACGAGTATTAGTGATTACAAATGTTGCATCCTACTTCTGCTGATTACCGAGATCATAATGCCTGAAACAATACGCAAAGGAATTTTTATTCCAGCATGGGTGATTGCATGTGTTTTTTCTCCCATTATTGCTGGAGGTGTTGGAGCTGTTACGTGGACTGCCAAAACATTGATCGAACATAGTCAGCGACTAATAGAAATTGATGAAAAGCTCGATTCCAATAAAGAGTTACTCATCGAAATGGTGAATTCGCATGAGAGGCGGATCAGTCGATTAGAAGACAAGGCTTTTGGAGAAAATTGATGATTGAAATCACGACTGACGATCTGCCAGCCAAGCTTATCCAACTAATGGAAGGTCCCACACCTCCCGTTTATTTTGTTTCGAATGGTTGTAGTTTCTCTCCAGATCGGTGGGGAGGTGTTGACATCAGGGCAGCCTGCCACTGGCATGATTACGCCTATCAAATAGGCGGTTGCAAGCAGGATCGCCAAATAGCTGATTCGTCATTTTATCGAAATCTCAGACGCTGCGACTTAGGAAAGTTCATGGCGAATATTTATTACCGCCGTGTGCGGTTGTTTGGAGTTGCCGCTTTTAACTGGGCTGAAGGGAAAGTCCCTTTGAATCCCTGGCATTACTGTTTACTGTTTTTTGAAAGGTACATTCAATGGTGAGGGTAATCACTATTATCGTTGTGCTGATATTGGCCACTATTGTGCAGGCTCAGGCATTGGTTCTCCGAACGGTGGGAAAGCAATGTACTGCTTATGGTTGCCACCAAATCATTGGTACGGGAGCTTGTGCCTACATCGGAAACATTGATGACAGGTCGATTTATTTGACAGCTGCTCATAACCTGGAAGGGAACCCGGCAGTGTTTGTTGGCTATGCAGGCAGGTGGTGGCAAGCCAAAGTCATCCATAAGCGATATCAAAAAAATATCGATTATGCTGTGATCGAAACACAGAAAATATCAGCCAATAGATGTTTTAAAATAGCAGAGCATCAACCCGACAATGGTGTTGATGCAGTGGCTTATGGCTATGCAAATGGTATCTATAACATGAAGACCATCAGAGCAAAAATTCGAGTGAACAGAAATGGGAGATTCTTTTCGAAGCTCGTTGCCAAGGGCGATTCAGGTGGACCAATTGTCGTGAATGATCGCATTGTGGGAATAATTAAAGGTCACGATTACAAGAACACACTCTATACAGAATCGGACCTGATTAGAGTTGAGTTATTCAGAATTTATGGAAGGTTGCCTGCGTGTGGGGGATCAGTGATTATTGCGGAAAACCCACCAAAGCCTGATACTCCCGTTCCAAAATATGATGAAGAAATCGCCATATTGGAGGGGGAAATTTCAAAATTACGAGGGCAGTTAGATCAGCTTTCAAAAACAAAAATACCAGTTCAAATCATAGGTTCAAACAATAAGGTCTTAAGCGAGCAAAAATACCTGCTTGGCGACCCTATTAAACTACGTTTTAAAGCCGTTAAAAAGTGAGGCCTCATAATGCCAGGCGGCGAGATTTTAGATGTTGAAATCCCTATTGAGGATGAAGGAGAAAAGGAGATGGCTGCTGTGGATTTATCGGAAAACGTTGCGAATCACATGTTGACGCAACTCATGCAAACCGGGACTGTGGCACAGAATAACTTTGTGACCGTTCAAAAAATTGTTGATTATGACTATTTGGAAAACAAGCGAATGGTAACCCTTGATGAAGCGGTTGGTATTCGTGAGGTTCAATCCAAAGTCAATCCAGGTGGGCCGGCTGCTGCATAATGGACGATCCTCTGGAAGAATTGATCAGGCAAAACAATGAGTTTCATAACAGCTTGATTGAACAGAACAACGAGTTAGACCGAGCGTTTCAAAACGGAACGTTCGGTCAACTTGTACAATTATGGAGCGAAAAAAATGATGGAGGAGACCCAACCGAAGACGTGGCAGGAGAAGGTAGCGAAACAGTTTTGGTCAATCAAAGCAGGGGAGAGAGCGGAGAATTTGCGGCAAGCGAGCCGCCGATTTAACAATGTCGAATCGTTGGTGATGTCCACACGAGAAAAACTACTCGGGAAAGAGATCACAAACAATAATCGCCCAGAGGGTGAGGATATGCATATCGGAGACGACAATAGTGTGATTCATCAGTATCTGTCAGCAGAGAAGAAAGGAACTGCAGGTACAATCGCCAAGCTAACATTGGGTGCGGGAATGCTCGCTATGGGTGCAGGTGTGCCGATTGGTGGTTGGTTGATTGCAGAGGCTTTGAAAAACAATTCCGTTAAAGAGGTCGTAATACCCATTGATAGCGATACTTTATTTGATTTAGAGCTGGTGAAGTAAGAATATAAATTGTTGTTCTGTTTGAGCACTCATGCTTAAATGCACCTCATGACAGCGCTGGGCTTTCCTTTAGAATGAGCATTGAACTTCGTTTAAGACTCATGTATCCCCGCTTGAAAAGGACTGTGACAATGCCTCATTTTATTGTTTATCTTGCTCGTGAAAAAAATCAACGTCCTGTAAAACGTCTTGATTGTGAAGCGCAAACACATGTATTGGCGGCGAAATTGATGGAAGCTGAATATCCTGATTTGGTAGTCAATTCTGTACTGGTAAAGCATGAACCGATTTCGTCTTGTTCACGATGCGGAGCACCAATTTTTAAAGGCGATTATCACAAAGATCAGATACGCCAGCGCTATGGAGCCAATCGCTGTTTGGACTGTATGTAATAGAACTTAAAACGAGTGATTATGTAAAATGAAAGACCGCGTAAAAAGCTTCCGGCGTATTAAAGCTTCACAACTCAAACGCAATGTGAAAAACTGGCGCGTTCATCCTCCATCACAAAAGTCAGCATTAAGTACAATTCTAAGAGATGTAGGGTTTGCTTCGGCTTGCCTTGTAAGAGATTGTAACAATGGGACGTTCGAATTAATTGATGGTCATTTACGCGCTGATCTCGCTGAAGATGAAAAAGTCCCATGCCTGATTTTGGATGTGACAAAATCTGAAGCCGATAAAATATTGGCAACATTTGATATGGTTACATCCATGGCAGACGCTGATCAGATTGCATTAGATAAATTGATTTCTTCGATTTCTACCGAATCAAAGGAACTACAGAATTTACTGAATACTCTGATAAGTCATGATTCTGAATTGTTGGAAATGGTAACCGGTAAAGACGAGTCACATCTCTTAACAGACTCTTTCAGTATTTTGATTGATTGCAAAGATGAATCCGAACAGGTAATGCTTTTACAGCGACTGAAAAAAGAAGGTCTGACATGTCGCGCGTGGATATTATAAAGGAAAGTAATATCGTACGGACTCCTCGTGTCATGCAACTAGAGGGGATATTTGGCATTGCAGTTGAAAAAAAGAGCCGTGTTGAGTTTTCTGTAGAACTACCTCTAAATGATCACACATGGAACATTGGTTTAATTGTCGGTCCTTCTGGATGTGGAAAGACTACCATTGCCAAAACGCTTTTCCATAAAGAGTTGATTAGAGACTTCAAATGGTTTGAAAACAAAAGTATTCTGGACTCTTTTCCTAAGGATATGGGAATTAAAGAAATCACAGGCCTCCTTTCTTCAGTTGGTTTTTCTTCACCTCCCAGTTGGTTAAGACCATTTCGTGTACTTTCCAATGGCGAACAGTTTCGTGTGACGATAGCACGGGCTTTAGCCGAGCAACCAGAATTTGTGGTCATCGATGAGTTTACGTCAGCCGTTGATCGGACTGTTGCCCAAATCGGAAGTAGTGCCATTGCAAAATCAGTTCGGAGAAGGCAGCAAAAATTTATCGCCGTTACGTGCCATTACGACATTATCGACTGGCTTAATCCTGACTGGATTTATCAACCAGCGTCTGAGGAATTTCAATGGAGGTATGAAAGGCAGTCGCGACCCCCGATTTCCCTCAAAATTATTAACGTGCATCGAAGTGCGTGGTCACTATTCCGGAAACATCACTATTTAGATTCAACAATTCATAAGTCTGCTAACTGTTTTATAGCATTAGTCGACGATAAGCCAGCAGCTTTCACTGCAGTGATTCATTTTCCACACAAAACAACCCCATCATTCAGAGAGCATCGAACAGTCTGTCTCCCTGACTTTCAAGGAGTTGGTATTGGAAATGCCATGAGTGAGTATGTGGCATCTCTTTACGTTTGCAAGAAACCGTACACAAGTGTCACAGGACACCCTGCCATGATTCGCCATCGAGCGAGGTCAAGTTTATGGAGAATGACTCGCAAACCATCTACAGTTCAGCATCAATATGGCTTAGAGCGAATCAGAAAAAGTCGAGTTTCTGGCAGTGCGGGAAGAATTACCGCCAGCTTTCAATTTATCGGCGCGGGACGAAAGAAAGAAGCAATGAAATTTGGCCTGATTTGAATAGAGCGAAAGCCTTCTGCCTCACAAGTATTACCATGCAGAACAGCGTTTCCAGGCGATATGGCATTGAAAGGCCTCTGCAGACGGGACACCCGACTGAGTGCCACGAACCCTGCATTGCTGGAGCATAAGGTCTTGAAGAGGTGAGAAGCTCGAGTCCTTGCCGCGTTGTAATTGGCTTTGGTGGCAGTTGAGCATGTCCAGTTTTGTGCTAACATATTCACTTATATCGATGTATAAGTGTGGCTCAAATTGTGTCATGTTAACAGTATCCATCCACCAGAGAACAGGTGGCTGGTTCAAAGCCGATGACTGTGTCTGGTTTCCAGTAGAGGCACTGAACCACGTAGCCGCTTCCGTGATAGCTGAGGCTGCACGGTGGTCGGCGTGATAGTCTGTTTGTGAATGTGCCAATACAAGCGTCGGTGAAAACTGCCGCATGATCTCTGTCAAATTACGGCGCTGTTCTAAGCTGTCAAATAGGGCGCCATCCGGATTTTCACCAAAGAAGAGATCTGCACCAAGTAGTTTCGCTGCTGTTTGCATTTCTTGACGTCGTACTTCGGCTAGTTTCTCGATAGGTGGTTCTGGCTGTCCTTTGTCTCCTTGACAGAGTACGCATATTCCAACGGTAGCGCCTTCATGATGGGCACGCGCCAAAGTACCCGCGCATAATAATTCTGCATCATCGGGGTGAGCTACAACAGCGAGAATGCGTTCTTGTAGGAAGTTTAATTTCATTTTGCTCAACAGAGTTCATTGCAAGTGGATTAAAATATAAAATTAGCGTAGCCGAATGTCGGGGAGATCAGCAACGTATTCCGCAACTGTGAGAGAAACATCAGTATGCGTTCGCAAAAGCGAAGCCGGGCAGTCGCCAGTAATGGGGCCTTGAAGGACTCTGCGAATGACCGAACTTTGCCAGATGCGGTTACAATAGAAATGCTGTTCTTTAGCAGCAAGAATTTCTTTCATTCCAATCGTAACAGCGCGCCAGGGGATTATGGAAATTTCACCACCTACGGTTACAGAGTTAATAGTCCTTGTTTCCCGGGTTAAATTGAGGTTACGGGTAGGGAGCTGTAAGAATTCTTCCGTTGGGATCTTATGCCCTGGTTCGGGTGGTTCATTGAAGGCGATATGACCATTAATCCCAATTCCACCAAAGCAGGCATCCACTCCTTCCCGTTGATCAATCAATTGTTGGATAGCACCAACATTATTTGGATCGGGACAGATGCGATTTTCGGGTAAAGGTGACAATTCCGGATTCAATAAGTCGTAGAATTTACGATTCATATAGCCGCGAAAGCTGAGTGGGTGGGAGATATCGACCCATTGATCGTCGTCTGTCAGATATTCATCCATATTGATCAGCATGACATCTCTAATTGAGTATTGGTTTTGATTCAACATGTCAGCCAATATAGGGTATTGATCGACGGGGCCAACAGGAACGATCAATGTGGCAGGGTGACCATTTTGCTCTGCCACTTTGATAGCCTTAAACATTGCCGTTGCCATATGTTGAGCAATCTCAGACATATCTTTAACTATAGAAAGTTTAACTGCCGTTCCTTTAGCTAAAGCGTCACGATTGATTTTAAGGTAATCAGGAAATTCAGTCGTCATTGTATTGAGAGTACTTTTGCTTTGAGGCATGATTTAGCTTTGATAACTTATTTCGGTGTGAAATATTCATGGAATAAAATCGCAGGATAGAATTATCAAATCAGATGAACTTATAATAAATGTATTAGAACACAACAGGTCTTCGCGACCAATTGATTTCAAAAGTTTATGTTACGATTTTCAAATCATTTTTCTCTTGAGTAATGGAATTCACAATGAAATTGTTTCTGGATAGTGCAATCACAGATGAGATTAAGCACAGCCTTGAATATTGGGACTTGGATGGACTTACAACAAACCCCAAGCATATCAATAATTCTGGTAAGCCTTTTTTGAAAGTAATTGAAGAGATCGCAGAATTGTTCACTGGCACTGATAAACCTGTGAGTGTGGAAGTGGATCCACATGTTACAGATTGGGAACAGATCGTAGAACAAGGAATCCAGCTTTCCAAAATGTCTCCTAATTTTGTAGTGAAAGTGGGCGCCAGCGAAGAAGGGTTTAAAGCGATTCGCGAGCTGACTAAGCAGGGAATTCGGACGAATGCCACTTTAATTTTTTCAGTTGCTCAGGCATGGCATGCGGCTCGAGCGGGAGCGTACTTTATCAGCCCCTTTATTGGATGGAAAGAAAATTATGGCGATTCGACAACAGAATTTATTCTGGAAGTCGCCGAAATGCTGGAACGACATCAATATGATTCACAAATTATTGCGGCTGCGATTCGTAATGCTCGGCAGATTGCAGATGTTGCTCTTGCGGGAGCCCATTGTGTGACTGCAGGTCTTGTTGTGTATCAGGATAGCATGCAAAACCCTTACACAGTCCATGGAGAGAAAGTATTCCAGAATGCATGGGACGCGACGCCAAAAAGTTAGCTTTAGGCATTTTTAAATTCATGAATCTCTTCGCTTCAATGTTTCGATCAAGTCAGGACTTAGTATGTTCATTATCAGTGGTATTTGCTCTGGAATAACGCGGTTTGGTTTTCTCTTATATTTTTTGAGTGTGTATCTATGCTTAGTATTATTTTCTACCAACAAGGCGTGTGCATCAGAGCGTTCAGAAAAACCGAATGTAATTATTATTTTTACAGATGATCAGGGATCTATTGATCTCAATTGTTATGGAGCGAAAGACTTGATTACACCCCATATGGATTCGATTGCCAATAGGGGAATTCGGTTTACACAGTTTTATGCCGCGGCACCTGTTTGCTCCCCTTCTCGTGCAGGTTTGTTGACAGGTAAGTTTCCTCAGCGAGCGGGTGTTCCCGGAAATGTTTCATCGCAACATGGCAAAAGTGGAATGCCTGCCGAGCAGGTTACGATTGCCGAAATGTTAAAAGATGCAGGATATCGAACAGGGCATGTGGGTAAGTGGCACTTGGGTTATACAAAAGAAACAATGCCAAATGGACAAGGATTTGATGAATCGTTTGGCCATATGGGAGGCTGCATCGATAACTATTCCCACTTCTTTTACTGGAATGGTCCCAATCGACACGATTTGTGGAAAAACGGAAAAGAAGTATGGCATGATGGTACATATTTTCCTGATCTGATGGTTCGGCAATGTCAAAACTATATCAAAGAACACAGAGATGAACCGTTTTTTTTATATTGGGCGATCAATGTTCCTCATTACCCCTTGCAGGCAACTGATAAGTGGCGAAAGAAATATGCACATCTTCCTAGTCCACGAAATAAGTATGCTGCGTTTGTTTCTACGATGGATGACTGTATCGGCGAAGTATTAAAAACACTTGATGAGTTCAAACTTCGTGAAAATACAATCGTCATTTTTCAATCTGATCATGGGCATTCACAGGAAGAAAGAACATTCGGGGGGGGAGGTAGTGCAGGACCTTTCCGTGGCGCCAAGTTTAGTTTATTTGAAGGAGGAATTCGTGTCCCTGCCATGATTTCCTGGCCTGGAACAATTGCAAAGGGAGAAAAACGTCATCAAATGGCAACAGGCTGTGACTGGCTACCGACCATCGCAGAACTAACTGGTACACCTCTTCCACAACAAAAACTAAACGGGAAAAGTCTAAAAACAGTCATTGATTCATCAGAAGCGCAGAGCCCCCATCGTGATTTCTATTGGCAAATTGGTAAAAGCTGGGCCATTCGAGAAGGTGATTGGAAGTTATTGGGGAATCCCCGTGATACGAGTCAGCAAGGTCAACTTACCAAGCAGGATCAACTTTTTCTGGTAGACTTATCGAATGATCCTGGCGAAAAACGCAATCTTGCTGCCAGCAATCCTGCGAAACTAGAACGCCTTAAGCAAATTTATCGTCGCTACCAAACATCGCTCTCGAAATAAAACTGATCCTTCTAAAAGCAAAAATAAGATACGAACTATGAACCAGCCAAATAAACGACCTCGAACAAAAATTAGCTCGTTGGGTTGGACAGTTACAGTGGTTCTTTTTCTGATTATCTACTTAGTGATACAGGGCGAGAGAAACCATACGAATGATCAATCGGTTTTAAATTCTGAAGAGTCGAGAGCACAAAACGTTCTTGATCCTTTTAAAGAAGCAAGTCGTCAATCAAATCTTGAAAAAGAGTTAGAGGCTCAACAATCGGATCTGGTTCAGCAAAATGAAACTGATATTTCAAAATCAAAGAACTATCCGGTTACCTCTTCACAAGTATCTAAAAAACAGACTCCAGCGAATTCGAACCGACCACCACCACGAAACTCTTCAAAACAATCAAAAACTGCAAAGCCCAGTCTAGAATTAGGACAGCTTCGAGATTTAGGCAGTAAAGTCTGGGAGTCAGCTGCCGGCTTAAAATATGGCCCCGGTAGCCGAGAAAAACATCGGCTACTTCATGTTATGCGTCATGCTGAAGATCAGCCTAACCGTCCAGGGAAACATGGAGTTTTTGCTGGGGAGGGCAATAGAAAAAAGGTACTTGTATTAATTGATGAGGCCTATCTTCAAGCGAACAAGGGGGGAAAGAACGTAGAGAAAAAAAAGGAAAGGAATCGAATCGTCTATACTGTAGACATGGGGCGTCGTATTGGATTTGTTGGAGGTCAGGTTGGGAACAAACAGGGGAAACCTCCTGCCTTCAAAATACGATTAATACTCGAAGGAACCAATGTGATCACAGCATTTCCTTTGTGATGTTTTGAGGGCAAGGTCAAAATTTATGTACTACGTTGGGACTTGTCCCTTTTGTGAACAAGGGAACTTAGGAATCCGCATCTGTAGCAAAGAAAGTGACGTGCTGATTTTGTGCGATGAATGCGACGCGGTTTGGCTTTCAACTAATTTAGACAGTAAGCCTCTGTTTCCTGAGCAACCACTTCTTCCTTGTCCTTATTGTCAAGGAAATCTTTCCGAAGGCTCTGCACACTGGGCCAACTTTGGGGAGATTTATATGAACGATTGGATTCATATTATCAAGGGAGAGGCCGATGAGTTTTAGAGTGAATTATTTTAAAAGACAATTTCTAATGTGTGTTTCTCTTTAAGAATTTTAGACTCGATTTTAATAGTGTCACGAGTTGCAGGAATTTTTGAGCCTGGGACTTTTACGATTAATTGTGAGACTCGCTTCTTTACTGGTAAGTAACCCCCTTTTTTGACAGGCCTGACTTGGCCTTTGAGCTGGGGTGTAAAGGTCGAGTTTGGCCAACGGACGTCCCAGGGTATTGATTGGCGGTGCTTATCTGTTCCAAGTACAATTCCCGATAAATCTGAAGCGCGATAACGGGTTGATTTGTAACTATAGGGTAGTTTGACCTGAATAATAATCAAGTAATCTTCGTTGAGGTCTGGATCCTTGGGGACTGTCCAGGCTGTAAAGCTTCCTACAGTAACGGCATTTCCCATGGGTTTGAATTTAAAATCGCCTCCCCCATTTCCTTTTCCGTCTCCGTCTTCTTCTCCTTCACCTTTTCCGAGATGCATAGAGAAATCTTCTTCAATTTCCTTTAGTGTCGAATCATTCTCACCTGTCAACGTTTTTACCGGCTGCATAACATTGAATTCGGTCGTTTTTCCACCTGCTTCTTCATCAATGCGTGTGTCCAATGGGTCGTTTAAGCCAAAGTTATCTTTGTCATCGAGGCTGGCAAGTGTCGAGAAATCATCATTTCCCTGGATGCCACCCACAATGACTATCGCCATGATTGTCAGAGCGGTCGAATGAAAAAGAAATGAAATTAAGTATCCCGTCGCTGTGAAACTGGCAATCCAAATAACTGCCTTTTCTTTAAATGAAAGGACAGGCTCATCATCCTCTTTGGCTAGTGACTGAGGTTGAGCAGAAAAACTCTGTCTCTTCATTTGTGATGACTGAGATAAATTCATCACATCTTGAGTTGCAGAATTAGTTTGATTCGACATGGAAATCGTAGCCGACTGGGAGAAAACTGTCTGGAGATTCTGAGAGAGTTCTTTACCAGACATTTCTGTTTTGTTTAAATTCATTGGACGCGATCTCACATCAAACTGCATTGAACAATGGGAGATGGCCCGACCGATAGATCTTAGATTTGAATATACTCCTAATTGTAATTATATATCGGACCGATTAGAATTGAATTCTTTTTTTCTTAAGAAGTAAGAGATAATCGGCAAAACCGGAAGCAGAATGCAAAAAATCCTTTTTTACTGTACAAACAGGTCGAGTTAGACCTCGAAATTCTAAATGGATGCTACTTTTAGTCGGTTAGACTAAACAAGAACACGATGAAGTTCTTGTACGGTCGTAACTCCTTCAAGTATTTTTGCTTTACCAGAGTCTTCCATGGTGGTCATTCCCGAGCCAATTGCCATCTTTTGGATTTCTGTTTGTGATGCTCCTCTAAGAATGGCATCTCGCAATTCACCTTGAATTCCAAGCGTTTCAAAAATACCTGTACGACCTACGTAACCAGTCTGAAAACAATGCTCGCAACCAGCCCCTTTTGCTATTTTAGAGTCTGGCAATTGATCTGAGTTGGTTCCAAGATATTCACAGGCTCCCGCATCTAATTGATCAGGTATTCGGCATTTTTCACAGATACATCTAATTAAACGTTGAGAAATGATGCCTTGGAGACTATCCGTAATGAACATTGAAGGTATTCCAAATTCTCTGAATACGTCAATTGCAGCAACGGCATCATTGGAGTGAAGAGTCGAGAGCACACGGATACCAGTGAGTCCTGCTCTGACGGCAATATGTGCCGTTTCAGAATCACGGATTTCTCCTACCATGATTACGTTAGGATCTTGTCGAAGAACTCCCCTTAAGGCTTCGGCAAAACTAAACCCAATTTTGGGGTCTATTTGAATTTGATTGACACCTTCGATCCGACGTTCAACTGGGTCTTCAATCGTTGACAGACTCATTTCGGGTTGGTTTAGGTAGTCGAGACAACTATAAATGGTTGTGCTCTTTCCCGAACCTACGGGCCCAACACTTAAGATCATTCCGTAGGGAGCATGGCAGTACCCGGTAATCTCGGATATCTGATGATCGCTAAGTCCTAATTCGTTAAATTCTGTAAAACGCTTATGGTCTGGCATTAGTCGCAAGACAAGTCGTTCACCGTGAATAGTTGGCCCTGAACCAACTCGAATATCACGGCGATTTTGAAGTGTCTCATTATTAATGTGACCATCCTGAGCAAGGCGTCTCTCAGTGATATCCATATTTGCAGCTAGTTTGAGCCGTGAGATGACTGAGGCAGCGGCTTCTTTGGGAAGCTGTATAATATCATGCAACATACCATCCACTCTCAAACGAAGTCGCAGACCATCCTCGAGAGGGTCCAAGTGGATATCAGTCGCCTGTAACTGAAAAGCTCTTTCCATCAATAGATCAACGAGTGGTCCTGGACCTACGACATCGACTAGTTCTCTTAGCTCTGCCTGTAGTGCCTGCTGGCGTCCCTCTTTCTTGTTTGCATTATCTGGTTTCTCTGACATCACTTTGACTCTTTCTGTCCTAACATTAATCGCTGAATTGGGTTTATCGAATCTAGAAATCGTTTATCATCAACATTTAGATAAGTTTGACTAAACCGATTCCTCCTAAGATGATGCTACAAATCAGAACTACCACTCCCATAATTCTCAAATTTTTTCTTCGGTCTTTCAGAGCGGTTGCTCCAAGAAGTACTCCCGCAACTGAGAAGGAGATCGTAGCAATTAATGTGGATTTTGGATTGAGATTTAGGGAGTCACTTATATAAAGAGCAAAACAAGCAGCGGCAGACAAGAGTGCAACAATGCCCAAGAGTATCGGCATAGAGAAAATACGTCGCCTTTCAATCCGTTCTTGTTTTAAAGCCTGACTTAAATGCGCAATTGCTTCTTCTTCATTAGAGTAAATACGCCAAACTTTTTGGAGCCCGGAAATCTTAAGCACCTCTTCTACCATATCACTGGTGTTGAGAATCGCCGTTTTTCCACCTTGTTCATCAACCAGTTTCCACACTTGAATAACAACAGCAACCAACGAACTGCTGATGTAAGTCAGTTTTGTTAAATCAATGATAACTGATGGACTCTTTTGGTTTTTGAGTTCCAGAAGGAGTAGGTCCCCTAAAGCCTCCAATTCGTTCCAGGCAGATTCATTAAGTTCTGGAAGGAGTTGAACCTTGAGGTGGTCTTTGACAGTGGTAATGAGGTAAGGAACTTCTTGGGTAGCCATAAACCAATCTCCAACTAATCTCGATACAGACTGTATCGGGGCCCTGCATTAGCTCAATGTTTCATCATTGCATACTGGTTTTGTGTCACTGCTTTAGTGATAGCAATAAATTTCTGAATCTGATTCAAAATAGCAATGCAGTTAGATTTTACCTATCTCAATTCGGACCAAAGTACAAGATTTAATAAGTATTTCTAGAGAAACGAGTTTGCTTAATTACATATTAACAAATGCGAATTACAATTTTTATATAGTGTGAGTGCATAAGGGTTCAATTGATCACTTTAAGGCTGTGTAGACTGAGTTGAGATGATGATTTCAACACAAATTGCGATATATCCATTAACAATGTCATCCTGAAAGCCACTTTGACAGTCTGGATATTATGTCAAGTTTTCTGAAGGTAGGGATTGTATCTGCCAGCCAAGTTAGAAAGGTCAAACAGTTAAATACCAAACAGTTAGCTGAAATTCAGTTTGACTATGGTTTTTAGGCGTACTTATAATCAAAGAATGACCGATTTCACAAAATAGGTTGTTTTTGCGCACAAGTTGTGGGTAGTATTTTACATTACACGTCTGAAGAATCGTGATGAATTCTGAATATTGGCTTCTATTTAAAGCCAAGCGATGATGAAAACGGATTCATTTCAAGCTTTTATTCAATGAAAACAATTATTATCTCGAGCTTAGATCGAAGTAGATAGATAAAAGTCAAATTATAAATCATAATTAGTTTGAACCAGTTAATAAGATAAAGGTCTCTTTAGAGATCCAGGAATGAATCAATGACCCGTTTTAGTAAAATCCTGTTAGTACTAGTGCTCTTTGCTAGTATCGCTTTTATGGGATTTGCCGCAGTTAGTTCAGTGGGAGGCCCCAACTGGCAAAAAGAGGCAGCGAAAATGACGGACTACCTGTTTGAACCTCAGCCAGGCGAGATATTGACATGGTCAGTTAAAACCAGACGGGGGGGCGAGCAAATTTCAACGTCTCCTGTTTTAGCAAAAGTGATCGTTGCTGCTCAGAAGCATAAGATTCAACAGCAAAACGAAAAAATTGATCAAATCACAAAGACAATACCACCCTTAGAAAAAGCAAAAGCGAATTGGAAAAAGATCAATAAATTAGATCGTGAGGCAATGGACTTAATGGCAGCAGAGTTGAGTCAAAAAATTGCTACCTTGGATACTAAGATCACTCAACTTGCCAATGACGGCATTAAAATCAGCCAACAGACATTAGAAGTAAATCAAGAAGCAGCGGAACGAAGGTCTGATATTTTTCGGTTACAAGATCAGATTGATGAAATTCGGAATGAAAACTATTTAGCACAAGAGCAACAAAAAACGCTACGTGATTATATTGCCAGGATCCAAGGTAAAGTACAGCGTCTTCAAAGGCAGAAAAAATTGCTGCAGAAGGCAGTTAAGGGTACTAACTATGAAGAAAATAGTATCTCACAAAAATAACGGAATTTTAACTCAAGTGCTATCAAAACAAACTCGTCATTAAAATAAGTATTTAGGAGCGATTAGATGTCGTTTGTCGGCAAAATACTGGTCGTCGTTCAAGTTATTCTCAGTGTCTGTTTCATGGGCTTTGCAGGGGCTGTCTATACAGCCCAAAATAATTGGCGCGCAGAGAGTAAAAAACTTGAAGGTAATTTAAAAAACGTACAGACAAGTATGGCTGAATTAGAATCTGAGTACAGTAATTATAAAACTGAAACGACTCAGAAAGTAAATGATGCTCTTAGTGAAGCACAAAAAGCTAAGGCTGCGAATAAGCTCCTAGAGCAACAGAGTAAGTCTTACCAAAATCAGTTAGAAACAGTACGTGCTGAACGAGATACTTCGGTGGCACAGGCAGAAACGACTGGTGAGGAAGCAAAGTTTCGACGTCAGGAATCAGGCAGACAACGAGTTGTCAATAAGACACTTCACAATACCGTCAACGACCTGCGAGCAAAGATCAAAAATTTAGAAGATACAATTTTTACTCAATCGATTCGAGAAAAGAATTTGGTCGCTAAGCAAAATAAGCTGCTGAATGAACTCAAATACTTAAATAAAATAGTTTCTAATCTTGGAGTCGACCCTAAGGATCCGGCGATTGCTGGTATGCAATCACCTCCACCTGCTGTGGAAGGTTTGATTCTCAATACCAAAAAGGATAAACGAAATGGAACTAAGTTTGTCGAAGTTTCATTAGGAAGTGATGATGGTCTCAGCAAAGGGCATCAATTGTTCGTTTATCGTTTTGGTACTGAGGCCAATGGAAATCGTCCTAAATATCTTGGTAAGATTGAACTTGTATATGTAGATCCTGATAAAGCTGTCGGGACTGTTATTGACGCTGCTAAGAATGGCGTAATTGAGAAAGGTGACCATGTCAACTCGAAGCTCTAAATCAAAAGGAAAAGCTGCCTCAGGTGAGTCGGGGGGGCCCAATATCTACGTAGGACTGCTTTTTGTTTCATTGGCTGCCTTGTTATTTGGGATCTTGTTTCTTGTAATGGAATTAAGCAGCTATAATTGGGAGTTAGGCGGCTAAAATTATTCAAAAAATCGACGATAAAAAGCACTGTGCCTAGTAAGGCACAGTGCTTTTTTAGTGTGATTCAATATTATTAATAGAATCATTATTTAATTCCAATGATTGGCATTTGAGAGGTGATATTTACGCTTCAGTTTCAATTTCAAATCCCGCGGCTTTCCAGCCGCTAAATCCTCCATCCATAGAAATGACTTGTGTATAGCCCATTTTCTGCAGATTGTCTGCCGCCAGAGCAGAACGAAAACCACCTCCACAGTAGAGTATCAAAAGTGAGGATGTGTCTGGTATCATCTGTTCTACATCTCGTTCAATGATTCCTTTACCAAGATGTTTGGCATTTGGTATTCTTCCTGCACTAAACTCATGATCCTCTCTTACGTCGATGAGATGAAACGCTTCACCTTGTTCTCCACGCCTTTTTACATCATGAACTGTGCATTCAAGAATGCGTGATTTTGCATCCGCAACGATGTCCAGAAAACGTTTAGAATGATCTTTAGCCATCTCATGCCTCTAAATTTAGGGAGTAGTTATATTATTTTGAGCATAAGAGTCTTAGTAAAGACTCAAATTTATTATGTCATATCTCTGTTTAAAAAGCTGGTGAAAAATTGATTCACTCAAAGACTTGCATATTAACAGGAATTTAAAAAATCTTCTATTCCCTGATTCACAGCGCAAGGTGCTTCCATCGGTGCCATATGACCCGCATTAGGTATTTCAAGATATGTTGCAAATGGTATTTGAGCATACATTGATTTCATAACGTCTGGTGGCGTTAATTGGTCTTCACTTCCGACGATGACTAAAGTAGGAACTTGTATCTCGGACATCATATGAGTGTAATCTTTTCGTTCTGCCATTCCACGTTGGCTGGCAGCAATTCCTTCACGGTCCGTCGATTCAATCGTCTCAATAAGACTTTTGGCTATCTCAGGTTGATCACGTTGAGAAGACTCGCTAATTAGATTTGGAACCATAGACGATGCAATTGATTTTGATCCGTGTTTCAGCACAAGGTCAACCATTTTTAATCGATTGTTGATGCCTTCCTCTGAGTCCGAACCCGGACGTGTATCACAAAGAATGAATGCACGTAAACGCTGCGGGAATTTTTTCCAAAATTCCCAGGCGATATACCCTCCCATGGAAAGACCACAAAAAATGATTGGCTCTGCAAAGTTCAGCTGATTCAGTAAAGTATTCAAGTCCTCAGCATGTTGTTCCATTGTGACAGTTCCATAAGTCACTTCGGAATGTCCAAAACCACGTAAGTCAGGAGCGAGTACTGTGAAGTCCTTTTTAAAATATTCTGTTTGTGCCTGCCACATTTTGTGATCTAATGGAAATCCATGAACAAAGAGCAGCGGGGGGCCTGCCCCCTCCTTGAGTACATTCATTTTGATCGTATTGACATTTATCTCAACGAACTGGTGACGCATTCGTCTATCCTTTTGTATGCATCGAGAAAAAATTGATTTGTAATAATCAACAAAGAACGAAGATAAGCTTTTTGAATTAACTGCTTATTGAACCTGAGTCAAAGCACGGGTGATACCCTGTTCTAAGGATTCTTTAGGCTCAGAATCAACATTCCATACGATTTTCCCATCAGGTCCGATCACCCATACTTGCGGAATAAAATCTGCATTGAAAGCAATGAGCGTATCGAGAGCTCCGTATCCGTTTGACCAAGTAATCCCGGTTTCTTCGAGCCACTGTTGAATTGCAGGGAGCATTTCTTCACCTTCAGCAGTGAGCCCAATGAAGACGACATCCTGGTCTTTGAATTTTTGGTACGTTTCGACGATGTGAGGCGCTTGTAGTCGACAAGGTAAACACCAGGTTGCCCAGGCATCTACGACGATGACTTTGCCTTTCAGATTGCCTTTTTGATAAGGGTCGCCGTTTACCCAGCCTGCGGCTTGAATGGGAGGAGCGGTTTTTCCTACCTTTAATTCCGCACGGTTACTCGTTGCTTGAGGTGTACCTAGTATTTTGAAACCAAACCAAGCAGAAAATAAAATTGTTCCAGCAACGACAAGTGCAAGAGCCAGTAAGAAATCTTTTTTAACACTTTGATTGGCCATAATAGCACTTTCTGCAAATATGATTCGTTTCTGAATTAGATATTATAAATTGTAGAGTTCACTGTATTTGCTTTGTAATTGACTAATTAAGGGCTTATGAGAGAGTGATTCACCTGCAACGACTTCAACTAAGCGATTTGCCCGATACAGTTTGCCTCGTCGATGAATATTTTCGTTTAGCCAATCTTTTAAAGGTGAAAAGGAACCTTTTCTAATGAGCTGAGTGATGTCCCCCAGCTCTTTTTCTGCCGCGTTGAAAAAATGAGCGGCGTACATGTTGCCCAAAGCGTAAGTAGGGAAATAACCAATCAATCCAGCACTCCAATGAACATCTTGTAGACACCCGTTTGAGGAACTATCAGGAGTGATTCCAAAATATTCTGTGAATTTCTCATTCCAGACAGCCTCCAGATCGACTGGTTTGAGGTCACCTGAAATTAATGACTTTTCTAACTCAAAGCGTAACATAATATGCAAATTATAGGTCACTTCATCTGCTTCTACGCGAATAAATGAAGGGCGGACATCGTTAATAGCTCGATAAAAATCTTCTTGATCAATGTCCGAAAGTGCTTCTGAAAATAGATTCTGGGCGGGTTTATAAAAATAGTCCCAGAATGCACGACTTCGCCCGATAAGATTTTCCCACATTCTTGATTGTGATTCATGAATACCAAGCGATGTTGAACTGCCCACCGGAGTTCCAAAATGCTCCTGGCAAAGCCCTTGCTCATAAATTCCATGTCCTGCTTCGTGAAGAGTTCCAAAGAAAGCTCCGGGGAAATGGTATTCGTCATAACGTGTTGTTAATCGACAATCCCCTGGTCCGAAACCGCTACAGAAAGGATGAGCCGCAATATCGAGCCGGCCAGCATTGAAATTAAAGCCAATTGCTTTGGCTGCTGAAATGCTAAATTCACGTTGCTTCTCAACGGGATACTTTCTCGTCAGGATTGAGATATCAGGGGTAATTCCAGAATCTTTGATCGCCGAAACCAAAGAAACCAATTCATTGCGTAAAGGAATAAAAGCCTGCTCTATCATTTCAGAAGTGGCACCAGGTTCATAACCATCAAGAAGAGCGTCATAGGCGGTCGTCCCCTGATAGCCTATCGCGGATGCCTGTTCTCGTTTGAGGTCTATCATTTGCTCTAGCCAAGGCAAAAAATCCTGAAATCGATTTTTTTTGCGTGCTTCAACCCAAGCATGATGTGATAGAGTAGCTACTTTCGAAAGTTCTTCGACCAGCCGCCGTGGTAGCTTCGTGGCCCGGTCATATTCATGACGAGCTTCTCGAATGTTAGCGCTTTCCATGGACTCTTGATCAAAGATCGAATCTGCTTCCAACTTATGAAGCAGAGCCCCTATTTCGGGATCTGTGGCCTGCTCATGAATTATACCAGCCAGCAACGCAAGCTGATCAGCTCGATGTGAAGTTCCATCAGGAGGTAGATAAGTTTGCTCGTCCCATTCCAAAACGGCGGAACTGGAAGCCAATAAAGCAGTCTGCTTTAGTCGTGTAACTAATTCATCGTATGCTTTGATTGAAGCATTCATTGGTTGGTTCTTTCTTAGGGAAATGACTGATTAAAACAGTCATCGTTTTCAGTGTGATATTTTGATTATTGTGAAATGCAAACTATATCACAGTGTGATGTACAGGATGTGAAAAAATAAATCAATTTGATCAGCGAATGCAACAATTTTTGATTCTATTGTTTCTGCTTTGTTTAATCTTCATATCGGCCTCCCATTTGATAGAGAGGTAAAAAACGATAATAGACTTCAAGGCAGAGGGTGCTTAACGTCGTTGAGTAGAGTCGCCCTCCATATAGTCCCCACGGTGGTCTTGGATCCCAACTTCCTGCATTTTCTCCATGTGTAATTTGTTCAGAAATTAGTAATTCACGCAAATCTTCGTTCCATTCTCTCCAGGGAGTACCACCGTACTGATACATTGCTAATGTGCCATAGTACCAATAATAGAGATTGTATTCTGAACGGCGTGGAGGACGCTCTGCGATAAACTGGATGGCTTCCTTACAGGATGGATTATCTCTTCTGATTCCCAGCATCTGTTTACAAAATAATGATTCCGCGGTCATAGCTGGTGTTGGTGGCGTCGGAGGCTCAACCATCCTGTATGTTGCAAGACCATTGTTTTTACCCAAACTTCGATCTTTCAAAAACTTAACCATTAGTTGCTTCGTATTTGCTGGAATTGGAATGCCTGCAATTTCTGCACTTTTGAGAGCCATTAATTGCCATCCGAACATGCTCATGTCACTTTTCTGACCTTTTACGTACCGCCAACCACCGTCATAGGGATTCTGGTTTTCTACGATATACGAAATAGCCCGCGCAATCGCCTCACGCAACTTTGGGTTTAATTTGGGATTGTTTTGTAAACCATACGCTTCGGCTAAAGAATAGGTTGCCATCGCGTGTGAGTACATACGGGCATAGTGAGTTGCTTCACCTCCAAGGAATCCGTCGGGCCTTTGATGATCTATCATCCACTGGATGGCGCGATTGATATTATCGGAATATTGTCCTTCTTCCTGGGTATAACCTGCGCCTAGAAATGCCAGAATTGCTAAAGAGGTCAATCCAGCATCGGCTTGAGCACCCGCATTCCGTCGGTCGATTCCCTGTTCATCAATTCTCACTTTTCCTGCACCAAACCGATCTGCATCCCAAAAACCGGCTTGATCCTGATGAGTTGCCAACCATTTCAAGCTGGCTTCAACAGCTCTCTCAGATTCTTGTGTACCTCCAAACCGCTGAGCGATCTCTTTACGCTTGGAGAGGTTTCTTAGTCGATATGTCGCTGGAATATTTGCTTTCGTTCGATTTGAGACTGCGTCGAAGTTTGGGCGAAATGCATCAGGCTGAGGCCCTTGCCTACTCATTGAGAGTGGAAGACGGCTTCGCTCAGCCAGTAAACGCTCTGAATTCGGATTTGCTTTTCCTGATGGAGTTTGCGGCGCAGAACGCTGAATTACGCCCTCAGACGCAGACCGCATTGTTTTAGTTTTCCTCCTCGTAAAACGTGGTTTGGTTGGTGCCACATTCGAATTACTTGATGTTGAGCTCCCTGACTCAACCCCGGTTGTATTCAACTTCAAATTGGAAGGAGCAGGGCCTGTTCTTTTTCGGAGCATACTACCTTGGGTTCTACGTTCCAATGTAGACTTGGGATCAGATTGTGCATTGAGTGCAAGAGTTTTCTGTTCGTTTTTAAATGTAGGTTGTATTCGATCAACGGTGCCAAGGGCCGATTGTCGTTCAACATTCTGATTTTTTTGGCCTGTACGTACCATTTTGCTTCGAATTGTTGACGTTGAAGGAACAGAAACCTCAGCACGTGATTCAGCTGTAATGTCTGTAATTTCGAGTGGGGCCTGAGATTGAATTCGTTTTTGGCTTATACTTTCGGCTTTAACTTTCGAAGGGGTAATGGGTAGCTCAGTTTTAGAAACGACATCGGGAATTGGTGACTCAGAGATTTCCTGAGGACGTTTTTTTTCAGGCGGAGCCATTAAAGGAGTGAATTCTGGTCTTGTTAGATCGATTCGTGACAGTTCCTGTTTTTTAGGATTGGTAATCTTCTCCCAGACCGGTGTGTTTCCAGTTTGTTTACTTTCTGTGGTTTCTGTACTCTCTGCCAGAATTTGTTTAATTTCAATTTCCTCTTGTTCTGGTTGAGTTTCTGCCAAAGATTTTGGTGCATAATCAGGCCATAATGTTACAACGCCCAAAGATAATGACAGATGAACAATAATTGAAAAGAGTAGCGCTTTTGACGATGCATTTTTGTCTCCCCATCGTGTTACCAGCATGGATAATAAATGAATCGAGGCGAAGATTGCCGCCAAAATTAAGACGCCCCAAAGAACCTGGTCAAAAGAAACGTTTCGACCAGCTAGAATTTTCTCTATTAGGTTGTCGATTCGATTATTCATAGTACTACTTACTCGTCACTCAAACGATTTGCCAAAGAGACAGAACGTATTTTTACACGGTGACAAATCTCTAGAATATTCATTACGTTCTGATAAGGTCCTGTTGCATCACCTCTGATCACAACAGCTTGACCTGGAAAATTTTGTCTTGCTGTTTTTAAGGTAACTTCTAATTCCGAAAGAGTTTTATTTTCACCATTTACGGAAACTTCTCCATCCTGTTGTACATTTACTACAATATCATCAGGCAGGTTCGTTAATGGTTTAGCATCAGTTACCGTTGGTAGTTTGATATCGTATTGACGTTCCATTTCCGTAAATTGAGTTCCAACCATAAAAAAAATGATCAGTAAAAAAACAATATCAATCATGGGTGTTAAATCGAGCTTAGGCTCTTCAACAGTACCCGTTTTTAACGGCATGCTTACACTCCTGAAATGTGCTATAGTAGTCCGCAAAAGTTCTTTTGTTCTTTTTATGTAACTTGACCGGGGCGTATACTGTATGCGAAGTTTTGTATGTGATTCAATAGGTGAATTTTATGCAGTAGACGACTGGTTTCGATGTATTATATCACTATTATAGCTAAGAGGCTGCCAACAAGAATCGTTCATTAGAACACAACGATATTAGAATATAACAATCATGTTGCTAATTTCTTATAAGGTTCAATCAATTAAAATAGACAAAAGTTGTTTAGGTTGTTGATGTTAAGTAAAATGTATTACAGAATGTTTGGGAATTCCTCAGCGATAGATGTTTCATACTCAGATGCAGGTGCACATTCAGAAAGTGGCTTTCGAGAATTCTCAAAAAGGGCAATTCTGCTCATTAATTCAACAAGTTTTGATGCTCCTTTTGTGGGAGTAGTCTGGCTTTGGTGTTTTTCCTCTATATACTCAGTTGATATCCACTTCCATCATTATTTGATCTTATTTAGTGTCACCTGGTTATCTTATTCTGGTGATCGCCTGCTAGACAGTCTTCGGATGCCTGCTGTTTATTGTAAACTACCGCGACACCAATTTGCCACAACTCATTTTAAACCATTGATATGTATCTGGGCATTGATTGCTACTTTTTCAGTCCTGTTTTTATTTCATGCCTTGAGTCTCACTGAAATCGTGTGGGGCTTTTGTTTATTGGGGTTATTATCAATTTATTTCCTGGGTTGTTTTTGTTTTCCACGCCAAATAAGAGGGATAGTTCCTAGAGAATTTCTAGTGGGGTTGTTCTTTACCTCGGCCTGCCATTTTTTTGTACTACTTCAAATAGGTTACTGGAGTTTGAATTCAGTCTGGACTTTTTTTTGTTTTTTGGGTCTGTGTAGTTTGAACTGTCTTTCAATTTCTCGCTGGGAGTATTCAGCGGATGAACAAGTGGGAGAAGTCTCTTTTTTTACAAGAAACCCAAGACAAATTCATCACTTTCAGTCTATTTTACTTTGGTTTGTTTGGTTCCAAGTCATTGTCTGTTGTTTTGTGGTATTAATGGGTCGAACTCCAGTATTTGAGTTCTCGGTATTGTTGAGCGCATTTTTATTATTAATGCTTGACCGACGCTCACTAAGCACTCACATAAAACCTGTTTTGGCAGATTTTTCGATGCTCACACCGTGTATTTTTTTGAGTTTTTCGTGATGAGTTTCAATCGGATTGCTCCTTATTTTGAACGGCTGGAAAAAATAGCCTTTAACAACCAAATGCAATGTTGTAGGACAGCATTCCTTTCTGAATTACCCTGTGTAAAAAAAGTTGCATTAATTGGTGAAGGGGATGGTCGATTCTTAGTAGAGTTGCTCAAAGAGAACAAATTCGAAAAAATTCATTATATTGATTCCAGCGAGAAGATGTTGGAACTCGCCCGAAAACGGCTACAGAAATTTTCATCGAATGAGTTGAGCCTTGTTGAATTTTTTCATTGTGATTTAATGTCTGAGTCAATGCCTTGTCAGAATTATGATTTGGTTGTGACCAACTTTTTTTTAGATCTTTTTAATGAACAGGGATTGAAAAAAAGTATCTCTAAAATTGCGGCAGCCTGTGAAGAGACCGCTATTTGGTTATATGCTGACTTTCAGATCTCCAGTGGATTACTTCCACGAGTAAGGTCACTCGCATGGATGAAGGTTATGTATGTATTTTTTAGAGTTGTAGCTAAAATTCAATCGCGCAGTTTGATCGATCCAGCTGAAATTCTTGAAAGCAAAGGCTTTCAACTGAGAGCGCTAAGAGAGTTCCAAAGAGGTTTGATGAAGGCTGAATTAAGGCAACGGATTTAAGCAATGGCTAAGCAGTTTTTAACCTATGCTGATAATTTATTTAAAAAAGAATAATCGATCGTACATACTAGAAGAAACACGATTTGAAAGAGAGATGCAAGTCCTTCGAGGTGAGTATCTGTGACTTCTTCGTCATGGTCAACTAGTTTTCTCATAATCCAATACAATAGTAAGCCAGAGACTAAGAGTGCTGGGAATAAACGATTCAACGAAGCCCAGGTTCCCAGCAGAAGCAATCCGATTAAGAATGAACTGCCGTAGATCAGTTGTTTCTTAGATAATGGACGGTTGGGATTAACCCATCTGGCTGATTCGTCGTGAGATATGGTAAAGCTGATAGAAAAAGGGATAATCCAGGTTCCTAAAGAAATCGAAGTTAGAATCAGGATACAAGCTGTGAGCATCGAACTAAAATCAACAATAAGCTGATAAATGAGGCCCATCCGCAATAGCATGAAAATGATAGTCAGAACAAAAATGTTGCCAGATGAAATAGATGATTTTTGAGGAGCTAACAGCTCACGGCATTGAGGGATCGCTTCAGGAACGAAAGTACGCAGAAATAGCAGCTCTAGTGAGCCAAGTAACAAAACAGCAATTCCTAAAGGCCAAAAAAACTGTAAGACAGCCAATAGCAAAGTTAGTAACAAAGCTAAACTAGTACCTGCTAAAGGTAAAAAAAGAGTGCTTCTTTTTTCGATGGTTTCTTTTCGATCAGCCTGAAGATGTAACAGTGGGATTCGAAAAAATCGTTGCAATGCCACGATATAGGCGACAATATAATCTACCCAATCGGTTTCGTTAAAAGCATTTGGGGCATGCTTATTAAAGTGCGATTCGTCTTTCTCAGGCATGGAAGAATTCATCGTATGATCAAATTACCCAGAACGAATTATAAATATTAATGAGTTATATTACTTCGTGTTTGCTTACAGAAGAGATGGTTAATCTATTTCTATTCCTTTGCGCAAAAACAAGGCCCTCAATTTATATGAGGGCCTTGAATCTAAAACGGTTTAATGTCTCTCCTATTTTGTTGCATACCGCAGGTCCATCAACATTTGGGTGATGCGAACAGCTGTTTCTTGAAGTTGATATTTTTCACGAGTTTCACAACGGGAAATTTTTTCATGTACTCGGAACCAAATTTCAAATAGCTCAGAACTCTTAGTTCGCATGAGTGCCATTGGAACTGGTTGTCTTAAGGAAATTCGATGAAGTTCATGTGCAATTGCGCTGAATTCACGAATGGCATCTTGGGTTGATCTCCTGAAAGAAGGTGATTCTGTTGCCAACCATTGCTCAGCAACTATAGAAAGTTGAGCACTCTGTGCTTCAAGTCCAACAATTAATTTGACGGTATTAATGCTGTCTGATGGTTGTTCGATACGGAGTGAAATTCGTAAAGCGTCAATTGAATCATTCACCTTATCTAGCAATTGTAAAGCAGCTGGGCTCTCTACACTGTGAAATAAGGTGGAAAATTCTTTCCATGACTGATCAATGTACGAGAAGGAAGTAATGAGATCCTGAGTAGATTCATTATGATTCACTGTATCAATTAGATTTTCTACAGTCCCATAAAATTCGTCGGAGGTTGAAATATAATTTGCAGGAGGCAAACTGATCAAAAGACGAAGTGTCGCTCTGCGGTAAAATTCATCCACATCTCTTTTTAAAGCTTCGGTCAAGTGGGCAATTTCCGGCAGATTTACTCCATCTTGAGGCAACCACAAAAGTTCTTGTATCGAACGGTCTTGTTGTACGATGCGTTGGATTCCACGGCTTAAAATGCGATTATGATATGGACGCAGTCGAGTCGCAAAAGAATTCCAGGAATCACGAAAACTCAAATACTCACGTTTAATGGAATTGTAACTTTGCCGATCAATAAGCAGATTAGAAACCTGAATAATTCTTTGTTCAACTCTTTGTCCTTCTCGCAATAGTTCAAATTTTTTGGGTTCTCGCGAGAGTTCGATATCAATATCTTCCAGCAAAATGCTCATTGCATTGGTCATGGCTGAAGTTTGTCTTAATAGATCAATTCTCTTAAGTTGAGGGCCCGTTTGCAGCAATTCGACTAACTTTCGATCGAGTTGTTTCATACGTGCAATCAAGTTTTTTGATTCTCGATCTAAGCCACGTACTTGGTCTAACTGATGAGAGACGACTCTCCATAATTGATCAATTTCACCATACTCTGCTGCAATCAAAGCAAAGTCACTATCTCTACGAACTTTGTCAGCAAGGATTGATGAACGAGCTCTTACTTTTAACACATCAGCGATATAGCTTCTAACCCCAGGGATTTGATACATTACGCGATTGAGATTTGTTGCGAGCGAAGAGCTGTCTCTAGAAAATTTATCAAGAGTGTCTCTTACTTCGCTGATCTTATTCCTCGAAATCTCTAATTGTGGCGTCGGAGGAAGTTCTAAGCCTGATGGTTTGTATTCACGATCGCGTGTTGCTAGTTCCGACTTTTCCAACAGATGAAGTAAATCATTAATTAACTTGCTGTTACTATCGTTAGGTGATTGTGCTTGTATATTTGCGCTAAAACAAATAGTTGCTAACCCAGAAATCAAAAGCGCGATGAGAAATTTTGGGGAAGAGGACGAGAAGTTCCTCTGATTTTGGGAATAACAAATGGTGTGGCTGGAGCGGGAATACATTCACACAATCCTTTCTTGTGAATTCTACGGCTTGAATAACCAGTGTTTTCAATAACGCGCACGCTGTTAAGTAACAGAATGAGCAGTAAACTATGATTGATACATTAGGCCCGTTTTAAGTAGCTAACACGTCTTAAGTTTCAAGAGTGATGAGGGAGTATCGTCTTTCCATAAACAGAACTTCCACTTTTAAACTTATCATACAGGCGGCGAAGTTTACTCGTTTTGCAAACTACGTCAAGACCATGCTTACGGTCGTTTTATGCAAGGTCATCTGATCTCTGTAAAAATGCCTGTCATCGAAATGAGTAAATAATTTTCCAAGGACAAACAGATAACACGTCTGTTGGTTTGGGCTACCAGCGTTGAATTGATGGTTTGCGGCGAGATTAACGATTTTTCTAGGTTGTTGAATCATTTATGTGTAATCATAAAATGGACGATTGGTCGTTTGATCCATTGTAAAATTGGGGACGTTAATAGAGATGTTGTCAATGTTACACTCAATAAAGTGATTCCCGGATCGATCAAAAATTTTTTAAAAAGACGGAAGTCATTTTAAAACAGTAAGATACATTTTAAAAAAATGTTGTCATATTTAATTGGCACAGTGAATGCTAAGTATCTCTTTCAGCCACTTAACAATAACAAAATGACATCAATATGATTGTTTTGAAGAAGAAATATTGATGGCCAGTGATAACAGGAGATGTTGTGATGTTAGTTTTAACTCGAAAACGAGATGAAGTGATTCAAATTGGTGACAATATTGTCATTAAAATTTTAAAAACCGGCAAAGGGGCTATCAAAATTGGCGTCGATGCGCCGGGAAATATTCGAGTGATACGAGGAGAACTACTCGAAGAAGAAGCGCAACCAGATTCGATTGACACTGCCACCTCGACTCAAATTGAACAAGCATTAAATACTCAGTGTGCTTAATTCTCGAACGTGGAACGGGACATAATATGTGATCCGTTAATTATTTCATTCACTAGTTTCCGTTGAGCCATCACAGAGGAAGTTGATTGGCCGGACTTAGGAGTCGCCAGGCGACTTATATCGGAGGGGATCATGAACCGATCACAATTTAAAAATAGTCAAAACGAAACCGTAAATTCTGCTCGACTTTTTGTTTGGGGAATGGTTGTACTGATGACAGCTGTGTTCTTGTCTGGATGTGCGACCCTTTCACATGCAGCAGAGAACGAGTCATACCAAGAGGATGTCTATCAATGCATTAACAATCGATCTTTTGATCGTAACTTCGGTCATTCATCTGAAGGGTTTCTGCCAGCTTCCTATTCCGAAGATCGTCGTTATCAAAGACAGCACCCAGTGGGAAGTAGTTCTCGGTTTGATGAATATGAGATCAAATTGCGACGGTTATTGTCTGGAAATGATCAGCGGTTTGACCAATCGCACGATCGTTATCCTCGAGAAAGAAGTGATTTTAGATCAAGAAGGCAGCCTCGAAATTCTTTTGAAGACAACAGCAACAGTCAGAAACTAAGAGAACTGATTCGGGAATTACGAGAACGCGTCTTGCCTCAGTATGATCGTGAGCAATATGAAACCGAATTTCCGAATAATTATCCAATCGATCCTAACCAAGAACTAAAAAATAAGTTATCGCAACGGTACTCTAGTGCTTCGGTTGTAGGAACTCTACAGAATCTTGACCCTCAGAGAGCTTACGCATTCTATCTGGAAGTAAACCGGATGATAGATTCACGTCATGTTCAGCCCCCATCTTATGATGTAAGAACTAAGAAAGGTCTACAGAATTTGATATTTGCTGTGGAAAACAGAAAATTTCTGAGTGTCAATCGTATTTCGGCATCGCCCGAACAAATTAGGATGGCACAGCAAAAGTGGCAGCAATTGATAGATCAACATCCAGCGCGTTCACCTCAAGATGCTGTAGTAGTACTACGTCAAGCAGCCGACATCGCTGGGAGTCATCTACGAATGCAGGCGACGGGAGTGATTTATGAGTTTGCCTATGGTTCATTGTATGCTCTCGATAAACATTCACGATTTGAATTTACCCCCAGTGTTTCTGGCCCACGAGTCGATGTAGGAGGCGAAAGCGTAGTAGGTGTCGGAGTACAACTCAAAGTACATCGCGAAGGTGCTGTGATTCTACGTACTCTCAATGGGGGTTCTGCACAAAGAGCAGGGCTTCAACGAGGAGACTTGATCGTGGGTATTAATCAGCGTACTTTAGCTGGACTTTCTCTCGATGAAATTGCAAATATGATTACAGGGCCTCTTGGTTCAACCGTTTCTCTTGAAGTTCGAAGGGGAAGTAGGAATGCCAGGATCAATCTAAGTCGTCAATCTGTTCGAATCACAAATATCAGTGAAGTGAAGATCGTTGATATGCAACAAAAAGTAGGTTTGATTCGATTGGAAAAATTTGGCGAGGGAGCAGTCCAGGAGATAGACCAGGCATTGTGGAGCCTGCATCGACAAGGTATGAAGTCCCTGATTTTCGATTTACGTGGAAACCCAGGAGGTTTATTAACTGAAGCTATTTCAATCTCGAATCGGTTTGTTCCCTCTGGTCAAATCGTTTCTACGAGAGGAAGAAACCAAAGTGATAACACCGTTGAATCAGCTACTCATGAACGAACTTGGAAGTTACCTCTTGTTGTATTAGTTGATGGAGATAGTGCCAGCGCTAGTGAGATATTCGCTGCTGCTATTCAAGAGAATCGACGAGGGTTGGTTGTCGGTAGAAAGACCTATGGAAAGGGAACTGTTCAAACACATTTTCCTTTACAATCAGTCTCTGGAACGTTTTGGCTTACGACTGCCAAGTTTTATTCACCGACAGGTCGCGAAATGGCAGGAGTGGGTGTGAAACCCAATGTTCCAGTAAATATGTCAGAGCAAGAATTGGAAGAGGTTGGTCCTGTTGATCGAGATCTTGAGGCAGGTATAAATACGATTTTAAGTCAAAAACCTGCCGAACTCGTAAATAATTTCGCATCACAACAGCAGGTAACTCCTCTGAGATTCAATTTTTCAGGATAAATGAAACCCCTTCGATAACCAAGTTTTCACTTGGTCATGATAAAATCAAGACTCTTGCTTTCTTACCAGTTTCGATACTAAGCAGTGTGCTTTTCCGGTTGCCCCGGGTATTGAGGTTGGTATGATGCGAGAGTCTTTTTTTAATCTTTCCAGGGACTCATTCGCTAATGAATTTGGGAAGTGACGATTTTTGTTTGTTAATTTCTTAAGATGTAAAATGAAGTGCGTAATCAGCCAGGATATCAAAGCCGGCGCAAAGTTGATTCGTGATGGTGAGCTTGTTGCATTTGCAACGGAGACGGTTTATGGTCTCGGAGCAAATGCCCTCAATCCAGAAGCAGTGGCTCAGATATTTGAAGTGAAACAAAGGCCTTACTTTGATCCATTAATCGTTCATATTTCTAATGTCGCTCAGCTTGAAAATATAACTTTAGGGTTGTCAGAGCACGCTAGAAAACTGGCAGACCGATTTTGGCCTGGACCTTTGACGCTGGTACTTCCTAAGAAGAAAGTGATTCCAGATCTTGTCACAGCAGGTTTAGAATCAGTTGCTGTTCGTATTCCTGCCCATCCCGTCGCTCGAGAGCTATTAGAAACGACAAACTTACCTATTGCAGCACCCAGTGCTAATAAGTTTGGCAATCTTAGTCCCACTCAAGCCAAGCATGTAGAAGAACAACTTGGAAGCGAAATTAAACTCATTTTAGACGGAGGTCCGTGTTCTGTGGGAGTTGAATCTACAGTAATTCAATGTGCCGAGGGCTCGCCTATTTTACTCCGACCAGGAGGAGTTTCGCTTGAAGAAATTGAATCGTGTATCGGGGAGGTGCAAATTGCAAGGATCGAAGATCATGCAGAGACGAACTCTCCTCTCAGCCCTGGCATGCTGCCTAAGCATTATGCCCCAAAGACTCGCTTATTCATCGTGAATAATTCGGATGAGATCCCTAAAACTGGTAGAAATGGATTGTTAAGTTTATACCCAATAGAGGAAACATGCTTGCGAGGATACCAATTTTCAGCTAAGGAAATACTCTCTCCAGCAGGTGATTTGAAACTTGCTGCGTGCAAATTTTTTACAGCGCTGAGAAATCTTGATAAAGCAGAAATTGATAATATTATTGCATTACGTATGCCAGAAAAAGGATTGGGAAGAACGATCAACAACCGTTTGGAGCGTGCGTCGTCGTCCTGATCAATGCGTCGTTCCCATATGTTCTCGATACTCTGTGATACTTTTCTGAATTGTTGTAAAGAATTGGGTACGATTAATGGGCTTAGTCGCATAATGATTGCATCCTGCTGCGATGCATTCTTCTTTTGCTCCGTTTGTTGAATGGGCCGTTAAAGCAATAATCGGATACTCAAAGCCTTTTGATCGAAGTACTTTTGTAGCAGCATACCCATCTAGTTCCGGCATTTGCATATCCATTAATATTACGTCGAAAGGATTGCCTTTCTCTATTGCCTCTAGTGCTAAATTGACTGCGATTTGACCATTCTCAGCTAAAGTGACTTTTGCTCCTGATTTCTTAAGTAAAAAGCTAATTAATTTCTGATTATCCAAGCCATCCTCGGCCAATAATATGTTGTAGTTCATCTCGAAGTCAGATGTAGTGCCAGTTTTGCTTAATGCCTTTTTGACTTCGTTTTTGAAAATCTGATCATCAAAAGATTCTTTATCAGAAATCGGTCTCATTTTTATAGTCACAGTAAATGTTGTTCCAATTCCGTATTCACTGTTGATATAAATCTCCCCACCCAAAATATTGGAAAGGCGTTTGCATATAGTTAAGCCTAAACCTGTTCCCCCGTACTTACGAGTTGTAGATGAATCTGCTTGAGCAAATGGTTGAAAAAGTCGAGAAATTTGTTCTTCTGTCATGCCGATTCCAGTGTCTATGACATCAAACTGTAAGCACGGACTTTTAGAATCTTCTTCAATGGTTCTGATAACAAGCTGAACACTTCCTTGTTTAGTAAATTTAATCGCATTACTCAGCAGATTTATAAGAATTTGACGAAGCCTAATAGGATCACTAAGAATAAATCTTGGGACTTTTCCATCGATTCTTACGAGAAGTTTGAGTCCTTTGTCGATTGCTCGAATTTCCATCAATGTTTTAACATCTTCAATTAGTTCTATAAGTGAACATTCGATTTCTTCTACTTCAAGTTTATCTGCTTCAATTTTTGAAACGTCTAGAATATCATTGATCAATTCAAGTAGATACTCACCATTCTTTTTAATGGTATCAATATGCCGAATTGTTTCCGGGTCTTCATTTCTTTGTCGCATAATTTCTGCAAAACCCAAGATTGCAGTCATAGGTGTGCGAATCTCATGGCTCATGTTAGCCAGAAAAGCGCTTTTGATGTGGCTGGCTTGTTCGGCCTCCTGGTGAGCAATCACAAGGTCATCTACCATATGGTTAAATGTTTTTGACAGGCGTCCTATTTCATCCTGAGAATCAACTTCTATACGATGTTCAACTTTACCAGCTGCGATAAGTTCTGCGCTCTCTGAAAGTTCTAGTATCGGAGACACAATTCCACGTGAGATTATCCAAGCTGAAAACAAGCCAAAGACAGTACCAATGATGGCTAATAAGCTGATTACTATTTTAGCTGATCGAATTGAAGAATCTGCATCATGGGTTGCTTGTACTGTTTTAGCATAGATCAAGGGATGTGCTTGATTATGCAGCAACTCGTCAATTGAATCCAGATTCTGCTCGAAACTAGCAAGTAGCTGGTCCAATTCAATCGTGATTTTCATGACTTGATTGCCTTGAACGCTTGCTTTTTCGAACTCATTACCAATGTCTTTTATCCGTTGTTTCTCAATGTGATCAGACATCGAATTTAGATATTTTCGCTCAAAAAATTTGAATTTTTGTTCTGCATCAAAAATACGAGATAATAAACTGTGATTTCGCTGAACGATATATTCCTCAACTGAGCCAAAAGCAATATTGAGATATTTTTCCATATTGTGAGAAGCATCGGCTCTTACAATCTCACCATCAGGCGTATCGACGTTTGTTTCCAGTCTTTCACTTTCAATGAGCTTATTGATATGCTTTACTTGCTTCATAAATTGAGCTAAGGCAGCATCTCTTTGGTCGACCAAACTGGTAATTGAAGTCGCCATTTGGTTATAGTTCGAGTATCTTGTACCAATTTTTTGGCTCAAGATTTTTTCTTGTTTCGTTGATGCGAGGTTTTGGTATTGGATATGACTTTTCGTAAAACCATTTCTAGAAATATTCAGTTTACTGAGGTCCTTTGGGTTCCGATCCCGCACATAATCTAGAACAGCTCGCGCAATTTCTCCTGCTTTAATTTCCATCTCAAGAATTGATTCTTCGAGTGGTTCTTCGACATTCACAAGCCGTGAAATATCTTGATTTATATTTGAGATCTGATAGAAAGTCACCAAGCCACTTACAACTTGTACTAACACCAGTAATCCAAAGGCAATTTTAAGCCGATTTGAGATAGGCCACTTTCTCAATTTTGTTGTGAGGTGGTGAAAAGGTCTTTGCTTTTGAATGGATTGATTGTTCAATTGATTCTGTTTCATGAAATCTGGTGTGTTCAAAAATGAGATGTTTTCACTGAACAGGGGAATCTACTGCTGCAAGGATAGGGCATATACCTCCTGCAAACTATATCTTTCAAAAGGATAGTGATTGATGTGGTTGTGGTAATCGTTTAAAGATTATGAGAATGATTTAAGGGAAATGTTGAGGGTAGGGAATGCAGCGATCATAGCAGGCAAAAGCTGTCTCATTATTAACAACTGAGAATTAACGAAATGTTGTCGTTAATATTAAGGTAGGGATAATTCTTAATTTGAGATTGAAACTAATAAAAAACGCCAGCACCGTTCAGAGGGGGGTGAACGATACTGGCGATCAACAAAAATCTGGTTTTCTAATTGAAAAACTAGGGCGATCTAAAAGCTACTTTTTCAATTCGGCATGGATGAAATCTAAGTAGAAGATCGTGTAAGCTTCACATCCAACCAGACAGATTCAAAGCTGCAATCTCTTGAGTGGGTAATATAGTCGTGAATCTGATAAGTTTTGGCTAACACTAAATATGAAATAGCCTTTATCAGGTCATTTTAGAGTATCGTAATGCTCATGAGTATCACACTAGGTGAATCTGAAAATCGACTTTTAAAGCGATTTTCTTAGATTGCCGGGTCATTACAGGATTATCGATTGTGACGATATTATTCTCTTGAGAAAAGCTCTTTTTAGATCGAGGCGTAATTATGCTCGGATTAAACACTGTGACTTTATTTCTGCTGCAATTTGAGAAAGGGGTAAGATTTTATCAGCTAACCCAGCCCCAGCGACTGCTGCTGGCATACCCCATACAACACTACTTGCCTCGTCTTGCGCAATAATTGTACCGCCTGCACGAGCAATATCATGGGTACCTTCAATCCCATCTTCACCCATTCCAGTTAACATCACGGCTAAGGTTGTGTTTCCAAAGTGCTCCGCAGCAGATCGAAACAAGGGATTCACAGAAGGTCTACAGAAATGCTCGGGAGGTGCTTGGTTTATTAGAGTTACCTTTTGACCATTTTGTTCACCGATCAGGAGATGGCTGCCTCCTGGTGCAACGTAAGTTTTATGGGATTCCAGCGGTTCATTATGCTTAGCTTCTACGGTCGTTCGTCCAGTATCTGTTTGGATATGAGACGCCAGCATTTCTGTAAATCCTGGTGGCATATGCTGGACGATCAGAATTGGAATTGGGAAATCAATTGGTATTTGAGGCAATAATTCTGCAAGCGCTTTAGGCCCACCTGTACTTGTACCGATTACTAAAACTTCAGGTTGTTTATAGAACTTTAAGTTTTTGTTATATACATCCTTGTTTTGTGAGTCAGAATGAGCCAATTGTGATTGATGACTTGAGCGATTTTGCTTTAGATCACTAGATGAAGAAGGCGTTGTTTTCTTAGATCCGACAGCTTTTATCATCATTACCAGTTCGCGTGAGAGTACACGAATACTCTCAGCAGCACTACTTGTCTGTGGCTTCGCAACACAACCAACTGCACCTAACGAAAGGGCCTTAACAGTGGTTTCTGCTCCTTTACTAGTCAATCCACTGGCCATGATTACTGGTACACCTGGGTAATCTTTTTGGATCTCTTGTAAAGCAGTCAACCCGTCCATAACCGGCATTTCGACGTCAAGAATTACAACGTCAACAGGATTGGAACTCATCCAGCTTAACGCACGCTCACCGTTCATAGCAGTGCCTACAACAACAATTTCAGTCTCTTGTTCGAGGGATTTCGAAACCAAACCTCTAATTACAGCTGAATCGTCGACTACTAAGACGCGAATGGGATTGGGACTCATTTTTAAACTTCCCTGTGTGAATTGCATTTTTGGATGAATAGATTTTCAACTGTATGTTTAAAATTTGACAAAAAAACCTACAGACTTCACTATGATTACTATAGTTCAAAAAAACGTCCGTTGCCGAGAGCGCTTTTTTTTGAAACGAATTCTATTAGACCATTATCGGGATAATAGATGTATTTGTTATAATTGGCATGTCACGTATTCAACTATTGATAATTAAAAGATACTTACTTAGTGAATCAAGCAGATAAATCCCTCCAAGGAATTTCAAATGTCGGTCCACCCTCAGGTTAGTAGATACCTTGATGAGATTTCAAAAGTAGACATACCTCCATTTGAAACGATCACTCCAGAGTTTATACGGTCCACCCTAACTCCCTCCCCTGAAGCTCACATTCCAGCCAAAAAGATTGAAAATCGAGTGCTCTTGGTCAATGACACAGAAATACCAATCCGAATTTACACACCTGCAAGTATCTCGGAAGTTTCTAATTCCAAAGCTCCTGCTCTTGTTTACTTTCATGGTGGTGGTTGGGTAATGGGAACATTGGACGCTTATGATGGATTGTGCCAGGATCTAGCAGGTACGGGAGATTGTAAGGTTATCTCAGTCGATTATAGAATGGCTCCAGAAAATCCCTATCCACTGCCATTCAAAGATGCATATTCTGCAACAGAATGGGTTTCAAGTAATGCCAATGATCTAGACATCGATCAAAATAGAATCGCGGTTGGTGGTGATAGTGCTGGAGGGAATCTGGCAGCTGCGGTTGCTCTTAAAGCAAGACAGTCGCAACAGCTGAATTTATCCTTTCAAATGTTGGTTTATCCTGTCACCAACTATCGGTTTGATACAGAATCATACCAAAAGTATGGAATCAATTACTTTTTAACTAAACGCGCTATGCAGTGGTTTTGGGAGCAGTATCTTCCTGATGAATCCGCTGGCCGCGAAGTTTACGCTTCTCCATTGCGTTGTAAAGACTTAACCGGGTTACCTGATACGATAGTAATTACAGCGGGATACGATCCCCTTTATTCTGAAGCGGTACAATATGTAGAACAAATGCTGCATTTCGGAAACAACGTTGAGCACATTAATTATGAAGATATGATCCATGGTTTCTTTAGACGTTCGGACCTATATGATCGGGCATTTGAAGCGGTTCAGTTAGCTGGTCTTAAATTAAAGCAGGCTTTCTTATAAAAGTAAGCTCAGCATATGTAACTTGTTATTCTTCTGAAGCAATCTGATTCAAACGCTTTCCAATCAATATTTGTAATACAAAGCAACTCAAGAGACTTAAATAGAATAAAGGCAAGAGAAAACCCGTTTCGCCAAAAACCTTACCAAATAGAAGATACGTTATTTGTAAAAACGGTGTCGCACAAGATGCCATCAAAATCATAGTGCCAGCTGCAAATGCAAGAGCCCCCCAACGCACAACGATAGAAAAGTAAGTCAGGAAATGCAGGAATAGAACTAACTGGATTAAAAAGACAATAAATAGAGAGTGATATCCTGAGTCAAAAAGATTAAATGCGCTATCTGGTGAAATAAGTACAATGATACAAATCCCAATACAAACTGGCATCAAAGCAAGTAAGTAGCCCCCTATTTTTTCATAAGCAATACGCATTATTGACAGGGGGAGAATCGAGAGCAACGGGATCATTTTTTGTGTTCTTTCTTCACGAAAGATTCTGGAAAAATAGATAGTGCATTCTACTACAAAGCCAGAAACTAATAATATTAGGGATGTATTCATTAACTCCTTCCATGAATATGAAAAAACAAAAGTAGGACTGGAGTATTGGTCCAAGATCATTCCCCCTCCTACGATCGTCAGAATACCAGACAAGTAAAGGGTCGACTTGAGCTGTAATGCTCTATTACCCCCAGATAAAAAGTGAAATTCCCTCCAGGAAATAGCCAGTCGTCCCGGTCTCGATTTTCTTCTTTTTCGTTTATACCATTTTATCCTGCTTCGTTTTTCTAAAACCGGTTTCGTTTCTGTGCAACGCTCAAAGATTAACCAGGCGATGAAAAAACAACTCAATCCAATCAATAAATTATTGATGACCTGAGTAGTCATCACTGATTCTGAATAACCTGTCGTCAGAATTGTATTGAGACTATTGGTCACCGAAATTTCTTTACAATAATTAACACAAAATAGGATGCCCTGATAAAGAGAATCATTCGTTGTCACATATCCTCGTGACTGAAGGTCTGTTAAGAATTCTGTCATTAGGAAGGGGAAGAAGAAAAAGAGGAAAAATGCAGTCAATACAAGAGCAATTGCTGTTCCAGAACGTTTTGCGTAAACAGAACAAAGTAAGGAAAAATTGGCTACTAGTAAGACATAAGCAACCATCGCTCCAATTGCGGCATAAATCTGGTGAGATGTAATTCCTCCCAAAGCAACGGCGATCATCAAGAAAGGGAGTTGTCCAATCAACAACAAGATCACTCTAGAGACTCTGACGGTTGATTTCCCCAAAAGTAATGCGAGTGTATTAATACCAGCTAATTTCAACAATGGAAGTGTTTCTTCTTCTTTTTCCTCAGTGATGGCCGTTGAAAAAAAACCAATTCCCGTCAGTGTAACCAGCCAGAAGTTAAGCCAAACAATTTTTGTGAAAAAATCGAGTCCTGGAGAACTTGTACTTGAGCTGGTTAACCAAGAAGAAAATAGAATTAAAAAAACAAGCCCAACACACGCAAAACGAAGAATGTGTGTTTTTTTGAGAAGGATATCCTTTTTTAATGAGAAGCTGCAAAAAATCAAAGATCCTCGAAACATATTCAGCGACTTTCAAAAAAATAAGACTCTCAACCAGCTTGGCCTGTCAGTGGAACATCGAGACAATAGAGCACCAGACCCTCTTTTCGAGAAAGGTCAGGAGATTCAGGAAACAATTTATCGGGAATTGAACTGAAAACCAAAAGCTTTCCATGGTTACTAGTAAGTTGAAAATTAAGTCCTTGTTTTCTTGATGAAAGTTTCAACGCACGTTGCAGTAAAATTGGGGCTAAGTGTTTTATAGAGAGACTATTTTGCAGGTCTTGTGGTTTGACAAAAGAGCTAATTCCCTTTGGAGTGAAACGATACTCATCATGGAGAGGGTTTACGCTGAGAACTGAACGCAGATTTCGGGAAGTACCTCGATATTTTAACTGATCCTTTTCTTTCTTTAGCTCGTATAACTTTGCACCATACAGGAAATGGATCTGGTCAATCTCCTGGGGAAAATCGTTATCAATTCCCAGTGAAAGCACTTCTATTCCGAGGTCATTCGTTAGAAATGAATTGATTTTTACACCAAAAATGGTTTCTGTAGTTTTCCCTCGATGAAAGAAGGTGCGAGATGAGTTTGTCGGAATATCAACCTGTATTCTCCCTTCCCTTCCACTGATGGCAATACCATTCACTTTTGAGTATTGTTGACATGTAGAATAGATGTGTGAGTCACCGAGATGGGATATTGTAAAATTCCCCCCCGATGCAATCCCCAGGCTCGACCATTCTGTGATATCGATTTCATTTTCTGGCAATATATTTGCGATGATTAGCGAATGTATTTTGGATGTGCGATTTGCGCTGTATTGTCCAATTATCAAGAAAATGAAACAAAAAATAGCTGTGCTTAATAAGTAGACACCATAAAAAGTGAAGTGGTTATTTGAAATTTTTGTAATCAAATAATAGCCTGGTCCAGCAACAATTAAGTAAATGAACGAGAGCAAAAAAATGAAGTACCAAATTTGTTTTGGTTTACTTAAATCATTCAATGTCGCTAAAATTTCTTCGTCATTCGTTGGTGGATTGTATGAGACCGCAGAAAATTCATCATAAGAGAAATTCGAATTTTGCGAAGAGGTAGCTCTCTCTCCTTTCATGAATTGGCTTTCTAAGGAACGATTGTTTCTCATAATTAATTGCTTAAGTTCCAGCGATGGTAAGTCATCCAAACGATTCTGATGACGGTAGATAATTCCATTCCCAAAATGAACAGTTGATGTAGTACTGTTTAAAGGTAAAAAGGAATCGGGAAACGTAAGTGGGTTCCCATTCGAATTTTGGAAAAGATGTACGGTCCCTCCGGTAAATATCCATTGCATAAACGCTGTTCTGCGAGATTTTTCCCACTTGGGAACATGGTCCAAAATAATTGTGTCTAATGAATCAATTGCCCCTAAAAAAGGTGGAAACAGGTCTTCAGGATACTGTTTAATTCCTGGAATGGCTTTGCTTAAACTATTTGGTGTTACTAATTGAACCGTTATGAGTTCTTTCGAAACCTGAGGTGACAAAAAAGACTGAGAATGTTGCTTATTACCACTTTGCCAGCTTAGGTTCCAATGACTGTTAGACTCCATGAGATAGGGATAGAACTGGAGCCATTTTTTTTCAAAAGGCGCGATATAAGTTGAAGTCGAAAGTGTGATATCAATTTGCTGTCCACGAAAGGTCTCTTGGTGAAAAATGAAGTCACTCTCAAATGGTACCGGGTCAGTATTTTCAACTAAGATCGTAACGGGGTTAATTTTAAAAGCCACTGGACTGCCATTAAATCCCCAGCGGATATCATGAATCTCAATTGCTTCAACAAACTGAGGAAACAAAAATGTGGCCATCAAAAAAAAGATGCTCCACGCTAATCCAAAATTTGCTAGCTTCATCTTCAGGAGGGAAATGTTAATACTCTCCAATCAAGTTGCTATCGTGACGATTGGCAAGATTCCTTAGAATTTCAAAATCAGTTTTTTGTCCAATATATCTTACCGAACCATCTCCCATGCAAAAGTGAGCTCCTTCCGCATGAAAGCTTGAAAATCCACCTACTTGAAGCAAAAGCTGTCGTTGTTTGGGTGTCAGGGGTACTTTCTCTTTTTTGATGTCTAAGTCGTCTGATGGTGAATCAGACATCTCATATTCTTCGTCATACAGTTCTTTTTCGAAAGAAAAACCACCAGCTCTTCCAAATGGAGAGCTTTGCTTGAAAATATTTCCATTTGACATGACAGTGTTAATTTTAGTTCCCATATTGCGGAGTGTAGATGAAGTTCCAGAAGTCCAACTCAAAAAACCTCCATCACAGGCTTCTCCGACAAAAATCGTATGTGAACGTCCATCTTTAAGATCTTTTTCACGAATGCTGCTGTTTAAAAATAAGGCTCCGTTATTGCCAGTGTCAATTGGTACTTTTGTGTCATTGTGGCAGCCGACATAATTGTATGCTTGATTAGAGCTGGATGGGCATATAAAGCCGGAGAGACGATAATTTGCCGTTGTTCGATTGATGGGGGCATAAACGCCATAACGAAAGTCATAACTATGAAAAGCGGCTCTTTCATCTAAAAATGGTAGAATCTGAATGACCCAACTTACATGATAGCCTTTTGGATGATTGAGAATAGGTCCTTTTGAATTGACAGATCCCGAAGGAAGGACTAAGTGAGCCATTTGATAATGATTGAGTGCTATACCAATCTGCATCAAGTTGTTTTTGCAATTTGTGCATCGTGCTGCTTCACGAGCCTGCTGAACTGCGGGAAGTAAAAGCGCAATTAAAATTGCAATAATGGTAATAACTACAACTAGCTCAATCAGTACAAATCCGGATTGAACCTGGGAAGCTCTATGCTTAGAAAACATAATATTAAGTTTTTTCATGATTGATCGTTTAATACTCGGAGATTAGTTGTCCATCGTGTCGATTAGCTAGCGCTTGATAAGTTTTGGTATTGATATTCTCACTTAGAAAACGTACTGAGCCATCACCTGACCCGAAGTGAGCCCCACCAGTGTGGTAACTGGAAAATCCGCCAACTATCAGTGCTTCATTTTCATTGCCGGAAGATTCAGGACTTTTTTCTTCATTCTCAGTGTCTTCTTCAACATCTTCCGAGTCAAAACGTTGTTCAAAGGAAGTTTGTCCCGCAAAAAAATTAGGAGAATTAGAATTAATAGGTTCACCCGCGTTTCTCAGCGTTGATCGAGTTCCCGAAACCCAGCCCAGCTCATTTCCTTGTGTAATTTCTCCCACAAAAATTGTTTTTGAGCTTCCGTCTAAAATCTCATCATAGCGAACACTGCTATTCAAGAATAAAACACCGTTATTATTGACATCAATGGGTGTTTCTATATCGTTCTGCATTCCAGCGTAACAATGCCCACGATTGGGGTTTGAAGGACAGCGTAAAGTCGAAATACGGTAGTCGGCCACTTCTTTATTAATGGGGTCATAAACGCTTTGGTTAAAGTCGAACTTATTAAAAGCAGTCTGTTCATCTAGATACGGTAGAATTTGTATAATCCAACTCACATGGTATCCCTTAGCCTCGTTTCGAATCGGGCCTGTTGGATTAACCGTGCCAGAAGGTAAAACGTTATGAGCCATCTCATAATTTTGGAGAGCAACGCCAATCTGCATCAGATTATTTTTACAAGAAGAGCGTCGTGCTGCTTCTCTTGCCTGCTGAACTGCCGGCAGGAGCAAAGCAATTAAGATTGCAATAATGGCGATGACAACTAGCAATTCAATGAGCGTAAATCCACGACGGGATCTCATTTCTGTCAATTGAAAATGGGAATGTGACATAATGATTCTTTCGATGTAATATTGTTATAATCAGAAAAAGAATTTAATTATTAGTTGCGATAATTCTTAACTGAAATGGCCATTCACGTATGACACGGACCCGTTCTGTCGACTTTGCAGGATAACTGGCTGTGGTTCGAATTGTGATCGAATTGTTTTTTTGAATGGAACGATCAATTTCGATCAGAACTTCGCCGGGAAATTCTCCACCAATGTCTTCAGGTGAAAGCGACCACATTTCTCCATCATAGTCGGTTTGATTATTAAGTTTTGTGATTGCGCGCTGTGCCGCAGCATCTGCTAACCAAATAGATTGAAGACGGTATTGCTCTTTTTTTAACTGCTTGATTTCGGTGGATGATTGCTTCAGTAGTTCTCCAATGATTGTCAAAGACAGTATGAGACAAATCATGGGGATCAGAGCAACTGAACCGCCCCGATTCGTTTTACCTCCTTGTCGCTTTTCCGAAATGTTTGACCTTGAATGATCCGTTATTTGTTTCATCATTTTCTTCAATTCTATTTTATTTTGGAATTCTTTTTTGAATTGAAAATTTACGGTTTACTTGAGACTCTACTTTGAAGGAGTTACCAGGTTTGTTGAGCGTTTGGTTTTCATGTAGTACTTCTGGAAGTATTCTAAAATTCATAGAGACCATTAGGATTGGGTTTTGTTTTTCAATTTCAAAGTAAAGCGTATCTTCAGAGATCGGATATTCAGTTCGAGTAATGGTTTTATTTGATTGCTTTTTTACACGCAGAATCCCATTTCCCTGGTTATTTTCTGAATAAAGAATTGAAGTTTCGGGTTTCATCTCGAATTTGAGAATTGTAGCTTTTTTGTTATCCTCAGGAACAATTTCTACACTTTGAGCGCTTCTTGCATCCTCTCGAAATTGATAAGAAAGTCTTTGCAGGTTGAAAGTCTTTTGAATCCGATTTGTACCTTCCATTTCCACTCGCATCAGAAATGCTAGAATCGAAGCACCTAAAGTAAAAATAACGGATATCAGAGCCATAGCCAGCAACATCTCGATTAATGAAACTCCTTTAGGTAACACACTTGTACTGTTTAATGTGGAATTTGTTCGTACCGTCTTAATCATTCTTAGCTTATTCATTGCTATCTCTCCTGCCGTGGAACCAGAGAGAAAGTAGAATCGGATCAACCTTTTGACCATGGGGGTTTTTCCACGAAAGCTGGAGACGCACTTGTCGAATATTCAGGTCAGATTCTTTTTCAACAAGAGCTACTTTTAATTGAGGTTCTTTTAGATCAACTTGATTAATCAGTTTTGATTTGTATTGATTCAATCTCTCTAGATTAAGACTATTCCAATTATTTTCAGCTGTGATCCTCTCCCCCAGATTCGCTAATGCTGTTGTGGCCAACAATCGCTCGTCAATTGATCTTCTTTGTAGATTAACAACTCTAAATGCGGGAATAGAAATAGCTAGAGTAGCACTTACGAGAATCATTGATATGAAAGCCTCGAAAATCGTAAAACCTTTTCGCTTCTTAATAAAAGAGGCTGATCGAGATTTGATGAGATGGTATTGCTTCATTTTTCATGTAACTTAAATGAGGTCACGTAGTATCTTGATGAGTGGCATAAATATTGCAATCACGAATAAGCCTACAAATATACCCAACAGACTAATTAATACTGGTTTGATTATTTCCGTGAGGTATCGTAATTTTCTTGCTCTACGTTGTTCTATGGTGTCTGCCAAAGTCCTTAATACATAAGGTAGGTTGCCCATCTTCTCAGCAGTTGCACATAGCGATGCTTCTGCGCTGTTAATCACTTTATTTTGTCTTAGAGCGATCCAAATATTTTCACCCTGATTAATATTATTATTAATCAAGTGTGTTCGCACTCTTACATCTGACCAGCGATGAAATTCAGATACAGTCTCCAGTGCTAGTAAGGGAGGTGCTTCGACTGAGACTGACTGAGCTATTTGCCTGAGACAGTGAGGTGTGTTTAAGCGAGGGAACCATTCAGTGATAAAGGGAATCCGAAGATTAAACCATCCATAATAATTTCCAAAATACATTAGGAACAGCACAATAAATGGCAAGGAGCAAAACGGTAAGAACAAGTAAAAATAGGATATAACAAAATCACTTGTATCCATTAGAGACAACGTCAATGGTGGAAGTTCAACACCGAAGTCCAAAAAGATTTTTTTGAATTTCGGAATAATCCAATACATGATAAAGCCGGTAATCAGGAATTGAATTGAAACGACGATAGATAAATAAAGGATAAGATTTGCGATATTTGATCTATCAGATAACTGTTTTAAATTTTTTGTAGTCTGGACGGCTGCATCACGTAGAGCAATTCCCAGACTGTTACTCTTTTCTCCAATGCGCGCTGCAACGATAGTTGATTGTGGCACCAGTCCTGGGGTGGCTGACAGAGCTTCTGTAAGGGAGAAACCTGAATGGAGGAAACTACTTAGTTCTTGAATTTTTTCTCGATATTTACCAGACAATGTCTTGGAATATGTGTCAAGTTCGGTTGCGAGGGGAATATTTTTTTCTACACAAACAGTGAGTAACCAGAGTAATTCAGATTCGTTTGCTTTTTTATTTACAAACGCGATTCTTAAAAGGGATACAATTATCGTAAAACCCAAAAATAAGATTGCAAATAGAACTAAAGAGACGATTAGTGACAAAGAGGCTGTAATTGCCACGGGGGCAAAAATCAACACGGGAACAAATAACATGAGAGGAGTTCCCAATGATATCCATCCTAATGCCTGGATTTTCTGTGTCAGATTTCGTAGAGATTCAGGTAGAACATATTCGGCACCTTTGTTCAGAGCAGAAGCGGCTCGATAGCAGTTTATTTCTAGAATAATTGGAATTGGGAAAAAGAGAATGACCGGTAGTATCAGAAATAGAGAGCCAAGAATGGAATGATGATGAGTGATTACCAGAAGAAGATAACATACCAGAAAAGCTAAACTCATAAAAATCATAATCATAGTAAAAAGGAGCCAGAACGATTTTATCAATGGGTTCACAGCTTGATGACCATAGTCTTTAATCCTGCGCGCAAGGAGAATGGAAGAGATTCCAGCAATAGGGAAATAGACAAAAAATGCCAAACAATAAATGAGTCCAAGTATTTCCACAGATTCGATGACTTTCCTGCACAATATTATGAAAGGTCGTTCAGTAATTTGATTAAGGGCATAACAAGAGCAAAAATCAGCATGCCTATGGTGAGCATGACACCTGCTAAAACAAGGGGCTTAAGTGCGAAAACGAGGGAGCCTGTTTTCATATTTGCTTTCGCTTGAAATATATTGCTACTGGCACGCAGAGAATCAATAAATATTTCGGGTTGATCTTGCCAGCGAAATAAATGCGCAAAACTTTTATTGAAGTTAGGAATTTCTGAGGTTGCTTGAGTCAGGTTAGACCCATCTGCCATTCGTTTTTTTAATATTTGGCAGCCTGCAATGAGATTAGGATCTCTAGTCGAATCTGCAGCTAATTCTATTGCCTTAGGCAGTTTGATGTTGGCTTCGATAATCGAGGCTAGCATACGACAAAATTGAGCAATTGAAGTATAGTTTAAAATGCTTCCAAAAATAGGTATCAGGTTGAGTAGCCTTCTGCGTGTTGCTTGCAACTTGAGTAGATCAAAGCTAAACCAGAATCCCAAAGCAAAGACGATGGGGTATGCAACAATTGGAAATCCAAATTGGGAAAAAAAGTCAGAAATGCTAAATGCTAAGATGGTGATGCCAGGGAGTTCTGTTCCGAAGTCCAAGAAAATGGATTTAAAATTACTAACAACTGTCACTAGCAGAAAGTAAAAGAGCAAGAACGAACCAAAGACTAAAACACTTGTATAAAAGACAGAGATCAAAATTCTATGTCGAGTTTGAGCCATAAGCCTTTGGCTTTCGATATAATCTTCAATAATGGATTCCAATTTTCCGGTTTGTGCGCCAGCTCTGATAAGCGATTCTAAATTTTGAGGAACATTTTTTAAATGTTGTTCAAAACTATCTTCCGGCGTTTTACCATGCTCTAAATCTTCAGCAATTTTTTGTAACTCACGCGTAAGTTTTTTAGAAGGAGTTTCTTCTGCTAAAGTGCGTAAACTCGCTGAAAGTGGTATTCCATATATTTGAAATTCCGAATCTCTAGCAACGAGATCAATAAATTCCGGCTCAGTATTCCAGGCAGCTTTTCCATATTCGGAAAGGTGATTACTTTGAAAATCGATGATTTCCAAAGGTTCGCCTGCGACGGAAGTTTCTTCGATAGTCGATGATGTATCACTGGAACAGTGATCCACACGAATAATCTTAAGCCCTTGCTCCATGAGTTTTATGCGTGCAGATTCATCATTAACTGCTTCCAGGAAACCTCTCGTTTCCTGGCCATCATGGTTAATACAAACATAGGAATACCGGTTCATTATAGGGTAGGACTCCCTAGCATTTTCAAAATTTCTACAAACGGTAGAAATACGATGATTGTATAGCAGGCGGTAATTCCTCCTGCGACAATGATCAACAATACAACAGGAATGATGTTTTTAAGCCAATCAATTCGATTTAAAATGCGGGTTCGATAAACTCGCGAAATTTCGGACAGAATATTGGGGAGATGATTTTGGTAAGTTTTTTCCATGATCATCGTTTTGATAAAAACCGGAAAATGACGGCAAGATTGGATTCCTTCTTCCAGTGATACTCCTTGTTCCAGCAAATTGGTAAGTGATTTGGTGTCGGCTATGACTTTAGAACTCCCCGTTGATTCAGCAGCAAGCGTAAACGCTTCAGTAAGAGGTACATTATAGGAAAGAAGCAAGCTGGTCATTTCAGTAAAAGTAGAATAATTCATTTCCCGAATCAAATTCCGATAGCCGGGTATCCAGCCATAAGCGATTGTAGAAATTATTTTACCTCCCAAGGGGCGTTTCTGATCTCGAGGTACAAGAAACAAGGAGCGACTGGATTTCCAACAAAAGAGTAAAAAGCAAAACGCAAAAGGGATGATGAGATACCAGATTTGGTAGAATTCGAACAATCGATAGACAAATTGCAGTAAAGGAGTCGTTTCGAGTTGAAACATTTTGTGAACAGTAAGCAATTCTGGAAATATCACAAAGCACACGAAAAGTGAAAGCAAAAAGGCCATGATTAATACAAAGGCTGGGTATAACAACGCATTACCTATTTCCTGGCGTAATTCGATTCGAGAACGAGAGAACGAAGTATACGCTGTGAGTGCTTCTGGGAGACGTCCCATCCGTAGGCCTGACTTAATCAGTGATAGGTAGGCTAAAGGCAATTTCTTCGATTCTAATTCGATTGCTTCTTCAAGCGTGGATCCTTGTTCGGTTCTATTAATGAGTCGTTCAACGAAATCACGAGAATCTTTTCTCAAATGTTTGGCTGCATTTCGTAAGCCTTCGTCTAAGGGAATTCCTGCATTAATCATTGCTGAAAGCTCATCATTCAAGTCTGAAAGACTTGCAGTTGATATTTTCTGGCGTGAAGAGATATCTACTTTAGCCATTTGTGTGTTCCATAGGTTTATCTATAAAATATGTGGGCGCATGGCCACTTTTTGTTGAAGTGAATGATTGGTTATTTTCTGTTTGACAACTTTAATTTAGGTATAGAGTGAGAGGCTAAGATGAATGATTAATGAAAAAATCTCCTATTCTATAGTCTCAAATTAGACCACTTATCATAGCCCTTTTGTTTAAAAGATCTAAAAGAAAGTTATTTTCGGAATTTCTACTTTAGATATGACCGCGGTATCATGTCACGGTTATTTTATGGTGTTTAACATGTTTGCACGATTACAGTTTACAGAATCAAAGTTGCACATTACAAAAGAAAATCTTTTCATAATCAATTGCGTTTTCATTCAAGTAAAAATTTCTTAAATAGAGTTTGACCTACAGTTAAGATAGTGTTCTGTACTCTGATCTCAAAACAGGAAAGTTCCTTTTAATGGTTCGTACAAAAATAAAATCAGCTTTAAGCGCATCTCAGCCAGGAGAAACGATTAAGGTCTGCGGTTGGGTGCGAACTCGTCGTGATTCCAAGAGTGGTTTTTCATTTGTTGAATTAAACGATGGTAGCTGCATGGCCAATTTACAAATAGTGATTGACCAGAGTGTTCCCGATTATGAGTCCACAATCAAAGATGTCACAACAGGTGCCAGTATCACAGTGATTGGAAAAGTGAATGAATCACCTGGGCAAAAGCAACGGGTTGAATTACATGCGGAATCTTTTCAGTTGTACGGTACTGCAGACTCTGAATCTTACCCACTACAAAAAAAAAGACACAGTTTTGAGTTTCTGAGAGATATTGCGCATTTACGTCCTCGAACGAACACATTTGGAGCGATTACACGTGTTCGCAACGAAGCTGCTGCGGCAATTCACCGTTTTTTTCAGACGCGAGAATTTCTTTATATTCAAACTCCCATCATTACTACCAGTGATTGTGAGGGAGCGGGTGAGATGTTTCAGGTCACAACCCTGAATTTGGAACATCTTGCGCAAATTCAAACAAAGCTTGATTTTTCACAGGACTTTTTTGGTAAGCCTGCATCATTAACAGTTAGTGGGCAATTAGAGGCTGAGATATTTGCCACATCGATTGGAGAATGTTATACGTTTGGCCCCACATTTCGAGCAGAAAATTCAAATACATCCCGTCACTTAGCTGAATTTTGGATGGTTGAACCTGAAATGCCATTCTACGATCTTAATGATAATATGGCTTTAGCAGAAAGCTTTGTCAGAACTGTGATTGAAGATGTCCTTGAAAATTGTTCGGAGGACATGGAATTCTTCAATCAGCGGATTGACAAAACGACCCTTGAGACATTGAGAAATATTACAGAAAATGAGTTCATACGTGTTCCTTATACAGAGGCGATTGAAATCATTAAATCCAGTGGAAAGAAATTCGATTTTCCCATTGATTGGGGAAGTGATATGCAATCGGAACATGAGCGATTTTTAACTGAAGAACATTTTAAACAACCAGTTATTGTTTATAATTATCCAAGAACAATCAAGCCGTTTTATATGAGATGCAATGACGATGACAAAACAGTATGTGCCATGGATGTGCTTGTTCCGGGGGTTGGTGAAATTATCGGTGGAAGCCAGCGTGAAGAACGTTATGATGTGCTGATTGATCGCATGAAAGAGGGGAAATTAAATCCGGATGATTATTGGTGGTACACTGACTTACGCAAATATGGAACAGTTCCTCATTCGGGATTTGGACTAGGGTTTGAACGTCTGATACAGTTAATTACATCGATGACTAATATTCGTGATTGCATACCATTCCCAAGAACTCCCAAAAATGCAGAGTTTTAATGAAAAATCAGATACATTATGGTTCCTTTCATTATTTCAATAAATGCAGTTTGAACCATTTCACGACAGCTTGGCTCGCGCGAATTTTATCTTCTCCTTGAAATCCATGAGCTGCATCTTTGATAATTAACAATTCTGCTTTAACTTTTTGCTCTTTAAATTGTTTCATGATTTTTTTGCTGTGACTAATTGGAACGAGTTTGTCCTGATCTCCATGAATTAATAATGTTGGGGGATCATCTTGTGTTACATGTAGTACTGGAGAAAAATCATCTGCGAGGTCGGTATTAAATTGTAGAGCGGGAAAACGGTGATAATAAGGGGACTTCTCGTTAACAAATTCCCTTAGATCTGTCGGAGGATAGTAGGCAACTACAGCAGCCACGCGGTCGCTGCTTCGCAATACCACGTCTTTTTCTTTAGGACTTCCTTCATCAGAAGTTGTTCCTAGAACAAGTGATAAATGACCGCCGGCACTTCCACCCCAAACACCTAACTGATTAGGACTCACTACATAATCTTTAGAATGCAGTCGGATAAATCGGACACTCCGTCGAACATCCTTAACCACTTCTGGGATTAAGAATTTGGGACTGCTTCCATGCCTAACAGAAAAAACTGTAAACCCTTCTTCAAGAAGTGGCTTAAACATATCCAGCATGTTGTTTGGGTCAGTCCATCTAGAATACCAGCCTCCACTTACCATAAATAGAATACCTGCTCCATTAGGCTCCTTTGGTGGTTGAAAAACATCAAAAGTGAGCGCCATTCCAAACTTATGGCCATAGACGACGTCTGGAATAATTTTCACATTTTCATTTGCACTAGAAGTTTGTACTGATATCAAAACAGAAACAAGCATAATTACAGCGAAAGCAAACCTCATAATATATCTCCCAGATCGTGTAACGACTATTTTCTTTCAACAAAACTGTGATATGAGTTAGTAGTACCGGAGGGTGGGGTTGAGTAAATCTTGATCAGTCATAGGGTGTTTCTCAATGAATAAGTTTACTACTGCATTCTGATACGATGTTATCAGAAAAATCAAGTACAAATTGATCATCAAGAAAGCTCTGTTGTCAACAAATCACTGTGGCATTCTATGATTTGGCTTGGTCATTATTAATTCACGATAAATTTTGAAACAAAGAATTTGATGCAGTTAGTAAAATCAAATATGTAATTATTGTTTATCTTGACTTATAGGTGCCAGTTACAAAGATACTATACTGGTTTCTTGAGCTGGGTTTTGGAAATCAAAGTGGTTTTAAGGGCAAGAGTTCGAATTAAAAATAAGTTCTGAGAAAATTTTCCAGCAAAAGGATACAGAGTAATTTTCTTATATTTGACACATATCTGAATGGTGATGAGTTTGAATCCATCTACAATAACCTCACTAATCACTATTGGACGAGAACAGAGATTTCGAACTCAGCAAATAATTAAGGCGGAACTGAATACGGTAATTGGACAGGCACGTCTTGGAAACATTCGCCCATTTATCAAACTTCAGTGGCCGACAGTTCATTTAGATGATTGGCAGTGGGATATTCTTGAGTCGTTATTTGATCCAACGATTCGCCGGGTATTTGTAAAAGGAAACACCGGTTGTGGAAAAGGAGCTGCCGCCGGGATTGCCTGTTGCATTTATTACCATATTTGGAAGGATGCCAAAATAATCATTACCCGCGATTCCATGAAAATGGCACAGAAGATTGCCTTCGGAGAAGTTGATAAATGGTGGCGTCAAATGTCTATTAAGCCTCCAGGAAATCTTCTAGTTTCTGGAGTATATGAAAACAAGCAGCACTCTATTTCTCTCGCAAATCCAAAGCATATAGAAGGATTTCGTGGGTCTCATTCACCACATGTCTTTTTTTGGTTTGATGAAGCAACAGCACCGAATCTTGAAGATAAATATAAGTTAGCAAATACCCAGGCGAAAAAATTTCTTGCACTTTCAAATCCATCCACACTAGCTGGTACATTTCGGGATTCATTTCCAATCGAAGGTCCTGACAAAACGCAGACGATTGTTGATCAATACGGTAAAACACGTTGCATTACAATTAGCGGTTGGGACTGTACTAACGTTAAACAAAAGTGTCTTGAGCAACCGGTTTCACCGATAGGTGGAATCAAAATCGCGGGAACATTTTATCCGCACGGCGCTCCAATTTCGAAAGAACATTTTAAACAATGCCAGCAAATTATCCCGGGACAGACATGCTATGATGAATTTATAGCATTACTAAACGATTCTGATCCACTGATTCGGAATGTTTATGCACTTGGTAAGTTTCCTGATCAGGATCCCAATAAGCAGATTATTTTACCAGAATGGCTCGTCGCACCTACAAAATTTTGGAATCGCTGGCATCATCTATGGATACGTGCTAATCAGGATAGACACCAGTTAGCATTGAAATTATTAGAGCGTGTTTTACCAGTGGAAGGGTTTGGTCTTGATGTAGCAGCTTCTCGATATGGAGATACTTCAGTACTGGCTGTAGGAGGGCGTAATGGAATTCGCGCAATACATGAATGTCAGTTTTCTGATACTCAGCAAACCATGTGGTGGGTTTTAGAGACTGCGCTTTCTTACGGAATCGATTTGAAGCAAGGGCATGTTCCAATTGCCATAGACTGGGGAGGCGGATATGGCAATGCTGTCGGAGATCCATTAAAGCGACTTAATGTGCATGTGATCGAAGTTCACGGAAATACAACAAGTAATCTCAACCCGCAAAAATATGCAAATAAACGGGCAGAACTCTATGGTGAAGCTGGAAGACGTCTTGACCCAGCGGGTGACTTTCGCATGATCCCTTTTAGCTTACCCGATAACCAAACTTTAAGAGCAGAATTAATTGCTCCGATAAAAATATATTCAGGTCATGATGGAGAAAAGTACTACATTACTCCCAAGGATCGTCGTGGGGCTGATGAAAATTATATGGGAAAAACCTTGCGTGAGATATTAGGGAGATCACCGGATCGCGCCGATGCAGTCGTATACTGCTTATACGCTTTGAGAGATCAGCGTCGGCGTCGATTGATTGTTGCATAATAATGTTAATTGAGGCTAAAGATCAATTAAAATATTTCGATGGAATAGGAATGACCAATAATGTGGAACCCTTTTCGGCAGCTTGCCACACTTTTTAAATCCAATCGTTTTGCCGTAGCACTTCGAACGGCTCTTGGGTCAGGACAACCTGGATCATGGAGTACTGACCATCGTCAGGAATCAGAACAATTTATCGGTTGGACTTTCGTCGCAGTTAAAGCGATTTGTCTCCAGGCAATGCAAGCATCTGTCTTTGTTTATGATGATTCGTTAAACGGGTCAAAACAAAAAAGAATGAAGCAACGAGCTCAAAAGGAATTTGAATATATTCAAATAAAGAGTTTATATGCAGGAGAAAACGGAGACTCAATTCCACTACCAAACAATCATAGTTTATGTATGATCTTAAAACGACCTAACCCAACTCAATCGGGAGCATCTTTTCGTTATGAGCGTGTTTTACAGTTGCAGCTTACAGGTACAAGTATCGTATGGAATGTGCCTAATAAATTTGGTAAAACCGTCCAACGATATGTGATTCCCACAGCCATTGCTTCACCAGTTTCTCCAACTGAGGATTTGCCAGAAGGAGGATATAAAATACAACCTGCCTTGTTACGTTACAATCATGCAGCTCATGGTAGCAGGTTTTTAGAGTCTGGAACTTTTCATCAGATTGCTGGAAAAATTATTCCTCTCGCACAGTTACAAATTACGCGCTGGCCACATCCTGTTTACAAGGACGATGGTCAATCTCCTGTAAGTGCTGGTGCTAAATGGATTGATTCAGCAAATCAAATTGATGCAGCACGATGGTCTCAAATGAACAATGGAGCCGATCCCTCAATTGTTGTTACATGTGGGAAAGAGATGAATCCAACTCGAGAAGAGCTCGAAGCAGCTGCTGCTATGTTTGAACAAAAATATGGTGGTACTGAAAATACTGGCAAAGCGATATTTACAACAGGCGAACAGGTCGTTTCATTGACGGCGACTCCCAAAGACATGGATTACAATCAGTCGTTCCTTCAATTTAGAGACGCAATTCTTGCTTTACATGGTGTGCCAGGAATTGCCGCTGGTATTTCAGATGGAGGAAGTTATGCCGCTTTTTATGCTAGTTTAAAGCAATTTATTTCCCTTACGGTACAGCCAATTCTGGACCTGTTGGCGGAAGATGATACAGAACATTTAGCCCCTCAATTCGGTGAGAATTTGACGATTGAAATAGAAGCAGCTCACATAGATGATCCTGATATCCTCGAAAAACGTCTGGCAACAGATATACGAGCACAAATAATAAAAGTGGATGAATTACGCGCAATTAGAGGATTACCTCCTCTAGGGTCGGAACGAGGAGGAGATCAATTAGTGATGCAAGAATCAAAACAACCGATTTTTTCTGAGGAGCAGGAATCAAACGGTTCCAGTCCTCCTACTTTACCAACAAGTAAAGTTTTTCAGAATCCATCGAAGCTGCAATCGCTAAATCGTTTCGTCAGGTGCTCACACAAATAAAACTTTTCATGTTCGAGTTCGATTTTTTTCAGCACAGGCAATCAAATAACTTACTAGACTACCACTTGCAATGTTCACCGTGACTGCTGCAGTGGGAATCCATTGAAAACTAATTGGGTCTAAGTCATTCGAATTAAAATTGGGAACAAAAATTGGTCCAGAAAAAGCAATCAAAACAGCGGTTGTCGTTCCAAGTATTGCACCTATCAGAACGCCCATCGGTCTGGCAAAGGGAATGAATAGAGCAAAAAAGAACAAACAGAAGATTGGGGTTGTTAACAAATTTGCTGTTTTATTTGTGACCGCAGTAATATTTCCTGGTATTTCTCCCATTACCGAGCTTGCTAGTACAACGAACGCTCCTATACCTAATGCAAGAAATCTTGCAGTAAGAACATGCCCTTTTTCTGTTTTGGGTGTTCGGCCAAAACGGTCTAGAAAGTCTGTCATTACAACAGCGGTAATTGAGTTAACTCCAGAATCAATGCTTGACATAGCGGCCGCAAACATGGCAGACACGACACAGCCAGAAACTCCTACCGGGAGATGGTATGCAATAAAATGTGGAAAGAATTTATCGGCGTCTTTTTTAAGGTCTATGCCCGCTGGGATCTCATTAGGAAATTCTTTGAAATATCCTAATAATGCAAATCCAACTAGTGCTAATGTGATTGAAACAACTACCGACACAATTAACTGAATCGCTAATGACTTTCGAGCTGTTTTTGCATCTTTCGTAGACATAAATCGTTGTACAGAAACCTGGTCCCCGCATGAAGTGGCTATATACCAGATTAAAACAGACAAAAACGTACCGACATAGGTGATACGGGTTGATGGATCAAAACTAATAAAAGGTTGTGTATCCCAATTCGTATCCCACTCTGTCGGAAACCAGCTAATACCACCCAAGTGGTAAGATATCGTTGCAATTACTAACCATGCACCTCCAAATAAGAGAATCGTCTGGATTACATCGGTGATTACCACGGCCCGTAACCCACCTAAAGATGTATAAATGATGGCTACAGAACCCGTTCCTAATACGATGAACGGGATCCAATCTTCGCCCACGTTAAGCATAGTGGTAATTGCACTAGCAGTTAAATAGACTAATAGTGACATCCATACTAAGCGAAGGCAAATGAACATAATCGCTCCGAGTAGGCGAATACCCAACCCTAATTTTTCTTCCAGAAGCTCGTAGGCGCTTGTTACGCGCTGTTTCATATAAACTGGCAACATTACAAATCCTACGATGATAAAGATGAAGGGCATAGCTAAATCTTTGACTAGATACACTGGCCCTTTACCGAGGATTTCTCCAGGAGTAGAGAGATACGTTATTGTGCTGAGTAGTGTAGCGAATAAAGAGACACCGATCAAAATCGGGTTCATTTGGCCGCTTCCTATGAAATATTCCGAAGTGTCATTTTGCCTTCTACTAAAATACCATCCCAAAAAAATCGTTGAAACCGCATAAAATGCAATGATGACCCAGTCTATGTAATGCAATCCTTTATTCAGGGTGAGAGGTTCTGGATGAAGTGAGGATTGTGATTCCGCCGCTGAGAGAGGGGTAAGTAAAAAAAGAAAGACTAACAGAGAAAAATAGAATAGTATCGATTTCAAAATACGTTTTCCTGTTTGGTTTAAATAATTAAAGCGATATGCTGGTATTTGTGACTGAAAGTTGTATTCAGTATGCTCACTTCAGATCATGATTTCAATTCTGTTGTTCCAAAGTTAGAGAAAACAAAATCATTCGTGTTCAACATAGCTATAATATGGTCAAGATTCTTGTTTGAAGTGCTTTGATTTCTAGTAAGGCAATTATCTAGGAACACGTTGTGGTCTTGAATTTTTTGAAAAAAGTAAATCGAACTCAATTTTATATAATGTGTCATTCACAATGAATCAAAGTCTGTGATAAGTCCAAGCTCGATTATATGATTAGATGGTCAACGTTAGTGTCCGTTCCATTCGTGATTTGAAAGATTGTAAATATCATGCCGATGAATAGTAAAATTCGCTTCAGTAAAAAAAGGGCATGGAGTCACGACTTACCGATCAGTTTTCTGATGCAACAAGGCGTAGAAAATCCAGGCGTCCTATCCTTAGCTGCTGGACTAGTTGACCAGAACAGTCTACCGGTTGAACTGACCAAGAAATCGTTCGATCACCTTTTTTCCAATCCAAAGGCTGCTAGAGCAGCCTTGCAGTATGGCACTACTGCCGGCTCGTTATCATTAAGGTCCCTGCTACTTTCACATGTGTCTAATTTAGAGGAAAAGTCAGCCAGAGAATTAGGGATAACGGTTGATAATATTATCGTAACGACTGGTTCTCAGCAGTATTTATCACTGCTTGGTGAAGTACTACTTGATCCAGGTGATATTTGTCTGGTTGCTGCTCCTACATATTTTGTATTTTTAGGAGTCTTACAAGGATTAGGTGCAAGAATTGTATCAATTGAAACGGATGAATTTGGAATGCGTATGGATTCTCTTGAATCGACCCTCGGCATACTAGAGTCTCAAGGGCAATTAGAGAGAGTTAAGATGATCTATCTGGTGAGTGATTATGAAAATCCATCTGGTATTTCTCTTTCTCAAGATCGTCGTGGACAGGTTGTAGAAATCGCGCAAACATGGTCAAAGCAACAGAAAATTTTCATCTTAGAAGACTTGGCTTATCGTGAACTTTGTTATGACGGACCTGTAGTACCCAGCATCAGAAGTTTTGATTCCACCGGTGAAACAGTGATTCTGACTCAAACATTTTCCAAAAGTTTTTCTCCAGGGTTAAGAGTTGGGTTTGGAGTTGCTCCAAAAGAAGTCTGTGCCGCAATTTGTGATAAAAAAGGTAACGATGATTTTGGTTCTACGAATATGAGTCAACAGGTTCTTGCTACTGCCTTGCGCGAAAATTTTTACTACGAGCACGTGGAAAATTTAAGAGAAGTATACCGTGAAAAAAGGAATTGTATGTTAGAGGCCGCTGACACATATTTTTCGAACATACCGGGCGTTCGTTGGGTTCATCCAAATGGCGGACTGTATGTTTGGATGACATTACCTAACAACATAGAAACAGGCTTTGCTAGTCCCTTGTTTCAAAAAGCAATTCACGAGGATAAAGTAATGTATGTGCCGGGAGAATTATGTTACGCAACCGATCAAAAACTTGACTTTGATAAGCAGCCTCCCATTCAAAAAAATCATATGCGTCTTACATTTGGTGTACAAAACCACGAAGGAATTCAAGAAGGAATGAAGAGACTGGCAAAGGCGGTTAAATCTTTCATTTAATAAAGGTTAGATCGACATGTGTCAGAACCAAAATATAGAATGCTTCGTATTTGAAGAATCGATTAAAGAGAGTTTGGCGATTGTGACGATAGGGCAGATAGGGTTTGGTGGTTCGATTTTCCAATAAAGAAAGGCTGATTTCTGGTCGCCGATCTAAGTTTTAAATCGCCAAACAATAACGACTGTCTTCCCTCTCATAGTAAGAATCGTAATGGGCATTTGTGATTCATGCCATTCAGGATGTTGCCGATCATTCGCAGTTCCTATTTCTGGTGCAGACATTCATCGATTTACTCATCATCAGAATAAGTCTTTCTGGGACTTTGCCTGTAGGTGGGAAGATTCAGAGGGACTTATTTCGCGAAATCTTGCGCCACATTTCTTCTTTGCAGACGATCCGACAATTCCTTTCGTGGTCTGTTTAAAGCATGTTCCCAGTCACTCATTCCCAGGAACTACTAAGTGCCGTTTTCTGATGGAGTGCCTTCCAGATGAAGAATATCCCAAAGGGCTAGGGCGTTGTAGTATTTATGGCGATCGTCCGCATACTTGTCGCAGTTTTCCTGCAAAACTAAACGATTCGAATGAGCTGGCAATTCTTTACGAGATTCCAAGTAATGGACGCGATGGTGAACCAGCTTACGACTTATGTCCGCGACAGTGGAGTGCTTCAGATTTAGAACCGAATGATACAATTCAGAGTTTAGTGATCGCTCAATATGAAATGACTTTCTTTAAGAAAATTGCAGCGATTTGGAATCAAGATCCGGGAGAATGGAATAATTTCCCAGAGTTCATTGATATCATCTATTCAAATCGAATTTCTTCAGAATCAAAAAATCACTCTGAGCCGATTCCACATGAAATCGAAGAAAAAGAATCACATTCGGATCAGGACTCTGGAAAATTTCGCAAAGCGGCTTAATTAAGGGGCCAATAGAGAAATTCGATTCTATTGTTGTAGTTATGAATTACAGCATTGTGCTAAAAAAGCTTGATTTAGACGTATTGTTTCTTATCGATTCCTATTGAGTTTTCTGATTCAAAGTTTGATAGGTAGGGTATGAAATTTCTATTTCAGACTTGGTGATAATCTATTGCAAAGTAAAGCACAATAGATAAATTGCCACATTCCTGATAATACTCGCTTACAAGAGTATTAAATTTCTCAATAAGTCTTACAGACTTGAAATCCCAGAAATTCATTTTCTTTCGATACGCTTTATCATACCGCTAACCCGATGGCTTTCTGAGATTCAGGCATATGAGTCTGGGATTTCTAGCAGACTCTTTAGATTGTATGATTTAATAAATCAATTCCTGAATTGTGTGCATGCTATACTTCCATTGCCACTAAGTGGCCGATGCTTGATGATGAAAAAATCTGCAGTACTTCACGTATTAAAACGTAGAAAATAATTTCCAATCAGCTTGACCTGTATGTGCCGAATCTTAAAACACTGCCCTGTCACAAACATTAAATGTTTCCTTTAGGGGTAAAAAGTGAAAACAAAAACAACAGATTCGCTTCAGGACATTCTCAAAAACCGAACAAAAAAATTCGGTACTTTTTCTAGAGTTGCTGAAAAGTCATCTGATCTTTCTTTGACATGCCAGTCACAACCGATGATTGATGAACGGTTAATGTCTGCACGTGCAACCATTAATACTTCACGAGAGGATCGTGAAGGTGATATTATCGTACCAAAGGGAGTACACCTCGAAAATTTCAGTAAAAATCCAGTTGTGCTTTGGGAGCATGGTTTGGGAGAGATAACTCGTCCCATTGCCAAATGCCAGCATCCCGATGGAAAAATAGCTTTGTCAGTTGAAGAGGATCAAATAACAGCAACTTCCTACTTTACTGATAAAAGTTTAGAGTCTTTACAGATTTTTCATCTCATTGCTGAAGGGCTAGTTAGGGCAACATCAGTTCGCGCTGTTCCAATCAAATCATTTACCAGAAAAACATCAAATGATGGAATAGGAATTGTTCTTGAGGAATGGGAATTGATTGAATGGTCTTGGGGGGCGTTAGGTGTAAATCCTGATGCGATTGCACGAACTCTAAATCAAGGGATAATTGAAGGAAAAAAAATTTCGGACACACTTCTAAAATCTCTCAAAGCCGTGCTTCCTCCGACGAAATCTCTGACAATACCAGGGTGGACACAATCAGATAATAATTTACTACACGAAAATCATGAAGTAGGGATAAAAGAAGATCAAGTTAGTCCTAACAAAAATTCCATTCTTAAGACTAAAGCCACAAACGCGGTGCCATTTGATTTAAATGATTTTATTCGTTTAGAAAAGCTATCTCAAGCAAGTAATTTAACTCTTCCTCAGCGCCAAATTTTGACTGGCATTTTAAAGCAATTAAATCCAATTCCGTGCAGTCAATTCTCTCACGATGAAAAAAAACTCGAACAGAATGTTGAAGAACTTACACATGCCGTAGAGGAACTTCAACAGAAGATATCTGATCTACTACCTGCTTGAATGAAATCATTACGGGTTATTCTCAGAGCTCTAACTAGAAAATTCCAAAGTCGCTGGACAAATCGTAGGTCTATCGAAATATCAAGTTCAATTTTTAGAAAGAATATTTTTATGTCTGAGTTACTAGAAGAGAAAGTAAAGTCTTTGTCATCAAACATCGAAGATTTAGTGAAAAGTGTCGACCAGTTAAACAGCCCTGATATGAGTGGAATTCATCATGACACACAGGGCAGACTTACTAGTTACTGGGAAGCCGAAGATAATCAAACACCGCAATTTTCATTAAGTAAATCCCACGTTAAAAACTTCCGAACTTTTCCAACTGGGTATAAGCCTTTTTCTCAATTCAACTCTTTTGGAGAATTTATTCGATGTGGTTTTAAGGACCGAAGTGAAGTGATTGCGAAGACAAAAAAATCTTGGGGTATGTGTAAGGCGATTCAAGGTATGTCAGAAATTGTAGGCGCTGATGGAGGTATCTCTGTTTTACCAGAATTTCATCAGGAGATACTGACTCGCATCTATCAAAATGACATTTTCAGCCGGACAGACCATTATCAAGTGGCTGGGAATAATATGACATTCCCGACTGATTCTGAAACCAGTCGTGCCAATGGATCACGCGCTGGAGGTTTACGTGCTTATTGGGTTGGAGAAGGTGATCCACTAACTGGAAATTCACCGAAACTAGGCGAAGCGACACTAAAACTACATAAATTAGCAGTGTTAGTTTATTTGACTGAAGAATTAATAAATGACAATGGAATGGCACTCGAATCCTATGTCAATAAAAAAGTAACTGAAGAAATAGAGTTTACTTTGGGTGAGTCGATCTTTAATGGAAACGGAGTGGGGAAACCTTTAGGGGTTATGCAGTCAGCGGCACGTGTAACAGTTCCAAAAGAAGCAGGGCAAGCAGCCAATACGATTGTAGCTGAAAATGTCCTGAATATGTGGAGTAGACTAAAAGCTTCTTCGAGACTGAATGCAGCCTGGTTTATTAACCAGGACACAGAACCTCAACTCCATCAAATGAGTTTGGGAGTATCTACAGCTGGTGGTCAATTAGTTTATATGCCACCAACAGGTTTGTCAGGTGCTCCCTATGCAACTTTGATGGGGCGTCCAGTAATTCCAACGGAGTTTAACGAAACATTGGGAACAGAAGGAGATATTCTACTAGCTAGTCTCGATGATTATATCACTATCAGTAAGGGGGGAATCGAACAGGCAGAGTCAATGCATGTCGAGTTTCTTACTGATCAGTTAGCTTTACGTTTCATCATGCGTATTGATGGAAAACCTTGGGAAACTCAACCATTAACACCTTATAAAGGCACTGCCACTCAGTCTAGTTTTGTCACTCTGGCTACCCGTGCATAGTGACCAATAGCGGAGAGCAGCTATTCGCGCTTTATTTTTTCTTCCCAGAAGTTTAACCAAAAATGATAAGGAGATTATCCTATGTTCAATAAAGAATTCCTCGAAAGTCACGATATCATACCTGCTTTGATGCCCGCTGATTTATCAGCGGCAGCAAATACAGGGGATCGAGTAAATTTACAGAACTATGATCGATGTGTTTTTGTCTTATTGGCTTCGATTGGAACTGCAGGTGATGATCCCGTGATTTCCGCACAACAGCACGATGCCGCATCTTCTGGTAATTCGAAGGCGCTCAATTTTACGCGCATACGGCATAAAGTTGGGGCAACGGGAATCGATGCAGTTGGGCAATTTACTTTGGTAGAACAATCGGAATCGGATAGTTATGACACTACTACCGTCGATGGCGCAGAAAATGAAGCCATGATTGTCATTGAAGTCCTAGCTGAAGACTTAGATTCAGAAAACGGTTACACATTTGTTTCATTTAATGTTTCTGATGTTGGCTTGAACTCACAGTTGGGAGCAGGATTTTATATTTTACAAGGAGCAGGTTATGTAAATGAAATCAAACAGTCGGCCCTCACGTAGAACAGTTGTATTTTCTGTTCCCCATTTTTTATCAGGAATCAATATGATGAATCAGAGAATAAAACAATCAGGAAAAACAGCACAAATTAATTCGATGGCAGAACAGATATTCCTCCGAATGTGTACCACAGCACAGCATGGTTTTGATGCATCGCACTACGTAAGAAGATCTTACGAACTTGCAAAAGCCTTCTATCAAAATATTGATAAAGTAAAAACATCATCAGATAGCGGTGAAAAAAAATAGACAAAAAATAATCCAGACCAAGCTTTGATTATTAAGAATTGGTTCACATCGTAAGCGATAGTTAGAACTCGTATGGAGAAACTGATTGAAGATGGCACTCACTTCTAGAGCGAACATCAAAACAATGATTGGCGTTGGTGATACTTCACTCGATAACGTGATCGATTTGTTGATACCTCAGGCTGATGCCATTATCAAAGGATATCTTCAGCGAGATGTTGAACAGGTGACTTATACTGAATTTTATAATGGGACAGGTAATCAGGCCCTCATCTTAAACCAAGCACCCGTCCAAGAGATCATTTCGGTTCACGAAGATCGAGATGGTTATTATGGGGATGGCATGGATGCTTTCCCCGCGTCTGCAGCTTTGACTCAGGGGATCGACTTTGTGTTAAGAAAAGACGAAATCACAGTGGCTACAGTAAGTAAGAGTGGCATTCTCTATCGTATTGGTAAGACCTGGTTTCGGCCTCGTTATCGACAACACAGACAGCTTTCCAATGCTCCCGGAATAGGAATCGGTAATATTAAAGTCTCATACATTGCGGGTTGGTCTGTTGTACCTACAGATATTCAGTTTGCGGCAAACAAACTTGTGATCTCCATGCTTGAGTCCCGTAGTAAAGCAGGACGATTACAGTCTGAGAACATTGAGGATTACTCATACAGACTTGCAAATGGAGAAGATGAAGTACAAGCATTAGATTCAGTCAAAACATCACTGGCTCGATATAAGAGGATTGTGATCTGATGGTAATAGTAGAGCAGCTAAAAAACTTGTATTTGAAAATGCCAGGTACAGAGCCCGTGACTGTAACGACCAAACGAGGTGTGAATCAGGATATTACTGAGACTCAATCAGTTTCCCACGCTTGGCAGAGAGCAATCTCTCGTGATGATGTGACAAATGGCGTGGTAAATTCAGTTGTAGAATCCATTGTGTGGAATATTCCCGACATTTTACTGGTTGGAAAAAAAATTGAAACAGGAGACACGATTACAGATTCAAATAGTGCGGTTTGGACCGTGTTGTCTATTGATCTAGTGCGGCTGCGAACTCATTGGCGTTGTATTTGTCGGAGAGAAAAATAATGCCTGCGATTCTTGAGAATATTCTGACAACAGTACAAGCCGAGATTCAGGCTCTCAATCTGACAGATATACCGGATAGTCACATATATTTACAGAAGGTACCGACTACCAGAGATTTTACAAGTAATGACTTTCCGGCAATTTTAATTACTCCGATGGGGGTGCCAAAAATAAACCCACAAGAAGGTACGAATTTACGAGATCAAATCGAATACCCGATCGGGGTTTTTATGGTGGATAACGATAATCAGAACCAAACAATCAACCGGGATAAATACCTGACCTGGTATGAACAGATAATGAAAAAATTCCGCACACCACGATTGGCTGGTGTGAGTTCAATCGTAAACAGTTTTGTTGCACCTGGGACCGTCGTCGATCAGGACTGGTTTCAAGTCGGAGAATATCATGCTGGTTTAACCCTGTGGTTTATTAGTTGGGAGACGAGATAAATGAATAAAGAAGAAAAACAGGAAATCTCAATATATGAAGTGCCCGTCATTTCGGTGCACACGGCTTATGGTCGGTTAATGTTCAAGACGGAGGATGAAGAGAAAGCGCTTGAGTTGTATGCTGAGTCTATGGGCTGGAGCCTCGATAAATTGAAGATTTTAAAACCCACGGTCAAAGCAGAGAAAGTTGTTCGGCCATGCCTAAAGAAATCAGAATCGAGGAATTATCCAGATTCCTCAACGAAACAGTCAACGTTACCAAGCAGCCCCAAAGCAAGCATGTGATGACTGAGATTATTGAGCAGTCGAAAGAGCAAATCAGGATCGGTTTTGAATCTGGAACAGCTCCTGATGGTTCGAAATGGTTGCCGTTAAAGTATCCCAGACCGCCACACAGGAATCAGAACAATAAGCCGTTGATTGATACGGAGACTTTGATGGATAGTGTGACGGTCAACCACGAGGAACACGTTGAAGGAGTCACAAATGAGGCACTGACATTGGGAACTTATGTTGAATATGCGGGAGTTCATCAGGAAGGCTCAGGGAATATTCCTCAGCGTCAATTCTTGGGATTCAATAAAAAAGTAATGGATCATGCCACGGAAACGGTGGCTGATCATGTAATCAACCAAATCGATATCATATGAGGTTTTAATCATGACAACTCCATCTATCGGAACACTGGGTGTAATGGCCTTCGATACTGCACTGCCCTTCGACGGGAGCTCTATTGCACTTGAGATTATTCTTCCAGAATCCTTAAAAGAGACTGCCGAAATCATCCAGACAAGTGGATTGACTGGTACGGTGGAGCAAAACAAGGAACGCACACGTGAAGGTCTCAAACGAATTAGTGGTTCGGTCAAGTTAGCTTGCTCTCGACTCATGTTGGATACTCTGCTTCCTTACATCTGTGGTACCGCTGAGGCTGCGAATGTATTCATCCTGGCTGATACGATACCTGAGTTTTACCTTATGATTGATCGAGGGGCGAAAGTCTTTACCTATTCAGGGTGTCGGATAGCGAAAGCAACGTTCTCAGGTACAAAAGGTGATTTTCTCTTTCTAGACCTCGAGATCGAGGCGGAAACGGAAACAGTTGGAAATGCTGGGACTTATCCTGCATTGACGGTACCCACTGAGAAACCGTACCTGTTTGCCGATGGTATTCTGACTCTTCAAGGCAGTACTCGTGTGTTTGAAAACTTCAGTTTGACGATTGAGAATCAACTCAATACGGAATTGTTCGGTAACAATCTCACTCGATACGACATCCCACTGGTCAATCGAGTGATCACGTTAGCCACCGATCATCCGTGGGATACGGACAACACAGACCTGATCAAGCAGGATCTTAATGGAGCAGCCGGCACGCTGGTCTTTACCAATTCTACGGTAGTGACAGATGTGTTGACTTTCGCAATGGCGGCCATTCAGTATGCAAATGTGTCACCAACACTACCAGGCAAAGATGTAGTGAACTTACCGCTCGAAGGAATGGTAAAAAGTTCTGGTACTACAAAACCGTTGATCATCACCAACGCTCACGCGGTTTGAAGGAAATCTTATTTTCGTTTAGATCTGCCGCTTGATTGGGTAGAGCATTTTTTTAAGTGACTGATTCGGGTTTACCCTATTGACGAATAGTGCGGAATTTACACATGTCAGTTTTATCAATTACTGTTTTTAAAAAGGAATTATGATGGCAACACGAGCATACATTGAAGACGGGTATACTGAAGAAGGTTTTATAAAAGAAGTGCCAGGTATTCATGAGGAGGTACGATTCAAATTTCGTCCAGTACTGGCTTCGAAACAGAGAGAAACTCTCGATCGTTGGCATGAAATTAAATCTGAAGTTAAATCGGAACGGATTAACAATTTGATTAAAGAGCAACTAGTCGAATGGGATCTGACCTTCAATAAGAAATTGCTTCCTATAGAAACTAAGATACTCGAACGATTGAAACAGCCTGTTGTAGATAGGATTTTTAACATCATCACATCCACCGATAAGAGTGATGAGGAATTAAAGAAAGTACTCAAACAAAGAGAGGAAGATGCAAAAAACTAGCGGATGGGGTGGAACTGATTTTGTTCCACCCCGCGGTTGCGTTTCGCGATTGTAATCACTGCCTAAAATACATCTACGATGAAAAAACGGGGAAACCGAGGGAACGTCATGGAGAGTATTTTGAACGATTACAAACGGTGCCAGCTCCCTGCCAGAGAGGAGGCTGCCCGAAAGGAACTCCCGAGAATCCTAAGGTACTCAATTGTAAAAACTTGTTGGCTTACCAACATTGGAAAGAGTGTAAAGCAGTGAATCAGTTCCCAGATGATTCGATTGTGAGGCAGAACGCAGCAATCATTCAGGAGATTCATGATCTCGCAGCAGATCGAAAACAGGCGATGCTATTTTCAGCATTAGCGGGAGTAGGAGTCATAAGATAGATCCGATTAGGAGCCCGGTCAGAATGTACTCGGTAGTTATCAAGAGAATAACAAGAAGCAGTGCGATGTTATCAGTCAGGGTCACATACTTGGCCAGTTTAATTTTTTGTTTAATCATATTGATGCCTTCGGCTCATTTAACCGCTTTCCTGTAGATAAAAGCGATAGGACTGATCATGTTAGAAAGACCAAAATAAAATACGAGATATCTGATAGCGCCATCTAACATCATTGAATAGATGGTTCTGGTGTTATTTTTTCTTAGCCTATTTTTCAGACACTTGATGAAGTAAATATTGTTCGGGAGTCATCTTTGCATATTTATTAGCATCTTCGAATTCTTTGCGTTGCCTGGTTTTTTAAGAGTCTCGACAAGGACGAATCTGAAAACAAGAAAAGCTCCGCTTGATGAGGTGGTTGTCAAAGTAATCGCACTACCCGGAGCATAAAACTCGAAGCAAACAAATTAGGAAGATCACACTTTAGGAATATTTCATAATGGCAACCGAAGCAGAACGCAGTGTAATCATTGCACTCAAACTGGTACCAGATCCAAAAAATCAGGCCACTGCAAGCCTGGTCTCAAGTCAAGCACTATCGGTTTCTAAAGCTGGAGAAGGTGCTTATGAGAAACTATTAACAATTGCGGGCCAGTCTCAAAAACAGATCTCTGAGATTCAAAAGATCCAAGCTGGTAACAGAAATGAAATCGATCAACTGGAACAAAGTGAGCGAATCAAGCTAATGGAGGAAGCAGTTTCACATCTGGCTAGGATTGATGAGAACTTAACGAAAAAGGCTGAAATTGAATCCGAAAAACGAGAAAAACAACGACTGTCAGATCATGATAAACAGATAAAAGAAGCACAGGAACTTGCTGAAAGAATTCAGGAAGCAGAACAGACGCGGATTGAAAGTTATCAGAAGGCAGGAGAATCAGCGATTGGAGCGGTTCAAGGACTGGCGGACATGGTCGAAGGTGCAGCCAAGCTCGGTCTGGTCTCAGAAGAAAACGCTGAAAAGTTCGCAAAAAAATTCAGCTTGATTAAGGACGGTATTAGCGTTTTTAAAGGTTTTAGTGATGTGATCTGGAAAGGTCGTGAAGCGCTAATCGCCCTCAGTACAGCGAGTAAAGCCCAAACCATGGCAAATGAGCTAATGGCGGCGTCACAGGCAAAAGTGGCGACGACTTCAACGGTCGCCAGAGTCGCGGGAGCAAGTTCCGTAGGTACGACTACTCTCGCTGCTGGTGGCGGTGCGGCGGCAACGGGTGGAACTGCTGCTGGTGGAGGGTCAGTTGTTGCCGGTACAGTTGTTTTGGCGAAAATCACTGCTGTAATGACTTTACTCGTTGCAGCGGGTTTAGCGTTACATGAAGGGTTTACTTTTCTTTTACGAAGCTTTGGTCTCGTTACAGACTCAACAGAAAGTGCGACAGGAGCGCTTTGGGGGATGTGGGAGGCTCAGGAGAATTTGGCAAAATCAGAAGAGAAGCTTGCTAAAGCTGAAAAGGCACGTCAGCGGCTTCTAGATGCACGAACACGTTTCGAAGAGGAGGAAGCCCAAAAATCTCAGTTTGAGACAGACCTGCGTAATGCTCAAACTGATGTGGATGATGTAAAGCGAATCGTCGAAGGTGGAGGAAATCAGTCTGAATTGGAACGAGATAGGCAGAAAGCCTTAAAAGAGATTCGTGTTGCTGAGTTGGCGATACTTGAGGATCGTAGGGTTCAGGAAGAACGCATCGCAGCAGGTCATTTTATGAGTGTGAAAAATCGTGAGCGGGTGATGAAGAGTCTTGAGGAAGCACAAGGCAGATTGCTCGACCTTGAAAAGAACCGATTGAAAGTCATCACCGATCAGAAAAAACAGATTGCCGAGCAGCTTAAATCTGAGCAGGAAAAGCTTCAGGTAGCAAAGGATGCCCTAAAATCCGAAGAGCAACGACTGCTTGAAAGATTCGGCCGTCTAAGTAGAGTTCAACGTCATCGAGTTGAAGCGGTCGCAGGTAAACGAGCAGCGGGTCAGCGATTAACTAAACAGGATATCAAGGATCTTGAGGACGCTGGTTTAGCAGGAGATATCGCTTCTCAGTTTTTTGTGCAACGGGGAATTCAGGCTGGTGGGATCTCAAGGATCAAAGAACTTGGATTGTTGACTCAACGACAATCAGCAGTCGATAAATTCGGAGTGGCTCAAGAAAAAGAACAGCGAAAATTGGCACGACTATCGAGCCCAGAGGATCAGATCCGGGCAGCACTTTTGGCAACCGCAGAACGACGACAACAAATCGTGAATGCACGTGTGAAAGAGAGTATTGATTTGACGAATGTCCGCTCGGAAGATGTCAAAGGATTTCAGCAAGACCAAAAGCTGTTTATTAATGCAGTCCAACAAGTCACCGCTGATGGAAACGACAACATTACTCAGCAGTCGATGGAAGTCGTCAAGGCATTGGGGACGAATCTAAGAGCAATGACTGAAGGCCTTGAAGACATGAAAAAAGAAATTCAGGAAAACCGTTTTAAAAAGGATTTGTACAAATAGTGACTAAGCTGTTCTACGGTGATTATTCACATGATGAAAACGAATGCAATGTCTCAATCAGCAGACAGGGGCTGATTGCTGATGATGGTTTCGTGTATGGCTTTACAGAGCGGTGGCAAGTCACTGGAATTCTTCATGGTGACACGAACACAGATCTCATAAAAGCAATGAAAGGTCTCGAGGCTGCTTATGCGGTTCAGGGAAAAGACCTCATATTCTTAAAGGGGCAAGACCCGATGCACTCACTGATTGATGATTTATCACTCAGTGGAACACGTGTTACAGCTCTCCCTCAATTCTCAGTCAGTGGCAATGGGGAATTAACTACATTTCGAACTTATTCGCTCGTTGTCGAAGCCGATTATGCTTTGTCAAACATGACCTATCGTCTGGCAGATGGTGCAAATCCCGAAGATGATAATTCAGAAATCATCATTCTTAAATACGAGGAATCTATTGATTTCACAGGAACTGGAGGCCCTCGGTTCGGATTTTTGCCCACACTCAAAGGGGCTTATCAACGACAGCAACTTTCAGAGAAAAGTCTCGTCGAAGCAACTCAGACCGGCATGGCGGTTGGACTAGGTAAAAGACCATTATTACCTGATCCACTGTGGCCACTCGATGAGCATTTAGAACGTCGTATTGTTAGAAAACCTCAGCCGCGAAAGCGTGGAGGTTATCAAATTGAATACCCAATTCATTGGTCATACACATTCGAGAGGAACGATGTGTTTCCCGTACCCAAACAGCAGTAGTCACTTAGGAGAAATTTATCATGGCGTCACATATATGGATTGGCGGGGCTCCTGCCGTAGCACAAATCGATTCTGTCACGTTTCCTTCGGACGCAGCAGCGGGACAGATCGTCAACTTTGTAATCGGTGTAAAAACCCTCTCAGTTACACTGACTGGTGCGAATCAATCGGAGATCATTACTGAGGTTGTCGCAGCCTGGAATGCATCCACGATTCCGGAATATGCAGAGATTACTGCATCAGTTGGACTTGATTCAAACGATATTGAAGATGGCACGATGAAATTAACTGCGGACACCGCTGGTAAACCGTTTGCCGTTACAGTTTCAATTGGATCTGGTAACAACGAAATCCAAGTTATTACTTTGGGTGGTACTACTGCAACCGGGGGCACGTTTACACTGACTTATGATGGTCAGACAACCGGTAACATTGCTTATAATGCGGACGCTACCACAGTTGATACGGTTTTGGAAGCTCTCAGTAATATTGGTGTAGGTGATGTCACCGTGACAGGATCAGCAGGAGGTCCGTGGACTGTCGAATTTACGGGAACCTTAGCAGGCACTAATGTCGCTCTGATGACCATCAACGTCGAGAATCTGACAGGTGGCGTAAATGAAGTTCAAACAATTTCGAGTCCCAGCAATCCGACAGGTGGTACATTCACTCTCAGTTTTGGTGGTCAGGCTACTACAGGAATTGCCTACAACGCATCGGCTGCGACTGTCCAAGCTGCTCTGGAAGCATTGAGTACTATCCCCACAGGTTCAGTCGCTTGTGCAGGAGGATCATTGCCAGACACTCCTATTACGGTCACATTTCAGGATGAACTTGCCTCAATGGATGTTGCTCTTCTAGAGGCTGATGCGAGTGGTCTGACGGGAGTGACCGGCTCTGCTGTTGAAACGCAAACAGGGGGAAGTGATATTGCAGATAAAGCAGTCAACTCGTGGAAGTTCGAAAGTGGCACTCAAAACGGAACTTCATACGATGTAACTGATACAATTAATAGTAAAGTTTTAACCGGTGGTTCTTTTTTTGTAATAAATAATCAATTAGTCGCTGGTGGAATCGATGGTAAATGCGTATCAGCAGGCCAATTTGGTTTTTCCATGGATGATTCTGCGGTCGCATCTTTTGATGAGAACGAGCCATTTTCAATTGCACTATGGGTTAAACCATCCTCATCAGGGGAACGCAGTGTGCTAGCAATTCGTCATTCGAACAAGAATGAAAGTAGTGACGCATCTACATACCCTTCTACTCTTAATTCCGATTATGATTATGCCCTAACTATGGAGCCAGGGTCTGTTGTTAAATTTGATGTAAAGAAGCAAGTAGGATTCCATACATTAACAACTATTGGAACATTAACTACGAATGCTTGGAATTTAGTCGTAGCGATCTGGGACCCTGCTAACACGACTCTAAGTATCGGAATCAATGGTGGTGCACTAGAAAATGCAGGCGGATTAACCGTGGGGACAGCCACATCAAGTAATAACCGCTATCTATCAGTATTAAGCCAAAACGTGCAAACACTTTCTGGATTTCTAGATGAAATAACGATTTTCAGAGAGGCTTTGACGCTTGCCAATTCACAGACGATTTACAACAGTGGAAATGGAGACTTCTACCCCTTCCCCACTGATGGAAACAACGAAATTCAAACACTCACTCTCACAGGTTCACCCACTGCGGGAAGTGTCACAGTTCGATATCAAGGTGAAGGAGTAAATGTTCCCCATAACTCCACAGCAGCAGCAGCAGAGGCCCTGCTGGACACGGTTTCAACCATCGGGTCAGGTAACACGAACGTTACTGGAGGTCCGTGGCCTGGTACTCCTTTAGTCGTGGAATTCATCAATGACTTAGCTTTGACCAATGTCGAACTATTGGAAATAGACACATCAGCATTAACGATGTTTGTGTCTGAAACAACTCCTGGAGTGACAGCACCGACAGGAAAAGTAGAGACCACAGTGTCGCCTTTAACCAAGTCAACAATAACTGCCAGTGAGGGACCGAATCATTGGAACATACCGGCGAATTGGAATACTAATACGGTTCCAGTTACGAGTGATACGGTTTACATTTCAGATTCTGAGATCAGCATTCTTTACGGTTTAGATCAAAGTGCCGTCACATTGGCCGCTTTACACATTGAGCAAACCTTCTCCGGATTTATTGGACTGCCTCGTACCAACAGTGATGGATTGTCCTACTTTGAATACCGTGATCTGTATCTCAAGATCGGAGCTACTAATCTGTTTATTGGGGACAAAGAGGGTGATGGTTCAGACCGGATTAAAATTGATCTGGGATCGGTACAAAGTACGGTCCTGATTACCGACTCCGGTGATGGCGAAGATGCCAACACGCCTGCCATCCTTTTATTGGGCGCACATGTCAGTAACGTGATCAACATCAACCGCGGTAGTCTGGGAGTTGCTTTTTATCCTACCGAAGAATCGACGATTGCTACATTAAGGCAGGCGTTCTTCGATGACGCAGCAGATGACACGACTGTCTATTTAGGTGATGGAGTGACGATTAATGACATCATCAAAAGTGGCGGTGTCTTAGATATTAATTCAAACACAGCATCATTAGAGCAAACAGCGGGAACTACCACGATTCACGCAGGAACTCATACCCTCTTGAATATTCTGGATGGATCATTGAATTATAACTCCGTTGGAACTGCATCTGAGATTAATCTCTCCGGTGCATCCGTCCTGATATTTGATCAGGACCGCAGGCCAAAAAATGTCATCGTTATTAATAAGCTCAGCGATGAGTCTGAAATCTTTGACGAATCTGGAAGTATTGCGAATCCCGTAATCGATATGGAAAACACGGGAGATTTGAGCACACTCAATATGGGTAAGAACTTCAAACTCACCTTTGGAGCGACTACATAAAATGGACGAAAAAGACAACGATTTTGATCTTGGAATTGGCTCGGTATTCTATCCCGGAATTTTAAAAATTCAGAGTGCCGAGTATATCCGATCGCATGGCATAGCTCCCGATGTCTGTACCATCGATATGGTTCCGCAGTCACTCAATCCGAAAGATAAAGATTATGTAAAAATCGAACCGGAGGGCTATCTGATCTTTCAGTTTGATACTGAAAAACTGGAAAAGGATGGAATCACTGTAACAAAAAAACGCAGACAAATTGTATTGCAAGGATGTCGTGTTGACCTCGCCGCTGTAAGTCGGTCTGAGAATTCTGAAGTATGGAAGATTCCTGTTTTTGATCGTCGTTGGCGATGGAAATTTGGTAGTTATTCAGGGCACTGGAACATTAAGAAAAATGGGATCATCGAAAAGAGAAAAGAGAAAACTGTTCGCGAATTGGCAGACATGTGTCTGGAAGCAATGGGGGAAGTAAAATATGAAACCAAAGCACTCGACGAGTTAGAGAAGAATAAAAAACTCCCCTACCGCAAGAAAGTGCGGCCAGAAGTCCATTGGGATCGAATACCTCCTGCCCAAGCCCTTCATGACTTGTTGACACCTCTGGGATATCGCATTTGTTTAGGTTGGGATGAGGTGGTGCGAATATGCAAATTTGGCGAAGGTGCCTTACTTCCTATCACCGACGATCTGATGACCGGTAGTTTTGAATTGAATCTGCCAGAGACACCTTCATCTATTTCGGTTATCGGTAATATTACAATGCATGAAGCGGCTTGGGAACTTGAAGCGGTTGGTCTTGACATCGATGGTGAATGGAAGCCGATCAACCATCTTAGTTATATACCTATTGATCAATTCAAAAATGTTGGATGGCATCTTACGCGGCCTCCAAATTTTGGAGGACTTGAGACTACGCTTGATGAGATCATCAATAACAAAACGATAAAGCCAGAAGTCAAAGAGCGAAGAAAGGAACAGCTCAAACTAGCGAGAGAAACCGTATTCCGCTGCTATCGACTTAAATATCCAGTTGGTACTAAAGAAGATAAAAAGCAACGATTGGTGTACGATAGACTCGGGTTCCGAGTTGGTGTTGGACTTACAAATGGAAAGCGGCGCGGAGAAGATAAGGCGTTTGACAAACTACTTGAAAAGTATGAAGCAGCAGGTCGTAAATTATATGAGAAACAAAAACCGATTCTGCCTGGCCCCAAACAGAAAAACCCTAAAACAGGGAAACTAGAAGACTATGAACTCAAAGAATTCGAGCAGGTACTTCCCTGTTTTGAAACGAGAGCAGAATTGGGGATTGATCCTTTTACTGGAATGCTTGCTCGTAAACCGACCATTATGACGGGTTCATTTTACTCTGGGCGAAAAGAGTATAACACGTTGATCACTGAGTTCATTCAGCGTGATTTGTATGAGATCATACCTGAGTTTGGGATCATTAAATTTCAACAACCCATGATGCGAATGGGGCAAGCAAAGCTCAAAGTAGGGAAAAAAAATAGGGAGCCTGAAACTTGCTTGCCATTTCCAGCCGATCTCAGAATTCTGATCGCTGTTCCTCTCAAGTCTGTTGAAGGGGAAATTTCCCGTTTCGTTTATGAACATGAGATTCCAAAGAAATTTCGAAACAAGCCAATTTCTATTCCGTCTGGACTTGAGGATAATCCCAGAAAGATTGATCTCAACGTCGGCACTAAGGTGGTCGTTGATGAGCAAATCACCCTTGCATATCAGGCAAAATATAAATTTCAGAAAAATACAAAAACAGACAAAATAGAGATCGTGCAGACAGACGTTCTCACGAATTTTAAAACCGAAGAACTCGAGAAACTTGCATTAGCTCAGGCGGACGTGGAACTAATCAATCTGGAACTTGAGGATGGTGGGTCAGGAACCTATGCCGGTCTAATAAAGGTAAACTTGGACGGTGCTCTCCAGCAGGTGGCTATCAGGTTAGACACACAGGGAGGGATGAAAACAACGCTGTCCCTCAATCGTGAAGTCAACATAACCGTTCCTGATTTCAATGAGCGGCAAAGAAATCAGCACCTCAAAGAGATGATCAAAATATATAATCAAACTGTGGACAAAACGAAAAAAGTGAAACCAAAGGGGTAGCCATGTCAAACATGTTTAATGATGCTTTGGATAGCCCTGGCGAATGGTTTGATTGTTTGAATGTGGGTGACGATCAAACCCAAGAAAAGGACGACCGACGAAAGGATGAAGATCTGGTGATCCCCGGTTTTTCATTAGTGGAAATCGTCGGTATTAGAAAGCTCAACGATGATCATTTTGTGCATGAAGTGAGGTTGCCACTTAAAAAAGGTGCAATAGAAAGTACTACGACAGAGAAAAATGGAGATCAAACAGTAGATTATTTCGTAGGCTCTGATACAAATTTTGCATTCACTGGCCCGGGTGATTTATTGAAAGATTACATAGGGCGTATGAAGTTCCCTCCTGCTCTCTGTCGCTATGCCGGTGATGAAGACGACACGGCCAAAATCTTCGGAAGATATAAAGCTCCCGAGAGACAATTGGGCGGTAAGTTCACTGATGTGGAATATGAAGCTTTTAAAAGACAAGAACAATTATTTGGCCGTGGTGTAAAACAACAATTATTGGGAGATCCTGCAGGACATCTGAAGCTACCAAAAGAAGGTAGTAACAGAGCTCAGTTTTCCGAAACGGGATGGGATGTCTTAGGGATTTATAAATATAATACGGGTGAAAAAACCAAAGGTAAGAAAGACGATGAGGATTCCACCAAGAATTTGCTAGCTTACGTTGCTCCTCCCTCTCCATCAGCTCCTCCCAGTGTTGTATTCTTGACGAAAGAAGATATCACAAATCAGGTGTTTCAAACGGGTTCCGTTGCTGTGGATTTACTGGAGTTTGTTGACCCCAGATCTGATGCGTGGAATCATAAGTTTCTGATTGATTTCTCAGGGGTATTTGGCCATGAATACGAATTCGAAATCATAGACAATTTTGGACTATCGATTGGTCCGTTTCTCATCTCTACAGATGGACAAGACATCAAGGCTGCTTTTGAAAATTTGTTCTGGGTTGGAAAAGGGAATGTCGAAGTTTATACACCCGGACCAAGAACAGGTCGATTTATTATTGAATTTGTAGGAGATCTTGCAGGAACTCGTGTTGGCCCACTTTACTGGCAAAGAATTATTCGGGTTGATCCCAATCCTCCTGGTAACATTCTTAGTACACCGGAAGTACCACCAATCGTTCAATACGAAGTCTTTGAATACGATTATAAGCCACTATCGGGGGGATACAGAGTTCAGATTACACCTGCTTCAAGGCCGTTGAGTCCATACCAAAGGTGGTTCGGCTCTACTGGATTTATTCCGGACTTTGATGGTTCCGACTGGAATTATGGCTACGGTTATTATCCCGGTGGTGATTACGGGTTCTTTGGTGGCTGGGGGGGCGGTCCTCTCGGGTATTTCGGCGGGAATTATTACGGCGGAGTGGGATATGGCTTTTTTGGTGGAGATGGTTTCTATGGTCCGAGTGGTGTGCTTGCTGGTCTTTTGGTAGGTCCGTATGACTATGACGCCGATGGCAATCCCTCACCAACAGGGCCTTTCAACATACATGGCTACAACGTAAATGGCTTCAATAAAGATGGATTTGATCCCGGTGGTTTTGATGTCAACGGACTAGATAAGGATGGCAAAACCTGGGCCTATTATGGTGTGTGGGGGCACCTGCACTATGGAACCGTAGCTCATCAATCGGAGCACAAAAACGATCATGGGATCGTGAACTGGTTTGCGAATAATATCTTTCAGCATACGGCGGCGGGTTCATTTGGAATTGCCAATTGGAATGAGGGAGGTGGCTATGTCGTAGTTGAATTAGAGCAGCGCGAATTCTGGATGCATGTGACCGAAGAAGAACCTACAAGAATTGTTACTTATTAATTTTACTAGATCATATATAAATGCAAAAACAAAAAAATGACTTGTCGCACTGTATTAAACAGTTTAAGAAATTCGATCCTTCTGAAGTCGACCTAACTCAGTTTCAACAACGAATTTCAATTTGTAATTCTTGCCAGTTTAGATCAAACATGCATTGCCGAAAGCATGCAGGTATTTGTGCTAATTTAGCGAAGAAAAAAGATTATTGGTGTGAAGAGTGGAACGAAACAAAACCGGAAAGTTTTATCGAGTTCCCCAAACCTCAACATGAAAAACAGCCGGTAGCAAAATCACAACAGAACAGACATCCTTCTACATCCGCTAGAACGGTTCTCAGAGTGGCAGTCGTCATCACGAGCCATAACTACGGTAGATTCCTCGGAGTTTGTTTAGAGAGTGTGCTGAGCCAGTCTCATCAAGCCTCAGAGATTATCGTCGTCGACGATTCCAGCACAGACAACACAAAGGAAGTGACGGAAGAGTTTGCCAGCAAAGGTGTGAAGTATTTGCGAGTCGAAAATCGGAGTGCTCTGTTCTCTCGGCGCGATGGATATAAGCAGACTGAATCCGGAGTCGTGTTGTTTGTCGATGCTGATGACATTCTACCTTCTAATTATATCGAGTTGGGAATGAAAGAGTTTACTGATCAAGATATAGGTGTAGTTTATGCCGATCACCAGCACTTTGGCGAATCGACGCGAAGCACAAACTTTCCTGAGTATTCACAAAACAGGCTGTTTCAGGGAGAGAATTTTGTGAGTACCTGCTCTTTCGTGCGACGAGAAGCACTCAATTTGTGTGACGCCTGGGACAGAACGTTTGATGAATCCTTCATGCCGGAAGATTACTGGATGTTTCAGCGAATCTCTCTGGATGGGTGGGACTTTAAAAAGTCAAAGGCGGTCCTGAATTATCGCAGACACCCAACACAGATGAGTCAAAACAGAGTCCCAATTGATCCTAAAGAGGTATATTACCATTCACATGGTCTGGAGTACCAGACGGTGACTCTGTTTATTCCGCTTGCTGGGAGAGTCTGGGCTTGGGAGCGTTTGAAAATGTTCCTCGATCGCCAGAACTGGCCTCACAATCAAATCAAGCTGATCCTCTGTGACACCAGTCAGGATGATCGATTTTCGACGATGGTTAAATACTGGATTGGTGATTGTAACTATTCGGACGTGAGACACTTTAAATTGAACGTCGGATTGAAGGGGCTCGCAGAAAAGAATCGTCGTGATCGTGAGGTACAACTGAAAGTCAAGCAATCAATCTGCAAGATCTATAATCAGCTCCGGTTGATGCTGGAAACGCCGTACTGCTGGATTCTGGAAGACGATGTACTCCCTCCTGATGACGTGCTTGAAAGGCTGATGAAGCACTTCAACGTTGACGTTGGAGCTGTCACAGCCCCCTATCAATCGCGATTCGATGGTAAACCTGTAGTCTGGCTCGAAGAAGGGATCAGAAATATTAAATCTATCGTCAAGGCGGTTCCACCTAAACTGGATGAGCCACAGGTCACAGAGATGCGAGGTTCTGGATTTGGCTGTTTAGTGGCTAGGTCAGAGGTAATCAAGCAGCATGTTCTAGCATTACCGAAAACAGAAGATGATCTCGATCCATACTTCTTTAAGTCGATGGGAGACCAATGGCGACGTCTGTGTGATTGGTCATGTAGGGTTGCGCATTGGGAAGAAGATCAGGTGTTTTTAATAGAAGAATCCAAGCATGAAACCGTCAGAAGTTCTTAAAAAGCGAAATGGTGATTTTAGAGGGCTTTGTGGATGTGCTGAGCACGAACTACTAGCAGAATTATGTTGTGAGCAATTAGCCGAGAACGGCGATCGATCGGATATCTGCATTGACTTCGATACGTTAAAACAGGAGTTTGATCCGTCTGGTTTAGAAGATCACATATTCAATTCCCACATGGAACATGACCACTCAATTTTTACTGGAGAAATAGACGAATACGGGGAATTGGTTTATGAATCGCATCCTCACTTTTTTCAAGACTTCCACATCAGAAAGGGGAAATTGAGGGATAAGCTAATTGCAAAGCTTCAGAATATATCAGCGAGTTAGTTACAATCATGACCAGCACGAAAATCCTTAAGTGTATTTGCTTTTAGAACCTGCGTCACATTATTATCAAGTTATGACGGGCTATCACTTGGAGCCTGTGTTTTTGGGGGAGCAAATATGATTGATATTGAGCCAGAAACTAGTCAGGTGGATCTTGGTAAAATTGTAGGAGAGTGCAGTTATGGATTTGAGTGATAGTTCGTCAGTACCTCGCCTAGTACTTCGGTCGAACGTTTCCGAACTTGAAAGATCGGACGACCGTATTTCGTGCCTCAAAGGAATCTTCGGGACTACGATCGGTGTCAATGAAGACTCTTTCGAATGGTGCCCGGATGATAGACCACCAAGCCCCCAAGAGTTGCTTGGATGGCTGTGGTTTTTAGAGCCAAACATAGACGTCAACTTGAAATCGAAGGCATCAGGGCAATTATCAAAACTTATGATTGCATATGATGAAGGGAGCCTAGACTCCTGGTGGAAGCAATTAATCGAGGAAATGCAATCACTACAGTGAATTGGGAATTAGTTTGGTAAGTCCTAATGAATAACGTAGAACCAAATTGGGACGTTTACAACTACGTGCTACTCGCATTCGAAGGATGGCAAAGAGACGGCCATCGCAAAAACGAGTACTACCAGCAACTCTGTTAATTGGCAGATAAGCTCGAGTTGCCGGCAGATTCACCAGCTCACAAGATCCTTGCCACCGCAAAAGATCCCACCACAGATCAGGCTAAGCTAGTAGCTAAAGTGCTGGGGAAAAGAGCATTATTGAGGCACTTTGAGTTGGGGTGAAGGTGCCGTACAATCTCTCCAAACATCTTATTTTTCTTTTGGAGTCAGCCACTTATACTCAATAAGAAATGGTATCACCCAAGCAGAACTCGACACCAAGATTGCATTTACAGTCAAGAATGCAATTATTTCCCAATCCCAAAACGAATTATAACCACGAAAATTTCGGATGTATGTTGAATAGATCAGAATTCCAATTATGATTCCAATATCTATGGCAGAAACTATCGTAATCTTTCTCTTAACACTTTTTATGTTGAGGTAGTAGACTGTTATGGATGCAAAGCAAAACCCAATGAATAACAAAAAAAGACCCATGTATGACGAAATTCCGCATAGCAAACCCCATAAAAATCCGAGAACAAAAAGGACTCCCGTGGTTTGTAGTTGTCTTATGAGCATCTCAAGTACCTGTATCCAATAGAGATTATATGCATCTCTAGCGTACCATAATTTTCAATCTGCTCAAAATAGTGCAATAAAAAACGCCAGCGGTCCTGGGGCATGAATCCTAGACCTGTGTGCTGGCGTGGGCCGAAGGTGAAAACCAACGGGGTGGTAAAAGCCCCACAGTTAATCAGTTCTGAAGCCGGCGAATCATCAACTGGTCAGCTTGCATGACGTTTCCTGGTTCAGTGACGACATAGATTTTGGTCTGCAACTTATCTTGCCTAGAGAGTATCTCGTCAAAGTCTTCTTGAGAAACTGTTTCCGTCGAGGTCCAAAGGCTCTGCTTCATCGGCAAAAAAGCAACAATCCAGTGACTCACTTTACCATCAACATCTTTGTAGCCTTCTTTGAATTGGATTGCCCTGAAGCTTGTTAATGAGGATGAACCATTTTCAAAAAAGCCCCCCAAAAGTATAGGCATACGAAGATTTTGAAGATAAGAAGGAGTTGGCTGACTCAGGATATCATCGTATACCCCATTCATTAAGTCGTCTGGGAATGTTTCAGATAACAAAACTCTCCAACTCATATTATGTTCAAGAGCAGAATCAAAGACCGAATTTCCCTTTATTTGCTCGTAGTTAAAAAAGTTTACAGATATATATTTAAGCTTGCCCCTGGCAGCCGAAATGAGTACTTCCCGGCGGGTTTCTCGAATTTCGGTGACAATAACAAAAGTAATGAAGAGTGTGAGAAACCCCAAAATGATGTATACTTTAAAACGCTTCATAAATAGTCCCATCTGGGTTGCACCCATAAGGCGATGCTCCTAACGTTGCCACTAGATAAGCCACCCTAATCAGGGCGGCATTGTTTATTGGGGAGGTGGGGCTTCTGAGTTGTCGTCTTTGCCATCTCGTCTTTCCTTGCACCATCCACGACAACACTGCCACTTCATGTACGGAACTTTGTCGCCATTCGCTGAGACAAACAGGACACGTTTTTTGCTTCTGCGGCGTTCGTACAATTCGCCGCATCGGCATCTGAAGTAACCGAACTCTCCTTCGTGTTGTTCTGGCTCAATGTCACCAAAGTCTGCAAGCAGTCCGCTCCTGCAATTCCCGCTTCTGCACGGCGGCAGGTACGGGATTCCATCTTTGACGACCCCCTCCAGCAGAGCAAACAGAGCAATCAGCCCATACAGGACAGCAAAGGCTATAGCGCAACCCGCAGGGAACCCTGCGAGATAGCCCAACAAGCCGAATCGTTCTCCACAAACCATGGTAAACACCAAACCTGCCAACAACACAGTCAGGACGAGAAGCAATTCAAATCCCGTTGCACCCGTGCGTTTATTCCTCCAACCGGGAGTTCCCATATGGGTTGAGCCTGGGACCGATCCATAATCGTCATTGATAAAGGCGAAAATAATCATCAATTAACCAGCCTACCAAATCTATCCTCGTGTTCAACCATCAAGTGTAAAAGCGAATCTCTTAACGGGGAATTAATACTAATAAAAAAGCCGTCCAGAATAGGACGGTTTTGTGCGATATTTCTCTAAACGTCGGTATTTTCACTTAGAAAAATAAGATCGAACAATCGATTCCAAGGCACTCACGCTATGAAATCGAAATTTTCAGATATGCTCGTAATTGTACAACGGATTGCATTTCCATTTGATCTTTTGTATTGTCAGCGACATTCGTTATCTTAGTATTAGTAGCTGATCATTGAATGAGCCACTGACATCGGCCGCCCATCGGTAACTCAAGGCGGACACCAGGATGAAAACGACGATTCGCGTTTTCCAAGCCAGCCCAAGTTTATGTCGAGTCGTGTTAAACAGATTATCAAGAATCGCACTTGAAAGAGTATCAATGATATATAGTTACAAAAGTCGGAAACAGTTGGAGCGACGAAGCGGATTCACATTGATTGAACTTCTCGTCGTCATCGCGATTATCGGAATCCTTGTCGCACTGATTTTACCTGCGGTTCAACAGGCACGCGGAGCCGCGAGACGGGCTCAGTGCAAAAATCATCTGAAGCAATTAGGGTTGGCATTACACAATTTTGCGTCGACGTACGACGGCGACTTTCCACTGATTGGAATTCACGCCGGTGACCCAGGTGAGTATCGCTCGTGGGCGATCACGCTGCTGCCGTACCTCGAACAGAAAAACATTTATGAATCCTTGAAGCAAGACCCGGCATTCGATTTGAGCAACGTCACAATCCCTGTTTACACGTGTCCCGATGACGGCTCGGCATCAGGTATGCCGGGCGAATTGACATATGTGGTCAATTTTGGCTACACGGGACGCAGTTCGATCAACTCGGCCCCAATCGGAGTCGGATTCATTCAAAAACCTAGTTTTGTTCATCCCAGTGTCCCGTTTAGTGTCATCGCGACAAATCGCCATAATACGGAGACGGCCGATGGCGGATGGGTGACTGGAATGTTCTGGTCTGACAAGCATGTGAACCTCTCGCATGTCAACGTTGGTGATGGTACCTCAAACACGGTTGCGATGACAGAAAATATTTACGCTGGTAGTTTTGCGCACAATGTGATCTATTCCGGCAGCAGTCTCCCAGTTTCCGGGAGTCCCGGCTTGTGCAATGTCGCGTTCGGTATTGGTGACGACGGCATCCAGCTGCAAGGTGAATCTTCTGCCGGTAACGACACGGCATTTCCAACCTCGCTACAAATCATCTCAACCAATCTTGAACGCTATGGAATCAACGCGGCTGTTTCGCATTCCGCTGGCGGATCGCACGGTTTAATGCCAGCCCCCAATTCAAGGCACACCGGCGGTGTGAACATGCTGTGGGTCGATGGCCGGGTGACTTTCGTTAGTGAGAACATTAACCAGGAAGTTTATGCGATGTCACTGACCTGGAATGGTGCTAGCCAGGGCGAAGGACATTCCAGGGAATATTGATCCACCTCTTTGCTTTCCATAGATCAAGATCAATCACACGTTGAACCAGTTTTATCAAACAGACTTTTTCAACACGCCCAATGCTCAAAAGCATTGAAAATCGCGAAACTATGGTCGTAAAAAACAGCCGGGGAGGAGAAGTATACCACCGGCTGTTTATGTGTAAGACACCAATAAGCAATTAGTGTCAGGGATTCGATTTCAAAGCAACTTTAAGGCACCGTTTCAGCTGCCTTGATTGCCTGCTTCGTAAAATCTTTATCGACATAAAATTCTTAAAACATTGCACATAAAACCAGTGCTGGAAAAGACTGTAAAGTTTACCCAAGTTGTCGCTGGCTCTACGTGCATTTGCTGTAGAGTAGTAATATCTCAGTTCTCAAATTCTTCAGTTGACGATTACGTGTGACCCGCTGTAGGTGGTCACAATTGAACGCTTTGATTCTTCATAGCCTTTCGGCTATACGGGCCTCGCTAAATCCACGGAGAATTTAACTGTCTCATTATAAGCGTGGATTCATGCGAGTACTCAATCCAAGAAGGGAGAAAGAGGACGAGTGAGTTTCCTGACATTAAGTTGTTGACAGGTAGTAACCCTGGGAATATCTAACCATTCCATCATTTTGTTTGCTGATGGAGTTAAAGGGGTTCGAAAAGTCTTAGCAAGCATCTTTCCCTGCAAGCAGAATTTCGGCAACTCTTTTCCATGGGTTTGATTCTTTTAGAGTGAGAGATGAATCACTTATGGATGATCGGGCCCAGGCTGCTGATGAACTCAAATAACTGGCGATATCTTCATGTTCCCATCCTGTTGAATGGTGTATATCCGCCGGTTCAAATAACTCATTCGTGTCTTCGACTTGTTTATCAAAAGAGAGCGCTTCCAGGAATTCAATAAAAGAAACTTCGTCAAACACCATTCCCTGTAAGTATTCTAAATGTCGCGATCCATGCATATTCAGTAACCACTTTATCTATTTTCAAAGAAATATATCACTGGAAACATCAAAGCGGTTTAGTATACGAAATGAGCACACGTGTCAAGTGGTGATTAAATGCAGGCTACTGACTATGTCTATATGCTTGTTGAGAAACAACATAATTTTATTTGACCAGAGCCTGACTTTATGTTCCAAGTAGGATCCTCTAAATCAATTTCCAACCTTTGCGGTATTCGCGGCGGATATATTGATCGGATTCAGGAGCATTCGTCGCGCGCATGGCTTGGGTGTCCCAGTGTAGTTTTTTGCCTGTGCGATAAGCTACATTACCAAGATGGTTAGCTTCTGTTAACAGACCTGCGTACTCGAAGTTGCACGTAGTAGGTTCGCCTGTTTTGCTGGCGTGAATCCACTCGGCATGATGTCCCAATGACTTGGGAATCGAAGGTGCTGGAGGAGTGAAGTCAGCGAATTCGTTTTCTGGCAGTAAAACATGTTTTCGGTAATCAGAAAGTAACATGCCTTTCTCACCGACAAACAGCACGCCGTTGCCCCACTGAGGAATTTTCTTTTCCAGCCACAGCTTCGGTTTATTCGTACCTTGATACCAGCCGACCGTCACAGGGGGTAAATCGCCGCGTTGTCCGTATTCATAAACTGCCTGCATCGATGCTGGTGCGATTTCTTTTTGAATTGGAGGCCCTTTCGCTTCGATGGTAAGCGGGTGATCGAGTTTTAAAGCCCAGAAGGGTAAATCGATCCAATGGCTGCCTAAGTCAGACATTGTTCCATTTCCAAAATCCCACCAACGGTACCATTTTGGTCCCGGGAAATAAATGTTGTTAAAGGGACGTTCTGGTGCGGGGCCCAGCCAGAGATCCCAGTCAACTCCTTTGGGCACAGGATCAGAATGACTCGGACGTTTAGGGGAATACACGATGTCTTTGGCAGCTTTCGCTTCTGTTTCTGAAGGATGCCAGCCCCAGGCACGGGAAACCCACACATGTGCTTCCTGTACGGGACCAATGGCCCCTGATTGAACGAGTTCGACCACTCGGCGGTAATTATCACCCGCATGAATTTGTGTGCCCATCTGCGTCGCGACATTGGCTTTCCGGGCTGCTTCTCGAATCACGCGGGCTTCCCACACACTGTGTGTCAAAGGTTTTTCACAATAGACATGTTTTTTGAATTGAAGAGCAGGTAGCGTGGCGAATGCATGAGTATGTTCGCAAGTACTAACGACAACCGCATCAAATTTATCAGGATGGTCGTAGACTTTACGGAAGTCCTTGAATTTTTCTGCCTTGGGATGGCTCTGCCCAGCGCGGAACAGGTTCTGTTCGTTAACATCACAGAGCACGGTAATATTTTCAGAAGAGACAGATCTCAAATTACTGCCGCCACGGCCTCCGGAACCGATTATGGCGATATTCAGTTTTTCATTTAGGTTCCTGCCACGAACAAAGGCAGGAGCACCGAAGCCAATCGCGGCAGCAGAGGCGGAAGCAGCCAAAAATTTTCTGCGGTTCAAAGAAGAATGAGTCTTGTCTGTTTTATTGGTTTTGTCTTGCACAGTGCGCCTCCGCTCCTGAAGAAGAATTAAGTTGCATCAAGTCATGATTCTACATTATCAACTATGGCAAGATTGGAAGGGCTTGGCAAGACAAAATGCATGACTCCTGCAAAATCTTAGCTGATCCTAGGTTGCTTTAATCGTTAGATGCACTAAAACATTGAGCGCAAAGCTCCACATGACTATCATTGTCGGGAAGATAATGAGAATGGCATTCGCTACAGACAGATAACTGTCCTGGATACTCTTCAAGCAGATTTAGATAATCTAAAATCTGGCTTTCAATTTCAACCACGCCGATGATTCCCTGGCTGAGATAAATGACTTCATTGAGTAATGCCGCTGCCTCAGAGGGATAGGCCATCTGTTGCTGGTCTGGCTGTCTGCTTCCACGTGAGAGTTGTTTTGTCTGTGAGTTCGTAATGACCGACCAGAGATGTCCGGCGCGCCAGTGACCATCACTGTTTTGTTGTAGATACACTTCAACTCGATTTGTCTCTGGTGGCGTCAGAGGAATGCGGACGAGTTGAATTGGCCCATCTGAGTCACTAGCCTGTGATGTGCGTTGATTTTCCTGGATCGTGTGAGAGGGAGAAGCTTCAATTGTAGATTCTGATTCCGATTCCATCTTTTGTGAAAGTTTTTCTTCCTGTGGATAAACAGCGAATGTGTCTGTCTTAGAACGAATCGATTTGCATAACTGATGAATTAGTTGTGATTGTTGTTGAATAAACGCTTTTCTTTGACGTTTCATTTTTTTCTTTTTATGGTGCAGTTTTTTTAGAGAGTGTTCTGTCTGGTTTAATTGTGGAAATAATCGAGTTAACTGTTGAGTAATGTCTGTAATTGAATGACAGTGGTCACCTTCCTGCGAATTCGAGATACTTTCGTTTGTGAAATCGAGGGATTCGCCATGGTGCCAATGACTATAAGCTTTTCTCCAGAGGTGCCAGGCAGTGGTGTCAAATAGATAGGGATTATTAGTAATAGGGATTTCAGCTTCATAGGCATTGATGGCTTGTTCGACAATGAATTCTTGAGGTTCAGCGGACACTTCTCCACTCATTTCAAGCAATTCATTTTCCATAAACTCCGGCAGACTGGCGAACTCGGCTTGGTAAGTTCCGTCCGCATCTACACCCTTATTAATCCAGTCTTGCAGTTGGCGCTGTTGATTTATGGATAGTTGCGCCACACGGTCTTGACTGAATTCGATGCCCCATTCGGCGAGTTGGCCACTGATGGTTCGGTGTGTATTGGAATTAAGTTTCGATTGTTCTGTTTGATTTTGCATGGACGTAAAACCCTTGTGAATTTGAAGTAATATGTAAGAGATTTGACTTATAAACGCTGGACATCAACACTGTGATTGACTGCGAACGGTGTAAGTTGCATTTCCCCGCATGCAGTGCTTTAAACAGAGCTGGGCTCCTTCGGTCAAAATAGTAACTGGCAGATAATCGCCGAGAATTTCAATCGAAACTTCATCGGGGAGCAGTGACTCTGGTTTCTGGACAGACATTGATCCAAAAGAAGCATGAATTACGTCTTTTGTGGTTGTACTTTCCAACTCCATTAGAGCTTGCTGTTCTACAAGTTTCAGATCTTTCCAGGCTTCTTCCGCCATAGAGAAAGGAACTTGAGATTTAATTGTTGAGATATATAGCGATTCAAGCGATTCAATGGTTTGCCGCCAACCTGTGATGGCCGCTTCAAAAGATTGAGCCATGGAAAGACAGACTTCTGCCTCTTCTAGGTCGCCGTTTAATTTTTCTAGTTTTGATTTCTCCTGATTTATTTTTTTATTTAAACTACTGATTTCATTTTCCTTGTCGCGCACACTCTCATTGCAATGGGCGATGTCTGTCATCGCTTCGTCAGAAGTGAGTCCTTCATACTCGTCCTCAATTGTTAATAAATTGCAATAGCTGCCTTTTAATACTTTCGGAAAATCGAGCTGCGACATCTCAGAAGGACGTTTCAGTTCCGAAGTACCTTCCAACTTCTTGGAAAATGGTAAAACATGTTGCTTTCCATTGCTTTCAGGTATGTGATCCATTTCTGGTGTTTCCGATTTTGATGAGTCAATATTTGTATTACATTTTCAAATTGAGAGCACATGAGACTTCGTGAATTCCCTTTTATGTATCTTTGCGTATTTCTCCCATCGTATCGGGAGCGATCACTTCCAGTGTCACGCTTCTGTCTTGTGCGTTGACACAGCCGACGTAGATGTCGCCTAAACAAGCCGCTTCACCGGGGGTGAGTGTAAGAAGCTGAGTAATGGGCTCCGTAATCAAAGTGATGCCTCTCGAAAGATAATGATCCCGCTTGATCCAGCCCTTACGTTCCAATGCTCTTAGATGACACATGACGCCATTTGAAGATCGGATTCCGAACTGTTCGCCTATTTCCCGTACTGTGGGAGAAAGGCGTTGCTCGATAATTTCCTGCTTAATGAACGAGTAGATCGCCTCTTGTTTTTCTGTCAAAATTTGTCTGGTTGGTGTTTCTGTTGTTTTCATTTCTTTTGTCTCCGTAAAGTTGTGACTGATGTGCGTTACGTGGGAATTATAACGGTGAAAACGTGCTCTCTTTTTTTCAGAAGTGGTCTTAAAACAGTGAAAAGAGGAACGCCGCCGTATACCGACAGTTGACGATTTTTGGTGACAGGTTCCGCTGATTCGCTCCAGGAAAAGATGTAAAAATTTTCTTTTTTTGGTGTGCGACAATCAGATCTCAACACGACATGGAAAAACTCAATGATTGTGTGCTGATCGAACTGTTCTTGTAGAATCAAGAAATGAAGCTTTTGAATTTCATAGGCCAAACTTCAGGTCAGGAAATCGTGAAATCTGTGATTTGCCGTTTGTGAACTTTATTTACTTTGTTTACAATGTAAGATTCTCAGGTTCCGACGGCTTATTTGCTGTGGTCATACGAACTGTTTCTTCCTTCCTGTAAAGGTACTTGCCGTGAATCACCAATCGCCTCGCATATCCTCTTTAGGCTGCTCGATTATCTGTCTACTTTTATGTATTTCTCATGTTGGGTTTGCCCAAGCAGAAAATTTGCCGCGTGTTCCCAAAGGCTTCAGCATCGAGCGCGTGACTGATAGTGATCTGACCAAATATCCCATGATGGCTGGATTTGATGATCGAGGTCGCTTATTCATTGCCGAAAGTTCAGGAGAAAACACACGCGCTCCTCAACTGATGAAGGAGCCCAAAAGTTTTATCCGCATGTTGGAAGATCAAGATGGAGATGGTCGGTTTGATAAAAGCACTATTTTTGCAGACAAGATGACGCTTCCGATGGGGGCGTTGTGGCATGATGGTTCTTTGTATGTTGCGAGTCCTCCTAATATCTGGCGCTTAACTGATCACGATGATGATGGTGTGGCTGATGAACGGAAAATTATCGTTGATCACTTTGGGTTTTCCGGAAATGCGGCCAGCATTCATGGTTGCTTTCGTGGACCAGAGGGGCGCCTTTACTGGTCTGATGGGCGACATGGTCACGAATTTAAAGACAAATCAGGAAAAGTGACTAGCAAGGGTCTGGCGGCTCGGATTTTCTCATGTAAGCCCGATGGTTCGGACATTGAAGTTTTCTGTGGTGGCGGCATGGATAACCCGGTCGAAATTGATTTCACACCGGAAGGAGAAATGATTGGCTCGGTGAATATCTTAATGACGCGGCCGCGCGTAGATTGTCTGGTTCACTGGATGGAAGGGGGCGTGTACCCACACTTCGAAGATTGTGTCGCGGAATTTAAACGAACTGGCGATTTACTGGGGCCGATTACACGCTTTGGCCATGTTGCTGTCTCTGGTATGTTGTGTTATCGGTCCTCACAGTTTGGTTCCGGGTACCAAGGCAATATTTTTACGACCATTTTCAATACACACAAAGTGATTCGTTCTCAATTAGTGCGCAACGGTGCGACATTTGAAACCAAGGAAGAAGATTTCCTGGTTTCAGAGAATCCCGATTTTCATCCCACCGATGTAATTGAAGACGCCGATGGTAGTTTGCTTGTGATTGATACCGGCGGGTGGTTTCGGATTGGATGCCCACAGTCTCAAATTTCGAAGCCGGAGATTCATGGTGCCATTTATCGGATTCGCAAAACAGATACGCCGACGTTATCAGATCCGTATGGTTTAGCCTTGGACTGGAAAGGGCTCTCTCCAAATCGTTTAATACAGCTTTTGAATGATTCCCGTCCTGTTGTTCAACAAAAAGCGATTCATGAGTTAGCCAAAGCAGGTGATCTTGCGGTGCCTTTGCTTGGCAAAGTCGTTGCTGCTCCCTCCGGTTCATTTTACAACGATACCAGTAAACGAAACGCAGTCTGGACACTTTCACGCATCGCTAGTAAAAAAGCGCGCACAGCAATTCAGGGGGGACTCAATTCTTCTGAGACAGTGCAAATGACAGCCGCGCGGTGCTTAGGGACACTACGCGACACGAATTCCATTGCACAATTATCGCGAATTGTTAAAGAAGGGAAGCCCCCCGCGCAACGTACTGCGGCGACTGCTTTAGGTCGCATCTGTGAAACTGGTCGAAGTGGCTCCATTTCAGAACGTGAATTACAAACTGTAGTAGAAGCACTGTTTCATGCAATGAAAACAGGGGCTTCCGATCGTACATTGGAGCACGCATTGATTTTCGCCATGATTCGCATCGACCAGCGTGATCTGATGTTGGCGGGTTTGAACGATTCCAGTCCTGCCGTGCGCCGGGCTGCTTTGGTTGCTTTAGATCAGATGGATTCAGGGAATCTGACGCGTGAATTAGTGACACCTTTATTAGATACGGATGATCCCGCACTCCAGAAAGAAGCGTTGACGATTATCGGTGAACACGACGGTTGGGCCGGTGAAACGCTCACATTATTAAAAACATGGTTGAATGAAGAGAGTCTGAGTGAAGAACGGGCCGCCGTGCTGAGAGGTTTTTTGATTGCCCAGTCGTCTGACCCAAATGTTCAAGCATTGATTGCGCAGGCATTGACCAGTGACAAAACTTCGCAGTCAGCGAAGAATATTTTATTAGAAGTGATTCAACGTTCTTCTTTGAAAGAATTTCCTGTTGTCTGGCGAACCGCGTTAGAACAGACTTTGAAAAAATCGAACCCTGAATTACAAATTCTAGTCGTTCGAATTGCCCAGACTCATGATTTGCCTGATTTGAATGAATTATTAAAATTACTGGCTCTGGATAAGAAGCAGCCCGCCAACTTGCGGATTGAATCCTTATCGGCCATCGGTTCGGAATTAAAAGAAGTCGATCAAGAAACATTTGATTTTTTGATGTCGCGGATGAATGAAGAGTATCCACCACTGAATCGCTTGTCGGCAGCGCGGGCACTCGCGGGATTACCACACTCGGAAGATCAACTGATCCAGTTATCCAAAGAGTTAGATGCACCAGGGCCTCTCGCTTTACCAGTGTTGTTGAGAGCATATTCAAAAAGTAACGATTCACAAGTAGGGCACGCTTTAATCAAAGGTCTCAATCGTTCCTCTGCAGCGACAAATTTATCTGCTGATGAGTTAGCGGGATTATTGAAAAAGTATCCTGAATCCGTCCAGAAAGCCGCGACACCGTTGTTGAAAAAGTTGGGAGTTGACTTGGCACAACAGAAAGCACACTTGGAATCACTCAAGCCATTATTAACCGAAGGTCGGTTTGAAGAGGGAAAAAAGATTTTCTTTGGTAAGAAAGCGGCCTGTTCAGGCTGTCATGCTGTAGAGAATTTGGGAGGTAAAGTGGGACCCGATTTGACGCGCATTGGCGCGATTCGCACGGGGACCGATTTATTGGAAGCCATCGCATTACCGAGTGCCAGTTTTGCCCGTGGGTATCGATCCTATCTGGTAGTAACGGATGCGGGAAAAATCTACACTGGCGTAATTAGCCGTGAATCGACAGACACGGTTTACCTGAGAACAGCCGATTTATCAGAAGTGCGCATCGCCCGAGATGAGATCGAGGTGATGAAAGAATCACCTACGTCCATCATGCCGAAGGGTCTTGAGCAACGATTGACTCCTCAGGAAATCCGGGATTTGCTTGCTTACCTTCAACACCGTAAGTAAAGTAGAGTGAGAGGATCATTCTGTATTTCACTCACCGAGTTAAGGGTTGCGCTATGCTTGCTGCTCACAATGTTTTACGTACTACGTTTATTTTCTTATTATCGGTCGCGTTCTTTTTACCATCTTTTGAAACTCAGGCTGCAGAAAAAAAACAGCGTCCTAATATCCTGTTTGCGATAGCCGACGACTGGGGTTGGCCTCATGCGGGTGCCTATGGTGATCCTGTTGTCAAAACACCGACCTTTGATCGTCTGGCACGGGAAGGCGTTTTGTTTCAGCATGCTTATATTTCATCCCCTTCCTGTACTCCCTCACGGGGGGCAATCCTGACGGGTAAATATCATTGGCAGTTGGAAGCGGGAGCGAATCTGCATTGCATTTTTCCGGACAAGTTTCAAACGTATCCTGAAGTTTTAAACGAGCACGGTTATAGCGTTGGACATACAGGAAAAGCCTGGGGGCCGGGGCGAACGGAAACTCGCGGCAGAGAAATTGCAGGGAAACGGTTTAAAAGCTTTCAAGACTTTCTGAAACAACAAGAAGAGGGAACTCCTTTTTGCTTCTGGTTAGGCAGTAGTGATCCTCATCGCCCTTATGAACTCGGTTCGGGAGCAAAAAGCGGGATGGATCTTTCCAAGATCAAGTTACCGGCCTGTTTTCCTGATGCACCTGAAGTTCGCAGTGATGTGGCCGACTATTATTGGGAAGTACAACGCTTTGACAAACTGGTGGGAGATGCACTTGCATTGTTAGAGCAAAAAGGCGAACTGGATAACACAATCATTTTTATGACCGGCGATCACGGTATGCCTTTCCCTCGTAGTAAAAGTTGCCTCTATGATACCGGAGCAAGGGTTCCTCTGGCCGCCCGTTGGCCTGCTAAAATTCAAGCGGGACGGAATGTGACTGATTTTGTCAGCCTGATTGATCTGGCTCCTACTTTTTTTGAGGCTGCTGGAGTTGCTATTCCTGCTGACATCACGGGTCGCAGTTTGACGAATGTTCTATCAGACTCAAAATCGGGCCGAGTGGATACCAGTCGAGGACAGATTTATTTTGGAAAAGAACGGCATGTACCTTCGCAGGAAGCTCCCGATATGGGCGGTTATCCCTGTCGGGCGATTCGCACAGATGATTTTCTCTATATCCATAATTATCGACCCGATCGCTGGCCCGCCGGAACGCCGCATTACCAAAAGGCGGCGTTCCCGGGAACCTGGTATGGTGATTGTGACAATGGGCCGACTAAGACGTACATGATTAAGAACAAAGATAAAGATGAGAACCACCGCCGACTCTATGAACTATCCTTTGGCAAATTACCCGCTGAAGAATTATATGACCTGAGGAGTGACCCTGATCAATTGAAGAATGTTGCTCAGGGAGCCATGTATCAAACCATTAAACGGCAGCTTGCTGAAAAATTGCAAAAGCAGCTCGTAGCCACACATGATCCGCGCGCGATGGGGCAGGGGGCTGAACTGGAAAAGCATCCCTATTTAGGTGGTGGTCCTAAACATCCGAGCCTGGAAGTTAAAAGAAAAAAACGAGCCAAGAAGAAGCAGTAAAATTAAACTCGCTATGTTTCGTCTTGAAGCCATGATTGCAATTTAAATTGTATTGAACTCAACTCTTTTGACTTAGTTGTAATATGAAGAGCAGTACCACCAGCAGAGCGGAATGCGTTACAGTTTTCTTCCGTGTCATCCAGCAACAAGGCGTTTTGAAAGTCAAGTGACCTTTTATGCAACCAATCTCCAAAAAAACGCATCGGTTTTTCTCTTTTGAGGACCCCCAGCTTACTAGAGCAGAGCACGTCATCGAATAGTTTGACCGTTGACGCGAATGTCGGAAGTACCTCTTTAAAAACAGGGTTTAATTCGTGGGGACTCGTTCTTCGGCACTTAACGCGTTGAATCTGCTCAAAGAAGCAATCCATATTATCAGTTGCGAGTACTATCAAGGCTCCATTTTGTGCTTCCTGTAGAATCTTGTGCATACGCACATCTGAATGCATCAGTCGGCAATCATCGACGAGCTTACGAGCTAAGTAATCGGAGTGAAATCGCTTATCTAGTACGATTTCCATTGAATCAATAACTTCGTTTGCCTTGACATTACCCCGCATCCAATCGTGGATGAGCCCCTCATTTTGTGTAAATAAACATTTGACAGCATCAGATAGTTGTTGGTGAAGGGGATGTTGTGGATTTTGTAGAATCGAAATCCAAAACGGATCACGTGACAGAACACCATGCCAATCGACAAAGATCACCTTGTTCCACAGCGGCAACAAACGATGACTCAATATATTGTCTCCTGTCTTTCGCTCTGTTATTAATCCAGGTTTTTGGGCTTCTGGTTGGGTGGCACATCTGTTTGGGCCGACTGGTAGAGTTGCTCGATGAATTCGTCGCTCATGCCTGTTTGCTTGCGTCCTTCACGGTTAAACGTATCTCCTACGGAAAGGGCAGCACGTACCGGCCAGTGCAGGTGTTGTTCGTAGGTTTCCCAGTCCGAGAGATGATCGGGTTTCAATTGACGTAGCCAATGCAGGCCGAAAGCGACGTGTTGAATTTCGTCGTGATAGACCACCTTCATTAATGCGGCACTGCGCTGGTCTCCTGCCTCGAGAAAGTATTGTTCGAATTCGAGTGTATGATCGAGATTACGTCCTTCAAACGTGAGGGGCAGTCCTGCTAAATAGTCAAGAATACTTTCGTAGCTAAGCGCTTTTTTCCAGATATAACAATTCACAGGCAAGCTGCCGAACTCCAGTCCCAGTACAGAAGCGCGCTCTTTATGCATGCGGGTATGGCGTTGTTCGTCAGCCATGATTTTACACATCCCCAGACGAAACTCGGCTGGAGCATCAGGGAACGCACACAAAATATATGCCATCACTTCCAAGGCTTGCAGTTCATGATTCGCCATAATATGATGCGCGAGTGCCCGTTTTTCCTGCTCGACAAACGCAGATGGTTTTGGCATGGCAGGCGCGGTGCGGGGAGCTGCAAACTGTAAATTTGCAGGACGCGTTGGTTCTTTAATCTGCAAGGGTTTGCCCGGTTGTTGGTCTGTGAATATTTCTGTGGCCGCAGTCAGTTTTTCTTCGAGTGACTCGCTGAGTAGTATTCGTTCGGCAAATTTACGAATTTCCATAATGGTTTTGGTTCGCTAATGGGGATTACTGTGTGCTCGAAAGAGAGCAACGCAGCCAATGACTTCGAGTTCTACATCAGTATAACGACTTGAAAGCTGAGATTGTAACGCATCCAGATTATCAGAGACATTGCTGAAGATCTGCTTTTGATTGTAAACGTGCATTAAACGTTTGGCGACGAAGCTCCTGGGCACTCCCGCTTGTAATATAGTAGAGCCAGATATCGTAGCTCCCGGATTCAACCAGGGGGCAAGATGATCAAACAGTGTGGCTTTGGTTTCGAGATTTCCGGGTAGACAATGCAGGAGGTAGTTCAGACTGACCGAATCAAATTTCTGTGATTGCTCTGGTAGCGGTTGTAAAATATCGGCTTGATACACTTCGGGTGTATAACGGCTCGCTCGTTTGGCCGTCACTTCCAGACTGTTCGCGTTTAAATCGAGTAAGCCAAGTCTGACTTCAGTAGCGGGAAAAGTGCAATGCTCCAGATAAAAGCCGGTTCCGACACCCACATCCAGATGATTGGCGGTGAGACTCTGATTCATCCAATGTAAGATTTTTTTTGTTCTACATTTCCAGATCAAGGAGTTAGAAATACCAAGTACCCAGAAATCGTAAAAAGATAAAATTTTTTTTGAGTAAACGGCTTGGCCCGCGATACTTTTGTCAGAGGCAGTGTTCATTTTGATGGCAAATTATTTTTGGTTGTTTTTTCAGAGACTGATTAGCTTGTGGCTCTCACCAGGAATCCTCCTGGCAATCGTTTGACAACCTTTCGCATTTCCAGAATCGTAAGTGTGGAAAGGATGCGTGAGGAGTCCAGATGGCTTGATTGTACAATATCGTTTAAATGCTGTGGCTCAAGAGTGACAAGATTTAAGATGTTTTGTTCAAAATCACTCAATGACAGTTCACGGGGAGTATGAATTTCTCGGTGTTGTGTTGTGACTACGGGCGCCATCAGAGGACCGAGCCCTTCCAGAATATCTTCGATATCGCGCACGAGCATTGCTCCATCGCGAATCAGATCATGGCAGCCTGCACTCGCAGGGTGGTCAATGCGACCAGGAACTGCAAACACATCACGACCTTGTTCATAAGCATGTCGTGCGGTGTGAAGTGCGCCGCTTTTACGACCTGCTTCAATGAGAACAACACCCATTGAGAGACCGCTAATGATGCGATTGCGTTGTGGAAACAGACCGGCAACCGGAGCCTGATCGAGGGGGAACTCCGTAACCAGTGCGCCCTGGTTGGCAACTTCCTCTGATAATTCCTGATGTTCAGGAGGGTAAATATGGGAGAGCCCGGTTGCCATCACGGCGATTGTTCGCCCACCAGCTTTGAGGGCACCCCTGTGCGCGGCCTGGTCGATTCCTCGCGCAAGTCCACTCACAACGGTGATGCCGGCACGTGCCAGCGCGCCTGCGAGTTTTTCAGCCTGTTGTAATCCATAAGTCGTACACTTTCGAGATCCGACAATGGCAACGGCTAACTCGTCTTCTGGTAGCAGGGTCCCGTTACAGTACAGCAGCGATGGTGGGTCGGGCATTTCTCTTAACAGAGAAGGATAATTCTGTGTTTCTTCAGTGAGGATCTGAAATTCCGATTCTCGACAGCGTTTTAGTTCCTCCTCGGCACTTGATTTGGCAGAACGATAGATGATGGCGTTTGCCAGTTTGATTCCGATACCGGGTACATTGAGAAGCTCCTGCCGAGGCGCATTCAAGATGCGGGAGGCCGAACCAAATTGTTCCAATAAAGCATGCCGAATGCGCGGACCAACCCCCTGAATCAGATTCAGTTGAATCTGTTCGAGAAGTCTTTGATCCGATTCTGGGAGCCTTTCATCCATCTTCACAAGTACCTCTGAGCACAAAATTAAATTTGTAATTCACGAACGTACATGTTCTCATAATAGTTGTGAAAAAACAACTAAGATCGATACCAATCTCAGTGATGCTGGTGCTCACGCTTGACAGCAACCGTGTTCAGGCTCTAAACACGAAACACAACACCTAAAACTCTGCAAAGGTCAAGCATATGCTGGACAAGTTATTTTTTATTTTCGCCTGCATCATCATCCCCGTTCTCTGGGGAGTGATCGTCAATTGGATTTTTAACCAATGGCGTGATCGCTCTGATGATCGATCAGATGATGATTACATTTTCCCCGACTATCAAATCTGAGGCGAATTGAGTATGGGCTTCGGATTGATCGATTTTTTTGCGATTTCTTTAGCGGGAGGCCTGATTGGTTTCCTGGCTGGAATGTTTGGTGTCGGTGGCGGATTTCTATTAGTTCCCATCTTACATATTGTATTGGGCATTCCCATGGAATTAGCAGTGGGTGCCAGTGCCTGTCAAGTCTTGGGGCCGGCGACTACTTCGTTACTGGCACGAAAAATACGATTCCGTGACTTATTTTTCCCATTGGTGATTACTGGCGGATTGCTGTTTGGCGTCATCGCGGGAACAGGAATTCTGGAACATGCGAAAGAGTTGGCCCCAATCGGTGTCAATGGAAAGACAATTCGCATGGCCGATTTAGTTGTATTAGTTGCGTATTTTGTGATGCTGCTGGGGCTGGGAATCATTTCTTTGAAAAGTGCCCGTCGTTCTGATGACGAGCTTTCTGGAGCGCTTTTGAAAAAGTACTTTCAGATTCCTCCCCTGGCACAATTTCCAGGATTATTTGACGGAAGACTTTCGATTCCCCTCATTGCCTGGTTTGGACTCGGACTGGGTTTGGTTTCGGGGTTATTAGGGATTAGTGGTGGGATCCTGTTGATGCCGACATTGATTTTCGGGTTTGGGATTCCCACACATCGTGCGATCTCCTGTAGCCTGGTGATTGTGTGGATTGTGGCATTTCAATCGACGATTGCGCATGCCTTGCATGGGAATATCAGCATCATCATCGTAATCGCGTTACTTGTGGGGGGGACTGTCGGGGCACGCTTAGGCTCTGATTTGAATGCTCGACTCAAAGGCTTGCAGTTAAGACGACAGTTTGGCTGGTTATTACTGTCAGTGGCTTTTATGATTGGGGCGCGTCTGGTCTTTCTGTTGGCTGGATGAAAAACATAATAACAGGGAGAATATTCAATGGCTGATAAATCAATTTTGTTTCTCACAGGTGATTTTGTAGAGGACTATGAAATCATGGTTCCTTTTCAAGCACTACAGATGGTCGGTTATCAAGTTGACGTAGTTTGTCCTGATAAAAAAGCAGGAGAAATCATTCGGACGGCGGTTCATGATTTCGAAGGCGATCAGACCTATACTGAAAAACCGGGACACAATTTTGCATTGAACGCTTCATTTGCTGAGATCAATCCCGATGATTATGCAGCACTTTTGATTCCCGGTGGCAGGGCTCCTGAATATATTCGTCTCAATGAACGTGTTTTGGAGATCACACGTCATTTTTCAGAAACCGGTAAACCGATTGCCGCCATTTGTCACGGTTTACAACTCCTGGCGGCTGCAGGTGCTCTTAAAGGCAAAAGTTGTACGGCGTATCCTGCCTGCTCATCAGAAGTGAATCTTTCAGGGGGAACTTATGTGGAGACCTCCATTGATGGTGTTCACACCGATGGGAATTTAGTAACAGCACCGGCATGGCCTGCGCACCCGCAGTGGTTAGCTGCCTTTTTAGATGTACTGGGAACCAAAATCGAACTTTAGTTTTTGATGATCCAAATACGAGGAAATACTGATGTCTTGTTGTCCTTTCAACTGGTCTATGATCGGGGCGGTTCTGGCAGGATTGGCTGTGATTCTGGGAGCATTTGCTGCTCATGGAATCGACGGTTATTTCGCCGAGAAATATGATGGTCAGGTAAAGTCCATCGCCGGGAGCGAAGTTCCAGCGGCTCAGAAGTATCTGAAAGATTTTAAAACTGGTGCAGAATACCAAATGTATCATGCATTGGCTTTGATTCTGGTCGGTTTTGCGGGACTCACTTCGCAGAAGAAAAAATTATTGAACTGTGCTGGCTGGTGTTTTCTCCTGGGGATCATTTTTTTCTCAGGTAGTCTTTACGTTTTAACTCTGAGCGGTCAAACTTTCTGGGGAGCGATTGCTCCGATTGGCGGTACACTTTTCATTGTTGGTTGGTTTACGTTTGCGGCAGGAATCTGTTGTTGTGGCAGTGATTCCAACTCTGAAGTTCTCAGCGCGCCCGAAACTCCTTCCTCAACGTGATCCCAGCTATGCTGGTTTTTATTTAATCAACTGATTCTCAGGAATCAGCCCCACCTTATTTCAGGAATGATTTACTCATGCTGATTTTTGATGCACACCTCGATATGGCCTGGAACGCTTGCGAATGGAATCGGAACCTGGAATTACCAGTCAGTGAAATTCGCAAGTTCGAAAGGCAGTTTGAAAATATTATTCCTGGAGAAGCCACTGTTTCCTGGCATGCGTTGAGAAAAGGGGGAGTGGGGGTCACCATTTCTACTCTGCTACCGCGGCTACATCGTAAAGATGCAGCTTTGACCCATTATCAGTCAAGAGAAGCCTCCTATGGTGTGGCGATGGGACAATTGGCCTATTACCGGGCGTTGACAGAAGCAGGTGTATTAAGAGAAATTCCTGACAGTAACACTTTACAGAGCCACGTTGCGGAATGGGAAACAAACGAAGCCGAAGCACGTGCGGAAGGGAGTAAAATTCCGATCGGTTTTATTTTGAGTATGGAAGGCTCACCGCCGATTCTGTCTCCTGAGCAGATTGAACATTGGTTTGATGCGGGGCTGCGAATCCTGGGGCCCGCGCATTATGGTCCGGCGCCTTATTGCTATGGAACGGGCAGTGAAGGAGGGCTCAAAGAACAAGGACCGGCTTTATTGAAAGAGATGGATCGGGTTGGGATGCTTTTAGATGTCACTCATTTGGCAGATCAATCTTTCTGGGAAGCATTGGAGATTTATCAAGGTCCTGTTCTCGCCAGCCACCACAATTGTCGGGCTCTCGTCGATGCAGACCGTCAGTTGACTGATGAGCAAATCAAAGCACTCATTGAACGCGGCGCAGTCATTGGTTGTGCCTTTGATAACTGGATGATCAAGCCCGGTTGGACGATAGGTGTTTCTGATCCAGCGACGACCTCTGTAGAAGATATCGCCAATCATACCGATCACATCTGTCAGCTCGCCGGGAATGCGAAACATTGTGGTTTGGGAACAGACCTTGATGGCGGCTTTGGTAAGGAACAAACGCCTCACGATTTAGATACTATTGCCGATCTGGAAATGTACGCAGGGATTCTGGAGAAACGTGGTTATCGCCAGGAAGACATCAAAGGCATTATGTCCCAGAATTTTATTGACTTCTTTCTGAAAGCGCTGCCAGCATAATCAAAGTATGATCTAATTATAAATTGTCAAGTCAAAAACGCTGTATCCCCATATAAAACAAGGGGATACAGCGTTTTTGTGTTTTTGACCGAATTCTTTTTGAAAATGTTTCAAGAATTGAACAGGCTGTGCGAATAACTCTGTGTGACGTGGCCGATCGGTTTGGCCTACGGTTCCGAATCGAACATTTGTGAGGGAGTTTGGACAATGGCTTTTTTCTGTAAAAAATTTGTAATAGGTGCGGCAGTGTTGGCCACTCTGGGTACCTTCCTGTTTGGCCGTGATGTCGTGAGCTATGTGAAAACAGCTGGCACCTCCGTACGCGAAGCGGTCAAAGCGGAAGTTCCCGTTGATTTTGAAGTTGAGCGGGCACGAAAAATGGTAGAGGATCTGGTTCCCGATATCCGTCGATGTATGCATGTGATTGCAGAGCAGCAGGTTGATGTGGAAACGCTGCAAGGTGAAATCCAAGAAGCGGAATTGGCGATGAAACAACAAAAGGAAGCGATGTTTACACTACGATCTGATTTGGAGTCGAATGATACCGAATTTGTGTATGCAAGTCGAACCTACTCCAAAGATGAGATCCGCAACGATCTGGCGCAGCGTTTTGATCGTTTCAAAATTGCTTCTGACACAGTCAAACGCAATGCGCAGATTTTAAGAGCACGCGAAAAGGCCTTGGATGCCAACCGTGAAAAGCTGGAAAACATGCTTTCTGCCAAGATGGATATGGAAGTGCAAATCGAACAACTGGAGGCACGCTTAAAATCAGTACAAGCCGCTGAGACTGTGAGTAATCTGGAAATTGATAGTTCACAGTTAACACGAGCCAAGAGTTTGATTCGTGACTTGAACAAACAGCTCGATGTCAAAGAAAAACTGCTTGATGCAGAAGGAAAATTTTCTGGCTTGATTCCCGTTGATACTAAAACAAAGGAAAAGCGGGATGTGGTTAAGCAGATGGATGAGTACTTCAAATTGAACGTCGGCGATCGAGTTGCGATTCAGCTGAAATAGTAGTTCAAGTATAAAAAGGATGCATTGGCGCGAGTGGTGGCAGGTAGTTTTTGTTCTCGAGCGAAACTGCCTGCCCCATGCCAATTTTGTCAGAAAAAACGAAAAAACAGTCTGTTAATCAGCGAAAAATTGTTTTCTGTTAGACCATTTCCTGAAATCATACGTTAAAATAAGCGGTCAGTGTCTGGTGGTTTGTTTTCTGATAAAGCAACCGGCAGAAGGGCGTAGCATATCATGTTTTCACGGGGGGAATCACTTTGGGCTTCTTCACTTCCACATCAAAAGACGAGCAGCAGAATCGACCGGAAAATTCCGTTGCCGGTTCGAGCTATTTGTTGTGGATTGATGGAGCAGGGACCTTTCTAGTCTATTTACAAGAGACGTTAAGAATTGGTGGTCCGGGGGACCCGGGCACTGTGACTGGCTTTGATTCGACCTGGGCTGATTTATCATTGCTGGCCAACTTGTCGCGACACCATATTTCTCTGACCCGATCTGGCGAAAGCTATTATGTGGAAGCGAAAGCGCCCGTATATTGTAATCGACGTCCAGTCAATGATCGCGTCTTGCTGTCTGATCCATCAGAACTTAGACTGAATGAAGAAGTGTTAATCACGTTCAGGCAACCAACGGTGCTTAGTGCTTCGGCTTGTCTCGAATTGACAAGTCAGCATCAACCACAGCAACGCCTGGATGGAATTGTATTAATGGCCGATACCTGTTTGCTTGGTTCTTCATCCGAGAATCATGTGGTCTGTGATCGTTGGCCGGGTTCGGTGATCTTATATCGACAGGGGGATCAGATCCTGTGTCGTTCCAAACTGAAAATTCATGTGAATCAGGTCTCAGCATCAGAAGGAGCCGTCTTAACCCCAGGCTCTGTTGTGAGTGGTCCAGATCTTCGCTTTCGTTGGGAGGTTGTTGCTTAAACAAGTTGGGGTTTTACTCGCGCTAGTCAGAAATTAATTATTATGGAAGTTGGAATCATGTTCACGCTTGTTGCCTTGGTCGTTTGGTTGGTCTGTTTTGCGATCTCCTGTTTGGCATTTGTATTTTGGATTTGGATGCTCATTGATTGTCTTAAATACGAATCGTCTACCGGCAATGATAAGATTATCTGGGCACTTGTGATTGTATTCCTCAATGGGATTGGCGCCTTAGTATATTACTTTGTACGACGTCCCGAGAGAATTAAACAATTTGGACAGTAGATTTGAAGAAATAAAAAGATCCGGCACGATGTTTCGAACGTTAAGATAGAGATAGAGTAGAGAGCAGCAAATTGTTGCATGTATGAAGTTATATGTGTTGAGGAACCTTACCTCAAGTCATTAACCGTACGACAAACACGTTGTTCAGCGGATGGAATAAACGAATGAAATTCACCTTTGCACCTGAATCGAAACCTTTAGAAGGATTTACGATCAAACGCGCCATCGATCGGGGCGGATTTGGTGAGGTGTATTATGCACTGAGTGATTCCGGAAAAGAGGTTGCCCTAAAACTCCTCCAGCAAAATATGGATATCGAGCTACGAGGGGTTACTCAATGTATGAACTTGAAGCACCCCAATTTGGTTACGATCTTTGATGTCAAAACCGACCAGGATGGCGACCATTGGGTGGTGATGGAGTATGTTTCTGGTCAGGGACTCGATAAAGCTTTGCATCAGTATCCGAATGGAATGCCGATGGAGCAGGTTCGCTATTGGCTCTCGGGTATTTCTGAAGGGTTGGCTTACTTACATAGTCGGGGATTGGTTCATCGTGATTTAAAGCCTTCGAATGTGTTTCGTGATGGTGAAATCATCAAAGTGGGTGATGTCGGACTATCCAAGTTCATCACTCATAGTCGTCGCAGCGCAAATACACAGAGTGTGGGTACCGTCTACTATATGGCGCCGGAAGTGGCAAAAGGCCGTTATGGTAAAGAAGTAGATGTTTACGCTGCCGGTGTCCTGGTTTATGAAATGATTACAGGCGTAGTTCCCTTCGATGGGGAATCGACGGCTGAAATTTTGATGAAACATCTTTCCGAAAAACCGGACCTGAGTCGTTTACCTGTTCATTTACGTGCCGTTTTAGGGCGTGCATTGGAAAAGGATCCTCAGAAGCGAATTTCTGATATCAGAGAGTTTAAGCAGCAGTTTGAACGTGCATTGTTTCAGCGAGATACACACACGGAGATCCCCGAAGATTCCTTTGAAGAGACACATTTTTCAAATCGACAAACCGGTCAAAACGTTGACTCAGATCTGGCACAAACAGCGTATATTCAAAAAAGCCCTGATGGTTCTGCTTCTTCGACAGGTTTGAATGGCGTTACCACTTTCGTGTTTATATTCATTGGATTGTTCCTTTTTCTGTGTACGATTGGAAGACCTGGTTTCCTGGAATTACTGATTGTCGGTTTTCTGAGCGCGATCCTCGCAGGTATTTTTTCTGTGTTCAGCAGGTCCGGGCGCGCTTTGCTAGCTAGAGGAGCAACTGCTGTTGTGAACGGGCCTCCTCCCATCTCAATGATTTCCAAGTGTAAAAAAGCGATCGTAAAAGGCCCGCCTCCCCTGAGTGATCTTCTGGGAAAAGGACAAAACTCTAATGGACAACCCGCAACGGAAGATTATCGACAACAGAAACTGGAAGAGGCTCGTATTTTTCGAGAAAAGCAACAGAAAGAAGTGGAAGCGCATCAGAGATATGTCCGAGAGCAGCATCGACGAAAACAATGTTTTCCGCGACGTTTGACTCCCAAATCACGTCGGTCTATTTCTCTGCGAAGTCGGTTATACGATTTGTCAATCTCTATGATCAAAGCTGTTGTTTGTACGTTAGTGATCGTGGCTGGGATATTGTTTTTTACCGATGGAGCGATTTCAAAAGGTTTTTGGACAGGTTCTGACCTCACTCCCTTTGCGCTACTGACGTTTGGTTCTTTGATCGCTACCTGGAGTGTCTTATTGGTGGCCAAGATGACCGAGGGTAAATCATTCGATAACAGTACACGTCGCTTAATGTGGTTAGGAGTCGGTGCAGTGGTGGGAGCGATGATTTACCTGCTTCAAGTTGATATCTTAATGACAACGAAAAATGCCTCATTAGTATTGCATAGTGATCAGAATCCGATCTTTAATACTGTTGGTCCTTACTCGTTAGTCTTATCAGATCAGCAGCCAAGCCTGATCGGCTATGTTGTCTTTTTCAGTATGTTGTTCTGCTTCCGTCGTTGGTGGTGGCACGCCGATTCATTTCGTCCCAAGAAGTTCCGAGTTTCATCGGTCTTGTTGACAGTCTTTGCCGCTTATGTCATCACAGCAATCTGGGCATTTCCAATGACGGCTGCTCTCTGCTGGGCTGCGATTATTTCGAGTGTAGTTCAGTTGTCTGCCACTTGGATACCAGATGAAGAACGCGTCGCAGCGCTGAAAGGAGAGAGCAATGGCTGTTAGTTTTGGTTTGATATTCATTTTTATGTTACTGATCGTCTTGCCATTGGTCATTCTGGCAGGAAGCATCGTGATTCGCAGCTTATTAAAAGGGAATTATGTTCCTGTGCTGGTAACCTTTGCGATGGCAGGAGTTGCATTCCTGTTTTTGACCATTTTCTATTTGCGAGCATCACATGTGACAGTATCTCAAGAAGCTGTGAGAGAAGAAATGAATACAATGCAGTCTGTCTCAGCTCGAAGGATAAATAGAGAGCAGTTAAAACCTAATGCTGTCAAAGCTTCTACACCGGTATTCATTCCTGTTTCAGATGAACCATTGGTGGCCAATAAACCTGCTCTGCCTGATTTGAATATTCCAACAAAAGGGAACACGCCAGAAAGAATACCCGAGCAGTTACCAGAATGGGTTCTTAGCGGGCTAGAAGAAGGTATGAAGAATCGATACCCGGTATCAGGTAAAATGGTGTTTCGCTCCGGGCTCTTTGCGACACGTGATGGGGCGCTGGAGAATGCATTGGCCAAAGCAACTCAAAAACTACAATCCAATTTAAATTCCAGCAGTCCGCAGTACCGTCTTTCTGGCTGGAGACTCACCCCGGAATTGGCACGCCAAACGGCATATCGCAGAGTCTATTATCAGACTGTTGAACACGATTTTGGTTATATTCTCAAATCAGGAGAGCCATTCAAACAGGAGATGTATCGCGCTTATCTGGAAGTAGAAGATACGACTCCGGTTCGCGAGAAGATTCTTCAAAAATGGAGAAAGGATACCGGTAATCAACGGGTTGCCTGGTTGGGAGGGGGCTTTGGTCTGATTACATTACTTTGTATGGGGGTTGCCGTTTATTTGCGAGCCACGCATGCCCCGGCTACAATCAAGACAAATCCCTAATTTCCTTTCTTTAAGCAGCTGACGACTCGATCATGCCCATTGACGAAGCCGACCAACTTCTCGTGTCTCAAATTAAGGCAGGTGATCCCGATGCCTGGGCTGAGTTAATTGCGCGGTTTGAAGGTCGCTTGCTGGCATTTGTGAATAGCCGATTACGAAATGCGGCGACCAGCGAGGATGTTGTTCAGGAAACATTTATGGGATTCCTGATCAGTATTCCCAATTATGATCCTGCAACCCCTTTGGAGTCATTTCTATTCGCGATAGCCTCTCATAAATTAACAGACCTTCTGCGGAAGCAGGGCAGGCGCCCCACGATTCCCCTTTTCCCCGATGAAGGTGGTGAGCGAGAAACGCATCGGGAACCAGCCGGCCATGCACGTGTGGCCTCCAGCCTGGCACGGAGCAAAGAGCGAAAATCAAGAGAAGAGCAAATCATCAGTGAGAGTTTGCAGACATTGATCTTATCTTGGATCAAAAATGGAGAGTTCGAACGGCTACAGTGCATCGAGCAGCTATTTGTTTCGGGTAAGGCGAATAAAGAAGTTGCGTTACAGTTACAAATTTCAGAACAAGCCGTTGCCAACCATAAGCATTTTGTGGTGGGCAAATTAAAGGACGCTATCAAAACAGCTCAGATTCACGATGCAGATTTAGTCGGATTGGGATTGTCCGAGTAGTCAGTCAACTTTGATCTCATCTCAGATAAAGAGCAGCAAAAAACCTCGCAATCAAACTGATGTGCGAGGTGATTTTAATGATTTCAAATTTTAGCAAACAGAAGCAAGCTGCCCCATCAAGATTAGAACTTGATGTGCTTGCGTTTTTGCTTACGTGCTTTCGCACTCGCAGGTCGACGACCGTGGTTTGCTTTTTTCAATTTTCGTTGTGTTTTGGCCATGACGATATCCTTTAATGGTCTTCAATTTTTGCAATCAAGACCACACGTTGACTGATGAGGTCTGCAAATTGTTATCGGTACAGGGTCGAGCATTCTAGTCGAACGTCGTCCTGAAAAAAAGCCAATCAGCCAAAAATCGCTTTTTCGAGCGGAATTCTCTGAAATCAGCTTGGATTTTGGGCCAAAAGTTTGTTTGTCAGACCCTCAGTATGTGGACTGTTGTTCTTGCTCTGGTTAGCATGGTGAGGAATCTATGAATACTGGACAAATTTAAACACGAACCTGAATTGTGCTAAAGAAATTCCTCATGCTAGCCAAACTATTTACTTATTCGTTATTGGGAATTGATGCCAAACCGGTTGAAGTTGAGGTAGATATCTCTCCCGGAGCGATGCCGAAAACCATTCTGGTGGGATTAGCAGAAGCGGCCGTTAAGGAGAGTACGCATCGTATAGAACGGGCTCTAGTCAACAGTGGTTACAATCGTCCCATTGATCGGATTGTTATCAACCTTTCACCAGCTGACCTCCCCAAGGATGCGGCTTCGTTTGATCTGCCGATTGCTTTAGGTCTGCTGATTGCGAGTGGGCAATTGGCCTCAGATCGATTTCAGGATTTTGCTGTGGTAGGAGAGCTGGCGTTGGATGGTACGATTCGTCCGGTGCGTGGCGCGTTATCGATGGCACTAGCGGCACGTGAGCAGGGGAAGCAGGGGTTGTTAGTTCCGGTTCAGAACGCAGAAGAGGCTGCTGTCGTAGAAGGTCTGGATGTGTTCGCCGTGGGTACTTTGGCAGAAGCCGTTGGTTTTTATACGGGAAATTTACCCATCGAAGCAGTTGAGTTTTGCTGGGAAGATGCTCTGGAAGAACATGCCCAATACGATATTGATTACAGTGATGTCAAGGGGCAGGAATATTCAAAGCGTGCGATCACTGTGGCAGCGGCCGGTATGCATCATTTACTGATGATTGGTTCTCCCGGTACAGGCAAGACACTCTTGGCCTCACGGCTCAGTACCATTCTTCCTCGGCTTTCGCAGGAAGAAAGCTTGGAGACGACACGCATTTATAGTGCGATGGGGCGCTTACAGAGCAATCAATCACTAGTCATGTTGCGGCAGTTTCGCATGCCCCACCATACGATTAGTGAAGCAGGTTTGGTGGGAGGAGGGTCGACACCGGCGCCTGGTGAGATCAGTTTGGCGCATAACGGGCTCTTATTTCTCGATGAACTTCCTGAGTTTAATCGACGTACCTTAGAGGTATTGAGGCAACCATTAGAAGGAGGCAATGTCACGATCTCCCGTGTGATGGGTAGCGTAACTTTTCCTGCGAACGTGATGTTAATTGCCGCCATGAATCCCTGCCCCTGTGGCTATCTTTCTGACACGCGTCGAAAATGTTCCTGCAATCCGGTCCAGATCGAACGTTATCTTTCTAAAATCAGTGGCCCGTTACTGGATCGAATTGACATTCATATTGAAGTGCCTCCTGTTCCTTTTCGCGAACTTTCAAATCAATCATCGGGAACAAACAGTGCCACTATGCGCGAACAGGTATTGGAAGCGCGGGAGATTCAGGCCCGCCGATTTAAACATGAATCGAATTCCCACAACGGTCGCATGACGCCGCGGCAATTGCGAAAATATAGTCAATTGGCTGCAGACGCAGAAGCATTATTGAAATCAGCGATGGAAGAAATGGGCCTCTCAGCGCGGGCACACGATAAAATTTTGCGCATCAGCCGCACGATTGCTGACCTTGAACCTTGCGATCAAATCACGGCGGCTCATGTAAGTGAAGCCATCAATTATCGTACCCTGGATCGGCAATTCTGGTCATAAGAGCGCAGCCCATTCTACTGGTATAAGGCTTAGCCTTGATGTGATTCCAGTTCTTGTGTCATCAGTTGAGCGATGATGTTCATCAGCTTTTTTTTCTGAATGGGTTTGGTTGCGTAAGCGTCACAACCGGCATCAAGACATTTTTCCATGTCGTGTTTCATTGCATGGGCGGTTAAAGCAATAATCGGGCTTAAATATCCTGCATCGCGTAGTTTCCTGGTAGCCGTATAACCATCCATCACTGGCATTTGCATATCCATCAAAATGAAATCATAAGGCGCTCCATTTTCGAACTTTACGATTGCCTGCTCATAACCAATTTTACCATTCTCAGCGAGATCCACATCGATACCTTCCTTTTTTAACAGGAAAGAGATGAGTCGCTGATTATCCACACCATCTTCAACAATTAGTGCCTTGCGCGTTGAATTCGAGACACTTGTTTCAAGCAATTGATGAGAATTTATTTCGCTGGAAGATTTTGTGATTGAGTTTTCATCTAATTGCAAAAGAGGGACTGCCTCAAGAGATCCTGTATTCACAGTTACTGTAAAAGTACTACCTTGATTTACAGTACTTTTTACTTGAATCATACCACCCAGCATTTCAACCAGCCGTTTTGTGATCGTCAAACCGAGTCCCGTACCTCCAAATTTCCTTGTAGTTGAGTTGTCAGCTTGTGTGAAAGGTTGGTAGATCTGTGAAATCGCTTCTTCAGAAAGGCCGATTCCTGTATCGATGATATCAAATTGAAGTTGTGGTGAAGCATCTTTGGACTGAATGAGTTGTGTTCGTAATTCAACAGAACCCGATTTAGTAAATTTGATCGCATTTCCGAGCAGGTTGATCAGAATTTGTCGAAGTCGAGTCGGGTCTGAAGTAATTGTTTCTGGTATGGGATTTTGAAAAGAAATGATGAAATTCAAACCTTTCGAGTCTGCCTTAAATTGCATTAATGATGCAATATCACTCACAATTTCTCGAGTGTTGATTTGCATGTTTTCGAGAGTGATTTTCCCAGCTTCAATTTTTGATAAATCAAGAATATCATTGATGATTTCGATGAGGTGTTCACCGTTTCGCTTTACGATGGTTGCAGATTCAATGTTTTCTTCATCGTTTAGATTACCAAGTAGTATATCTGCGAAACCCAAAATGGAATTCATAGGAGTACGGATTTCATGACTCATATTTGCTAGAAATTCACTCTTTGCTTGATTTGCTGCTTCCGCTTTGTAGCGTGCTTCATTCAGTGACTTTTCATACTCTTTACGTTTGCTGATATCTTGAATAATTCCAGTGAAAATGTTCCGATCAGCCAGTACGACTGAGCTGAGCGCAAGTTCTGCTGGAAATGTAGAACCATCTTTTCTTTGGGCGATAATTTCTTGTCTCCCTCCGATGGCTTTTCGCAGTTCTGGATTGAGAGCATCAATCGTATTTTTATCTTGCCGTTGCTCCTGTTTTAGAGGAATTAATAAATCGATGTTTTTTCCTATGGCTTCATGATTTTGATAACCGAATAACTGCTCCGCTCCGAGATTAAACTCTTCAATGAACCCCCGGGGATTGATTGTGATTACGGCATCAATCACATTATCCATGATAGATCGGTATCGCGTCTCGCGATCTTTCACATTTGCTAACAACATTTCCTGGGCATCCAATACCCGGTTGTATTGATAACCAACAATACCCGCTTCCGAAAACGAATCGATATCAGCTCTTAACGCGTTTTCTCCTTTTTCGTTGGCGACCATTGTCTTCAGGAGTTGATGCAGCTCTGTTGAAGCTCCATGTTCTACTACATTGAGTCCTATTTTTTCTTCTTCCACAGTCACGCGGATGGGCTTGAATCGATTGAGAAATGACATGCAAATCCAGATCACCCCAAAACTCCACAGGAAACAGGTGACAACACCTAAGGCTTGAATTCCAAACTGTTGTACGCGAGAAACTCCATTTTGAAAGTGTTCTATATCAGCGAAAATGGCAACCGCCAATGTTCCCCAGGCTCCGGCAAATCCATGCACGGGAATGGCTCCGACAACATCATCCACCTGGAATCGCTTTTCCAGGAGATGGAGTGAAGCCAGCATGACCACCCCAGCAATGGCGCCAATCAGGATCGCACTTGTGTAAGAGACGGCGTTACAAGATGCGGTGATAGCCACGAGCCCTGCTAGTGATCCATTAAAGACTTTTTCGACGGAGATTTGTTTCGAGGTCATCATTACCCAAAATAACGCACACAATCCTCCTGAGATGCCCGCTAAGATCGTGTTTAAGAATATGACTGGAACTTCGCTATTCAAAGCCAGTGTGCTACCACCATTAAATCCAAACCATCCCAGCCAGATTAATAAAACACCCAGTCCTGCTAACGGAAGATTACTTGATGAAAAGTGAGTCTGGTTCGACTTTTGAGAAAAACGTCCGGTACGCGGGCCAAGAATCAGAACCGTTGCCATTGCAGACCAGGCTCCTACGGAATGCACAACCGTCGAACCTGCAAAGTCAATGAAGCCCAATTTTCCTAACCATCCTGAAGGATCACCGGCTAAGGTTTTTGCCCAAGCCCAATGGCCAAACAGGGGGTAAACAATGGCACCAATCGCACATGCCAGGAACAGGTATGATCGAAATTTCATACGTTCTGCGACGGCTCCCGATGAAATCGTCATTGCCGTACCGCAAAAAACGAGTTGGAAAAGAAATACAACCGTCATCCAGTGAGTGTTGCTTGAGTCTTCAAAAGCGAAATGAGATGTTCCCAATAATCCGTGAAAGGAATTACCGAACATCAGGCCGTAGCCCAGGAGCCAGAACAGTAAGGCGCCTATGAAAAAATCGACAATGTTCTTGAGTACAACATTAATGCTGTTTTTTGATCGGGAGAGTCCAGATTCAAGGCAGCAAAAACCAGCCTGCATCAGGAAGACCAGGCTGGTACATGTTAGCACCCAAATGATGTTAGTCGTTAACTCATAGGACATTAAAAAAGTGAGCCTTCGATTTCTGACTGAACGACCATAGTGCGCGCGTATGATCGTTGGAGATTTGGAGGACCTTGAAACTTTACGTTGGTTTTGACGACAGTCAAAAAGAAACTGAGGGAAAGTCCTCACTTGGTACACGATTTCATAGCAGAATAATCGATGCAGTCGTTTTATTCGGACTGGACTAAGATGAATCCAAGTACTATTGAGAAAGTCTCAAACTCAACGATTAAGTTGGTGCCTCTAGAGACAAGGGATTCGGTTCCTTAACAGGTGGGAATTCTCCTGGGCTGTTGTTTCCATACCACTGCTTTAAAACCTCTAACCACTGTTTTGCCGTTTTGACGGCAATAAATGCGTCACGAACTGCTTTTCGTTGTGGATGAAGTTCTGAATAAAAGATTCCGAATTTTCTCATCGTGTTACAGACTTTTCTCTCTCCATAGAAATCGTAAGCAATCTGAAAATGCTCTGTAATGACAGCGCGCTGCTCATAGATATCTGGTGGAGAAATCAAATGACCTTTGAGTAACTCAGCTGTTTGCTGAAAGATCCAGGGATTTCCGATCGCACCTCGCGCGATGGAAACACCGTCTACGTGAGTCACGCGCAGCATATCGATGCAGGCTTGAGGAGAGAACAGGTCACCGCTTCCAATGACCGTTTTCGTTCCCGCATGCTGTTTGACTTTTTTGAGAAATTCCCAGTTACTGGGGCCGACATATTTTTGATGCACCGTTCGTCCATGCACAGTGATTGCTGCCAGACCCCGTTCGTAAGCACCATCAAAAATATGAAAGAAGTTGTCTTCCGATTCTGCTGTATCATCAATGCCACGCCTCATTTTTAGTGTGACGGGAATGTGGTCTGGAACAACATCTCGAACGCGGGAAACAATTTCCAGTGCCACTTCTGGTTGACCCAAGTGATAGCCACCACGACACCGGCTCATCACTTTTTTAACGGGACAACCGAAATTAATGTCGATGACATCAAAGCCAGCTTCTACTAATCGCTGTGCGGCAGGGCCAAATTCTTCCGGTTCTGAGCCCATCAGTTGACCACCAACAGGGAATTCATCCTGATGGCAATACATCATTGTGTGCTGCTTACCTTGTTTGGATTGAACAATCATGCGGTCAATCATCACTTCGCAAAGTGTGTACGCTGCACCTAACTTTGCCGCGATGACCCGCATGGGGTAATCGCTATAACCGCTCAAAGCAGCTTGAAACAAGGGAGATTCTAATTGATAAGAGCCAATAGAGACCGGGGTTATCTGATGGACTAACATGATTTTGTTAAACTTATTTCTTTGTAAGATGAAAAATCAGCTTGAGAATTGTTCCAGTAATTTTTTGGTAATCTGGCCAGGCTGTTCATGACCGCAAATAGCACTACTGACAGCCACGCGTTGCGCACCAGCTTGGAGTGTCTGCTCTAGGTTGTCTCCATTAATACCACCGATTGCAAACCAGGGGAGCGTAATTTCTGCTGCGACCTGTTGAATAAACTTCAAACCAGCGTATTCATGTGCTTCAAATAATTTAGTTGTAGTCGGGAAAGTGGGGCCAACTCCCAGATAATCGGCTCCGTCCAAGACTGCTTTGCGGGCCTGTTCGATATTATGTGTAGATACACCGATCATACGACGTGGTCCCACAATTTGTCTTACTTCTCGTACTGGTAACTCATTCTGCCCGACGTGCACACCATCGGCGTCAATGGCAACGGCGAGATCCGGCCGGTCATTCATAATCAGGATCGCGCCAGTTTCTCTTGTCCACTCGCGAACACGTTTGCCATGTTCCAGCAGTTGCCGATCCGTCATTTCTTTTTCACGGATCTGCACAATTTCTATTCCTGCTGCTAATGATTCTCGAATGGCGGGACCTGAACCATGATGGCATAAGGATTCGGAGACCAGCAAATAGAGCTGACAGCCTTTCAGTTTTTGTTGGTTGTTTAGGCAACCCAGAACACTTTTTTCCAAAGTGTAAAACGAATAGCGCATTTGCTTGAAAATGGAAGCCGCTTCGACCGATATTAATTTGCTAAACTCTTCCAATGTTCGAGTTGCTTCCTGAACACGTTTTAAATTTGCCTGCAGCAAATGTTCCAGCGTTTGTCGATCAAACTCGGAAGTGGTACTGATAGCAGTACCCACATCGTTAAGTGTATCGCGACTGGCAATCAGTGATTCCTGTCCAATAAATTTCAGCGCATCTGCCAGTTGGTGACGGGTAGTTTTGAGAATACCCATCAGATGCGCATCGTCTAAAGTGAAACGGAGGTAGTCTTCTACCACACGCAGTCCTTCCCGAAGTCGATTAGCTGCGGCGTCGATGGTTCTCAAGATATGCGTCTGATCGTTGATTGTCGTAGGAACTGTCCGAAACGCAAAATCCACGTCGATTGGATCTGCCTGATGGTGCTGCTGAGCATGGATAGCTTGTCTTAGTGATTGCGCAGAAAGATTTCCTTGAGTATTCAGCCATTGAGTGTGTTTACCTTCGACGTTTAATAAACCCCACAACAGATGCTCACTTCCAATTTCGGTAGAGACATCCGCTTGACTGGCATGCTCAAGTGCGCTATTCAAAATCTCCTTGAGTGCAGGGTAATCGCGCAGCGCCTCCGATAGCTCTAGCGGCTGGTTCTCTTCCGCGTCGGAGGATGATTCATCAGGTATTTGAAGTTGGAATTCAGCTAGAATCATGACCGGCTCAATCTTATGAGTGAGCAGTATTTCTGCTGCCCGTGATTCTTCGTTGGCAAGTGCCGCCAGCAAGTGAATCGCATCCAAGTTGGTTTGGGCTGAAGTATGCGCGATTAGTTCAGCCTGATTTAGTGCGCGCTGGGCTCCTGCTGTCAGTAAGTGTTGCATGAGGATCTTTTTTAGAGGAACTAGATGATAAATGAATAAATCAATGCTGTTTCTGGAAAGAGCGTGCACAAATAGATTAACCGATCAAAGGCTTATCTTGCTACATTGAGCGTAGGGGACTAGAATTGAAATGCAGGTTTTGTCGGTCGTGTCGAATTTATGGCATTTGCGGGGTGGTGGTTTCCCCTACTTTCCTGTATGAATCTGGGTGTAGTGTTAAGAGGTGAAAGTCCCTTAAAAATCTGGCATGTTAAAATAGGTAATATATTTTGATAAGTGGTGTGTTTTCAGTGACTTCCTAGCATGGTGTTAGTGTTGTTTTTGGAAATTACTCGACGTTTTTTCGTGAGTAACGTATTATTCTTGAGAGCCCTTCTTTTTTGAATGCGATTCGATTCAAATCTGTCCATTGATACTAGAAGACACCTACTAACATCAGATAGCAAGTTTTAAGTAAAAAAGATAAAGTTACGCGATTCAATTTTAATATTGGTTTTAATATTGGTTTGAGAGAAATTGATTACTGCATTTGGGATATTTCATTTCAAGGCATAATCATACTGTTCATCCAAAAGTGCCCGACAGTAAACAGGGCCAGAGGAGAAACGAGTTATGTACGAGCGGTTTACAGATCGAGCTCGAAAAGTGATGCAGTTGGCAAATCAAGAAGCCCAACGGTTTAATCATGAATATATCGGGACCGAACATATCCTACTGGGATTAGTCAAAGAAGGTTCAGGCGTAGCAGCAAATGTGCTGAAAAATCTGGACGTGGACTTGAGAAAGATCCGCCTGGAAGTCGAAAAGATTGTGCAATCCGGCCCCGACATGGTCACCATGGGCAAGCTGCCTCAAACACCGCGTGCCAAAAAAGTCATCGAATATGCGATGGAAGAAGCGCGGAATTTGAATCACAATTATGTCGGAACTGAGCATCTCCTGTTAGGATTATTGCGAGAACAAGATGGAGTTGCCGCCCAGGTCTTAATGAATCTTGGCTTGAAACTGGAAGAAGTGCGTGAAGAAGTATTGAATCTTCTGGGCCATGGGTTGGAAGGTGGCGAAGCAGGAGAACGAACACCTGGTACTGGAAGTCAAAAAGCGGGTAAAAGTAAAACACCTGCTTTAGACAGCTTTGGTCGCGACTTAACCGAACTCGCCAAACAGAAAAAACTCGATCCCGTCATTGGGCGTTCGAAAGAAATTGAACGTGTCATTCAGATTCTCTGTCGTCGGCAAAAAAATAATCCGGTTCTGTTAGGTGAAGCCGGTGTTGGTAAAACGGCAATTGTCGAAGGTTTTGCGCAGATGGTTGTGAATGGAGAGGTTCCTGACCTGCTTCGCGACCGTCGCATTGTTGTGCTGGACCTGGCCATGATGGTTGCTGGCACCAAATATCGTGGTCAGTTTGAAGAACGCATTAAAGCCGTCATGAACGAAGTGCGTCGTGCAAAAAATACGATTTTGTTCATCGACGAATTGCATACGCTGGTTGGAGCCGGTGGCGCTGAAGGTGCCATCGATGCTTCTAATGTATTGAAGCCAGCATTAAGCCGTGGTGAATTACAGTGTATCGGTGCGACCACTTTGGACGAATACCGAAAATATATTGAAAAAGACAGTGCTCTGGAGCGACGTTTCCAGAATGTTATGGTTGAACCACCGACCGATTCACAAACGGTCGAAATTTTGCGCGGTTTACGGGAACGTTATGAAGAGCATCATAAAGTACAAATTACCGATGATGCCTTAGAAAAAGCTGTTGAGTTGTCCTCGCGATACATTACCGGTCGTTGTTTACCTGATAAGGCCATCGATGTGATTGACGAAGCAGGTGCCCGGATTCGTTTGAAATCAATGGTTCGTCCTCCCGATCTGAAAGAACTGGAAGAGGAATCAGAGCGTTTGAACCAATCGAAGGAAGAAGCTGTTGCCAATCAGGACTTCGAATTGGCTGCCAATCTTCGTGATCAGGCCGATAAATTAAAGAAACGCAAAGAGTCTTTGACTCAGGAATGGCGTGAAAAGTCCAAAGAAGTAGATGGCGTGGTCGATGCTGAAGTTGTCGCTGAAGTAGTTGCCAAAATTACCGGCGTGCCGTTGACAAGACTTTCTAGCGAAGACACCGTACGTTTGCTGAATATGGAAGATGAATTGCATGAGCGGGTCATCAGTCAGGACGAAGCCATCAAACAGGTTTCTAAAGCAGTACGCCGCAGTCGTAGTGGACTGAAAGATCCGAAACGACCGATGGGTGCCTTCTTATTCTCTGGCCCGACTGGGGTTGGAAAAACATTATTGGCCAAAACACTGGCTGAATTCATGTTCGGTGATGAAGACGCTTTGATTCAAATTGACATGAGTGAGTACATGGAGAAGCACAACGTCAGTCGTCTGATTGGTGCGCCTCCGGGATATGTAGGCTTTGAAGAAGGGGGACAGTTGACGGAGAAAATTCGTCGTCGTCCTTATGCTGTTGTTTTGCTTGATGAAATTGAAAAAGCACACCCTGATGTGTTCAACATGTTGCTTCAAATTATGGAAGAAGGTCATCTCACCGATAGCTTTGGACGTAAGGTGGACTTCAAAAATGTTGTTCTGATTATGACAACCAATGCGGGTGCTCAGGGTATGGCTCATGGAGATGCTTTCGGATTCCGGAAAGCCGACGATGATACCAGCTACGATGCCATGAAACGCAACCTGATGCATGACCTTCAGAAAGAATTCAAACCTGAATTTTTGGGACGTCTTGATGAAGTGGTTGTGTTCCGTAAACTGACTCGTGAAGAGTTAAAGCAAATTGTGGATATCGAACTCAGCAAGGTTCGCAGTCGCCTGAAAGAGCAGGGCGTTACTTTGGAGCTTACCGACGATACACGCGAGTTCATTATCGATAAAGGTTCTGAAGGTGGCGAACTCGACTACGGTGCTCGTCCATTACGTCGTTCTGTAGAACGGTACATCGAAGATCCATTGGCCGAAGAACTGCTACGTGGTAGTTTTGAGGGCAAAAACAAGGTGCTCGTCGAAGTCAGAGAAGTCGATGGCGAAAAACAACTCGGCTTTGAAGGTTCTTATGAAGCTGAGACTGAAGAACTGGAAACAGTTGGCTCAGTAGAAGGCGCTGAAGGAGACGCGTAACCTTTAATCGCGTTCTGTTTCGCTAAATGAAACTTTTATTTGTAGCCCTCATCATCCAGATGAGGGCTACTTTTTTTCTAAGTACGATGAGATTTCGATCACTTCAGAAGGGCAAGAACGATGATTCCTCGACAGCTTGAGCCGGAAGTCATGGATACTCGAGAGGAAGCTGTCGACTATAATGCAATGCATCACGGCGAAGTCAACCGTTTATTTGTGGATGACTTACTGGAATTTGTCCTTAATGGTCAGAACGCTCTTGGAAATTCTGCCAGGTCGGTATCGATAACCGTGCTTGATCTCGGAACAGGAACTGCCTTGATTCCAATTGAACTGTGTAACCGCATTGATCGAATCAAAGTGGTTGCGGTCGATATGGCTCAAGAGATGTTGAAACTGGCACAGGAGAATATCAAACAGGTTAACTTGGAGCACAGAATTGTTCTGGAGATTGTTGATGCCAAAAAACTGTCTTTTTCAGATCAGACCTTTGACATCGTGATCTCCAACAGTCTGATTCACCATATCCCCGACCCCATCACAGTGTTTCGTGAGGTCATTCGCGTACTCAAACCAGGAGGTTTTCTGTTCATGCGCGATCTGGTTCGACCAGATTTTGTTGACCAGGTGGATCATCTGGTTGAAGCCTATGCGGGGCAGGAGAACCATCATCAACAGCAACTGTTGAGAGATTCTTTACATGCGGCACTGACATTCAAGGAAGTTCAGGGATTGTTGGAGGAACTTTCCTTACCCAAAAATGCGGCACGCATGTCATCCGATCGACACTGGACCGTTTCTTTAACTCTGCCCCGTTCAACATGAGCGACCACAAAGACAAACAGGGGGAGTTGACTTCTTGCCAATCTCTCCCCCTGTTGGAGTTTCAATTAATCTTTAATTGAAAGTTGGTCATATCCTGTCTAGCGAACGTCTTCGTCGTTCAGGATGATCGCTCGCCGGCATTTTTGGAAGGCGATTGAGGTGAGGGACGGTGCTCACCCGATTCTTTGAGTGCGTTTTCTCGCTGAATCGCATCGTACACTTCCTGACGGTGTACTGGAATTTCTGTTGGGGCTTGAATTCCTAACCGTACTTTATCACCTCGGATATCGACAATTGTAATGACAATATTGTCACCGATGATGATGCTCTCGTCGCGTTGTCTCGACAAAACAAGCATCGTAGTTACTCCTTCCGTAGATCTTCGTGTTTTGGGTCAATGAGGTGATATCTGAAGAGGCGACAAACCTCTTATTTCATCTAATGTAAAATTTGTCACCCGTTGTCTATTCGTAAGTATGTAAAACAAATCAGTCCGGAATCCAAAGTGCCCTGCTTGCTGGTGACTCTCTTTCAATACGATCACGAGACATCAAATGCTGGAACACTTTGATAACGGCAATGACCCACATCCCTGTTTTCAAAAACGAGTTTCTCGTGGGTACTAACTACATCGACGTTTTGCTAATCTTTATTATATTTAAAATGGGTTAAATAAGGGCGTTGCAGGGAGATGTGGTGCAATTTTCTGAATGAGTTGGATTTGTCGATTGTGCCGGATGTGGCTTCCTGACAGTGCTTTTTGGGTTGTTTATGTATAGTTGTGGTTGTTGTTATGTTGGTTCTGAGCGATGCCTTAATTGCGAATCACAAGAGAGATGTTTAATCTGTAAATAGTATTTGGTTCATAATGTCAGGCTCATGTTACATTGATGTGAAGAAGGCCTAATCTAAGAATTAGGGCATTAATCAACCTTGGTCCGACTTGTTATAGAGAAAAATACAACCAGAAAGTTTGGTTGTTTGAAGCGTACTGGAGTGAAGAATAAATGGTCACATTGCTGATCGCTGCGGGAGCCTTCGTAGGTTACATTATTGCCTACCACACTTATGGTAAGTGGCTTTCACAAAAAATATTTAATGTCGATGCCAAGGCTGAAGTGCCCAGTAAGCAACTTCAGGACGATGTTGATTTTGTTCCTACAAAAAAAGAAGTCATTTTTGGTCATCATTTCACCAGCATCGCAGGGACAGGACCCATCGTAGGTCCGGCGATTGCCGTCTTCTGGGGCTGGTTGCCCGCACTGTTGTGGGTTTTATTTGGATCCATATTCATTGGAGCGGTCCACGATTTTGGGGCGCTCGTCGTTTCGTTGCGGAATCGTGGTCAGACGGTGGGGGAAGTCGCAGGTCGATTAATTGCCCCGCGGACGCGCATCTTATTTCTGTTGATTCTGTTGTTAGCCCTTACGGTTGTTCTGGCGATCTTTGGTCTGGTGATCGCCATCATCTTTGCCCTTTATCCGGAAACAGTGCTGCCGGTCTGGATCACGATGCCGATTGCGATTGTAATCGGGCTTATGGTGTATAAACAAAATGCGTCTTTATTAGGTCCTTCTATTATTGCTTTGGCAATTGTGTATGCGTCGGTTTATATCGGGGCTTACTATTTACCGATTAATATTTCGACGTTGTTCGATATTCCCATTATGGGCGCGTTCCCAAATACCGTCATACTATGGACTTTCGTATTGCTGGCCTATTGTGCGATTGCTTCAGTGTTGCCCGTCTGGTTGTTACTGCAACCTCGTGATTTTATTAACAGTCATCAGTTAGTATTGGCATTGGGTTTATTGCTCATCGGTGCCATTTTTGCCGGCGCCACTGGTCAAGCCGATTTAGTGGGGAGCGCACCTGCGGTTGCCTCGAATATTCCCGCTGATGCACCACCGATCTGGCCGTTTTTATTTATTACGATCGCTTGTGGTGCCTGTAGCGGATTTCACTGTCTGGTCAGTAGTGGTACAAGCAGTAAGCAGGTCGAGTCTGAACTTGATGCACAATATGTCGGCTATGGTGCGATGCTACTCGAAGGGGGGTTGGCAGTCATCGTGATTTTGGCATGTTGTGCCGGTGTAGGAATGGGAGAATTCTCACGTGTCGGAAAAGGAGCCGCTTATAACTATCAACCCACCATGGTCGAAGGCACGGATACCCAACTGGCAGGAGTTGCTGCCTGGGAAACGCGTTACAACGCCAGTAAAGGATGGGCTGCTTTCAAATTGAAAGATAAAATCGGTGCGTTTATTCATGGCGGAGCGAACTTTCTAGGCTCCATTGGAATTCCTTTAAAATTAGGCATCAGCATCATTGCTGTGCTGGTTGCCAGTTTTGCGGCGACCACATTAGATACCGCAACGCGATTACAACGCTATGTGATTCAAGAGCTTGCCGCCACGGTTCACATTAAGCCTTTAACGAACAAATATGCCGCTACAGCTCTGGCAGTCATTCTCGGTGGGATGGTAGCCATGCTGCCGGCCAGTGCCTCGCAGGGGCCAGGTAGTGGTGGTTTGATTCTCTGGCCTCTGTTTGGAGCGACCAACCAGTTATTGGCAGGGTTGGCGTTTATGGTAATCGTGTTTTACCTCCGCCGCCGTAATAAACCGATCATCTTCGCGCTGGTTCCGATGATTGTGATGTTAATCATGCCAGCCTGGGCGATGCTCTGGAACATGTTCAATAGCGAATCAGGCTGGGCCGCCAATCCTGATAAACAACACCTGTTCCTGTTTGGTATTGCCGTCATTGCCTTACAGGTTTGGATGATGGTCGAAGGCTTACTCGTCTGGTCAAAATCAAAAGGATGCCTGGAAGAGCCACTCCCCGAACTTTCCACAGTCCGACCAGCAGTTGCTACAAGCACCGCTGCCGGGGGATCGAATTAGGTTCGGGCCGGTTCATTTACCGATCGTTTCTTTTTGTTTTCTTCAAATGAGTCCCCATCTCCATAAATCTCATAGGGCGAATTAGGTTTCTCTCTGGTTAACGCTTCTAGTGCGGAGTGAATTTTAATATGTGTTTCCTGCTTTAGATTCTTTTTTTGTTGAGCCCACCTCAAGTATTCTCTCAAATCGTGAGAAATTTCAGTTTCTCCCTCAAGTATCATCATGCGATTCATCGAGACGCCGGAGCATTTTTTACCTTTGCCCAGTGAGAGCTGGTAGATCGTCTCGATAAATTCATCAACCCTATCTTGTTCTTTCAAATCGTGGAGGATGGCTTCTCGTACTTCTGCTACAGGATCGTTCAGCAAACTCTGATTAACCACTTTGGTTGACTCCTCGTCACCGATGCTCAGTAATGCTTCGTTCATATGATAACGGTCGTCCCAGTCTGATAGCTGATTGATGCTTTGGATAATAAATGCTTTGTAACCTGCAAGGTGAGTTTTTTTGTCTGCACAATATAACTGAGTGTAGGCTTCAAAGCGAAGTCCGGCATCGATCTGTTTGTCTGCTAGTAGTTTTCCCAGAAACACCTTGTACTCTGTCTGGCCTGACTCGATTGGTGGTAGATAACGGAGCAATAAGGGATCCTCATATTGCTGATACAGACTGGCAACCATGGGGCCGCTTAAACCTCTCCCTTTAAGTGTCCAGAGTACCAGATTGTCTAGCCCCATTTTAGCATGATAAACCTTCAAAAAGTCCTCTGGATTTTCAATTTTGATTTTCCTATAAAGGAATTCTTTCAATATAAATTGAATGATGGCAAACAGTAGCGGATCTTCTGTTCGTTGATAGGTTTCGACATCTAAAAAGGAAACATAACGTTTATAGCTGAGTGGTTGCTTGGGTATGCCGTAACGTCTTTTTTCTGACAGGGTCAGGTAACTGTATGTCCGGATCGAGTATGGACTGAGCCAGCCATGAACGTCTTCCCGTCTTCCCATGCTGTAAACCTGCCCTGGATTTCCGTTGTCATAATACTTTTTCGTCAGTTTGTTGACAGGAAATGCGCCCAGTTCGTACAACGTCTCTTCATAAGATTGAGGTCTGGTGCTCTGCTTGTTTGTTGCAGATTCAGCATTCGCATGTTCTTTAGGTTGTGCATGCGTAGTACAACCCATGCATAAGAGAAGAACGAGCAAGTGGATGTAACAGAGCTTGAGCATTTTAGTTCTCTTATTAATTATTTGAGGCCTGGTGCGGAATCACTTTGCCATTGGTAGCCTGAGTATAACAAATAGCATTGAGACAAAGTATATTTATTTCTAGATCGTGTTTTCGATGATTGGTGAAATTCATTATCATGTGCAGAGAATATTTGATGGATTTTGTATAAATCTAAGTGCCTCAATGAGAAAATGGCCATGTCTGACCTCAAAAGTAAAAAACTGATTTACCTCAAAGGGTTTTTGTTTTTCGTCATACTCATCTTTTCCGTGGGATTGATTATTTATCAGACACGTTCCTGGCAGATTACCATACTGCTTTTATTGGCTGTGTGGGCTTCTGCCAGACTGTATTACTTCATGTTTTATGTGATCGAAAAATATGTCGACCGCGATTATCAGTTCGCCAGTATTTATTCATTTCTTCTGTATCTATTCTCGAACAAACAAAAATAATAAATTGGTAAGACATGTTGTGTTTTATATATCAAGATTAAATACAAATATGAGGTGCTTTTCTTTAGTAATCATGGCTTGTTTTTTGCTTCCGGGATGTAGTTCGCCTGAGTATGTAACTCCTGTAAAATCAAAGCCTCAAGAAGCCAAGGGTTCTACTAAAATGCTGGATTCAGAAGTTATAGAAGAAATGTCCTGGTACGTTCGTTCTGGGTTTTATGACAAGCAGGATTTGACTCGAATATTTTGTGAAGAGATGTATGCGCCCGGTGATCTTGATGAGGCTTTGGTTTCTACCGCCATTGATTCTGAGTTGGCAAAATGGGAAGAGGAGAAGAAGTCCTGGCCGACGGTTACTGACTGTGATCGTCTCGACTCTGCTTTTACAGCTTTGAATAAAAGAGGAATTATCTCGCTACAAAATGCTGGTAATACACAGACCGATGGATTTGAGATCTTTCAAGTTTACCTGGAGGAACATCCCCAGCCGGCAACTGTCATGGGATACTGTTTTTATCATAAGCAAGACCTGGAGCGCGTTGTGGCCGGCCATGATTTGTATCTGTCTTTCGGCCCCATTGATCCAAAAGAGGAAAAAACAAAGGGGATTAAAGTGGGGCAGGTCGTCTTCGAAGAACTAGAACGTGTAGGCTTTAAGGTTGAATGGGATGGTACCTTTAATGAGCGATTGAAAGTAGTAGGCTTGGTTTGGCAGAAACGATAGTTATATAGAAAAGAACCAGTTGCTACTAGAAAAATTCTGGTGAGTCCATAACCGGTATGATCGATTTGTGTAGGAGAATTGGTTATGTGATGAATTTGAAGGAAGGACACTTGGAACAGGCCATCGTGGCTAGAAACGAATATCAGGGCAGTTTTAGCTTCAAGGCAAATCAAAAATAAACGAAGCTTGAATTCGATGTGCGTCACCTGTAGCGCCATTCACGTTTTTGCGTATGCCATATAAGTATTCGACACCGACCTGGACGCGTTCTAAGGGAGACCAGATTAAATTAGCGGCCAGATACGTGGTTTCGTCTACGTCGTTCGGATTTTGAAAGGGAGTTGTACCTAGGCTGTTTTCAGCATAGGTGAAGTTTGAACTCAGATCCTCGTTCCAGTCATGTGTCATACCGACCATCCAACCGAAGAGAGACAGCAATCCACTACGGTCTGTTGCAGTGGGAGCAGCGTCCGGCAGATCACGGTAACTCCCGATTCCTTTACCAAACACAATTTGTGAATATGCTTTGATTGAATCCGAAAGCAGGTAAACTCCCGTAAAATTGAATCCCCAGGCAGATCTGGTAATCACAGCTTGCCCTGTTGGTTGGAAACCCACGATGCGATAAAGCCCAGCTGCCTGAAACTGGCCTCGTTCCCGCATCAGGCGCAAATGCCCAACGAAGTCAGGTGATGGGTTGCGTGGTTCTCCTGTGATTCCTGTAGGAGTATCAATAATGAATCGCGTATCTTCGACTGCCAGTGCCAAACTTAAGTCATCATGAAAAATCGTTCGTGTCCATCTGGCTTGCGCTTGTCGCCGATTGACGTTGGACACTGAGCCTTCAAAATCAAGTGTTGCAGGAGCGGCTGCCACATCTGTAAATGTGGTCCATGTTTGTCCCACCAGTAGAGAACCAACTTCGCCGTAGGCATGTCGAAGTCGAAATTGATCATCTGCGCTGAAAAAGTCACCTTCCACATAAATACGAATGACTTGCTCATCAGAGATCCAGCGGGTGTCAAAACTTAAACGAGATTGTCTGGCGTGAAATCGTGTATTTGTTCGTGGCGGTGCGCCGACCGGTATGTCGGTGGTAATGAAAGAGTCGGTCGAGTCGATAGGATTGAAATCGTGAATAAAGTCCGCTTTCACGAAGCCACCAAACTTCATGGCGACATTGGGACCAAATACAATCAAACCCCCTTCGAATGCAGGAGGGGCATACAGATTGAGGCCAAGATTTTCATAAGCAAGTGACCGGGAAGTATAAGGTCCCACAAACCGTTGCTCGTCGATTTGATCAAGATTGACGTAACCAGTTTCTCCAAATTCCGGAGCAGGCTGTGTAGCAGAGTTCCTGTTTTCCGTTGCTGGAGCAGGTGGTATAAATTCAGTTTGTATTACCTGCTGACTACCGTCGATTGTACTGTGCGCAATCGCTAACTCCGGGTCGGAAAACAGGTTGTCCTGTGCCCACCCGTCAACGGGAACCAGAATGACAATCAGGATTATGATCAATCCTGTAAAGGATCGCATTGGATTGTTTTGTAAGAAGAGAATTCAGAAAAGAGAGGATTGAGAGGAAGAGAATTTTAGCAAAATGTATAGAACGAGAAAACCTCAGTCCCGAGTGATACATAGACTACAGGAAATTGTATCAGGCTGTCATTCTTGCCTTAAACTGATGAGGCTCAGGACGAGGAACCTATATTCCTGGTTGGAGTTATGTTAAATTTCGCAGCTTTTCTGGCTAGAATTTTGAGCCAAGATTACTTATTATAGCCGGTCCTTCATTGGAGTTTCTAAGAGGACTGCGAATTGAGTTCTTAAGCCATTTTTTATAGCTCATTCAGCATAACTCATTGAAATTTGATGAGATAGTAAAGAATACTCAAGCCCAAGTGGCGGAATTGGCAGACGCGCTAGATTCAGGTTCTAGTGTCCTTAACGGACGTGGAGGTTCGAATCCTCTCTTGGGTATTTTGATATCAAACGACTTACGAGCAGTCAGTAAGTTCGAATGCAAAAAAGTGATTCTAGTCACATTCATGTGACCAAGAAAAAGAGAAGTAGGGTTTTGATTGATGTTCTAAGTAAGCCCCTTGATTTTTCATCAACGAAAATTGTCACTTACTTTTCTCAATCACATTAACGCAAAAATTCATCCGAATTGTCTGCTTGGTTGTGGGTAGCGGTAACGCCCCTAATTAAAGATAGCGATGCTTTTTTTAATGGCCAGCCATGAAGACAAAAAGGCGGTTCGTCTCACCCTTTTTTGGGAGTGAGACGGCCGTCTTTTTTTCAAGGTAATAGTGCCTGCTATTACAACGCTCGCTTTACTTCATCGGCTACCTGAAGTGTTTCGCATCAATTTATTTCGAATACGAAATGAATCGTTTTTTAAATTCTTGGTTGACAAATCTGTTTCCCCCGTTAGTATCTCCGGTGCCATTAAAAATTAAGCATCGCCACGCAGTCTCTTGTGAGTCTGTTTTCCACATTTAGGAATCGATATATTTTCGTTTCTGCCGTGGGTGGCGATCGAAACAAATTCGACCGTCGCCCTACTCCATTGATGCTGAGGAGTTATGGCCGGCAAATAAACGGGGATTTTTTTATGCGCTGCCTCGTCCCGACGCGCGTATATTTGCGGACGCCCTTGGTGAATTTCCTTATTTTCACCAAGGGCGCCTTTGCGCGCATATATTCCCACACCGCCTCTATCAATTGTTGCGATCGGTCACCAGCGATGATGAGCTACGGAGAGTTATGAGTTCATCGCTGTTTGTTTTTCGAAGGAGAAAAGCATGCAGCAAATCCGCAAAGATGAATTGTACTGGCCCGTTTACCGTGACATGTATCTTCAGCGCTTGCAAGTGCATAACAAAGATAAAACGTACGTTGACAATGTTCGCCGGACCCTCGATCGATTTGGTACTTATAGCAATTTAACGATGCGCCTTCTGGTCGATGTGACTAATCACGACCTGGAATTATATTTGAAACGACGACAGGATGATAGCTGGCGCGGCAAGCCCTTGAGTAACGTCACATTGAATAATGAACTGGGTCATATTTGCACTTGTCTGGCCAAAGCCGGCCCACGTGAAAACCGAGGACCAAATCGTGGCAACTATGGGTTTCTAGAATGTCCGCCTTATATCGATCTATTAGAAGTTGATGAAACTGACCCGGAAGTCATTACAGAGGATCAAATCAAACGTTTCAGCAACGCGACGAGATACGCCCGGTCTCCAAGGGTGACGGGCTGCACGCCAGCGGAATTCTGGCAAGCGGTTCTTTTGCTGGGGTTAGTTACAGGGCTGCGCCGGCGTGGATTACTTTTGATTGAACGTCCCTCTGACGAAATGTTGATCGAAAAACGTGAATTGTTTCTACCCGCAAAATATCACAAGACGCGGAACTCGCTACGGATCCCACTCGGATCGGCGGAAGTAGTCAGCATTTTAGCAAAACTGCCATCCAAAGAGGGGGAGCCGTTGCTTCCCTGGAAGGATGAAAAAACCGGACGCAGTCTCTCGTTGGCTTATTTTTCAAACACGATGACCCGAATTCAACGTGAAGCGGGAATATCTGAAGGAGATCGGATCAAGACAAAGAATCTCCGATCTACAGCAGCGACGATCATTGCTGAACAACACGGCGATGATGTGGCGAAAAAGCGATTGGGGCATTCTCCGAACTCAAAAACGCTGTTGACAAATTACAAAGCAAAACGAGTTTCTGACGCAGATCGACAAGCTAGCGAAATGCTTGGCGAGCTTGTATTACCCCATATGACTGATCATGGATTAAAAATTTTTGGAGCATGAAATGAGATATCACGACGCGAAAGCCGTTCTGCTTTTTGCCACATGTATTAATCAGGTTAGCTCATCAATTTTCTGCATGTGGCCGCGTCGTGTTTCAACCAACGTAGGCACGTTGTCCCTAACTAACGCCCGCCGACCGTGTACTCGATCGGCGGGTGTGTTGCGTTTGTATGTTTCTTTTTCAAAGGAGAAATCATGAAAACATTCAACGTTTTGCTCTGCCAAAGAACAGATCTCGAAAACGAAAAAGCGTTTACAGAACTTGAAGATCTGAAAACACTCGAAATCAAAGCCGTGAACTATGAAGCCGCTGTCATGATTGTTCATCAAGAACACAGTCCTGAAGGCTGGGCGATCTTGACTTGTGAAGAACAGCATATTGTCGAGGGCGCTCAAAAATTTGTGGTTACTGAATGAGGTCATGTGATGGCTGATTTACTCGCAATCGAATTTTATCGAAAAAAACGAGCGAAAGCTCTGAAAGCCGTTCAGGAATTCAACACGTATCATCCCCCTGGTACGGAAGTCTTTTATTGGTCCGAGGGACGTGATCTCAAAGCGGATCCGGACGGACTGAGTAAGACGACATGGAAAGCGATCGCGTTTCTGGAAGTGGCGGCGGTCTTCGTTGAAGGTGAACAATGGCCGGTCCCGCTTTCACGAATCGAAGTGGTTTCAAAATGATTTTTATCAACCGTTTGAAAGGAGTCTGAAATGTTAGTTTTGAGTCGAAAGGTAAATCAAAAAATATTAATTGGAGAGAACATCGAAATTCTGGTTACGGAATTAAAACCAGGTAAGGTCAAGATCGGAATTGTCGCGCCTTCTGAAGTCCCCATTGTTCGAGAGGAACTGAAAGAATCGACCGAAGAGGCACCACAACCACAAGTCGCCTAAAGGCGCGAACAAGGAATGTTCGGATGAGTCGCAAACAGCTGGATCTCGATTTTAATCGAGGCCGGAAACTTTGGATTTTACATCAGGTATCGCCCCTCATGCCGTTTTCCCGTATGGCACGAGTCCTCCGGGCAATCGATGATGTCGCCCGTAATGAATCCAAAGTCTCGCTCACACATCGTGAAATCAGCGCTTATGACGGCATGAGTGTCCCCACCGTTCGCCGGGGAATCGAAGATCTCTGTCGTTACGGATTGTTAATCAAAGACTCGACTATCAATGCACGTGGCCAGCAAGCGAACTCCTATCGCATTGTATGGCCGAATCTTGATGCGATTGCCAACGGTGAACCGCTCGATGATCCGGCTCCTGTTCCGGAAAAATCGACGCAAGTCCTTAAAGCAGGGGGTGATCACCATGAGCACCCCCCTGATCACAGTGACTACCCCCCTGCTCACCATGATCAGGCCCCCCCTGATCACAGTGATCAGGCCCTCCTATATCCGCCGTTAAAACCGATTAATACTCCTCCCCCCTCCCACCAGGCGCTCGTTACCAGTGCGCCCGCCTGGTCGGTGGTGGAGGAAGTTTTAATTTCAGAAGGTGTGGGCCGGGCGTCACCTGCCGTTGAGTCAGCCAGGTCTCGTGGTTGTGTTCCCGCAGAGATTTTGCAGTTGATCGAATTTGCTCGATCGAAACCGGGAGCCTATGGGCCCGGAGCGATTTACACGCGAATTCGAAACGCCCTGCCTGGCGAAGATCCCGCCGCGGGCTGGCCTCCGGAGGATGAAAAATACCACAAGAACCAGAGGCAAGCGCAGGCAGATCGAGAATGTCGGCGATCGGCACAAGAAACAGCAGATCGCCGGGCAAAACGAAAAGTGAATCAACGCGCCCGGCAAGAGCTGGAGCGTGAATACGGGCCCCAGCTGGATCGACTGAAACGAGATGAGCTCCTCGACTTTGTGCGAGTTCATTGTGAACCGGTTATCGTCCGGGCACTGGCCCAAAATCCGGACATACATCGCTCAGCTGGTTTCTATCGCGTCACTTTGCTGGAGGCGCTTCGAGACCAGGCAACCGGATTGCCTGGTGAAGTTTAATCCGCGATCGCTGACGGAATGGCGATCGCGGATTCCTTTTTCAACCGATACGAATTAGATTTTTTAATGAAGGAAAGTTCATGACCACGTTAAACATCAAAAAGGAATATCCGGGCGAAATCAAAACCATTACATCTTCCGAAGGTGAAGTCTTTATTCGTGCCAAAGATCTCATTGCATTATCCCGGCATATGGAAATCGAAAGCCAAAAGATGAATGAGGGATTTCAAAACGTCGAGTACAAACGACAAGCCTACGTTTACCAACAGGTTCATTGCAAATACGCATTAACGCTGGAAAAGATCGAAGGCGTTCAACAACGTAAGTGGTCACAAAATCAAAAGAAACACGACCTAAATAGCAGCTCCGGTTCGGTACATAATCCAACACCATTCAAAGAAATGATCATTCCGTTTCTGGTACTTCTCTTGCTCTCGATCGCACTTGGAACTCTTGCTGATCTCATGCTTTCTTAGGACGCGAATCGCATGTCACAAGTTCAACTCGACTTTTTTAATACCCCCGACGAGCCTGCTTTGAATTCTGTTTATGTGGATCCGATGTTAGGCTGTGCTAGAAATCCAAACTGGAGATACAACGAGGCCTGCCATATGTTTGTTTCTCCGGAAACGTCTCTCGACATGCTACATGACTTCGCGACTCGCATCGGATTGATGAGAGACTGGTTTCAAAATCAATCAACGATTCCTCATTATGACTTGACAAATTCAAAACGTCGCCTGGCTATCAAAAAAGGCGCAGTTAGTGTCGATCATCGATTTACGAATGCGAAGCTCAAAGCCTGGTGTTTACCTGGGATTTCGTTTTCGATCACGACTGATCAAACCAGGATGAAACGCAAAGACGTAACCCGTCGCCTCGGTTGGCACGATTTACAGCCAGGCACGTTGCTGAAGGCCTGCGTGAAATGCATGGGACTGAAACGCGGTGAAAAGCGAGAAGTTATTTGTGTGATCCGTGTTGTTTCTGACCGCAAGGAACCGTTGAGCAGACTGGTTTTTGATCGTGAATACGGAAATCAGGAAGCGACGCGTGAAGGCTTTCCGGAAATGTCCGGTGAAGAGTTTGTCTCCATGTTTTGTAAAACGATGCGTGTCGTTCCCTCGACCAAAGTCACACGCATTGAATTTTCTTATGTTTGATTATGGTGTTGATGAGGAGAGTGGCACGTGTTTTGTAATTTATTTTCAAAGAAAAAAGTCAAAGCTCCTGTTGAGTTCGGGATTCTTGAAGATTCAACCGTTTCCAATTTTGAACGAATCGAGTTAACCGAGGGGCCGGTTGTTTTGATCTGGCCGAAAGATCTTAGTTCAGAAAGTCTCGGGCAGATGTTTAGTTGGCTCGCATTTATGGAGAGTCATCAGGAATTAAAACGTTATCACAAGTTGAATAAAGACAAACCTGGAGAAGCCAGGCTTGCAACCTACAAAAGAACTGTCAGTTGACCAGTAAAAGACTGTTTACCAGACAACATTTTAAACTCAGTTTAGAAAGGTTAAAGAGATGCAATTACTCCCACCAAAGGAAGGCACCTGCCCTGTATGTGCTGTCGATCATGAACCTGAAATGCCGCACAATCAGCAATCGCTCTACTATCAATATCGGTTCAAATTGGTGAGAGGTCGATGGCCAACATGGGCAGACGCAATTGCACATTGCGATGACGAAATGCGTGTTTACTGGAAAGAACAACTCGTGAAACTTGGGCATTGGAGTGAGCCAGAGGATGGAGATCCGATAGCTGATCCTCCTGAAGAGTCGTTTCGACAAGTCGTTGAGAACAATTCGGAATAATGTCTGGTAAAAGGTTGTTTCCCACCCATCATTTTTAATCACATTAAGAAAGTCAGAGTTATGGTTCTATTGGATAATGCTCATGCTGAGCAGACCCGAGATCTCGAGGCGCGGTCGTTACGTAAGCTGCTATGAACGTGACGCAGTTGAAGAGTCCGCTCCAGCACCTAATTGAGTTTTTTCTGGATGTCGTTTATTCATGATGAAGCGTGCCGTAAATTGAATCAGGGCATGAATTAAGCCGATCGCCAAAATCTCAATAACACCTTTGTGTACCTCCCCGCGTGAAATGGCCACCGTTCCTGGATTAAGAAGATGCAGCACTATCATTGGGAGCCAGAAGATAAATGCGATCAACCCGTTCCAAATGGGAGACCGTTCGAAGCCAAGGAGCGCTAGAAACATGAGGAGAAATATAACCGCCACCAGTCCAATCCACGGCACGCCAGCAATGCCCTTCGGCATGAGCACGGTGATCATTGTGTATATTGGTGCCGTCGTTCCAAGTACCCATAGCAGATGACTTTTGTGAAATGCATTCATTCTTTGAGCCAAACTTTTTAATAATGCAAAAATTCTACAAATAGTAACAGATACAATTCATATGCTCTTAGCTTGTAACAATCGTACTGAATTGAAATAACGCGTCAACAGACTGTTTCACACATTAGAGTCCGGGTAACCGTTGTTTCCAAGACATTATTTTTAGGGACTTTTACAAATGCGAAAGTTTGAAATAGTAGAAAGTCGAAAGAGCGATCGCCCGGAGCCAGAGTTTGAAGTTCCTCTGATCGGTGGTCCTTTAGATGGCGGTTCTGTAGTGATTGAGGGAAATAGGTTTCGAGACATCTTTATTGTTTACAAGAAGTTATTTCGGACTCATGTTTACCAACTCATGAGCGGAGTTTATCGGTATCGACACGCGCTGGTTTTAGAAAGGAAGTCGTATGAATGGAAATCCAAGCTATCAAGAGTTCATGGAGCACTTTAACAAGGTGAAAGAATTCCTAAGTTGTAAAGGTGAATGGGACCTGTTGTCACTTGGACAAAAACAGTTTTTAGTAAGCCAATTCCGTGAATTGAGAAAATCATTTTGTGAAACAAGTGATAGTATGTCATTGCTCGGTTTACCGTGGGTGTCTGGAGAGTCCGTGGATAATTTCGGTGATGGGGAAAAGTTCTTGGTTGCTATTCGTAGCTGCACTGGTGAGGGCAACGATTATTGTGAATGGTGGGACTACTCACTAATTCGTTCCCGTTGGGATTCTGATGAATCTGTTTGGTTTGAAGAGTTAAATGGTGAAAATGCAGACTTCGAATGGGAATCTGTAAGCTGGTTTATTCCTTGGGGAGATCTAGAAAACACCTTACCTGTATTGTCCGGTAAAGGGTAATTACCCGGTCAGATAACCAAAGTAACTTAAGCATATCAAGGGAGAGTGATGAATATAGTTACTTCTTATTCCTTAAAATATAAAGTGGAAGGAAACAGCCAAGTCCGCCACCCGCTAGCATACCTATTGGAATGGTAAGAAAAAGATAAAGCCAACCAACTTGCTCGAGACCATTACCAATGAATACACAAAAATAATAAGTACCAAATAATCCAATAGCTCCACCAAGTAAGATTCCAGTAATTGTAAAAAATACGGCTATGATTGGTTTCGTTACTGTCAAGAGTTCGTCTTCTGTTTCGTTTTCTTCAGACACGATAATACCTCAGGTTTCAGTCTATTCGAATAGGAATGACTCGTTTTCTCATACATTCTAAAGGCGTAGAGAGTAATCGAATCTCACGCATTTATCGAAAATAATCTTGAAAATCATCAGATAGAAGACTTAATTACAAAATCGTATTTAGCGGTCTCGAACAAGATATAAAGCATCTTACCCAGTTGAGATCAAATAAAGCTAAGTGACCGGTTAACCGTAATTTACCAGACACTTTCCAGCCCCTTCACTCAATACTGGCTCTCCAAATGTTCAATTCTTGATTTAGTTTGTTGGCACAATTTATCTCTGGGCAAACTTCATGAGCAGTCTATAGTTCTAATGCAAAAAAAATGCTTTAGGAAGTGGAGATCAATCATCGAAGATCTGGAAATTTTCAAGTTTGGGGTAATTGTATTTGCTATTGTGTTCATAGCAGCTTTCTGCATAGCCATCTCGACAGATAACCAAAGCAATTAGCCAAGAACCTCTGAGCAATTTCATTCATTTTAAAGGTAAAGGGTATTGTGAAACGAAGAAAATTAGGAAAACTCTTATTTGTTTTTGCGGCATTCATCTCATTCGTCTTTTCAGTGGCATTGTGGTTTACTGGGCAGAGAGAAGAAGGGCTATTCGTTGGGATTTGGGTACCCTCTATTCTTGCTTTTGGATGCCTCATGCTTCAAGGTAAAGGCGAAGCTAAATGACTACGATTGGAATCTTCTTACTAGGAATTATCGTAACGGGTTTAACATTTACTGCTGTCATATTAGTGGGAATACAGGAAGCTGCTGACGATTCGAATGTTCGAGTCGATGACATAAATGAAATTATAAAATAAAGATTTGTATTTTAAGATTCATTTCAAAACTAGTAACTAAACTATCGTATTCGCAATATTGAAATTTAGCTTGCAACCAATATAAACTTAAAGTGTCCGGTAAATCATGGATTTACCGGGCACTTTTCATTTTATGGGATCACTGTGATTTGTCCGGGTAACGCTTATTACCCGGACATTAATTTCGGTAGTCAGAGACCCCATGTTGACTGGCTGTTTCAGCTTGATACCATTTTTACAGATCTTATAGTGACTTGCATTTTAAAAGATCCATCAGTGCTTATGTCACCACATTAGAAGAATAAATATTTTTTGCACGTTTTGATACCTCGCGGGCATCATATTCAGTCTCGTGCAGGTGAATAACAAGTTGTGCAGCAAACGTAAGAATATACGAAGGAATAAATGTTAATGTCGATTCCACGGAAAGGTCGCCGATCACTCACTGTTGATACTGTAGAATACCACTACAAGATTGCTCTTGAGCGTTCCGAACGCGCTGTTGTACAGCTTGCGGATGGTTCTGGGCCTTGTCTGTTTGTGTTCCCCTTCGCCATCATGAAACCATCCCACGTGGCAGACGCTGTTCGCTTTGCAATTTCATGTGGTTGGACTCCAACACATGATGCCAATGACTGCTGGCTCGCATTTGATGTTGATGGCGAAGATCATTCGCTCTTCGAGTATATTCCAAACAACGATTTCCGCGTCGTAACCTTTCCGACGAACGGACGCATCCCAAAAAGTATGGACGCCTCACAATTCGAAGATACTCGCCCGTGGTATCACAGACCAAGGCCAACCACGTATACTAAATAGCTGTTACTGACCGGGAAATGATGTTTTCCCAGTCATTGAGCTTTTCTATGCGCCAGGTAATAATAAAAGTGACCGGGTAACACGTATTACCTGGTCACATTCAGCAATTGGTTGTTTAAATTAGAAAATAGTATGACAGGAAATAATTCTGCGACTCTGATTGTTGGTACTCCCGCAGCAAAATTGTGTTTTGAGTGGGGAGAATATGATCGTGACGATTGTTTCAATCGATATCTCGTTCAATATCTGGAATCAGACGAAATCATAGAGCAATTTCAATTTGGGTCATGTTCGACTCATATCATTCGAAAGATCGAATCATTTCTCAAAGGAGAGACAGATACGGTTGAATCTGGTTTTCGCATTCCACAAATCATCTATTGTGATTTGAATCGTGTTGGAGAATCATTCAACTTTCATGCATATTCGACCGAACTTTCACTCGATAAGAAAGTCGAAGTAAAATTCGAGATCATTGAATTCAAAAAGTCATTTCGCAAGTTCTACGATCAGAAATGAATTATGATTTGTATTAGTGTCCGGGTAATTATTGTTTACCAGACATACTAATTAACTATTATCTAGAAATACTCTAATGTGACCAATTTTTCAAAATTGGGTGATTGTCCTACTTGCGACAAAATTCCTTATACCTGCATCAATTGGGATTATGCCTGCGTGGGGAAAAACCCTGATACAGCCCTAATTGCTTCTAAATTACAACACAATCGTGCTCTCAAATTTGGCCATCTCTACCAATGCTCGGAGTGCAAACTACATTGGTTCCTTGATGATGATGGACTGAATATGCATGGTGTCACACTTGATAAAATAGATTTACTGTTCGAATGGTCCGACAGTAAATACATACCAACAGTTAACCAATTCAAGATACTAAATGAAATTGGAGCTACAGGTGCAGATCAATATGGTAACGGTAGGGGGACACTTTATATTCCTTGTCGCATTGATACTGTATCTGGTAATTCAATTGACAAAGCACTGGTCTTAATCACAAAAAAACCACCAATTGACGATTGGAGACAAACAATCATTTTGGGCAACGCCGTTAGCGATATAGAGCCATCGGATTATGCTTTACCATTAACTGTCCGTCTTGCTAATTTGAATGCTGATGAAATAAGAATGGGATTTGCACCAACAGCTGTACAATCTAAAGATGATAGATATTTTATTTTAAATTGGACTCCCTATTTCTTTTTCTATGGTCCATTGCTGGGCAAAGACATTTCACTTTGTAATGCAGAATTTTGTTACTCATCCGATATTCCGATATATCAAGGAATAGAATCAGATCAGATTGCTTTCGTTTATTATGATTGGTTCAATGGTTGTGAATCGTTAGACCGAAGCAGTCAATAATACAAAAATCGCTCTGAGTTTATATATGTCGATCGTCTTAAAAAATGATTATCAAATCGTCAATGAAAAGATCATTAAGTGTTTCTACGAGTCAAATAAGAATGAAAGTGTCTTGTAAATGCTAATTTACCAGACACTTTTAACGTTAACTCAAAAGGCCATATACGTATTATCCGCATATTTTTTCTCTAAGCTTGTTTCTTCTCACGCAAGAGTTCGATCTCGGCAATTAATCTATTGGCTATCGCTCGCATCAAATCCTCGCGAGAATCAAAACCTTGTTTGATGCGTTGGACTACGTGCTGTTCATGATCCTTTGCGAGTCTGAGTTGCAATTCACGGATGACAATACGTTGGCGTAAGTTCGTTGCCGACGCAAGTTGGGCATCAAGTAATTCTCGTTCCGCGGCAAACACTAAGTTTAGAGAGGAATTTCCCTGATTGTATTTTTCCTTGACGATGTCAACGAGTTTTTGGAGTATCTGCTCACGTTCTTTCATCAGTTGTTGAATCGATGTGCCTTTATTTTCAGGTTTCTGCTGCGTGGCGTCCAAGGAGGTTGTAATGAGAACCGCTACGATCAGTATCAATAAGACGTTTTTGATAAGCATTTGCATCACTTTCTCTTGTTTGTGGATCGGTTGTTATAAACTTGCACGGCCTTGCGCTGATTTGAACTTGATCGAGAACAAATATGCGCAAGATCAACGGTTTTTGTTCTCATCTAATACCAGGCCTAATTTTTCTGTTCGAGGTTTAACCTCCTTGAGATTATGTATTTACGATATTCATCTGAGAATATGAAAAACAGAAAACGTTTGATTTTCGAAAAGCTTACAGCGACTCTAATTTTTACCCGAACTTGGGACTAATATGTTTAATAAGCTTATCTCGAAAATCAAAATTTACTTAACTCATTTATTCAGTCGTTTTTAATACGATTGAGACGAGCAAATGAAAAATATCAATGACCGGGTAACGGTTGTTACCCAGACATTAATCTAATGAGTACCTTTTAAAAAAGTCAAGAATCGGCACAGTCAAGAATTCAAAGCAGGTTTCCGACGAGTTTCGGAGAAGGAGACTCGTTAACTTTCGACTTCGGTTTTAATCCCGATACGAGCTGGAGTTGATGCCAATTACAGTCGGTTTTGGTGACAGGTATTATACTGTCATTACGGATAAGCGTGCTTGGTCGTAGAACCTGCTACTCGCTGCTTCACATGGCAATGTGGGAGTATGGATCTTAGGTCTGCGATACCGCGTTCTGTGACCCGTGTGTATTTTACATAGAGAACCCGAAGCGTCGAGAATCGTGATAGTCGACAAATACCAATGTCACTCAAGTCAGTTAATGTCAGCACAAGACGCTGAATTCGCGGCATTTCCGGCAACTGAGCTATACAATCATCAGTGATTGCGGTCCGTGACAGATCCAAAAATGATGCATGTAGTGTTCGCGTGCGGGTGAAATGAATGCCTGTGATTTGACTGTCATAGAGTGAAAGCCAGTCGAGTGATTGGTGATTTTCTAAATTTGGCAGGTGCGCTGCATCTCCAGGATATGCATTAAGGGAAAGCCGTGTCACGGACGTCGTGCGTTCTAAAGCAGCAACAGCGGCACTCGTAGGAGGACAGTGGGGGACAGCCAGATGATCAAATTCACCAAACGGTGTCAATGAATGATTCCGGGGGAACAAATCTGGGGGCGTCAGTGCCCTTAGATCGTTTAGCGCCGATTCTGAGATCGAAGATTTTGCAAGCTTATTCCAAGCCTCTGCCACACGTCGTTGGTGTGGGTTTGGCTCGTTGGGAGATTGATTTGTGCTCGTAGCCACAGCTGAACCTGCAGATGCATGTGATCTAACTATTGATAGACAGAATTTGATTCTATCTAAATCTATCAGAATTTCTGACTCTTATCAATTTACGCTATGTGCTCTAGTGCTATCTGTTAGAATTATTCATCTGGAGAATCAAAACTCAATTAAGAAGTGGACGTCTTCTCCCCGCTTCGCATAAAAAGTGTCCGGCAAATGCCTATTTATCGGTCAATATTACAGAGTTTTTTTAGAACGGTCATTTGATCAAGCATTTTTGAAAGCGTTTGAGTATTTCGAACGAAGTCAAGAGTAACTCCTAACTGAGTTATCCTAATGGAGCATGGAGCGAAGCGAGCCAGCCCGGCAGTTCTGGCTCATTCGTTTGTTATCCGACGTTGTCGCCATCGGATGTTGTTTCTGTGGCGTATTTTGCCAATAATTGGTTAGCGAGTTTCCAGATGTCTTCTACTTCGTCGGCGTCAAAGTCGTCGGCTTTGAATTCATCGTATTTCTGCGCAAGCTCAGGATCTCTTGGTCGCTTGTCGAGCGTACATTGTTCGCAGAAGCTGTGGACATCGTCATCGACGCATTTTTGTTGTGAGCAGTATGCGAGGCAGTTCAAAATGTCGGATTTTGAAAGATAATCGTACATGTCAAGATATTCATTCAACGAGAGTGTGTACCAAAGAGTTTGTGCTACGTTTGCGCATGTTAGTCGCGTCCCATCAATTCGTGGGGAACCTGAATTCGTTGTCTTTGTGCTAACGATGATGCGCATGATGGTGTAACAAATGTTAGTCGGATAACGGTGGCAACGCTAGAAAGTGGTGACGATTGATAGACAGAATTTGATCCTGACTAAATCTATCAGGAATTCTATCTATTATCAATTGGCGCACAGTTAGCTGGCGATCACTTTTATAGTGATGGCCGGGAAATATGTATTACCCGGTCACTTTTCGTTAAGGGGTGTTTTGTAAAACGATGGTCCGGAAACCATTCGCGAATACTTTTGAGTAGATAGGAAAGGAGAGAACGCTGAGTTCAGCTGCGTGCGAGCGACACAGTAACAGCTTGAATCATCGAGCCACTCTCCATCTTCAGTATCGGTCGAATGATAATATGGGAAGCACGTCGGCTGCAACGACCTGGTTATGCGTCATTACCGCGATTGGTCAACCTTTTTGAGAATAGGTGTGCCCTATTCTCAAAACCGAGGCCTTCATAGAACTGATGCGCATCCGTGCGGTGTAATGCCGAATCCAATTCGATACGCTCACACCCCATGTCCCTAGCTGAATTCTCAACTTGTTTGAGGAGTTGGGTGCCGATCCCTTGCCCTCGAAATTGAGTGTCAACAATTATCTCGTCAACGTGCGCGATCGATCCCTGGCACCACAGGCTATGTTTCGTGCTCATCGAGCAATAGCCGACAATTCGTTCGTCGACTGTCGCGCAGAAGTGGCGATGCGATCCAGATCTTGCTGACTTGCAGAATGTCGCCTTCGCCTTATTACGATCAATCGCCAAATCTGGCCAAAGTTGAGGTAAGAGCTTGACAACGATATCAGCATCCGCTTCGACGCATTGACGTATTGCCGCGGTTGTAGGCATCAACTATACCTTGATTGCATAACTTGTTATTAACCTGCAAGGACTTGTTCTGATATGACACTGATATAGAACAAATACGCGCAAAATTACCAGTATTTGTTCTGATATGATGCCAACATACTGAGTATGATACTAGGCATAATTAGAATTACAAGTCGTAACTCTTTTAACATTGTTTGTTTACAAAACACATACTGTTATTGAAAAAAGAAAACAGAACTAGATGAAATTAGAATCTATTTCAGCAGAAAGTGGCTAAGAATTAGATTTCGATTGTTCAACCACACGTTTCCTAAAGCGCGATTAGTTCGAAAGTTTTGTGTCCGAAGACGATGAGTCACGACGTACAATAGTCTCAGATACTTGGAGCGCGATATAACGTGTTTTTCTAGAATAATTTTAATATCCAAACACTTTTTGAATCGAACAGGAGTAGACAGTTTTGTTTCTCAGATGCTCAAAACGGAATTTTTAACATTGATTCCGATTCAACAAAAAGACCTACTCCCCTCTAATCATCGAAGGGAATAGGTTTGGCATTTGGGTTTTTCTCTTAGCGTTCCCATGATTACGAGCGCCGTGGATTACTACTGGTTTTGGGTCACGGAGCGATTCCCCTTTTGCAGCGCGGTTTCCTGACCGAAGCGATCCAGGTTCATCACCTTGTTCCAGGCAGCTACGAAGTCGTGAATAAACTTCTTTTCAGCATCCCGGCTGGCATATACTTCTGCGATGGCCCGCAACTGGGAGTTGGAGCCAAAGACCAGATCAACAGAACTGGCAGTCCATTTAACGTCGCCCAATTTGCGGTCGCGTCCTTCGAAGAAGTGATCGCACATGGGTGACTTCTGCCACTTCGTGTTCATATCGAGCAGGTTAACGAAGAAGTCATTACTCAGAGTTCCGGGACGTTTAGTGAAGGCACCCATTCCCGGTACACCGACATTCGTATCGAGCACCCGCATACCACCGATGAGGGCAGTCATTTCAGGCGCGGTCAGAGTAAGCAGGTTGGCTTTATCCACCAGCAGTTCTTCAGCCGGCCGATCAAGCCCATGCGAATAGTAATTGCGGAAGCCGTCTGCCTTGGGTTCCAGAACCGCGAAAGAATCGACGTCGGTCATTTGCGGTGTGGCATCAGTACGTCCTGGTGTGAAAGGCACTTTGACGGTGTGTCCACCTTTTTTGGTAGCTTCTTCGACAGCAGCACAGCCCCCGAGTACGATGACATCGGCCAGTGACACTTTGGTGCTGTCGGCCTGTGCGTCGTTGAATTTTTGCTGTATTGTCTCAAGAGTCTTCAAAACTTTCGCCAGTACTTCGGGCTGGTTGACTTCCCAGTTCTTTTGGGGCGCCAGTCGGATGCGGGCACCATTGGCACCGCCCCGCTTGTCACTGCCACGGAAAGTGGAAGCGGAAGCCCAAGCCGTGGAAACCAGTTGAGGAATCGTCAGCTCTGAGGCGAGGATTTCACTTTTGAGTGCAGCGATATCCTTTTTGTCAATGAGCCTATGATCGACTTCGGGGACGGGGTCCTGCCAGATCTGCGCTTCCGGCACTAGCGGTCCGAGACAGCGCGAGACCGGTCCCATGTCGCGGTGGGTCAGTTTATACCAGGCTTTTGCGAAGGCTTCGGCGAATTCGTCTGGGTTTTCATGAAAGCGTTTTGAGATCTTCCCATAAGCTGGATCGACCTTAAGGGCTATGTCTGTAGTAAACATCATCGGCGCATGCGTTTTAGAAGGATCGTGTGCATCGGGAACAGCTCCCTTGGCTGATTCTTCTTTAGGCGTCCACTGCCAGGCACCGGCGGGGCTTTTAACCAGTTTCCACTCGTAACCAAACAAATTGTCAAAGTAGCCGTTGGACCATTGTGTGGGTGTTGAAGTCCAGGCACCTTCCAGACCACTGGTGATGGTATCGTCTGCGTTCCCTTTTCCGAACTTATTGATCCATCCCAGTCCCTGATCAATCAGGCTGGCGCCTTCCGGCTTCGGACCGACATTCCCTTCCGGGCTGGCGGCACCATGTGCTTTACCGAAAGTGTGTCCGCCAGCGATGAGGGCGACGGTCTCTTCATCGTTCATCGCCATCCGACCGAAGGTATCGCGGATTGCATAGGCGGAAGCCTGGGGGTCAGGTTTGCCCGCGGGTCCTTCGGGATTGACGTAGATCAATCCCATTTGCGTGGCTGCAAGCGGATTTTCAAGTTTTTTAGCTTTCCTATAACGTTTGCGGCCCAGCCATTCGGTTTCGGGTCCCCAATTGACATCTTTCTGAGGTTCCCAGACGTCTTCACGTCCACCGGCGAAACCGAAAGTTTTGAAACCCATGGATTCGAGTGCGACGTTTCCGGTCAGAATCATCAGGTCAGCCCAGGAAATTTTGCGACCGTATTTCTGTTTAATGGGCCAGAGCAGGCGGCGGGCTTTATCCAAGTTAGCATTATCAGGCCAACTGTTGAGTGGCGCAAAGCGCTGTGTGCCGTCCGAAGCACCGCCGCGACCGTCAGAGACGCGGTAAGTCCCCGCACTGTGCCAGGCCATGCGGATGAAGAGCGGACCGTAATGTCCGTAGTCGGCAGGCCACCAGTCCTGCGAGTCGGTCATCAGTGCTCTCAGGTCTTTTTTGACGGCTTCGAGATCTAGCTTCTGAAATTCTTCGGCATAGTTGAAGTCTTCCCCCATGGGATTACTCTTCACCGAATTCTGATGCAGGATGTCCAGGTTCAACTGATCGGGCCACCAGTCTCCATTGGTCATTCCACCAGCTGCAGTGTGTCGGGAGGTAACATTCTTGATCATGCCCATAATGGGGCACTTGCCACCGTTTGTCTGGCCGTCTTGTGTTTTGTGGATTTTCTGGGCCGGCTGCTGGTCTGATGTAGACTCTGTGGTCTGTTTCTGAGCGAAGATAGGTGTGCTGATAGATAGAGTCAGCACCGTCCAATTCGTCATCGTGCGTTTGATCCACTTTTTCATGATTTTTCCTCGTGTTTGGCTTGAACTTCGATCTTGACAACCGGGAATCACTGTCCCTGCGACAATACTTTACGCAGGTTTGACGATATATCTAATGCATTTTGTGTATATATATCATGCATCCTATGCATGAATAAAATTAAATCTGAATGAGTTGAACGTTGGTATCAAAAAGATTAGCAGACAGACCGTACGGAATATAATTAAGTGGGAAGGTAGAGATACGGCCTGCGGACGAATCCCGCAATTCAGATTCTAAGGAAACGCAATTCACAATTAAGCTCGACGATTCATTGGTTATTACAACAAAACCCGAGAAGCGCGGTGATTACTACGCTTGGTGTAGCGGAGTGCATACAAATAGAACAGGCGAGATAGTATTCATTTCAGATAGGAATTCACCATTTCAATTTGTTTGCATTTAAAAAGTATTTTAAGAATCTAAATTTAGAGAAAGATTCTTAATGACGTAAAGCGAAGGTAAATTCTTCTTCAGTGAAGCGTTTTGGTTTATTTTCTGGACCTTTTTCAAAATTTAAGAGAACAAAATCTCTTATATTTTGTATGGATCCAGAAACGGGGAGAAGGTCAGTCAGTCTCATATATCGCTGAAGGTCAGTATTCTTTGACTCTTTCAGCTCAAAAAATTTTTTTTTGCAAATATTCTGCTTCCTCAGCTTTCGCAGCGACTATAAAGCCATAGTTTCACTCAGCTCGAGAAAAAAATCGTGTACCTTATTAGTTAAAGTTTCAAAGGAGAATCTAATGTCTGACGCTGAACACACCACAAACTGGAACGATCTGGCGATCGGCCTTTATGACCGTTTAACAGGTCGGAACGCCGAGATTACTTATGAGTTTGATGACATGCATGTCAAAGTTCCAAGCGGCACGGGCACGAACGCTGAGCATGCCGAATGGGCCCTGACCGGTACAATGAAGATACGCACGCGTGACCTTGGCTCATCCCCAAACTAACAATGACCGGCCAGCTGCAAGGGACGCTGTTCGGTCGGCCGGTCGAACTAAATGCAACAGGACGCGAGCTGCTGCTTCAAGTTGCCAACCTGAAATCGGCTTGGCGACTTCGGCGCAGTGCAACAACGAGCATGCTGCCGCTCTTGCGTCTGCTGAGAAGCAATGGAATCGCTTTACGCGTGCGTATCGGCTCTCACCTAAATGTTGAAGTCTTGCCAAGACCTGGCTTCGTACTGCGGGCGTTAGTGCCTGCCCTCCACTTTAATTCCACTGGAGAATAAACCTGACTACCAAAATTTCTCGAGAATCACCAATACTGGTGACTGGGGCAACGGGTTACGTGGGGGGCCGGCTGGTTCCGGAGCTCCTCAAGCGAGGTTATCGTGTTCGCTGCCTTGCGCGCGAACCACGTAAGCTTGAAGAGCGGGTATGGTGCGACAATCCGAATGTAGAGATTGTTCGCAGTGATCTGAGCGATGTATCCGAGCTAACCGCTCAGATTCGAGACTGTTCATCGGCCTATTATTTGATTCATTCGATGATCGCCTCAGGTCGTACATACGCAGATCGCGATTCCCAACTTGCCCATAACTTTGCCAGAGCAGCCGCAGAGGCTCAAGTTGAGAGAATCATCTACCTGGGTGGTTTAGGCGAACTTGGTGAGGGTTTGAGTCAACACCTTAGCTCGCGCCGCGAAGTGGAAGTGGCTTTGGGATCGTGCGGAGTTTCGGTGACAACACTGCGAGCTGCCATGATTATCGGCTCTGGGTCCGCGTCATTCGAGATACTCCGCTATCTGGTCGAACGACTTCCCGTGATGATCACACCCCGTTGGGTACAAACAGAATCTCAACCAGTGTCCATTGTTGATGTATTGTACTGGCTGGTCGAGTGTCTGCATGTTGCCGAGACAAGCGGTCGCAGCCTCGAAATTGGTGGACCCGATGTGATCTCCTATCGCGAGCTAATGCACATCATGGCTCAAGAGCTGGGACTTCGACGACGGCTGATTATCGGTGTCCCCGTGCTAACCCCGCGATTGAGCTCGGCATGGATCAGCCTCATCACGCCAGTTTCATATCGCATCGCTCGCCCGCTCTCCGATGGCCTGCGCAATCGAGTTGTGGTCAATGACGACACTACACAGACACTAATGCCTCATCAATCGCTCGGAGTACGTGAGTCAATTCATCGTGCGATCGCGAAGACCCTGGAGGGGAAGGTACCAACACGGTGGTCCGCAGCCGGACCGATTCCTGGCGATCCAAATTGGGCTGGTGGCAAGGTCTATGTCGATCAAAGGTCGATCGAGATTGAAGCGCAGCCGTCCGATGTGTTTGCCGCGGTCTGCCGTGTTGGCGGCGGTCATGGCTGGTACTCGGGGGACATCTTGTGGCGGATCCGGGGATTGATGGACCAAATCGTCGGAGGTCCTGGGCTTCGACGAGGCCGACGCGATCCTGAGAAAGTAGAATTTGGCGAAGCACTCGACTTCTGGCGCGTGGTCGGGATCGAACGCGGCAAGTCGCTGCTGCTTCATGCCGAAATGAAATTACCAGGAACCGCTCAACTGGAGTTCTGCATGGAACCAGTGAAAGATAACATCCGTTTCACGCGACTCACAATGACTGCACGATTTCGTCCAAGAGGTCTACTAGGTATCCTTTATTGGTATACCGTGGTTCCATTACATAACATTGTTTTTGGCGGTATGTTGAGAGGGATTAAACGTGCCGCCAAGTCTCTTGAGAAGAGTCAAGAGGTATGACCTTTTCACCATTTCTTGATCTATGCAGAATGTGAGAGATTTTATTTTCTTGCATTTTGAGAAAGGTCCAGAAAATGAAAGGAAAACGCTTCACTGAAGAATAGATCGCCTTTGCTTTACATCGGGTAAAATCAGTGGCTCCGATGGCTGAAGTCAGCAGAGTTGATTTGCCTCTCGAGCCCAAGTAGCATTCGACAACTTCATTTTTCTTCAACCACTTTATGGTTTTAACGCAGTCATCCCCGAAATGCACTGGCCTTTCGATTTATACAGTTGGCTGAGAAACAGGTGGATCACTCCGTTTCGTTGAGCGCCTTGCGTCGCGTCTTTCTTACAGCAAGAGTTACAGATGACTTAGGGGCACATGTGGTCAAAGCAAAGGAGCGTGGGATCGATATCGTGCTGTCTTGGCACCTTAAGCACCCAAACTTTTTGATGCACTTTGATTTTCTGAAGGGGGACGTATTGTCAACAAGAGCGGAAACTCTTTTTCGATCTGCTATTTCCAAGAGTCCTCACCGCGATTTCCGGGGTCCAGCCTTGAAAACGGGAAAGACGACGGAAAACAACATGACATGACCGCTGCGGCAATGCACAAATATGCTCAATCATCAACAAGTAACATCGTCGCTCGGTTACGCTGGACGTTACTCTTGCCCTCATTCGATATACTCGAATATTTTTTCGAATACCCTGTTAAACGACACTCCCTAATATAATGTCTGGGTAACAGCCGTTACCCAGACATTTAATTCTCCATTCGAGTCAGGATCCTACCAAAACCCAAGATCGCGATACAGCCACGCTTCGGGCGTCACTTCACTCTCATCAAGATCAAGGCATTCGATTATATCCTGCTTGACTCCTTCAAATATTTCGAGCTTGCATTCTGGATTCTGTTCTGCCACCAGAGTTTCGACCAATGAAACAAAATCAGAAACTCGAATATCCGTCCAGCAGCCTGGGGGAGGATCAGATGTATTTCCGTTTTTGAAAAGCTCAGCAGCTTTCTCCCGCGGGATTCTTATACGAAACCGTTTTTCGACACGAAAATTCAGGTCAAGAAAATCAAGTCCCATCTTTAATTCACTTCAAACAAAATCCCAAAGTGTACCTGCTTCTAAAAATGACCAGGTAACATTTATTACCCAGTCATTAACAGTGATATAATTCCCGCTGCACAGTAACAGGATTTACTGAGTTGCATGGTTTTGTTTTACCACTTTTGGGTGTGCAGGTTCAATTCTATTTTGGGAAGTTCTCGCCCCAGTTTATACAGGGGACAAATTCCAAGAATAGGTCACGCTCAGAAGCATTTGAAAAATACCATTCATTAAACCCAAAGTCATAATCTGTTTTTACAAACCAATTGTAGGTCCACGATCCGATGTGGCAATGAGGAAGGTCCGTCGCACACATTCGGTATTCCGAGTGTTTTTGGAAACATTCGCCGTGGCTGGGACCGAAGTGTTGCCAACACCAACGATTTGCGAAATCGAATTCCGGGAATGCCAATTCGAGCATTAAGGGATATGGGAAACGATCAAGGGTCTGTTGACGTTTCGTTTGTTGGTCAAGTTGTTCTGCGGCTGTGTCGCCACCCGTTTCGAGGTATGCGTCGAAAGTCGAGAGTTTAGCCGTTTGGTGGGTCATGAGTACCTCGTGCTTATAAACCTTTTAACTCTCACATTAATGAAAAATAAGTGATTCATTTTTTCAATATTCAAAAGGATGACCGGGAAACACACATTACCCGGTCATTATTTAGTTCTGTTGCCTCACCAATAGTAATGCCTGAGTAATACAAGTATCCCAGACATGAATCACTTTTTTAAACATTTAGTCAGCATCATCTTTGGAAACATCTATGTCGTTATTCGACATTCGACTTAGATTTCATAACCTCTTCAAGACGTCGATAGGATAAGCCAGACCTTTGCCGATCTTTGCGAATCGTACTGAGGAGTTCTATAATTCGATCTAGGTTATTTTTCTCATGTGCAGGGTGATTTGGCTTTTCCGCAATCAGGTATATTGCTTGATTTATAAGAAGGGGAACGAAAATCCCACGTAAATGAGGCGATTCATGCCACAAACCTTCGATTATTGAAATTCCAATATTTCGTTTTTGTGTTCCCCCCTCAAACCATTGGAATGCTTGAAATATGGCGTTATCTCTATGCTGTTGAGATCTCTCTTTATATCCCAACCATTGCTGAAATCCTGCAAAAAACAATCCCAAGACTCCCACAGAAGCTCCAATAATTGCGGCTATTATTTTTGCATCCATTTTCTCTCCTTAATTCTTTTAGTTTTGGGGAACACGGTGTCTAAATCTAGTTCTACGGAAATATTTAACATTATGAAACCAATCATAATAATGACCGGGTAATAACGTTTATCCAGACAAGTGACCGGTAAGACATCGTTACCCGGTCATCATCGATAGATAAATCCGTCAAGCGTGAATTAATCTCTTTAATGGCGACCCGCTCAGTTCTGACGGAGCAAATTTTGAAGAGGGATTGAGACTATCTCTGATTCAATCTTCTGAATTTTAGAAAACAGACGGACCGATTGGAAGAGGCTCCCATGAATCCGACAGTTTAGGTAAAAACTTCTGAAGTCGAACAAAGCCGGGATCTGTGATTTTTGTTTGATGCCGTCTCAAGTTAGTCAGGTTTTTGAGCCCCTGGAGATGAATCAGACCTGCGTCGCTGACGCTGGTCCCTCTCAGATCCAATTCGAACAGCTGTTTTATTTTCCCTATATGAACCATTCCTGCGTCACTGATTGGAGTGTACGAGAGATCCAGGATCTTTAGATTCTGGTTCCTGACTAAATATTCCAGACCCTGATTGCCTACCTCGGTAACGCTAAGATTCAGAGACTCCAGATTTGGGAGTCCACTCAAAGAAGCCATTCCGCGATCACTGACCCCTGTCGCATCCAGTTGAAGAATCTCCAGTTTCACAAGACCTTTCAAGTGAGCCAGCCCGGCATCACTGATGGCGGTCTCACTTAAATCCATCGATTTCAGTTCTGGCAGGTTTTCCAGATGTCTCAATCCTGCATCACTGACCTCAGTATCCCAAAGTAGGATATGTTTCAGTTTCCTCAACCCCTGCAAATGAACCAGACCGGCATCGCTGATCGAGGTTCTCTCCAGATTCAGGGTTTCCAGGTTGTCCAACCCCTCAAGGAGTGTCAGGTTCTGATCCGTGATTTCTGAACTGCTAAAATCCAGGTATTTCAAACTGTGAATTCTACCGACCGCGGCAAGATCTGCTTTGCTGAACTCGTCATCAGATCCATATTGAACACTGTTTATTGAAACGACTTTCTCGAAAGCGAAACGAATCTGATCTCCCGCGCTATACTTAATCCACGTTTCCCAGGATGAGGGCATCTTGCTCATCAACCAGCCCGGTTCGGTTGAAAGCATGAAACGGTCACTGGACCACAACTGTTGCGCTGCACTTCCTTCATGTAGCGCGGTAACCACAAACACCGCCAGTCCGACAACGACCAGCAGCCCCAAGGTCCGCCAGACCCAGCGGTAGCGGCTAGGGGGTTTGGGAGTCGGTTCTGTCTGGTTCATGATGGATGCCTCTGCAAAGCAGCCGTGTGTCGACGGATTACTTGAGTGGATATTTCCCATATGGATCAGCCTGGAAGCGCTCCAGGCATGGATTGCCGTTGATTGTAAACACTGCGGTTTCCCGTGTCTAAAATGAAGTGACTTTTCTCTGCTTTTTTCGTCCCAATAAAATTTTGATCATATTTCATAAGATCACTTTCTTCAGTGTCCGGTAAATGTTCCGTTACCCGGACGATAAAATGAAGAATATCTATTAAAACGTTCGTTGTTCGCGTCAATACATAAGTGTAGACTTAACGAAAAATGGTGAGAAAACGCCGCGATCTGGGGCATACTGTAGCTTAAGTTTATTCCTAGCAAACAGTGATTTGTTAAATTGATTCTGCATTTGTTCTAATATGCTCATCATTGCTCTTCAATAGTTTTTCTCTGTATTTATTGAATAGCTCATCATTGCAACCACTAACTTTAAGTGCATCTAAACAATTTAAGCCAGCCCATTCATCATTTGTAGCCCAAAGCTCAGTAATATAATTTTCCAAATTCGGAACCCGATGTTTAGCTAACGATTCCAGCGCAAGTCTTTTAGTGTAAACAGCATCCTTTTTGAATAAGCCAATCAGTAGCTCTTCCAAATCTTTGGATAGAGAATCAAATTTATGAAAGCAGTAGGCTAGCTGATAATCACAAAAATCTTCTCCAGATTTAATCGCGTGCTTGCACAACACAATGAAATTTTCGATTGTTAGATCCGCAATATGAGATAAAGGTTTAACATTTGGGTGAAGCCATGCAATGATACGTCCCCCTTCGTCACTACGAGAAATAAGAAAGAGAATGTCGTCTAGACAAGAATCTGCGAGGGCGTGATGGTTTTCGCTCTCAAATACTTTTTTGAGAAGTTTTTCAATCCGATCCCAGTGATCATACCCAATGTCATTTTCGCCATGGAAATTGCCATATGAGTCACCATAAATCTCACGCAGCCATTTATCTAGCTCTATTCTACTTTCACAAATCTCTTGTTCTAGCGTATTCACACAATGCTTATCCTTAAATTTGTCGTTAATATCACAGGTTCGCGACTCCGTGCATTTTTTGTTATTCCACCTTTTTTTCGTCAAAGACATCGGTGTCCCATCCGTCGCGGATTGTAATCAAATCACGATTATCCACGAGTCGATGAATATCCTCAAATGTTCCCCCAGTTTTTATTACCTGTCTACCGGTTGGACGAACATCTAGTGGCCAGCCTACTATGATTTGGAAACAGTCGCCAGACGAAAAGTGGTTTCTGTTTTCCAGTATCCATTTTGCAGTTTTGAGTGCAATGCCTTTAAACAGTGAGGCAGTCTCTTTTATTGAATCGAGTGGATATGTCGTTGTAAAGAAGTTCAACAGGTCGCCATCGAAATGAGGGCGAAAATCGCATCTATGTAGACCGACATTAGACCAGATGGGCTCAGTTTTGTCATCGCGGGCAAGCTCGGTCACAATCATCGTTTTGTCGAGAGACATAATGGATTTCCGCAGAAATAGTGGGCACTGTTTGGTTATGAATCCTGCATAAACGGTTCTACCTAAGACCCTCTTTAACTATCCGGTCAGAAATGATACCGAGGCACGTTCGTTTTTTGAAGAGCTTACACTACTACAAATTATTATCGAAATTTGAGCTTAATGTGAATGAAAGCCTAATCTCGAGAATCAAAATATGCCTAATTCATTTAAACAATGGGTTTTAACACGACCATGCCAAGTAAAATAATAACATCAATGTCCGGGTAATTAGCGTTACCCGGACATTGATTTAAAGAGCATGTCTTAACAAGTCTGCATTCGACACATTTCAAAGTTTTAATCAGTCTCGCTACGAATGTGCCCATGTCTCGATAACCCAACAGTCAGGGTTATTTTCCAGCAATTGCCTATAATAACTGCTCCATTTCTTTTGAGCAGCAGCGTTTGATTCGGCAGCATTCATCATGCTGTAACCGAAATCATGGATATCGTGCCATACGCCGTCTGGTGTCACTATGGCAGCGGCTGAAACGTCAGCACGCAAACGATCCACGCGGGAAATGTAACCCGCGTAATGATGCATCTCCGAAGGAAGTTCGGCATCAGTTTCATCGCATCTTAAAGTCGCTTCAAACAAGCATAAGTAATCAAATTGCCAGTTTGGCTGGCTGGTGTCGTCATGTTTTAGGCGGTATGGAGCGAGAATTGCTTCCATTGCGTCAACAATGCCAAGCAGTGTCGTTGATGTAGGAACAAGGACGTGAAGGTGTGTCTTCATATATGCGAAAGATTCGAGATAACCGTATAACTATTGATAGAACAAGATTTGATGCTATCCAAATCTATCAGGGATTCTGACTTTTATCAATTGTCACAATGTAGTCTTGTACTCACTGTTTGAGCAGTGGGGTTTTAAAACGTCTGAGGCCTCAAGAAACATCAATACCCAAATAATATTGTTACTAGGACAATATCTTCCCCCTTGCTGCAATTAAAGAATGTCTGGGAACTTACGGTTTACCGGACACTTATTTGCCAAATCAATTTACATCTGTAAAATTAATACTGTGAATCCGTTGAAATGTTTCTTTTCAAAGTGCCGACACAAAGTCTGAAATATGACAAAAAAAACATTCAATTGGAAATGTCTACTAGGAAACATTGAGGGCTTGGTCTCGTTACTCTGTCTGTTCATTGTACTGACAGATAAATACGAACTTTACCTGCCCATTGCACTGAGAGATAAAATTGGAATAGCTTATTGGCTAGCGACTATCCTGTTTTCCCTCAGTTTCGGCTTTGGCATTGGTGCTTTGCGATTCGGCAACATATTCGGAAAATTTTGTGGGGCATTTTCAGTTATTGTGCTTTCGCTCATATTATTTCTAACGTTTTTTGTGGGACTTCCCCCAGCAGATTAAGTTTTTGTCCGGTAAATTACCCTTTACAGGACACTCTGTAAAACAAGGCCGCGCATTAAAGTGTTCGGGTAATCATCATTTACCGGACACTTTTTAGTTTGGAGAGAGCAGACGAAGTGCACATAAATAACATCGCGGGTAATGTTCCTCTTCACTACAATGTTTTATAGGCATTCCTAAATGCGGCTCATAACTCCGCTGCTTCACTTTGTTTGCCAGCGCTCTTGGCGATGCACAGGGACAGATCGCGAAACGTGCGAAGCTCACCGAATTTTGCTACATCGAGAGGACATTTACGGATGCAGTTACCATGCATCAATGCTAACAACTGCAGAGTGAAACCAATAGCCAGAACAATCGATGTGAACCTACCAGCGAATAGACCAAGAGCAAGAGTGAATACCGCAAGACATCCAATTGCGTGATTCGCGTCATGTGCGTAAGACTGCACGGAGGCTAGAGGAAGTGCACCAGGCGACAGACGAGAGATTCGAAGTATAAAGGTTTGCCAATGATGGCGGGTATATTCGTCAAGGGACGTCGAAGGGGCAATAGCGCTGACATCAACGTTGTCCGCAGCAAGACAATCTTTGATTGCAAGGAATGCAGCGCCCGGAAGACATGACGTGCCTGCGATCTGTAGAGGCTGAAGTTGCGTGCGCGTAGTGTGACGTCTCGAAGTGTTTTTTCCCGTTCTGGAGTGAGAACATTCCGCCATGCGGCGTCGGGTAGAGACAATGCCCATGACACATTGAGGCCACGACCAAGTTGTTTTGCATGAAGGTAATCCATGGCGTCCCGCCAGTCTGCAACGGTTGAATCAAATGTGAGGTCGATATCAGGATCGCACGCATCGTCGACTTGAACAATCTGGCGATGTTCGTCTTGCAATACCGAGAGAACATATTCGGGAGTAGCGTCGATCTCGCTTGAGTATTTAGTGCTCATTGATTTCCCTTTGCTGCAAAACTTGAATTAGACAGAATCATTTCAGTATAACCTAGTAACAGTAGAACTAATGAAATTTTGTTTAATCAGAGATGAATTATCAAGAGAAGATTGAGGATGTTGAAATGAACAAAGAAATGATTTCACATAAATCTTAGACACTGAGTTTCATCATTCTTTCCTCAAATAATGTCCGGGTAATTTATATTACCCGGACATTATTTGATCTCACAAAAGAAAATATCTGGATCACTCTCATTTCCCTGACACTATTTCGAATAGAATCTCTTTAAAGTGTATTTTGGGTTTTGAGTTCACGACCAAACTCGAGAGCATTCCCCAAGCCATTGATTTAGTGTTGAGACGATTTGTTTACGGTCACGTGATTCAAATACCCGTTCAGGCGAATCTGGCCAAGTGACAGGTGGGTTTAGTTCATAAGAGATTTGGATGTTATCACGTTTTTGTTTAATAGTCCGTTTTGGTGGATGTGAAAAGATGACCGGTTGCGCGTGATAAAGTCGGATGATGAACTGACCATCACGTTTACCCATCGGTGACCACTCAACATCGATGTGATAGCGACCGTCGTTTCGAGTGGACTGCCAGAGCGATGAGTGATCGAAGTAATAGAAGAGCACGTCGCTCCAAGGATCGGTAATCGTTGCTGGATCAAGGTGAAGGAATTGACGACCCGCAAGGTCATCATCAGGATCGAGTTCGTAGAAATGATTGATGATGATGTGCCAGCCGCCGGGAACCTGTAAAGGCTGGAGAGGCAGATTGGCAATTTCTGGCAATTGATGCACGTTCGGTAATCCAAATAAAGTGTCAGTCTTTCGACATAATTTATTGTTACCAGCACGCTCTTTATCAAATAGAATGTTGACCAGGTACGAAAGCGTGCTTAACCGAGCCTTGTTGAGATATGGTACCAGACGCTAAAAACATTTCCAAACAACTTTGTGCACGTTGTCCTGGTAATAGGCGTTACCCGGACACTCTCTTCAACGTCAGCATCAATATTCATTGGTTGTTCGACACAATCTGTTGACAGAAAGTATCCGCTTAGTACGATTTATCGTATCGAGCAAAATATAAAACCATGACAGAATTATTGGAAGTGTCAATCAATATAATCACAAGGTAGCCTAGAAGATGTGTAAAAACATTGATACGGGTCGAAATCCGACAGAGGAAGAGTTTTGTGAAGCTGAAAGGATTCTGAAGCTCCGTCCGGGTAAACAAAAGGATCATCCATCAGCAGTACCTGCTGACCATAAAAAACTGTCTCATATAAACACTTATGGTCGTCTTCCCGAATTTTATTTAGACCAACCATTTACATGTCGTAAGTGTGGCAAACGCGAAATTTGGAAGGCCAAAGACCAAAAGTGGTACTATGAAGAAGCTAAGGGACATATTGATGCAAGAGCTGTTGAATGTCATGCATGTCGCAAGGCTAGAAAATCAGGTTCTTGTGATTAAGTTCACTGAATAGTAGTGAGACAAAAAACAAAATAAATGTCTGGGTAATGACAGTTACCCAGACATCATGAAACAGCAAGTGTCCGGTAAATGCGTATTTACCAGACACTTATCATTAATGGGTGGCCCCAATTACGGGATACGATTTCATTTACACCCAAATTGAAGTCTCTCAGGGCCAAATGTGATCGTTTTTGACGAAATCAATGTACAATTAATGAACATCGTCGATCGACGGGGATTCGTTGACTGGTTGCCGTGGATACCGTCTTTTCAAATCGTCGATCAATGGCATCAACGTTTTTCTTGCGAGCCCTCGAATCGAGATCTTCTCTTTTGCCGCGTAACGACATAGCGGCCACCAGTCATCCCGATCAAGCTCGATCGTAATTGTCTTTTTTCTTCTCATAATCCAACTGCCCTTGACTTTTTTAAACGAGTTAATGCGAAATTGTAACTGCGAAAAGAAACTGGTGTAGAATGATGGATCGCATGAAACGCCAGTCATTTTCAGAGAGCGGTAGGGCATGGATGCATTACCGCTCTTTATATCATTTCTTAATCAGGCAAGGAAGCCGAATCAATGCTCGAATAAACTCCCTCTCAAACCGCTTGATGGTAAGACAACCTATCCCACTGCATTTCTGACAATTGTATTTTCCCTACGTGGATTCCGGACATGATCGATCAAGGTGCGCCAGCTCCCTATAACGGATCGCTCTTTTCTTTAATGAGTACGCTTCACATTGGCAAGAGGGGCCTCAACGGAAACAGATTTCGTTGTCTTCGTTGCCTTATTTACTCTGATCTATCTCGGATTGAAATTGTTGAAAGGAATCAAATATGAAAAGCCACAGCTCAAATGATCGACCAGCTGATAAATTACCGGGAGCTGATCCCATCGTTCAGTCTGATGAAGATCTCGACAAGGCTTTGAATGAGCTGTCATACCTGGACGAGTTTGATCAGTCGACCAACGAAACTTGCACGAGGTACATCGAGCAACTCGAACAGGAATCTGAACAACAAAATAATGGTTTTGATTGAGGGAGAGAAGAAAACCGAATCGTTTCCACACAGTTCGGTAAGCTTTAAAGATCAGCCTGCCGAGTACAAGCCTGGCTGAAAAAATCTCGGGTCCTCCTGTGGGGGGCCCGGGGTCGCGCGCGGTTCCCTAATCGCAATTTTTTCGTCTCAAAACGAATTTTTAAGTCACTTCTTCTTCTTCCTATTAAATTGATGGGCAAAAAATCAACAAAGCGATCGTCCACAAAAGCCAATTCCCCACAAACACCTCAAAATCGAAAAAACCAGTAAGAAAAACGATATCACAAGTCAAACGCAGATAGGGGGAGATAATAGTTTTTTCTCAATATGCTAAAAAGAAATACATTTTAAACATGTCTGGGGGAAGGGTAATTTATCGGTCATTTTGCGTTAAAAACTATATATGGCTTTGAGAATGCGAGATTATTTAGTTTCCAAAGTCAAACAAAAGTGAACCAAAACGATAAAGCAAGAAGAGCTACGAAGCTATAGGAGACATCTTGAAAATTAATGCACTCTGGGTACCATGTACAGTGTTCATTGTATTATATCTAACCATCACCAGTCATTTCGCACGTTTTTGTTACTAATCAGCTTCATTTATGAACAAGAAAATACAATTGAGTGACAAATTAGCCATTAGGAAACTATTACATGCAAATGCCCTCATTCACATTCTGGCAGCTCGTAGTTAGCCTTGGAGTTCCTGGTTTAGCACTTGGTGTATTTTACATGTTGTTTCGCACTTTCAATTGGGACTTTCCCAAAGTACCTCAAAAGTGGGTTGCTCCAATAATCATCCTTTTCATTCTTGCTACTGCAACTGTGATCTTAACTGCTCTTGTATTATGGGCTCCAAAACGGACCATCGAGCCAGATAAGACCTCAAGTAACGAGCCAGAAAAGACTGCAAGCATCGGAAGCGATAAGGCCGAAGCGTCCCTTGATGAATTCATCGAAACACTGACTGTCAAAGCCGAGGTTATTCTCAAAGAATGGAAGCACGAGAAAGAGAAACTTGAAGAAAAGAATGACGAATCTCTCCTGCCACGCATTCAGGCACTTGAAGTTGCGGAATTTCAATTCAAGCGATTGCACGAGGAACATGTGGCTGCGTTGAGAGATCGAAAATTCATGGTTGCACACGAACGATTAGTAGATATACTCCGGTTTTTGACCCTTGTCGACAAACAGATAGATTTTGCAGCAACCATGCACTACGCACAACCTCAGATCTTCTGGTGTGATGCACTGAAGCAGGGTAACAATCTAACTCGGTTTCTCAAAGACTATCCTGGGGATCTTCCCATAGAATTGCTCCCTAAAAATGGTGAAACACCAAAGGAATTAAGTGAAATCGCGCCACCAACTATTGATGAGATTGATGTGATAATGCGCCCTGCCTTTCACCTTCTTAACTCACAGTTAGAAAGACGCAAACAAAGCAGTGCTCCCTTTATTCCTAAAACTCGATATAAATAGTAAGTAACAATCATGCACTACTGAGCGACATTCAACGAGGTTTCTATCATTTACAAATCGGGACTTCGTCTGGATGTTATTACTTATGATTCAAGTCCATCCGTTTTTTGTACAATTTCAATATACAGATCAGTAGCTTAAATTTTTGATTGCTTCTATGTCATTAGCGATGTAAGAAGGTGCTCTCCGCTTTGCATTGCAGCACACAATTCTCTGGTCAGCGTTCAGGCGGGATGTAAAGTGTTGCTTCAAAATGAATTGCATCCGCATTTTGATCTAGTATTCCAACTTGAAATGTTTTCAATTCAAACTTCTTGTTTGGAGAATCTAGAGTAGCATGCTGCATAAATTACATTGACCTTGCTTGATGAACATACCAGGGAGTGCCTGAGCATTGATGTGGACAGGATGTTAAACAGTGAAAATGTTCTGGAACGTCTTAGTGACTTGTTTGTGCTTCGTGGAGTTCCAGACTATCTTCGCAGTGACAATGGACCCGAATTTACAGCAGAGCGGGTTCGTAACTGGCTTCAAAGAGTGGAAGTCAAGACCTTATTTATTGAACCGGGTAGTCACTGGAAAAACAACTACATCGAACTTTCAACGGAAAGCTGAGGGATAAATTGCTCAGTGCAGAGATCTTCGATACGTTATGAGAAGCCAAGGTTCTGATCGAACGTTGGAGAGTAGATTATAATTCCATCAGGCCGCACAGTTCTCTGGGTTACAGAGCACCTGTACCTGAAGCGAAGTTGTGTGAATGGTGTCATTCTCGGGTGCAGATCAGAACATCACTAACGTTTTAGGTCTTTACGTTTAACATCCGAAAATACTACGCACACTCGTGTAGCTCGACTATTGCTATTGATTTCTTCTACTTTGGACATCAGAACATCACGGAGTTCCTTCTCTTCTTTCTCAAACTCTTCATCGATCATCCATTCTGGCTCAATTACAATTATACATGCTTCAGCCTTGAAACGTGGAATTTCTGATTCTTCAGTGCTATCTCCACCGTATTTATCGTTCCACCAAGCTTTACGCTTATTCTCAATTGCTTCATCCATCGACTCGTACACATCACCACCCGTTTCAACGTGGGTCGTTTCCGCGTGACAGAGTACTCCAAAGCAGGAAGCATCCTTTCCTTCAAACTTTCTAAGATTTGCTGGTACGATAAGCCATTCAGCGGGAATCTGCCAATACTGCTTCTTTATATACTCTTCACCGAGAATATCGTGATTAAATACATGTGTCGGAGTAAGTCCTGAAACTCCAATTATAGCATGTTTTACATTGAATTTCCGAGTATCGAATACTGCTTCCTGTCCGACAAATGTCTCATCATCAGATTTATAAATCCCACCTGTAAGGTGGATACGAATCTTATCATTTGTCATAAATGCTTTGACAGCCTTTCGATTGTTCGTCATTACGGTAAACTGGCTTTGCTCTCCGCGGGCCATCTCTTCCGCAACTGCTTCGCATGCGCTTCCACCATCAAGAAAGACAGCTCCAAGAGTACTCATCATGTTATCGTGAATGTGCTTCGCTACCGCTCGCTTCGCTCGTCTTGAGGTACTTTTCCTAGTATCAAAAAATGAGGTATCCTTTGATCGTAACAGTTCTGCCGAGGGGTAGACACGCTGGCCTTCGAGATCTACCAAAGGTATCAGGTGCTGAATCGAGTTAATAATAACTTCACGGTCTACTTTATAACCGAGCAAATTCCTGATCAGGTCACTGATGGTGTCAATTTTCAAGCCAGACCGTTTCGAATTTTCTCTGATGACTTCCAGAACAACACCGGAGATATTAGTGCTGGTTACGTCCAAGTGTCGCAGTGTTTTTCGACGACTCACCGGAACCTTCTTTTTTAGTGATTTTTTCATTGACATCCACTGGCCTTTCGATGTGGGACTTAAATATTCCATCTAAGGTGTTTTTTAAATCGCTGTGAATATTTGGCATATAGTTCGTTATAGGTTTCTATGACATGCTGTTGCGGCTTAAACGTCATTCCCGACTGCTGCATTTTCTTGCTTGCTTCTTCAACTGAATCAAACCACCTTAACCCGGCTGCTGCGCATATGCCACAGCCCACTAGACTGCTATCTGCAAAGTCATTCACACTTACGTTCCGATTAGTAATATTAGATAACAATTGCATAAACTGCTTGCTCTTCGCTGGCCCTCCACCCGCTAGAATAGTATCGAATGCCACATCAGATACCTTCTCGAAATCCTCTATGATTGTACGTACCAAGTAACCAAAAGCTTCGAACAAACCTTTCACGTATTCATCATTTCCAATTCCTATACGGAAACCCGAATACTTACCCCCATCTTCTGAAGGATCATCTGGTAAGGTTCGTCTTCCGCCGTTGATTAACGGCAGCATCTCAAAACCGTTAGCTCCAGGTTTGATCCGACCAATGGCTTCGTCAACGAACTTTAAATCAGGCTTTCCATTGAGATCTAATATGTTGTGTTGTTCGAAAACGTATTCTATCGCACTACCGCATGATGCAAACCCATCAAACAGCATCTGCATACCAGGTATCGGAGTGTCAGGAATAGGACCAGCAGGTGTCACTTTCAGGCGTTTGGAGTTTTTTACAGTGGCCGTCACACCAAGCGAAGTTCCTAATGCTACGGCGATGTTGTTGGTTCTGTTTAATAATCCCAGGCCAATAACTTGAGCGCATGCATCATAAGGAACTGAGAAAATACGAACGTTATTAGGTAAGCCAAATGCGGTTGAAACTCGGTAGTATATCGTGCCGATATCGTCTCCAGCACTCGTTATATTACCTATCAACATCTTGTTTTTGAGCCATGACAAAATGTCCAAATTTTTTGGAGTCATTACTTTGAGATATTGTTGCAATTCCTTGGTGATCAGATTAGTGAATGTTTTATTCCAAGGCATCATTCTGGAATAACCCCATTTGCGTGACACTATAGACTCAGACTGAATGATGTTTCTTGAGAGCCACCAGTTTAAGAATGACCATTGCTCAAGTACAAAAAGGTTTTCATCCTGCAGCTGTTTGTGATGTGTTCTCAATAAAAATACTGCCTTCGCAATACCAGAATCAGCAGAGATCGGATTCATCCACTCACACGTCTTGGCTGATTTACGAAAATCTTCGAGAAGTGCAGCCTCTTCAAGTGCCTGTCGATCGTCCCATCTCATTGGTTTGGGAAGCTGACATATTCTGTTGTTCTTGATAGCTAACAGACTTGATGTGGTTGTTGTTGGAGCGATAGCGACAATTTGTACTTGCTCCTTATCAGCACGGATTACTTCCTCAAAAATATGATCACTAATATGACCGAGAAAATTTTCTGGTTCCCATTCTCGAACTAGGCGTGAGGCCCCGGCTGTGGTTGGGATTTGTGTCTTTATTGACGGTAGAGGAATAATAGTGTCGTTACTTCGGTTTTTAACCAACAATGTCGACTTGATACCGCTTGTACCGCAGTCGATTGCTAAGATAGCTTCATCCATCTGACTAGTACCTGTGGAAGACCAAAATAACATATTTATTGTTTCCTAAATGATAGACAAAATGTCACTTATTCGCAATTAACAAAGGATGAGTAATTTGTGCGGATTATCGAATAGTTTTAGAGTGCCTACACTCGATATAAGTGACTATTAAGTATAAGCTTTTACATATAAAATTAATGTGGTTCTATTTTTTTCAGAGAAGTATCTAACCTGTATAACTTACTGACTACTGGGAAGATTTAGCATCCCAGTAGTCAGTAAGTTGATAGTGTATTAGATTCGTTTATTTTCATGCGCGTTTGGGGTGTCATCTAGCTGCAGTTACGAAATACATATTTCTTGCGACTTTTATGCTTATCCTTATCTGTTTTTTTGAGAACGTCGGGTAAAGCAATGTGGTTTTGCTCATCAATATTATCAATATGTGTCACATAGTGAGCGTTTGGTGAATCACTCATCACAATATTGAGAAGTTTCTTTGCGTAGGTAACTTCCTGTTCATTCGGCTTATAAGGGTAGGCACGTATCTCCCATTTGTCTTGACTTAAAAATTCAAATGAATCATCGTTAAAAAAGTTCGCAGTAACTTCAATTAGTTCACCGTAATGTAATTTTTGGTAAATGACCCTACCAACGCGCCTCTTCGATTTGTTTTGCGACATCTCGTTTCTCCTTCATCTCTTGAATCTAAAAACTTCAAACATTGACAAAATAATATTCCTACAACAGTGAATGTCAATGTCATAAGTTGTTTCACTGAATTCACTTACGGATTATATTTTCGCATTTACGAGTTTTTATTTCACTGATTATCTTGAATTGTTTGTGATGGAGAGTAGTGACTTGTTAGAATCAGTCACTATTTGCTTATTGATTTTGAGAGATATCTATGCAATTAGGGGAAATCAGATCCACTTCCATTTTCGATGAATCTAGAAGCAACGAGTGATTCTCGAATGTCAGTGTTTATTTGAGTGACAAATTGACATAGTTAGTGCATTTTAGATGCAGTTATAAATTTATTTGAAAAATCTGAGAAATTGATCATGTGTGACAAACAGGAAGTCTCAATTGATTTACTGTTAAGTAAATTTCAAGACTATCTCCAGAACCGAACAACTCTCCCAAAAATTGCGCAAGAAATGGGGATCAAGCCTGCAAAGCTACGAGATACCATACGATTGGCGTATCTAGAGGGAGCAATCACGATCCAAACTCCAGAAGTACGGTCACTGAGAGACAAATTGAACGAGAATTGGCCAGGCCCTCGGTATCATGTTTTACGAGCTGACGATCACCGATTCTTCTTCAAAGGTGCAGCTACGGTTTTCCTACGTGAACTGGATGATGTTCTTACGCAACGTGAGGCCGATCCGGTTTTAAATGTTGGAATTGTAAGCGGTCGTACTACTGGTGGCGTAGTAGATAGCTTGTGCTCGCTAGATTGGAGTAAGTACCTGCGTCGTGAAAGGTTTCCCCCTAGAGTAAATGTGTTTGCTCTGAATGTCTCTCAGACGAGTGGGTTCACGGAACTTAGTGGAAATGCGAATGTTCTGGCATTTCAGCTTGCCCGAAAATTCGCAGATGAGTGTTCAACAGGTGCAAAAATTGAGGCATTTGGGCTATCAACAGAATTATTACAAACTCTTGACGAGCGGACTAATAGTGATATTCGGCCGCAAACCCGAAATGTTTTAATGTATACGAATCCAGAGCGATTACGACGGTCACTAGAGCTTCGTGGCGAACAAATATCAAGTGAAGTACCTTCGGAGTCGCAGCTTGATGTAATAATAACTGGTGTTGGAACAATTTGTGACTCGCTGTTTAGAGATTATTGTTCATATTATAAGGTTAATATTGACTATCTGCGAAATGTCCAACACATAGTAGGTGATATTGCATATTGCCCAGTAACACGAGTAGGTGAGCATCGGCAATTGAGCAAAAACGACTCAGAGTACCAGTTCTATAGTGCTGTTTCTCTCGACGTCTTAGGGCAGATTAGTAGTCAAAAGACAAAAAAAGTAATATTGGTAGCACGCAATGCACCTGAACGTGACAAAGTGGATCCGATTCATGCCGCGATTGCTGGTGCGACTCAATACTGTAATGTCTTGATAACGGACCATGAAACAGCTGACAAACTCCACAAGACGATGGCCCTCGGATAAGCATTTGTCGACTCAACTTACAAAGCTGCCCACTTTCTATGCTTATTCTTCTAAAGGTAAAAATTTTTCCGCGTCTTCATCTTCATGACGATCTGAGAAAGCACTGTACGGGATTTCTAGTGCTACGATTCAAATACAATGTGCTCTTTCAAATAACTCCTTTTTTTAATGCTGTCTGAGTTCTCCTGCAAATATATCAGATAATAAAATATCTTGTAATTTCTCTGGATCAGAAAACGGAGTGAAGGTGAATAGAACTATGGAGTCGAAGACATAGTCACTATTATGACATTTTCATTCTGATTGTCCTTCGATTTTAGGAGTTCTTATTCATTTCTTGTTTATACTTTATTTTATGTCTAAATTATCCGATCAGCTTATCCCTAAAATCATTCTTCACATCCTAATTTTGTTGAACATGTTTGAAATTAACGCCTAGTGAAAGTGTCACCAGTTTAACTCAACTAAAGGCCTTAAACGACCGCAAGTCCGGAAGTCGCGAACAATTAATTAACATCGTCGATCGGTGAGGATGCGTTAATCGATTGTCGCGGAAACTTCCGTTTGGCTTCCTGGATCAACGGCATCAATTGCTCTTTTGCGATTCCGCGAATGGATCGTTTCTCTTTGGCTGCATAACGACTTAACGGCAACCACTCCTCAGTATTGAGTTCTACTTGAACAATCTTGCTGTTTCTCTTCATAATCTGCCCTTGACTTTTGCGAGTTGTACCATCCTTAATTAAAACGCAATCGAAAAGCCGGAGCCGAACCATGGAGCGGAGAAGCGACGGTATATTTCAGAGCGGTAGCGCAGGGAAGCAATACCGCTTTTATATCATTTCCTAGCATGGCAAGGAAGCCGGATCGATGCTCGACAAACTCCCTCTCAAAGCGCTTGATGGTAATAAAACGTATCTTACTGCGTTTCTTACCGTTATTTTTTCCCTCAGTGGGATGCTGCTTGGTGAAATTGAGACAGCTGAAGCAATCAAGCTATTACTGGCCGCCTTCGGCCTCGTCGGGATTGGTCACAAATTAGAAAAGAGTGCGCCCCTTCAAATGGAATTGGGAGAAATCGAACCAACCAGGGAGCGGTATCACGATCCACGTCAATCTTTAGATAAGTGATCAATGGGCGGTCTTTTAAGAATCATCGCGGCCCTTTTGGAGCTGTTGCTTTTCTGGACCAGGAAAAAACACAGCAACGAAAACGAGCGTCTGGAAGAAGTGGAAAGGATTCAAAACAATGCGACCTGTCGAGACGAACAGGCGGTTCAGTCGCAGTTTCACCGTATGCGTACTCGTGGTCGTGTTCGGGATGACAACAAACGGCTGTAAAGTCCTTGATCGTTTGAAACCCAAATCGGAACCCAAAGTGATCGCCGTACCAGACAAGATGGTTCCGGACATGCTCGATCAAGGTGAGCCAGCTCCCTATGACGGATGGCTTTTTTCGGATTCTCTTTTTAACGAGTATGCTCCCTATTGGCAAAAGGGACCTTACGGGAGTAACCAAGAATGAGGGCCATTGATTCGGATCCAAACCGACCGGAATCCAAAGTGTTAGATTCCATTTCGATGTTGGTTCACTGGATTCTCGCTTTCCTGGTTCTTTTATTTACATTGCCTGGTTGTCATTCAGACGATCAAAAGCAACAGTATCGACCCTATTACGATCCCCCATCAAAACGAGTTCGGCCCATGGAAAGGATCCGGAAACCGATCCAGGGCGCTGCGGATCGTGTCGATGAGGTATTGGAAAAAACACCAGTACCGGCCGTTGCCGGGCTTCTGGCCGAAGATGCACTCGAGATGATTGAGAAAGTCGAAACGCTCCCCGTTCAGGAACCCGATCCAGAAGTCGTCGAAATCATCGCGCCGAAACCGGATCCGTTGTACGAGGTTCCGGAAGATACAAGCGGCCCGGATCGAATGAACGAGGACCCGTCAAAATCAAACAGTGGGACTGTTTTTGCGGTCTTTATTGCTTTGATGGCGCTGATTTATCTTGGTTTCAAGTTGTTGAAAGGACTCAAACGTGAAAAGCCTCACCGCCAATGATCGACCCACTGCGGAATTGCTGGGAGCGGATCCCCTCATTCAGACGGATGAAGATCTCGACAAGGCTTTAAATGAGCTCTCATTTCTGAACGCCTTTGAGCAGTCGGTGAATGCGACTTGCACCAGGTATATCGAGAAACTCAAACAGGAATCGGAACAGCGCAAATATGTGTTGATTGATGACCAAGATCCTGTCACGATTGAAAACCGGCGAGAACAGCTCAACGAGCGAGTGAATGCGTATTGTAAAGCGAATCGATCGAGTTTGATGGAAGGCAAGAAGAAAACCAAATCGTTTCCACATGGTTCGGTGAGTTTCAAAGATCAACCAGCCAAGGTTGAGTATCGATCAGGCCTGAAAGAAATGGACAGCCTCAGTCTATTAGATAAGCTGATGCAGTCAACGTTGATCGAACAGATCACAGCCTGGTTGATGTCGATTTGTATCTTTGGCAAGAACAAAGAGGCGCGCTTACTTTCCGAAGTGGTCGAGCTCAAACCAAAGCTCAGTGTTTCCAGGATCAAAAAAGCGTTCGAAGAAAAACGTTTGAATGCAAATCATCTGAAACAATTGGGATTGAAATATTCCCCAGGTAAAGAGCAGCTGACGATCAAGCCAGCTGAATACAAGCCTGGCTGAAAAATTCTCGGGTCCTCCCAAGGGGGCCCGGTGCCGCGCGCGGTTCCATAATCGCACTTTTTTTGTCTCAAAACGCAATTTTAAGTCACTTCTTCTTCTTCCTATTAAATTGATGGGCAAAAAATCAGCAAAGCGATCGCCCAAAAGAGCCACTTCAAAAAGCACCACCTCAAAAACGAAAAAAACACCTAAAAAACAAGCTCCAGTGAAAAAAACGGAGCCGGTCAAATGTGTCATTGGATTTACTGCTGCTGCCGAACGATGGGACGTTAGCGACAAGACGATTCAGAACTGGATCAAAAAAGGACTTCCGGTTAGCGGAACTCAACGAAAGAGAGTTTTCGATGTTTCTGAGTGTGATGCGTGGGTGGCATCTTATCGCGATGAGAAAGCAGACAGAGAATCCCAAAAGCTCAACGAAGAACTCAAAAAAGAGAAGCTGCTCCAAGAGAAATTGAAGCGAAAGGACCTGGAGCGTAAAGATTTAATCGCAAATGAGAAGCTGATCAGTCGGGAAGAATACGAGTTGTTTGCCGCGGAATGTGTGATCGAAGCCCGCGACCAGATGTTGACACTACCAAAAGAGATGCGGCGGCATCTCTGCAAAAAGTGCCAGTCAAAAGTGAAAGAGATGCAAACAATGATTGAGCAGACATTGCTGCGGTTATCTGAAATCGAAGAGGGACCAAAAAAATGATCGCTCAAACTCCCAATCCCTGAACTGAAGGAGGTGGCTGCCAATGGCCGAACAGATTAACAAGTCCGATAAAAAGTGTCCGATAAATCATAAAAATCCGCGTCGTGGAGATCCTTGTCCGAAAAAACTGTGCACGGGAAAACTGAGCAGCTACTCACAATCACGTACGGAAAACGGCAGGATTTACTTTCTTTCCTGCGCTCGCTGTAATTTCAAACCCAAAAATAATAAAGAATTCAAAAAAATCGGATAATTATTTTTTGCTTAAATCTGGTAGGACGATGTAGCCAAATCAATCTGGTACGACCCATCCCCCCGATAGCTCCGTCGTGCCGGATCCATTCTGGGAATCCAGCACGATGGATTAAAGCTGTTCAAATTCGAACGGACAACCGTTGTTTAAACAGGATATGAATATAGCCAATTGTATATAGGTATGTTCATCCAGATTATGCCGAATGACTAGCTTGAGGAATGAGTAGACGCGATCCAAATCAAATCTACTGATTGTCCGAATTTATGTGAATTTGGGTCATGTGACTAGATTCAGGTTCTAGTGTCCTTAACGGACGTGGAGGTTCGAATCCTCTCTTGGGTATTTTGATATCAAACGACTTACCTCAACAAGACAGCTACCCCTCTAAGAATCTCTCGATCAGCGACCAAAACGCGAACAGAGTAGTAGTTGCATGACATTTGAAGGTGATGAGATGATTTTTAGAGTCTTATTATCTAATGTTTTTGAGTATGCAGCGAAGATATCAACACCAATTGGCGTGTTGGCATTCGCGATTGCTGCATGGCTTACATGGCAGATTGTAAAAGGTAAGCAGGAAGAGCGTAAACTCAAAGCATCTCCTGAAGAAAAACGATCTCAGCTAGTAGACGAACTCTTAACTCGTTATAAGATTACGGGCGAAGATTTGAGTGGTGCGCAAAGATTTAAGCTGATTCGCGAAGAAATGCAAAAACGCTTTGCATACAGGGTGTTGAGCTTGGTTATCCTTGCAATCACTTTTGTTGTTTGCTTATTCATTGCTAGTGAGTATAGTAGTAAATTACATCAACCTTCAAAAAATAGTAGTGTTGATCACAGCAAGGACATACCTAAAATCAATAAGGTCGAACCTCATACGTCTGTGAATGTAGATTCACCTCAAAATCCTCCTCCTGCTCCCAATACTTATCCCAATGCACCATCTCGAGAAAATAAACTGTCAAAGGATCAGGTCACTGAGCCGCCGAAAGGTCCTAAACAGGAAACTGGAACAATAAAGATTAAGAATCTTACAGATCGCCCTTTGGATGTCTATTTATGGCCCCACATTTATGAAACTGGAGACCCTAAGATTCTTGAGCAATGGTCCTTTCATCCCAACATCAAATCACAGGAAGAAAAACCGTTCAACTATCTTGTCGGTGGCTACTATTACGTGGTTATCCGAGATGCCAGTGCAGAGAAAGACTTCTATATCGGATGGAAAGATTTTTTATGGAAGAAATCTCGAACTATGACGGTCTCACAGAATCTTTTTCGCAATATTGACGTGACATCCGCTGTGGAAATTGATTGATGATCGCAATGCTTTTTTATGTGAAAGCTACGCTTTTTTAGGTGCAGGTTGCAGTACAATCTTCTTTTTTGATGGAACAGAAAAGCGGCCGATTTCCTTAGATGAGCCATCACCCAATTTTAGAATTACTGCATATGTTCCGTGCTTTGATGGTAGTAGCCAGCGTTTTTTATCATTCGGCGCCAGAAACATTGGATATGAAGTAGGTGAATGTTTTAGCCACTTTGTTTCGGCAAAATCATAGACCCAAATCTCCATGATAGTCTTTTCAATGTTTTCAATCTCGAAAATGAATTCTATGTCATTTAATGGGATCCATCCTTTGACAGTTCCCTTGTTGGTTTCCGCTTGAAATAATGCCCAGTCAGGTCGTGAGTCGACTATTGTCAGAATTGTTCCTCGTGCGAGTTTTTCAATTCCTTGTGATAATATTTTCGGATTCTCATTGATTGTAATTGCTAAAACGTTGATTTTTGAAGTTGGAGGTTTCTGTGCGTGTGATAGTGAGCTGCAGAGTAGTGTGCAACAAATGATCGCTGATGTTTTTTGCAAAATATTCATGTGATCGTTTATTTGTGTAAATTATAATATGGGAATAAGTAAACACTACGGTACATAAAATATATTACAGCTATAAAGAAAGAGGTGTCAGTTTGTGCCCTATTCTACCATGAAGTCAGCAATCTATCACCTGATCGTAAATAAAACTCGGTTAAAATTACAGGAAAATCGCTGGCTAGGCGGCTCTTTTCCTACAAACCAATGAATACTCGGCAGACCAGACATCGGGCAACAACTTCTCAAGCCGGTTGATTGGCTGAGTTGGCAGCTTCTGTAAGATATCTCCCAGCTATATAAACGGACCGATGCCATAATGGCGCTTGCAACTGGTAGTCATGCTGAACAGCATACGAGATCGATATACCGATTGGACTCTTGGACAACACTCGCGGTGATTCAGGTTCTAGTGTCCTTAACGGACGTGGAGGTTCGAATCCTCTCTTGGGTAGTTTGATATTAAAGGACTTAGGGTTATTAAGCTCTAAGTATTTTTTTGCTCCAGTACAGGCGGCAACAGTGGGGTGTGCTTTGTATTGCTTTACCATTTAACTCTATAAGTTCCCAAAATCACGCCCCATAACAATTTCTGATTACATTTTCATTGACCGAAAAAATGTTTTAATTTCACGTAAGACAAAAAAGGCTCACTTTTCTACGAAATACGAATGTAGATCATTTTAGTAGTTGTTAACGAAAACAAACGCGAAAGTGAATACCGTACGTGACCTGAGAACTCAAACATTTTCTTGAAATCGTGCTTAGATGAGAGAGAATTTTCCAGATCAGCCTGACACAAAATTTCAGTCTCTAAAGATTAATGAGGGAAGTCAAAATTTGTCTATGGGCTATCGGCGCCAAAAGAAGCTACAATGAAAACTTAAATCAAATCTAATACCCATCATGATTTAGATGATGATAAATTAAGTAGAGGTGAAAATACTGGGCCATTGTATTGAATACTAGAGCAAGTGCATTTACATCATCGAGTTTGCTTTACCGTGTCAAACGTCATGATCAGCAGGCATGGGAGCGGATGGTTAACATCTATAGCCCATTGGTTTTCCATTGGTGCCGAAACGAGTCTGGATGCCCTCAACGCCATCTCTGCAGAATGGAATTCGGGAACCAGCTATCAGACGCGGATTAACAATCTTCTCACCGGAGTCGGTTCGGATTTGGTTACATTGAAAGCCAACGGTCCTGATGTCACCGATATTGACTTACTCGACTTGAGATAATCGCACGTTCGAAACTTCCATCACATTGAACTGCCCCCTGAACGACAACAGTCACAAAACTTAGTGTTCTATTGTTTTGATGCCTGTTTTGTTCCCTCCTGTTCCGAAGACCGTAGTCGCTTTAACCATGCTTTCATCAAGAAAACGTTCTACCTAACAAAGTGACAATTTGGTTGCATCTTGACTACAGCGAGCAGCATTCGAGCTTGTCTTTTACCGGCTACCCGCAATCGTGCGACGAAATAATCCAAGCGATATCATGAAGAAGATGAATCCTATTACGGCGATCATCACGAAAGATTTCCACACAATTTCCACTCCTGCTCCCCGGTAGATAATCGCTTCGGCAAAGGCAGTGAAGTGACGCGATGGTAGGAAGAAGGTAATGTTCTGCAACCATTCAGGTTGACTCTCAATTGGTGATTGGCCTCCTGACAGCATCATGATCACAAAAATTACAAGGATCACCAGCATCGAAAATTGAGCCATCGTTCTCGTGACCGTACCAAGAAAGATTCCTAGCGCGGTGGCAAAGAAGAGATAAACAGAAACCCCGGATAGAAACAGTGGAATGGAGCCCGCAATCGGAACGTTTAACAAATGGCGAATAACAACGATTAATGCAAATGATACAGCAAGTAAAATCAGAAGGCTGTTCGACCAGACTTTCGCTAAAGCGATTTCGAAAGCGCGCAGAGGCATTACCAGTAAATGCTCGATCGTGCCATGTTCTTTTTCTCGTATCAGAGCTGCGCCGGTTAAAATCATTGTTAACATTGAAATCGGTGTCATCAATGCGACAAGTGCACCAAACCAAACAGGGTCACCATTCGGGTTGAATGCACGACGGATGGATAAATTGACCGGTAACGCGGGAGCCTGGTCATGGTCGTTGACGTAGCGACTGACCTCATGATCGATGTAGGCGCTGATATATCTCGCTCCAACTCCAGCTTGAGCCATAGCAGTTGCATCGATGTTAAGTTGAATTTCCGTTGGTCGGCCTTCAGTGACATAACGCTCGAATTTGGGGGGGATGTTCAGGACAAACATAAAACGGCTTTTGTTCATCGTTTCATCGATTTCATCTGCTCTAATATACTCTGGTTCTTGAAAATACGGCGGAAAAAGCGTGTTAACGATTCGGCCAGAGAGTGTGGAACGGTCCTCGTCCACAATTCCCACCGACGCATTATTCACATCAACCGAACTACCGATCGCCTCTGTATAAACTCCATAAGTGAACGAATAGATCAGGAAGATCATCAGTACTTTGTCACCCGCGACCGAGCGTATCTCCTTGATACCAAGCCAGAAAATATTAGACAGTGATTGCATAGTAGGATTTTTCTATATGGTCGTCGTTCGTGTTGCTTCTTGAGGCAGGAAATTAAGTCTTTACCTTTCCTGTTTTTTGAGTGATATGGTGGCAAGCAGCGTTAACACTGGGATAAATATCAATAGTACCAGCAGGTTGCCAGACAATTCAGACAAGCCAAGTCCCTTGGTAAAAGCACCAACACTGGCATGCATGTAATATGTGGTGGGCCATAACAGACCCATGGTTCGGGCCGCCCCTTCTAAAGTGGAGACTGGTTGCATTAATCCGGAAAACTGAACCGTGGGCGTCATTGTTATGATTGTGGTCACAAATACGGCAGCAACTTGGCTGGTTGTAAAAGATGAGATCACCAAGCCGATTCCTGTCGTTGTAATGATATACACGAACGCACAGACCATTAGCGTCAGAGGGCTTCCCTTGATCGGTACATGGAATACAACGTACGACATCAAGGTCAGCAGAAAAAAACTGATCATCCCGATGATCACATAGGGCAGTTGTTTTCCCACTAGAAATTCAAGTTTCGAAGTGGGTGTGACATAGAAGTTGGTAATTGAACCGAGCTCCTTTTCCTTAACGACGCTCACCGCCATCAGGATTGCAGGAATCAGCATCAACAACATAGGAGGCACACTGGGTACTATGGCATAAATGCTTTCGAATGTTGGGTTATATCGGAACCGTTGCTCGATGCGAAACGGTATTGTGGTCAGTTCGGAGCGACCGGTTTCAGTAGCATGCTCATTGAGGTAGGTAGCATGAACGCCTTCTACGTATCCCTCAATAGTGGAAGCTCGTGAAGGATCTGCGCCATCGATCCAAGCTGAGACTTCCGGCTGCGACGAGCGTTTTAGGTCGAGACCAAAACTGGGAGGTATTTCAATTCCCAAGGTAATGCGATTTTCTTTGAGTTGCCTTTCGATATCGTCTTTACCGTGAATAGGAGACTGCTCAACGAAATAGCCTGAACCGACCAATGCCTGAATGTAAGCCGTGCTCTCCGGACTTTGATCCTGATCCAAGATAGCGAACCTGACTTCATTCACATCAGTCGAAATGCCATAACCCAAGACAAACATAAAAACAATCGAACCAATAAATGCGAACGCAAGCCGTACTGAATCTCGTCTGATTTCGAGTCCTTCGCGATAGCTGAATGCCAACATGCGTCGTATGCTAAAAAACGAGCGTTCATTATATTGGGGTACTTTATGATCCAGCGCATTGGTCACAGGATGAGTAAGATCGCTCTCCGATTGCGTTTCTTTCCCTGTGTAATCGACTGTATTTGCTTCATTCGCTTGAGTGATATATTCGATGAAGGCATCCTCAAGTGACGATGTATTTTGGGCACGTACCAATTCAGTTGGTTCGTCATATGCCAGGACATTGCCAGCGTGCATCAACGATATGCGATCGCATCGCATGGCTTCGTTCATGAAGTGAGTTGAAATGAAGATCGTAACCAGGTGTTCCCGCGACAACTTGACCAGTAATTCCCAAAAGCTGTCGCGTGCGACCGGGTCGACGCCCGAGGTTGGCTCGTCGAGAATCAGTAATTCCGGTTCATGAATCACTGCCACCGCTAACGAAAGTCGCTGACGAACACCCAGAGGAAGTTGACTTGCCAATTGATCCATATACTCACTAAGTTCGAATTGCGAAACGAGCTCATCGATACGCTTCTTTTGCTTAGTTTTAGGCAAATGGAACAGTCGGGCATGCAGCCAGAGGTTTTGCGAAACGGTCAATTCACTGTATAGCGAAAAAGACTGAGACATGTAGCCAACGCGTTTTCGCATTTTGAGACTGCCCGCCTTGATCGGTTTGCCAAACAGTTCTGCATGGCCTTCGCTGGCTGGCAAGAGTCCTGTGAGCATCTTCATCGTGGTCGTCTTGCCACAACCGTTCGAACCGAGAAAGCCGAAAATTTCGCCTTGATTGATTTTGAAACTCACATTATTGACGGCGACAAACTTTCCGAACCGTCGCGTCAGGCCAGTAGCCTCGATTGCCACAGTTTCATTGGTCGTTTTGCGCGGTGGAATCTCCAAGCGATGACCATCGCCTCGCGCTTCTGTGGGTAGTAATTGCACGAATGCTTCTTCAAGTGTGTCGGTGTTAGCCTGCTCGCGTAATTCTTGTGGTGAACCGGTCGAAAGAATTTGCCCGTTATGCATTGCAATCAATCGCTCGAACTGATCGGCCTCTTCCATATAAGCAGTCGAAACGAGCACACTCATTTCCGGACGACTATTGCGAATGTCTTCAATGAGTTTCCAGAATTGCCGTCGCGAAAGTGGATCGACGCCCGTAGTTGGTTCATCCAGCAACAATAAATCCGGATCATGAATGAGCGCGCAGCACAGGCCAAGCTTTTGCTTCATACCACCCGAGAGCTTGCCCGCAGGCCGATCTGGAAATGGATCGAGCCCGGTTGCCTTAAGCAAATTTTCGATTCGATAGCGGCGCTCGTCCGAGGGTTGCGCAAAGAGCCGCCCAAAAAAATCAAGGTTCTCAAAAACGCTGAGTTCTGAATAAAGGTTTTTTCCTAATCCTTGTGGCATATACGCGATCTGCGGACAAACATCCTGGCGGTGTCTGCGATTGCCGATGTCGCCGCCCAAAACATGGATCTTGCCTTTTTGAATGATCTTCGCCCCGGAAATCAATCCCATTAGGGTTGACTTGCCCACACCGTCGGGACCAATCAAACCGACCATCTGACCGGGCGACAGTCGGACTGAAACATCATTGAGGGCGCAAGTTTTTTTATAATGATGTGTTACAGACTCGACCGTGACAACCGGCGAATTGGAATCGTTCATTGTTCCAAAACCTGTTCAAGCAGCACGGTGGGATCGTCAGGGTAGATTTTGTTCAAAAATTCTGGCCATTCAACATTGGGCTGAATCCTTACATAGGCCACTCCACGAATTCCCGTTTTAATGTATTCAAGATAGGGTTCAACTCGTTTGGGATCGAACTTGGCCTTGACGCGAAACATAAGCTTGTCACGTTCTTGAGCCGTTTCGACTTGCTTCGGGGTAAACTGAGCTTCCGGCGAAACAAAAGATATGGTAGCGGGTTCGGAGTATCCATATTGAGCATCGACATCGAACACAACCCGAGAGTCGGCACCAATCGATGTTTGTGTGGCATAGCGTGACGGCAAGTAGAACTCGATGTAGATGTCGGTTAGATCAAGAATTGTCATTACTTTGCCGCCGGCAGGCAACACTTCCCCCTTTTCTGCAAGTCGATACAATACGCGACCACGGGTTGGTGATTTCAATATGGCATCGGTGATTTGCGTTTCGATTTCCCAGACACGCGCTTCGGCTGCTTTGACAGCAAACTCTTGGGTTCGCAGAGCGGCTTTATTCGCCCCTAAAGTAGCCCTTGCGACTGCTAGTGCATTCACCGCCGTATCATTCTCTGCTTGTGAGGCTGCTTTGGCTTTCAATAGCCTCTCTACTCGACGAGCTTGCTTCTCGGCGAATGCGATATCACTTTCCGTTTTGGTGATAACAGCTTTTGCTTGATCGACCGATTGCTGAACCTCAGCCAGTCGCGCTTTGGCTTGAGCCAGCGATGCGTCCAATTGTCGCGTGTCCATCCTTGCGACCACTTGCCCAGGCTGAACAAGGTCGCCTTCCTTCGCTGAGACTTCCTCGATTCGACCCGCAAACTTCGTGGCCACATCGACCTGCACAGCCTCAACGCGACCATTGCCAGAAACGATCCCATTTGGTAATGGCTCAGGTTGTTGTGACTTCCACCACAACCAGCCCCCATAAGAAGTAGCAATCAGTGCCACCAAGACCAATAAACGAGTTATCGTTTTCATTGGTTTCTCTTCCGTATAGAAAAAACTGAATCCTCTTATGTGTTGTGCAGGATTGAGCTTAAAATCTAATCGTTACCTATAAATTATAATATACAAATCATAATTGAAGGACAAGTTGACGGGACTCTGTACGAAGCTGTTTCCGGTATATCCAGGCTAAGAATCAACGAGTTCTAGATCGAAGTCATGGTGGCGAAGGTTGGCCCAAACAAATTTGCTGTCTTTCTCACTTCCGAATGAAAGACAAGCTCACTCTATTCAGTATGGATTTTGTATTACTCTTCTTCAGTGCGTATTCGCTTTTCAATACTAATACCCAAATCTTCGATCCTACTACGTAAAGTGCTTCGTGCAATGCCCAGAATCTGTGCTGCTTGAACCTGGCTACCATCAACGTGATTTAGAACACTCGGGAGTAGTATACGATCGATTCCGGCATGTACTTTTCGGTGCAGATCCTCTTCACCGGATGACAGAAGTTCTTCGACATGTTGATGGATCTCTGAAAGAGACCTAGAATTCAATTCACTATTTGCCTTCTCAGCCTCATTTACCAGGTTATTCAAGCAGCTTGAGGGGAGACTTTCTGGTGTGATTAATTCTCCCACAGTTTGTATGAGACAATGTTTAATGACACTTTGAAGTTCTCGCACATTTCCGGGCCAATCATGTTGAATCAGTGCCGTTAAAGCATCATCACTTATCCCACGAACAGAGTTCACAACGTGATTACCTGCCGTTTTAATAAAATGTTCGACCAGAGCAGGTATATCTTCAACCCGTTTCCTGAGTGGAGGTAATTCGATTGAGAACACATTTAATCGATAGTAGAGATCCTGGCGAAACTCGCCTGATTCAACCATCTTATCAAGATCACGATTGGTCGCAGAGATGATTCGCACATCAGCTCGTATTGTTTCATTGCTACCAACACGCTCAAAGCTTCCATCTTGAAGCAACCGTAAAACTTTAGCTTGTGTGGAGGGAGACATGTCTCCGATTTCATCTAGAAACAGTGTCCCACCATCTACTTGCTCGTACTTTCCTATACGTTGCCGATCCGCACCAGTGTATGCGCCGCGCTCATGGCCAAATAGTTCGCTCTCTAATAATGAATCTGGAATCGATGCACAATTGATAGCCATAAAAGGTCCATCCTTGCGCTGGCTATGGTGATAGATTGCCTTGGCTACCATTTCTTTTCCAGTTCCGCTTTCTCCTTGAATGAGAACAGTGACATCTTGGGGTGCCGCACGTCCAATTGCTTTATACACTTTTTGCATAGCTGGTGAGCGACCGATGATGGTATCTGTAGTTGAATCATAATCAACTTCGCCAAAGGTGGTTGGAACATGGCTCATGCGGCTAATTTTGATGGCACGATTAATAATATCCTGTAGCTGATCAAATTGAACTGGCTTGAGTAAATATTCATACGCTCCGCGTTTTGTGGCTTCAATAGCAGTCTCAGTTGTAGAGTGTGCTGTGAATATGATTACTGGTAACTTGGTATCAATTCGTCGAATTTCATTAAAAACATCGAGCCCCGACATATCAGGCAGACGAACATCCAAAATAACGGCATCCGGCTGGAATTCTTTGACTAAATCAATTCCAGCGCAGCCTGTTTCTGCAGTGATGATTTCAAGCTCTTCACTCTGTAAAGTCTTCTGCAACGAGTAAAGTAGATTTGGTTCATCATCAATAATGAGTAGCCTTGCCACGATTCATTTTCCATTCGTAATCAATTTATCAAGTTCGGGTCGATCCTCTTCTACAGAGACTCTACCATTAGTCATTATAGGTAAACGAACAGTTATAATTGCACCTTTCTCAAGTCCATTAGCGATAGACAGCTCTCCCTGGTGTGCTTCAACAATTCGTTTACAAGTAACCAACCCCATTCCGAGTCCCTCATTCTTAGTACTAAAAAATGGCTCAAACGCGCGATTGAGTACTTCCGGTCCTAAACCGTTTCCTTCATCCCGTATGATGAGCAGACAGTATCGTTCATCATGAGGATCGATTGATAAATCCAATTCGATAGTACCTTGTGTGGAGGTAGCATCAATTGAATTGAGTAACAGATTGAGAATCAGTTGTCGTAATTGTTTGTCATCGGCCAGAACGGTAACAGGAGCATTCGGAGTGATTACTTTGATCTCAATGCCGACCTGGGTCGCTTTTGCCAGCAGAAAGTCGGCTGTTTGCTCTGCCAGTTTACGGAGGTCAATTCTTGAAAATTCCATTTTTGCAGGACGCGCAAAGTTTAGAAATTCTTGTAGGAGTCGATCGAGTCTCTGCATTTCATCGTTGAGTACGTGCAGGTCACTCTCATCCAGTGTTCGAGTTTGATCAGTTAATGCGGATTGCACGAGTACCGTCATACACATCAAAGGATTTCTCAGTTCGTGCGCCAAGCCAGCAGACAGCTGACCCAAGGCTGCTAATTGATCAGCACGAATCACTTCACTCTGTCGGTCTTGCAATTGCTGAATTACTGATGCAACTTCATCAGATACAGTATTAAGTGCATTTTCAAGATCTTCAATCTCCGGATTGGCGGACATAGTCACTGGTCCAACAACTTCGTTCAATTGGCCTGCAACATCCTTCAATGGTAAACTTAGTTTTACAATGGATCGACTGATAGTACTTGCCACGCCATAGCCGGTAACCAGCCCGGCAATGGCACCACATGTTCCTAATAGAAGTAGTGCCAGGACTAGACGATCAGCAAACTCTTGATTTTCACGATTGCTTGCTTCCAACTTCTGCTCATTGATATTGAGATAATTTGTTGCAGAAGGCAAGATATTCTTTGACAACTCTTCTTCAACGAGAAATTCGACCTCTTTTCTAAGCTCTTGTGGATCAGATGATGGAGAGAGTTGGTTCAATTTCGTGAACAGTCGCGTCAGACCCTCTTGAATTGATGTAAGTGATTCCTGTTCTTCAGACGAATTTGCCAGCTGGCTGGCTTTGCTAAGCCATTCGTTGACTTTAGGTTTTATTTCCTTAGCATGACCTATTCTGTGGTATTTACCTTCGATCAGAAATTGATTCAATTCAAAACGGACCTGCAATAAGTACAAATTCAGTTCTTCTGCTGCACGAATGCTGGCAACATTCTGGTTCAAGACTTTAGAAGTTTGTCGCTGTAATCTCTGTACGTACCATGCTCCCGACACACCAACAATCAGCAGTAGCAAACTGATGCAAATAATAGGAGCTGCGATTCGGATAGTTGTCCTGAATTTCAACCGATTTTCCTAAAATAAATGTAGGCAGAATATCTCGATACGAACGCTCAAATCTGATCCTTCAAAATAAATATGTCAGGAGTTCATTCTATTTTGGTGACTGGAATCTTACCAGTATCAGTTCTTATCCCTCTGAGACTAAGTGCTGAGATATTATATTATGAATGTCGAATGATATGAAAGTTCGATAATACTTAAAGCAATAGTGTATCTGGGCTATCTCTGGAATCTTGACTTGGAATTATTACGTGGAGAGCCATTGATACGGCGGTGTTCTTCTAAAAAATTGATACAGCCTGTAGTCGTATCATACATTGCACCGACGATCGCTAGTTTTCCTGAATGGACTCGTTCTCTGATTACCTTACTTGATTGCAGTACAGATTCTACGGATAGCAACACATTTTGGTGACTGACCGCATCAACGAATTCGTATCGATCTCTGTCTGATGGGATTCTAGAAGCATGACAATAATCTGGGTTGAGCGACTGCGCGATTTTGTCAACAACATGTTTGAGATGTGCGCAGTCACAATTCGTGTTCGCTGGACTATTTGAACAGATACTATCAATTGTCGCACTAATCGCTCCGCACCGTGTGTGTCCCATTATGACAAGCAACGGAGCCCCCTCAATAACACAACCATATTCAAGGCTTGCCAGAACCTCGGGAGTTATTGCGTTTCCGGAAATTCGAACACTGAATGCATCGCCCAAATCGAGATCAAAAATTAACTCAACCGAGGCACGGGGATCAATACAGCTGAGTACCACAGCTAATGGAGGGGTGCCATTGGTTGTGGTATTAAGCTGCTGTTTCAGATCACGTCTGAGTGTTGATCCTGTACGAAACCTCTCATTCCCTTCACGAAGTAGGCTCAAAACCTTCTGCGGCGTGAGTTGTTCTTGTAGATCTCGTGCCGAATAATCGACATACTGAATTTCATTCTTCAATTGATAATTCAGTTGATATTTCTCGCTAAACCCACGAAGACTTAAGTTGATACCACGAGCAGGAGCCGTGATAGTTTCGAATTCACGTAACATGCTGAGAACATCTGGATCAATGTAGAAAGTGTTACGGCCGTCGATCAGAGCAAAACTACCTCTTGGGATCTCCTGTAATGCCTGCTTGATCACAGCACGATTAAGAAAACAGACTTGGTTGGCAAGTTCAATTTTCATGACTTTGCCACCGATGTGCTTTTCCCAAATGCGAGAGAGCGGGCGTTTCATATTGTTATACAAAATGAAAATGGTGCTGATAACGATGCCAACTAAGAGACCTATCACGACATCTATAAAAACGATTGCCATTACCGTAATGATAAAAGGTGCGAACTGATGCGGTCCCTCACAGTACGTTTTTTTTATCAGGGTTGGGCTAGCAAGTTTAAAGCCGGTAATCAGCAGAATCCCTGCTAGGCAGGAGAGTGGTATCAGATTCAACATTTGGGGCATCAGCAAGAAACAGATGAATAACAGAAAACCATGTAATATTGTTGAAAGCTTTGTTTGCCCACCTGCATTGATATTAACTGAACTGCGGACAATTGTAGAAGCAACTGGAAGTCCTCCAAACATGCCGGCAACGATATTGCCGATTCCCTGCGCAAAGAGTTCACGATTAGGAGGCGATTGCCTCTGCTGTGGATCAATTCGGTCTGCTGCTTCCAGGCTGAATAGCGTTTCCAATGAAGTGACCACGGCAATCAATAAAGCGGCCGTATAGATTTGCGGGTTAGACCATAGTGAGAAATCCGGAAATACGAGAAATTGCTGCAATCCTTGGAGGCCATTCGCTACCGGAACCTGAACCAGATGTGATGTTTGTATGGACCAGTCGCCTCCAAGGCGTTCAAAAAACTGACTCAGCGCGGTTCCTAGAAGAACTACGACCAATGGTACTGGGATGAATGAACGTTTCAAAAAAGATATTTGCTCCCATAAAATTAAAAGCATGATTGAGAGCAATCCAATCGTTGCTGCACCCAGATGCCATTGTCCCTCAAACAGTATGAGCAACTCTGAAAATAGTTTTTGACTGTCAATCTGCACAAAAGATACTTTGCCTTCTGGATTAGTATCATGCCCAAGAAGATGTGGAAGTTGATTCAGTATGAGAATCACACCGATTGCCGTCAAAAACCCTTTAACCACAATCGTGGGGATAAACATTGCAATGAATCCTGCCCGGCAAAGGCCAATAGCTACCTGAATCAGACCGGCAATAATAACCACCAGCAAAAATGCTTCAAACGAGCCAAATTGAGCGATCTGTGCCGCCACGATAATGGTTAATCCAACTGCTGGCCCACTTACACTTGAGTGTGAATGACTAAGCAGCCCCACTACGATACCACCAACAATTCCCGAAATGATTCCTGAAACGAGAGGGGCATTCGAGGCCAGCGCGATTCCTAAGCAAAGGGGTAAGGTTACCAGAAACAGAACCAGACTAGCTTTTACATCATGGCCTACGGTTTCTCTCTTCAGCTTTTGCCGATTCATGATTTAATTCATCTTTTAGTCAAGCAATATTGAAAGAATGAAGGGTTAATCCGAACTGAGAAGCGCTCGCCAAGCCACGTTGTCTGACTGTATATTTCAGTAAAACAGTATCGAGGCCTGTCTAGAACTCGCCAGGATGGCTGATTTTCGACAACCTTATCGCAAAAATTTCGAACATTTCTCTAAGTCTTCCTCTAGAAGTGGATAACTAGCAAACTCCATGCCCTGGAAGTCCAATTACGATCATGTTTCCAAAGACGTTGTCAAACACTATGAGTTAGCTAGCGATGATTGATCTTCTATGCATGTTTTCACAACTTGATTCTCTGATCATATTTGCTGAGAAACGTAAAATTCGTTAGCAGATACTTTCGTCTTGCTGGGAGCTGACTTATCACTTGGAATCATCGCACAAAAACTGCGGCAAAAAGCAAGTTCGACGATATTGCAGTGGGAACACTTATTGGCTTTATTCTGCACGATTGAGAAGTCTATTTACTGGCGATTATTTCGCAGTTTGGCTGAATATTAAACAGCGATTAAGCTGGAATCAGAAAACAAAGGGATGCTGATTAAAAATTTTTAAGAAAGCCAAAACATAACTTACCGCAAAATTGACGCTTAAATTCTCAATGTATTGAGCTACGCACAAGAGCACTGAATTCGGCACACGCTTTGCTTTTGCAAGCATTAGAGTCATCTAATCAAAAACAATCAAAACGCGTCATGATCGGAGTCACTAGTATGATTGCCCCAGAGTCTAATGGAAATACCGTCAATCAACAGATTGTCTTACGAAGTTCTCAGAGAACAACTGATTTGTCTGGGATCGCAAAATTCTCATTGCAGAGCCAGGAAAGACAATTTGATATGCCAGATCAACTTCAGATAACTGGCATAGACACGAAGGCTGATCGCCTTATTCATAACTTATTGATGATGCTCATCGGAGCCTGCCTTACTTCGTCAGTTTTTGTTTGGTCACAGTTACTGTGAAATCAAGAGAACATCATCAAACGATTGTGTTGCATAAATCATCGTCAGGATAATAACTATGCCAGCTCTCGTATATCAAAATAGTGAAAGTATTATGCTGGATTATGCTGGCTGAAATTCGAATGGTCTTCACGATCATCTAGGTTAGTAGGGCTGTTATCGTACCAGACAAAACAGATCGTGACACTTCCTGGCTCCTCCTCCTCATTTCGACTAGAGGGAACTAATGAAGCGGAATCCCATCCTGGTTACTACGAATAGATTTTTTTTACATGGGGTCCAAAAAAGAAATTTTAAAATCGTTTGTTCGACTCAGAAGGACACGAGAATATGAGCATCAACGGATCTAATATCACAATCAACGCCGCTTTTCTTCAGGAAATTAAAGACAATAATTTACGACTCGTTGAATTATTGAAAACTCTTTGGAAACTCTGCTCAGTCGATGACAAAAGAAACCTTGAGCCTACGAAGTTTAGCGAATTGATTAACAAATTACGAGATTTACTAGAAATGCATTTCACGCTTGAGGACACTTTAGGATATTTTGATGACCCTTTACAAATCATTCCTGTGCTCTGTAAGGAGGCAAAGCGTTTGAATGGACAACATGTAGAACTGTATTTAGAAATCAACGCGATTGCAGATCAGGCTGAAGAAAGTTTGCATTTACAAGTCAATGGAATTATTTATACGAAACTCATCAAGCGATTTCGAAAATTTCATGAAGCGCTGCTAAAGCATGAATCGGAAGAATATGATTTGATTATGATTGCCTATTATGAGGATGCCGGATTCAATGCGGACTCTCTATTTATTTCTTAGGAGCCGATCTATTTGAGTTTCACCAATCGTTTACTGTGAAACCAGACGGGCTATCGGACTCAATCCTCTTTTGCAGGAAGGAAGTAGCTTACTCAAAGTAATGTTAGACAATCCTATATCGCAGAATACTCTGTAGCAGTTTCTTAAACTCACTTTTTTCGCAGATGAGGAAATAATGCGAACCTAAATTTGAATTCATAGCCTCTCAAATTGAATGTAGAAGTGAGTTAACCCCGATTGCAACCTGCAAAAATTAAGAAATCGATTTACTGACTGATGTGAGATCTAACACTTCTATTAATCAATCTATGGCATCACAAAACTTTCGGAGAAATCTGTAGCTTTGTAACCAATGGAAGCTGCTTCTTCAGACGCTAATTACGAAAAGGAAACTGGAAATCTATATGATAAACGAACGATTTATCAGACTCACATGGCTAGTAAGTTGTGGTATCTTTCTAGCCGGAATCATGGACAGCAAACCAGTCTGTGGGTCCGATCTGAATTTGAATGATTTTAGACCGACTAACCCGGACTACCTTGCGGATACAGTTCCGCTCTTGAAATACTCACTAGCTTTAGGAGGATACGCAGAACCTGAAGTACATGAACATGACATAGCTCATGTAGAGGTTCCGGAGCCACTACTGTTTGATTTAGTCCGGCCATTAGGGGCTCGTAAAGGCGAAGTGGAGATCAATACACTTTCTATCTTTCCGTGGGCAGAATCAAATACCCAGCCAGAAAATGACGACCCTTTTGGCCCCGGTCCAACAACACTTGACAAAAAAGGAATTGAGTGGGCACCGGAACTGGAATATGCCATCGTAGATAATTTTGCAATCGAGTTTGAATTTCCTTTCGAAAATTCATCACTGGAGGAATATAAGCTGGGCCTTCAGTGGACAATAGGAACTGCTTTTGACAATCACTATATCCATGGTATTCAGATGCTCGTTGAGCCGACGGTGGCCTGGGAGCAATGGAATACCACATTATTGTACCTGGGTGGTATTCGATTCAATGAAACCTGGAGTGTACTCTTTATGATCGGAGGCCGCATGGATCTGGAGGGAGCTCAAAACTCACAAACATTTGAACGAATTCTGAATATCTCACTTTTTGCGGATGTAGCCCCAAATACAAAGCTGGGTGTGGAAACTAACGGCACCTCAAAACTCAATGGAGAGTCTAGCTTCATCGTTGTGCCCCAGATACACTACGACTTGACTGAATCGTTGCAAGTTCAATCCGGGCTCGGCTTGGGAACGTTTTCTGGAGGTTATGAGCAGTCATTCATAATACGAGCCATCGCCAGTTGGTGATACTTTTTGTTTGTGTTACTTGGTCCCGGTTTAGCAGACTCGCGATCTATTCCATAGAGTTAGCATTGGTTTCAGCCCCCCCCATACGTTCTGTTTCTGAATCCAAATCGTAAATTGATCACCAGTCAAAAAAGCAAAATTGACAAATCAACACCCTGCTGTATATTCTATTACTCTAACGTGAGAAATGGCAAACATGCTTGTTTTAAAACGCTAGTAGCCCAAATGCGTAATAACCTCTAACCCAAGAGTTCCAATATTCGCAATCACGATTTTAGCAGATCAAGTTGCATCCAATCATTCGCCAAACATATCAAGAGTTTTCCCATACTCTGCTACTTTTTAGTTGGTGCCTTAAGTTCTTTGTTTAGTCTGATATTTTATCATAGTTATGTTTAGTCGTTATATAAATCTGGCAAAAGTCATTGGGGACTGTTGTGTTTGAATCTTTTCAGCCCGATTACTTAAATTCAATGTTCGAAAAGTACTCTCAACCCGAGGTACTAGGTCGTATTGTTAAAGAGTGCAGTTCCAAAGTGGTAAAATGGCGCTGGGCAACTGACGATATGTCGCGAAATGAACCTTTTCGCGCTGAATTATATAATACGAAAATAAAATGGCTTATTGAAGGAGCTAAACCAAAGCCAGGTAATCTTCGACATGGACTTGACGAGAACGGAAAAATACAAGTAATTGAAGATTACTGGTTCAATAAAACGAGAAAGGAAAAGCCTCGTAAATCTACCTACCTGATATATGGTAAAAATTTCGCTGACGAAATCGAATTGAAAAACTCTGGACCCAAAATAAACTATCTAAGACGTAATGTATTTAAAGAAAAAAAGCTTTTAAAGTCATTCGTAAAACACAATACCATTAATTCAATTACTGAGAGTCATTTCTATTATAAATTTGGACATGTGACAAAAGAAATCTCTATTAATTGGCAAAGGCAAAAAGTTGCCGCACGAACAAAACGAAGTTATGAATATGGTCAATTCGGAGAACTTGAGAAAATCACAAAACATTATCTGAATGAGGATGGAACTATTTGTGAGGAACTCCATCCAATTATCGAATATGAGCGTCCTCAAAAAAAAGAGACACTTTCCCAACTTGCCAAAGAAATCCAATCAATGTTATTGGAGCAAATTCCAGAGACGATTTCCGATTCAAGTGCAAGGGACGTTTATTATTGCTTACTACTTTGCTATTGCGAAGAGGATTTTGGTGCAGGCTGGCCCCCCTTTTTAGTTCTGGGTAGTTTAAACGAGCAGCAGAGAATCTTAAACAGTGAGCAGGAAGAGCTATATTGCCTTTGGTCTCCTGATGAAATGAGAGAAAAAGAGACTAATGTTGAACTTCAACTCAATGATGGCAATTTAAAAAGGATGTGTGCTCTCCACTGTCAGCAGATGGATCAAATCGATAATTACGAATCTGCTAAGAAAGTTCTCCAAAAGGTTTCCAAAAAACTGAACCAATATGATTGGTCACAACACATCGAGGTGACTCCCGATTTTATTGTTGCCGCCATTGATAACACAGGGGAAATTAATCCTTATGTCGACATTAAATCGGCAGTACCCTGGAGTCGATTCAGGTCACTTAAAAAACAAGGCTTACTTTAGAATGAAACCAAAACAGCTCTGTTACCTGTTTATTCTCTATCCAGAATGTGCGTTGGTTTGCCGTCGAGGCTGAGTTGGTTTTTCTTTTTCCAGTACTCAGATACGCCTTCTTCCCCTTGCTTGATGGCCCAGCTTGTTAACAGTTCCCGTTCTTCGACATAGTCATAAAATGGGACACCCATTCCACAAGAGGTCTGGACCAGATCAACGTGCATATCAAAAATCTGTCGTGCGCCGGGCGTGTGAGGAAAGTGAGAAACTAATTCTTCCCACGCTGCATCGTGAGGATGTAGGACTTTCGCCTGTCCATACAGACGCAAGATGAGAGGCTTCCCTGTGAAGGCACAAAACATAATTGTCATTCGCCCGTCTTCCTGAATGTGTGCGGAAGTTTCATTGCCGCTGCCAGTCACGTTCAGCCAGATGACTTGTGTGGGACTCAGAACACGCAGTGAGTCCATGCCTTTGGGAGAGATATTAATCCGGCTGTCAGCCGTTGCTGTCCCGACGAAGAATAACTTTTGCTCTTTGATGAACTCGATTTGTTTTTCTGGCAATTCGGTGAAACGCTGTCCCATACTGAGTCTTTTCTAACAGAGGGTGGTTTTAAAATACTTTTTTTCTGCATTAAGAGTGTGACACTCTAATCCCCAAAAAGTTCAAGGCTGGTGGAGCTTGTGTTGAACTTATCAATATTTCTATTATCGCAGATTAATGAAACAAGACTACTGCTTTTTTGCTTCTATTGGCGGCGATATTCAGTGGGGCTGACTCCCGTATATGCCTTAAAGACTTTGGAGAAATGGCTGTGGTCGTAAAATCCGGTTTGAATCGCGATATGTGATATCGTATCGGTAGTGGAAGTCAGCTTGCGACAGGCAGATTGAATGCGAACGTGATTAATGTAACTGGCGGGACTTGTGTTGAACAGCTTGCGAAACCGGCGCTGAAACTGGCTGGTCGAAAGTTCCACCAGAGATGCCAGTTCTTTCACTGTGATTTCTCGCTGAAAATGATCATCGATATGATCGAACACTTGTTGCATTTCCAAATAGGGGGCAATCGCCAGACCGGCACGCTGATAATCGCGCATCATGCCCACGACACCTGCGACTCTGCGTTGCTTATCGAACAAGGGTTCTTTGATGACCTGAAACCAGGAGGTGGCTCCTTCACCGCCGGTCACGGGATGTACGAGATCAACCAGTGGTTCTTCCGATTTCATGACGCGTTGATCTTCACGTTGATATGCCTCGGCTTGATCTCGTGGATGGATGTCAAAATCGGTCTTGCCGATTAGTTCCTCATCAGAATCGACTTTGAGCCAGTTTAATAATGCCTGGTTGTGTTTAATGAATCGTCCTTCGTCATCTTTCACAACCAGATACACATCGGGCAAATGGGCGAACAGTCGACACGTTTGCTCAATTCCGGGGACTTTTTTGAAGAATTGTTGCTGGAGGGAGACATTCATGGAATTTATTTCTGGTGCAGGAATGCGCTAAATATACACAATTTCGCCTCGAATTTCCAAGACGGGCACTACCTTGAAGATTACAATAAATGAAATTGTGCAAACGTTGATTTGACTGTTCGCCAGGCAAAACATATTGAAAATACAAATTCAACTCACCCCCCAATAGCTTACGAGGAGAATCTGATGACGAACAAAGGTGCTCTTAATCGTCGTGACTTTATGAAAACGGCGGCTGTCGCCAGTACTGTTTTCTCGGCTCCTACAATCATTCCCGGAACTGCGCTGGGATTGAACGGAACCGTGGCTCCCAGCGAACGCATCAATCTGGGAGGTATCGGCATTCGCAGACGTGGTGGGTATGTGTTGAGTCATATGTTGGAACAACCCGATGTGCGATTTGTGGCGATTGCCGATGTTCGTGCTGATCAACGCAAAACTGTCAAAGGCATGGCCGACAAACAGAACGGTGATCAGAAATGCGATACCTATCGTGACTTCCGCGAACTCCTGGCACGGGATGACATTGACGCTGTTTTAATTGCCACGGGCGATCGCTGGCACGCGACCGCGTCGATGATGGCGGCGGAAGCGGGGAAAGATGTGTATTCCGAAAAACCGTGTGCGATTACAATGGAACTCGCCCGTAAATTACAAGAGACAATTCAACGCACGGGTCGTGTTTTTCAGGCAGGCACGCAGCGTCGTAATGTTTCAAACTTTGCGCACGCTTCCAAACTGGCTCAGACAGGACAACTTGGAAAAATTCATACCGTGCATGCTTCCATCTATCAATTGATTGATCGTCACGACTGGCTGCCGGCGGAACCAGAGCCTGATCCTGAAGTAGTGGACTGGAACATGTGGCTCGGCCCTGCACCGTGGCGACCTTATAACCGTGCGTATGTTGATGGCGCCTGGCGTGGACATTACGATTTCGATTCCGGTGCGAAACTACTCGACTGGGGCGCGCATACATTGGATATCTGTCAATGGGCGCTCGACGCAGACCATACCATGCCGGTGACATATGAACCCAAGGATGTTCCGAATGACAACGTCATTGAATGTGTTTACGAAAATGGTGTGAAACTGGTTATGCGTCGCAATGGCTGGATGGGACTGGGGACCTGTCCGGTTCGGTTTGAAGGCGAATCAGGCTGGGTCGAAACCGGTGACTCGGGTCAAACGGCAGTGTCCTCAGACCAACTAAGGGCATCACTTCCCTCACCCAGTTCGATTCCGGGTACATCACCTAAATTTCATGTACGTGATTTCTTTAACTGTGTGAAGACTCGTTCCAAACCCGCGGCCAATGAAGATGTAATGGCTCGTTCCCACATTGCCTGTCATGCGGCAGCGATTGCCTGGAAGCTGGGACGGAAGTTGCAGTTTGATCCGGTGGCAGAAGAATTCGTGAACGACGAGGAAGCCAATCGTATGCGGAGCCGCGCGATGCGAGAACCGTGGACTGTCTAAGCTGCGTTTCACATAGAAATGGTTTTTGATTTTCCCATTACTTTTTACACCTCCTTTCCCTCGAGGAATTCGTGCTCATGTTTGCTTTGAAGTACCCTGTGATCCTTTTGCTTTCTTTTTCTCTGCTGCTTAACGTAACACCCGCCAATGCCGATACGAAAAATGACTCGAAAAAAGAGACGGCACGGTTGGTGAAGGTTCTGAATTCTGATGCAGACACCCATACCAAAGCGATGGCCTGTCGCCGTCTGGCTGCCATAGGTCATAAGTCGGCAATTACTTCCCTCGCGAACTACCTTGGTAATCCAAAACTGGCAACCTATACTCGCTCTGCTCTGGAAAACATTCCCGATCAAGGGGCAGATGATGCGCTGCGAAACGCTCTGACAGAAGTGAAAGGAAATCTACTGGTTGGCGTGATCAATTCGATTGGCAAGCGTAAAGACAAGAAAGCAACCGGAGATCTGACAAAGCTTCTCTCAGATAAAAACACAAAGATTGCCATCGCTGCTGCACATGCTTTGGGTTCAATTGGTACAAAATCCGCAGCGGATGCGTTGCAGGCTGCGATTGGCAAAGGGGATAAGAAGTTACAGCGTGAAGTGGGTTTTGCGTGTTTGATGTGTGCCCGCTCTCTGGCAAAAAAAGGAGACAAACAAACGGCGATCGCCTTGACAGAACTCGTTCACAAAGCCGATTTACCGAAAAATATCAAGGTGGCGGCGATGCAACTGACGATAGTGCTTAAAGGTAAAGCGGGACTCGGATTGCTGGCAGAGGAACTCAAGTCAGAAGACCTTTCCCGGTTTCGTTCTGGTTTACAAGCGGCCCGCGATTTGGGTAAACAGTCCACTTCCACACTCATCAATGTGTTTAACGCGCTCCCTGACGAACGCAAAGCTCTCGTGATCCCCGCTTTGAGTCTTTCACACGATTCGACAGCACTACCTTTGATTCGCAAGGCGGCAACCACAGGGTCGGAACCACTCAAACTACAGGCGGTTTATGCGTTAAGTGAACTGGAGCCTGCCTTGGACGAAAACGCTCAACTTCAGGTTTTGAAAGACCTGTTTGGTCTATTGAAGCAAAACAATTCTGAAATCGTGTCTGCAGCGCAAGCTGTCATCACCCAAATCAGTTCCAGCCAACCTCCTGAAAAAGTGAAAGCTTTGATTGAGTCAAATACACGAAAACTGGTTGAGAGCGAAGGACTCCCACAGCAACTGATGGGGCTGCAATTGGCGGGGGCGTGCCGTATTGATTCTGTAACCCCAACATTGCTTTCATTAGCCAGTCATTCTAATACTGAAGTCAAGCAAGCAGCTATCAAAGCACTGGGGGGTACGACTTCTGCGGCAACTCTTTCTCAGTTAATCACACTGGCATTAAAGAATCCGAATGATAAAACAACCAGCGACGCCCTTAAAGCGGCCTGCTCGCGTTTGCCTTTAGATCAGACCGCACAAGCGCTGGCATCTGCGATGCAGGGCGCTACAACTGAGCAAAAACAGCTCTTGTTGAAGCAACTGGCGGCCATTGGAGGCGAAACGGCACTCAAGACCATTGTCAAAGCAGCGCGTTCGAACAATGACGCTTTACAAAATACCGCCACCGACTTACTGGGGAAATGGGTCAGTATTGATGTCGCTCCTGCATTGTTGGATCTCGCAAAAAATCTGGAGAACCGAAAATACAAAATTCGTTCTCTTCGCGGTTATATTCGCGTTGCTCGCCAGCTCAACATGACGCCGGAACAACGTCTGGAAGTCTGTCGCAATACGCTGGCGAATGCAGAACGGAACGATGAACGAAAACTGGTCTTTGAAGTTTTACGACGCTATCCAAATCCCCTGGCAGTGAACTATACGGTTTCTCTGCTCAAAGACAAACAGCTCAATGTGCCTGCTAGTTCTATAATAGTTTCCTGGGCAGAACGAGGTACGCCCGTTGATGCTGACCTGCTGCAAAACGCCTTGCAACAGGTCATCGCGACCACTTCTAATGCCAACCTGAAAAAACGGGCCACACAGCAACTGGAGCGTGTGCGAGTTCAAGCAGAACAGGACGAACAAGCGGCAGGCTTCCAATCTCTGTTTGATGGAAAGTCATTTGACGGTTGGCATGGCAATGAAAAGATTTTCCGAATCGAGGATGGAGAAATCGTTGGCGGCAGTCTGACTGAGAAAGTGGAGCGCAACGAGTTTTTGCGTTCCAACAAGGAATACGATGATTTTGAACTCAAGCTGGAATTCAAATTACTTGGTGATAAAACCAACGCGGGCGTACAAATTCGAACAGCGGAAATTCCCGATCATCATGAAGTCATCGGATATCAGGCGGACCTAGGTACCGGTTACTGGGGTTGTTTGTATGACGAATCCCGCCGCAAAAAAATTCTGGCTGGACCACCAAAAGACCAGCGAACTTTCCCAATTCGCATGGATGATTGGAACACGTATCGCATCCGCTGTGAAGGTCCACGGATTCAGCTCTGGATTAACGGAGTACAGACGGTCGACTTTACCGAAGACGATCCAAAGATTCCGCTCAAGGGAATTATCGCGTTACAGATTCATGGGAACCTCGTCAATCAGGTGCATTATCGTAATATTCGCCTGCGGGAACTATAAGCGATCGTTTACGGAAGAGGAAAAACAGCCGTTCATCAACAATTTTGAGATCCGCCCCTTGCGATAACTTTCTGCCCGGCGAAAATAGAGAATAAGCAGATATATATGAATTCTTTCGACCGCGGTGGGGCACGGATGTCAGACATTCCAGCAGAACTTGAAAACCTGTTTAAACAGCTCAATCCAGAACAGCAGGCAGCCGCCTGTCACGAGTCTGGTCCACTGCTGATTATTGCGGGGGCTGGTACAGGCAAAACGACGACACTGTCACACCGTGTTGCTTATCTCATTGCGCAAGGCGTCGATCCCAGTCGTATCTTGCTGCTTACATTCTCGCGGCGGGCTGCAAATGAAATGATTCGTCGCGTCGATGCGCTACTACGTACGTTAGGTGATGGTCGAGAGAGATCATCCTCTGCACGGTCGCGCAGCATCTGGGGAGGCACATTTCATTCAACGGCCGCCCGGTTGCTGAGACGTTATGGGCAAGCCATCAATCTGCCGGATGACTTTACCATCATTGATCGTAGCGATGCTGAAGATTTAATGAGCGCGATTCGCAGCGAAATGGAGTTGGGCAACAATGGTAAAAAGTTCCCCCGTAAAGGGACACTGGTGGAGATTTACAGCCGTTGTGTAAACACCTGTTTGAAGCTGGAGCCGATTCTAGAACGACATTATCCATGGTGTCTGGAGCATGTGGATGACCTCAAAAAACTGTTTCAGGCGTTTGTGGATCGCAAAGAAAAACAGAACATACTCGATTACGACGATTTACTACTCTTCTGGCATGCACTTGGAGCAGACCCTGCTGGCGGCAAATTGTTACGCGGCCAGTTCGAAGCGATTCTTGTCGACGAGTATCAGGACACAAATGTTTTGCAGTCAGGCATTTTGAAAAACCTGTCACCCGACGGAAACGGTCTGACAGTCGTGGGCGATGATGCACAGTCGATCTATTCCTTCCGGGCGGCAACCGTGCGGAATATTCTCGACTTTCCGGAAGAATATCCCGGTACAACTGTGGTCACGCTCGAAGAAAATTATCGTAGCACACAACCGATTTTGCAGGCGACGAACCAGATTATCGACGAAGCCCATGAGCGGTTTGAGAAAAATCTCTGGTCAGCGAAAATTGCAGGGGAAGCCCCGTATATCATCGACTGCAGTGATAACAATGAGCAAGCTGATTTTGTTGTACAGCAGGTCCTTGAGCACCGAGAAGCTGGAATGCCCCTGCATCAACAGGCGGTTTTGTTTCGAGCTTCGCACCATAGCCTGTCGCTCGAAGTCGAACTGGCGCGACGTAATATTGCCTATCACAAATATGGTGGTTTGAAATTTATTGAAACGGCGCACGTCAAAGATTTAATGGCCTATTTACGACTGGCAGAAAATCCGCGTGATGCCGTTTCCGGACTGCGGGTTTTGACACTCCTGCCTGGTATCGGTCAGAAGAAAGCACAACAATTATTAAATCTGCTGGCGGATTCCCAGTTTCGATTCGATGCGTGGTCAGAATTCAAACCGCCGGCGGCGACTGTCGAGCATTGGCCTTTGTTTGTGCGATTGATGAAAAACCTGTCTTCGCCTCAGTCGGAAAAGCGAGGTATTTCAGCGGAAGTTCATCAGGTGCGTACCTTTTATGCGCCGTTACTGGATCAACAGTATGATAACGCGACATCCCGTCAACGCGATCTGGAACAATTGGAACAGGTTGCCAGCCGCTTCAGCAGTCGCATGAGTTTTCTGGAAGAGATCACCCTTGATCCTCCCAGTTCCACACAGGACGTCACTGCAGCGTCAGGTCAGGACGATGATGATTTTCTTGTTTTGAGTACGATCCACTCTTCGAAAGGGCTGGAGTGGGATGCCGTGTATGTGTTGCAGGCCGCCGATGGCAGCATTCCTTCCGAAATGTCTTTGGAGAGTAATGACGAAATCGATGAAGAGCGTCGGCTGTTTTATGTAGCACTCACGCGGGCGAAGAACTGGCTCTATGTCTGTTTTCCACATCGTCAGTATTTCCAGAACCGTCGCTGGAATCAGGCACACAGTTATGCACAATTGACGCGGTTTATATCCTCGAAGACGATTCCGTTGTTCCAACGTCGACCCGCTTTCAATGCAGAAGATTTGGACACACCAGAGGACGCCCAGATCGAAACGACGGCGGAAGACATTCGCAAGAATATTCGTAATATGTGGTCTGCCTGAACGAGCAGACTTACGTCTTATTCTTCTTCGTTTACCGTTTCGGTATCGACTGGTTTTTCATCCGGCGATTTTTTACTGGCACTGGTAGCCTGGTCCCAGGGAGTTTTTTTGCGTGGAGGCGGTGGGCCAGGAAATTGGTAGTATGTGCATTCAATGCGACCATTATACAATTTTCGGCGGCGTGCTTTGCGACCAAAGATGCGTTCAAAACCGGGATGAGACGTCAGTACATAAATGGACCACATTTCTAACGGTTCGCACACACGTTTCATTTCGCGATAAATTTTTTCGGCATCTTCTTTCTCACCCAGGCGTTCTCCATATGGAGGATTGGTAATCAGGCAACCATATTTGCGGGGCGTGCTTAATTCAGAAAGCGGTTGTTCTTGAAAGTGTATGTACTCATCCATCCCTGATTGTTGTGCGTGATAACGGGCCATGCGAATCATGGCAGGATCGATGTCGTAGCCCTGCAAACGAAAGGCGATGTCATTACGCACCAGATCATGGGCTTCTTCGCGGGCGGCCTCCCATAGTTCGGTAGAAAGTTGCTGCCAGCCTTCCGAGGTAAAATCGCGATTGATACCGGGTGCGGTATTGGTTCCGATTAAGGCGGCTTCGATGGGAATGGTTCCCGAACCGCAACACGGGTCAATAAAAGGACGTTCACGATTCCAGTAACTTAATTGAATTAACCCGGCGGCTAACGTTTCTTTCAGTTGTGCTCCCGCAGTCAACGTGCGATAGCCGCGCTTGTGCAGGCTGGGGCCTGTGGTGTCGATACAAACCGATGCTTTATCTTTTAATATCGAAACGCTGACCGAATACAGGGGGCCGTCTTCCGGGAACCAGTCTTTAATGTAATGCTGCTTCAAGCGTTCGGCGATTGCTTTCTTGACTACCTTCTGTGAGTTTTTAGCGCTGTTGATCTTCGAACGAACCGTGGATGCTCTGACGGGAAACTGCACAGAAGGAGGCATCCAGCGTTCCCATTCGAGTTCTCGGACCTCCTCAAACAGATCGTCAAAATCAAGGGCCGTGAATTCACCCAGGCAGAGTAACACTCGGTCTGCACTGCGGAGCCAGAGATTACAGCGGCAGATGGCTTTCAGATCGCCTTGAAATGTGACGCGTCCGTTTTCGACCGTCTGATCTTCGTATCCCAGTTGTTTTAATTCGCGCGAAACCACGGCTTCCAGGCCAAAAGCAGAAGTGGCTATGAGAGTTATTGGCTCGGACATACTGGCGGGGTATCACTTTCGAATTCAGTAAAACAAACAATATCCGGTAGAAAAAGGGCAGAGGGATGATCATACTACTATATATGGACCCAAAGGAAATTCTACAAGACAATTGATCATAGAGAAGGTTTTCACCATGCGGAATGCTCTGCCCCCTTATAATCGGCTCCCTCGCCGTGATTTTTTGAAACAGGTCTCCCTGAATGTTTTAGCGGGTACTGCTCTAGTCAATGGCCTGTCTGAACAAAACACATCAAAGGCGGGCGAGCAGCCCAAAGCGAAATCGGGGAATGGGTACCAACTGGGGGCGTTTACAAAAAGCTTTCAGGATATGCCCATTCCCGACGTTTGCCGGGCATTCCAATCGATTGGTCTGGATGGTCTTGATCTGACCGTGCGTCCCAAGGGGCATATTTTACCGGAAAATGTAGAAAAAGAACTGCCAGAGGCATGTAGTGCGGCCAAAGCCGCGGGAGTCAAAATTCTCTTTCTGACCACCATGATTACTGAGCCTGATAAAAACGCAGAGCGGATTCTGGCAACCGCACAAGAGCAGGGGATTGATCGAATCAAAATCGGCTACTACCGTTACAAGCAGTTTGGCACGCTGGCTCAGCAGTTAAAAGCAACAAGCAAGCAAATTAGCAAGGTTGCAAAGCTGGCACAAAAATATAACGTGTTACCGTGCGTGCATGTGCACTCGAATAACTTTCTGCCTTCGCATGGAACGCAGTTGTATCAAATGATTCAAGACTATTCGCCTCAGGAGGTTGGCGCGTATGTCGATATGTTGCATATGGTCAAGGAAGGTAGCGGCGATGGCTGGCGTCAGGGACTCGATCTGTTAGCACCCTGGATTGCTCTCTGTGCCGTTAAGAATTTTGCCTGGGAACGAGGCGAGGGACGAGACAAAAAAGGGCATCAAAAATGGGAAGTCAAGACTGTGCCCGTGGCTGACGGGATTTCACCAATTCCGGATTATGTCGACGCCCTGCGGAAACTAAGTTATGAAGGAATCTTTTCACTCCATAGTGAGTTTAAAGGTCGACATAGTTGGAAACAGCTTTCAACAGAGGAGTGTCTGGCACAAACGGCCGTCGATGCGAAATATTTTCGTTCGCTGTGGTAAGGTGAGACGAACATTTTCTGAGCGGAATGGCGCTAGCCACCGGTAATAGCCAAGTTGTTCAACCGGCGGCTAGCGCCGTGCCGCTCACTTTTGAGGTTGTGACACCATGTACATGAATCGTTTATTTTTTCTAATCTGCCTGCTGAGTTGCCTAATTACGGTAACCGCGGATGCTGCGTCACAAAAACCAAACGTGGTCTTAATCATGTGTGATGATCTCGGTTGGGGAGATACTGGCTTTAACGGGAATAAAATCATCCAAACACCGCATCTGGACAAGATGGCGAAAGCGGGGGTCATCTTGAAACGGTTTTATGCAGGCGCGCCGGTGTGTAGTCCAACGCGTGGCAGTTGTCTGACGGGCCGCAATCCCTTTCGGTATGGGATTGTGACAGCCAACAAGGGGCATATGAAAGCTCAGGAATTCACTCTGGCAGAATTATTAAAAGATCACGGTTATCGTACAGGGCATTTCGGGAAATGGCATCTGGGCACACTAACGAAAACGGTTCGCGAATCGAATCGGGGGGGACCAAAAAATATCAAAGACTTTTCGCCTCCCTGGCAGAACGGATTCGAAGTCTGTTTTTCCACCGAAGCGAAAGTTCCCACCTGGGATCCGATGCTTAAGCCAGCTGGGAAGGCTCCCGGAAAAGGCTGGGCAGCGATTGAAGAGGGCAAACCTACCAAACCCTATGGTACGCATTACTGGAATGCAGCAGGCGAGATCGTCAAAGATAACTTGCGCGGTGATGATTCGAAAATAATTATGGACCGTGCTTTACCGTTTATTGAAAGCAGTACGAAAGCGGACAAACCGTTTTTCTGCGTGATCTGGTTTCATACACCACATCTGCCTGTGGTTGCAGGACCCCGTTATCGAGACATGTATCAGAAGTATGATCTTTATCACAGTAACTATTATGGTTGTATCACTGCGATGGACGAGCAGATAGGACGCTTGCGGGCGCAATTAAAACAACTGAATTCTGCTGAAAATACAATGCTCTGGTTCTGCTCTGACAATGGTCCGGAAGGCAATGCTCGTGCCCCCGGTTCTGCGGGTCCGTTTCGTGGACGCAAGCGTGACTTGTTTGAGGGAGGCATTCGTGTGCCCGCGCTATTGGAATGGCCGGCCAAAATTCGCCCCGGTACTGAAACCCGTTTTCCAATGGTGACCAGTGATTATTTACCGACGATCCTGGCGGCTATGGAGCTGCCAGTTCAAGCGGATCGCCCCATTGATGGAATGAATCTCTGGCCTGTTTTTGCAAACAAGGTAAAACATCGCCAGCAGCCGATTGGCTTTCAATTCCAGAAAAACGCAGCCTGGGTGACCGATCGTTATAAGCTGCTTCGTAAGCAGCAAAGGTCGAAAACAGAGTATCAATTGTTTGACCTGCTTGCTGATCCAGCGGAGAGTAAAGATCTATCCAAAGAATATCCTGAACTCGTTGCACGGTATCAGACAGAATTAGAACGCTGGATGAAATCTTGTGAGCAAAGTAACCAGGGCCGTGATTATCAAACCAAAAAGCAGCCTTAAGTATTATCAAATCACAAAATTAACGATGCATCTATCTGAAAGACCACCATGAATTCTATAAAGTCGCTCTTCTGCTTAGCCTTATTTCTAACTCTATTTACCTCCCGCAGTCTGTATGCAGTTGAGGCATCACGTCCGAATGTCATCCTCATTATGGTCGATGACATGGGGTTCTCAGATATTGGTTGTTACGGCGGTGAAATTGAAACTCCGAATATCGATGCGCTGGCTGCCGGGGGCGTGCGGTTTTCTCAGTTTTATAACTCGGGTCGCTGTTGTCCCACTCGCGCCACCTTGATGACGGGCTTACACCCTCATCAGACAGGCATTGGCTGGATGACCAATCCGCCTGGAAAGAAAAGAGGCGACTCAAAACCGCCCGCTTATCAGGGGTATTTGAACCGCAATTGCGTCACAGTTGCTGAAGTATTGAAGCAGGCGAATTACGCAACTTATATGGCGGGGAAATGGCATCTTGGTTACACCGTACGTGACTGCTGGCCGCTGCAACGTGGCTATGAAAAATATTTCGGTTGTGTCTCGGGCGCCACGCGGTTCTTTCACCCCATTGAACCACGGGGAATGACGTTGGGTAATGAAAATATCAAAACACCACCCAGCACAACCGATCGCCCGTTTTATACTACTGATGCCTTCACCGATTATGCCATTCGCTTTCTGGGAGAACATCAACAGGAGAACTCACAAAAAGAGAAACCGTTTTTCCTATATCTGGCTTATACCGCTCCACATTGGCCACTTCAGGCCCATGAAGAAGACATCGATAAGTACCGTGGGAAATATAAGATCGGCTGGGACAAGTTACGTAAGCAACGTTTCGCACGACAAAAGAAATCGGGTCTGATTTCTGCAGGCACCAAACTCTCTCCGCGTGACAAATCTGTTCCCGCCTGGGATTCGTTAAGTGCGGAAAAGCAAAAAGAGATGGCGCTCAAGATGGCCATCTATGCCGCGATGGTTGATCGCGTTGATCAGAATATCGGTAAGCTCGTCAATTGGCTCAAAGACCATCGGCAATATGAAAACACGTTGATCCTGTTTCTGTCCGACAATGGGGGTTGTGCAGAGGGGGGTAAGTTGGGACGCGGAGAATTTCTCAACATCGAAAAACGAAATCAAGAGACAGCGAACAGCTACGGTACTGCCTGGGCCAATGCGTCGAATACTCCGTTTCGCCTGTATAAGCATTATGCCCACGAAGGCGGAAGCGCGACTCCCTTCATCATGCACTGGCCACAGCAGATCAGACCAAGTCAAAAGTGGTTCCGTGAACCAGCGCAATTAATCGATGTCATGCCCACCATCGTCGATGTTGCCGGTGCATCGTATCCGAAAGAGCATAAAGGCAAATCGATTCATACACTGGATGGTGTTTCTTTAAAACCCGCTATGAAAGGCAAAAGCTTAGACCGCGCTGCTCCGCTTTTCATCGAACATGAAAACAACGCGTTTGTGAGAGCCGGGAACTGGAAACTGGTCGGTCGCGGCGTTTCTCCTGCCAGCGGTCTGAAGCCTGAGAAGTGGGAACTGTATGACGTACAAAAAGACCGTACGGAATTGAATAACCTCGCGAGCAGTCGTCCCGAAAAAGTGAACGAACTATCGGCCCAATGGCAAGCCTGGGCGAAGCGGGTGAATGTATTTCCGAAGCAAAAAAAGTCTGTGAAGAAATTGAGGAAGAATCGGAAGAAAGAGCCTAAAAAGTAAAACTTTACATGAACATAAGGGGGCAAAGAGTACTATCTCATGCAACTCCCTCCATTTGGAAGTTTCGCTTTTTCTAATCAATCCAATGCAGAACGTTACGAATGATGGACCAGCGCGGGGGTGTTCTCTCTTCGTTTTTGCCGAGGATCCAGTAATTATAGAGCGTTTGAAAGGCGCCTTCCTTCTTTTTGAGTTCGAGCCAGACTTCCATGAATTCTTCGAATTCCACGTCGTGTGCTCCCAGGTAATACAAGGGGACGCGAATATCTTTCCGAAAGGGATTCACAACAGAAAACTTCGGATACAAGAGTGTCCAGGCCGAACCGGTCTCGGCACTGGTGACCAGGATACTTGCATCTCCCGCTTCGCCTTCAAAAAATTCCTCTTCAGATTCAATTTGAACAAACGAGGCATTCGGAAAATATTCGTGTGCTTTTTCATCAAAAAAACTATTGGACACAACGGCGATTTTCAAATCTGTAGAATTTCGAAACTCCTCAAAATCCAAAAAGACAGCTTTGCGATAGTCGGGTAAGACGATGGCGAGTGTAACGTCCATATAAGAATCGGCCACAGGGAATGCGGTAGCGCGTTCGATGGTACCTTCCAGACCGGACATCGCCAGATCGAAGTGATCTTCATCAAGCTGTTTGATGAGGGTGTTCGGAGTGAACGGAATGAATTCGATGGCCACACCTAGATCGTCGGCCAGGCGATGTGCCATATCGATATCAAAACCGACCAGTTGATTTTGTTCATTGAAATAGGAAAATGGCAAACGTTTGCCATCAAATCCGAGTCGAATTACCCCGCGGCGTCTAATGCGGTCGATTCTGGTTTCTCCCGGCATGATGGCAACCGGATTTGGTGTTGATTTCTTGAGGATTGTATAAGGAACATCAGGAAACAATAATTGCCGATCCGCAATCATCGCCTTGGATTGATAAAGGTCTTTGAAAGTGTAATTCAAAACGGTATGAATTCCAGCAATGACAATGCCGGCAATGCACAACCAGAGTAGCGAGTAAGAAATAAATCTTTTCCATTGAATTTTGAGGGTTCCCGACAATGAAGCGGCAGCGAGGATGGCAAAGGAAAACAGATAAATCGAACGGAGTGCGTCTCCCAGACGTGTGGTATAGATGCCGACAGCCAGATAGAGTTGAAAAATATCATGGGGAATATGCATCAGGTCGAGTAGCCAGGGGATTGTAACGGCAGGTTTGGCAAAGGAACCGGCCATGCCTAAGGATAAAAATTTGGGGTATTGGTCTGGTAATAAACTCTCACCATAAAACCAGGCCGAAAAGGGAATAAAAATCAATCCGATAATCCGTCCCAGATCGGGAAAGGGGAATACGAGGGGAACTAAAACATCCGGAGAGCCACCGCTATTTTCTTTTTCCAGATGATAGCGGTCCAGAATCTCGCGAGCCGCTTCGACGATTAATGGCAGTACAGCGAAGGTGTTGCCTAACACGAATGCTGCGATGACCGCGGTTTGTGAAACCTTTAATGCGTCCCAGTATCTAACGGGAGTGCAGACTGAAATCAGCATCGGCAGAATTCCGACAGCGAGAAGCAGCGTCGCGGCAGAGAAGGTGATCAGATAAGCCTGAAGCAGTCCGAATTTTTCAAACGGCAGTGTGCCGACAGCGTACGAGACGATTGCAAAGATTCCAAAAGGAGAAATATGAACCACAAAGCGGTTGAGTCTCATTAATGCCTGCACTGCAACCGTTAGTGGATCCAACAAATGATCCCGATTCGAAAGACTGCTTAAAGCGATACCCAGTCCGATGGAGAAGATGACGACGGCAGGAACCGCGTTGTTCGCAAGTGAGAAAAAGGGATTTGCGGGTACGAATAAATCGTACAGGCTTTCGTTTTGTGTGCCCTGGATGATACTGGTGCTGAAAAACGCCCCCTTTTGCCAGAAAGGAAACGCCAGGGACATCAGGCAGACAGAAAACAGGCCAATACACCATAAAATGATCAGGAGAACAATGACCGTCAGAGCCATATTCCGTGTCTGTTTTAATGAGATACGGCCCAAATTCAGAATCAGTGAAAGTGTAATGTAGGGCAGGACGGTCATCTGCAAGAGACCAATGAACACCTCCCCGATTGACTTCAGAGGAGCGCACAGATCACCAAAGAACAGTCCACACAGAATTCCCAGAAACAGACTTGTCAGAATCCAAGTTGTTAATCCGGGTTTGAAATGTTTCTGTGTTACTTCGCCCATTCGCCAAATCCTTACGCATCAACGTGTCAGCAAAGACTTCCTTATCAAGCTCAAAGTGAAATCTGTTACTTGAAATGGATAATTCTTTGCGAAACGTGTATGTTTCCAGTAGATAACGTAACTATGAATGTGAATCGAGACAATCAATGCGTTCGATGGATTGTTGATTCTTAACAGAAAAGACCACTTTTCACCAGACTATTTGAACTTGTATGGCATTTTCTCTCACCTATCAAAGTCACTCATTCACATTCGAAACCGCTCCGGAGTTGTTTTCTCCCAAAAATCTTGACAAGGGAACGGAGGCAATGTTATCGACGGTGACATTCGGACCCGGTCAGCGTGTGTTAGACCTGGGTTGCGGATATGGTGTCGTGGGAATTCTGGCAGCGAAAATAGTGAGACCAGAAAATGTTGTGATGACTGACATTGAGCCGGCAGCGATACAGCTTGCACGGGACAACGCAGAGCAGAATCAGGTTGACGCTGTAAAAATCATGCAGAGTGATGGCCTGAATGATCACCACGAAACCGACTTCGACTGGATTTTATCGAATCCCCCTTATCATACCGATTTTTCAATCGCTAAAAATTTCATTATGAAAGGCTTTAACCGATTAAAAATCGGTGGTCGGATGGTGATGGTCACGCGTCGTCGACTCTGGTATCAGAAAAAACTGACGAGTACTTTTGGAGGCGTCGATCTGAAAGAGATTGACGGCTATTTTGTGTTTCATGCCGAGAAACGACGTGCGACTTATGCTGCTAAGAAACGTAGACGGTGAGTTGAAAGTGCTTTTTTGCTACCACGAAAGAACACAAAATTAACTATGGGTGTTCGGAAACTTAATTCTGAATTTTAGTCTTTTATAGCAGCCTGGCGAAAATTATTAGCATGAAATTGCATAATTTTGAGCCCTTGCTTTTGATAAATTTTCACGGCACTATGTGGTACTTCGAGGACGATGAGTTTTTCAAATGGGATTTTGAGTGAATCCAGGAAGTTCATGTAGGCGAGGTTATTCTCGTAATTGAACCCTTTGGTGCCGACATGAATTAAGATCCGGAGGTCTGGTTCAGGATGTTTTGCATACTCGCGGGCCAGATCGTATGTGTTATAGCCTTTGGCGAAGATTAGATTTGGGTTTTCGCGCCCGTTTTCTTCCGAGATGCGCTTCTCAGTGGCATGGCCGGCTCCCCCCGGCGCTGCAGAACAAAATAATTGTGGATGTTTAAACATGATGCGCGTGGTGCCGCGACCACCTTGCGAAAAGCCTTCGATCCCACGGCCTTTGCGGTCGGCAATGGTACGATAGGTTTTATCAATATGTGGAATCAGCTCTTTCACAAAGACATCTTCCCCCATCGCGTTCTCACGTTTGGGCAGATTATAGTGACTGACCGGTCCTCCGTTTACAAACACATAGATCATTGGTGTGACATCACCGGCTGTCATATGTTTGTTGATGTATTCGGCGAGGCGCACACTTTTTGTTTCACTGCCAGGGCGGCCACCATGCAGGTAGTACACAACGGGAAATCGTCGTTTCTTGTTTTCGGGTGCCTCGTATTGTGGAGGCAGGTAGATGCAGTAGCCGACATCAACTTTCATCGATGGACTATGAAATGTTCCATGCTGCACACCGGGAAGTTTTTGTTTTAGTTCATTCACCCAGCCAAAGGGCTGCGGCTTCTTCTTCCGTTTCTTATTCTGCCCACAAACCGGGTTAGAAATGAGTAACAGCGCCAATGCTATGGCGAAGCTTATGTTAAAAATCTGTTTGAATTGGTGGATTCGAGATGGCATGTTTGATACTTGGTTCCAGGGTTGATGTTTTCGTTTGGATGGTCATTCAATCTGCTGAACAGTTTTGCGAGATAAGAATTCCATATTGTAATCACTTCTGCTTTCCCATGTCTAAACGTATTTCCGAATTTAAAATCTTTCTTTCCAGTGGTCCGGCTTGTTCTATTTAGTACATGCGTTGCTATTGTTCGTGATTTTCAGTTAGAGTTACTGGGCGCTATTTCATATCATCTCTAACCGAATTCAATTTCAGTGACTGGGACTCATTTACATTCCTCAGTCATGCCTGCGTTGTCTGCTTACACAGGAAAGGTTTGTTATGTATGCGTTTCTCTGGTTCAGAATCAGTTTTTCATTGTTGATCTTGTTACATCATGCAAACCGGCGTGAGGCAGTCAAGAAAAACTTTTGCGCATTATTGTCTGAGAAGTGGTCAAAAATTGCGACTTTGTTTCAATTGAATTGGCTGAAAGTGAGCTCAAAAGGAGCAAAACGTTACGAGATAGAATTAACATATTCTCAAGATGCAGGTGATCATCAGCAAAAAAAGGACGTTTTTGTGGTGCGAACATTTTCAGAATTCACAATGTACACCCATCAGAAAAAAGCTCCACGCGCGCGACGCAGATCACAGAGTTTCAAAAACAGCACGCCGGTGTCAAGTACAAAATATTTAGCTAAATTCGACCAGAAAAAAGCGATTCGAAAATTTCCGATAGGGTCAATCGGGTATCCGGTTCAGGCGATGTGTGAGCCGTTTATTCAATGTCAGCCATCCAGTCCTGCAGGGCACGAACTTGAGGTGTGGCGTCTTCTGCTAAAGCCTCCAGAGCCTTGACGACTGCCAAACATCCGGGAATTGTGGTGACACACGTCACACCATACGTAACGGATGCAGAACGGATCTTACCTTCATCGGTGCGCGAACCTTTTCCGCTGGGCGTATTGAAGATAAATTGCACATCTTGATTCGCCATCATGTCTAGCAGATTCGGCCGGCCTTCTTTCAACTTCTTTACGGTGGAGACTTCGATGCCAGCCTCTTGAAGAACGCGTGCGGTTCCTGAAGTCGAGACGATTTTGAATCCCATCTCGATCAAGCGACGTGCGGGTTCAATCATGGTTTCCTTATAGACGTCAGCCATGCTGATAAATACAGTTCCTTCAGAATGCAGAGTCGTATTTGCGGCTAACTGACTTTTGGCAAACGCGAGAGCGAAGCCTTTGGAGATTCCCATCACTTCGCCCGTGGAACGCATTTCCGGGCCGAGGATGATATCGACTCCCAAGAATCGAGAAAAGGGAAAGACACTCTCTTTGACTGAAGTATGTTGGGGTACAATTTCCCTTGTCACGCCTTGTTCCAGCAGTGGAACACCGGCCATGACTTTCGCGGCGACACGCGGTAATGAGAGGCCTGTGGCTTTTGAAACGAACGGTGATGTGCGACTCGCACGGGGATTCACTTCCAGAATATAGACCGTGTATCCGTCTTCAGTCTGTTTGACGGCAAACTGGATATTCATTAAGCCACATACTTTTAATTCTCGTGCGAGCGCGTAAGTGGCGCGTTTGATCTCATCAATCACAGAGTCGGGTAAAGAGTGTGGAGGCAGCACACAGGCAGAGTCACCAGAGTGAACTCCCGCTTCCTCGATGTGCTCCATAACTCCTCCGACCAGGGTGGTGATTCCATCAGAAATGGCATCGACGTCGACCTCAATCGCATCTTCCAGGAACTGATCAACGAGCACCGGGTGATCAGGAGACGCATTGACGGCTTCATGCATATAGCGTACAAGGGATTCTTCATCGTAACAGATTTCCATTGCCCGGCCGCCCAACACATAGCTGGGACGAACCAGAATGGGATAACTGATTTCGTTTGCAACGGCACGTGCACTTTCTGTATCGGTGGCGATTCCATTTGGTGGTTGATGAAGTTCGAGTTTCTCAAGAATAGCCTGAAAGCGTTCCCGATCTTCGGCGGCATCGATCATTTCGGGGCTGGTACCAATAATATTAACACCGGCAGCTTCAAGACCACGGGCGAGATTGAGAGGTGTTTGACCGCCGAATTGTACGATCACCCCATCAGGCTGCATACGGTCGCAGATATTTAAAACATCTTCAGTCGTTAACGGTTCAAAGAATAAATGATCGGACGTGTCGTAATCAGTCGAAACCGTTTCGGGATTCGAATTGACCATGATGCTCTCAATACCTAACTCTCGCAAAGCGAACGAGGCCTGGCAGCAACAATAATCGAACTCAATCCCCTGTCCAATCCGGTTAGGACCGCCTCCCAGAATCATGATTCGCCGATTTTGTTCCGGGTTAGCTGGCGTTTCGTTTTCCTGTTCGTAAGTGGAATAAAAATAGGGAGTATATGCTTCGAATTCCGCCGCACAGGTATCGACTTGCTTGAATGTGGCTTCGATGCCCAAATTTTTACGGTATTGGCGAACATCCATTTCTGTGGAGTCCAACCAGAACGCCAGCTGTTTGTCGGAATAACCATACTGCTTCGCCTTTTTCATGAATGCGAAGTCAAGATCTTCCAGTCGAGAAGAATTACAAATCTCTTCTTCAAACTCAACCAATTGTTTGATGTGGTTCAGGAACCAGGGATCGATATCACTTAATTCATGAATCTGTTCGGAGGTCATGCCGAGTTTGAATGCATAGCGAATGAAGAAAATGCGTTCTTCGTTTGGAATCGACAATCTGGACTCAATGAAATCCTGGGAAGGTTGTTTTGGTGTTCCCCACAGATCTTTATTGCCGCCCCCCAAGCCGAAGTGCCCGATTTCCAGTCCGCGTAAGGCTTTTTGCAGTGATTCTTTAAATGTACGTCCAATGGCCATGGTTTCGCCAACGGATTTCATCTGTACTGTTAACACAGAATCGGCATCGACAAATTTTTCGAATGTCCAGCGTGGAATTTTTGTCACGACATAATCGATCGTAGGTTCGAAACAAGCGAGTGTTTCGCGCGTAATGTCGTTCCTGATTTCATCCAGTCGATACCCGACAGCGAGTTTTGCAGCAATTTTGGCAATTGGAAATCCGGTTGCTTTAGAGGCGAGTGCACTCGAGCGGCTGACGCGAGGATTCATTTCAATAATCGTCATCCGGCCGGTATCGGGGTTAATCGCAAACTGGACATTGGAACCACCCGTTTCGACGCCAATTTCCCTCATACAGGCGATCGTGGCATCACGCATCCGTTGATATTCTTTATCAGTCAAGGTTTGTGCCGGTGCGACAGTAATAGAATCTCCTGTATGAACTCCCATCGGATCGAAGTTTTCGATCGCACAGATAATCACCACATTATCGGCCCGATCACGCATGACCTCCATTTCATACTCTTTCCACCCGAGGATGGATTCTTCGAGTAAGACTTCATTCACCGGAGAAAGAGCCAGCCCGCTACGTACTTTTTCTTCGAATTCCTCACGGTTATAGGCAACTCCCCCTCCCGTGCCCCCTAAGGTATAACTGGCCCGAATGATCATCGGGAGGCTGATGTCTTTTAAGGCGGCGTTTGCCTCTTCCATATTATGGACGACCGCACTTCGAGGGCAGTCGAGCCCAATTTTCATCATGGCTTCTTTGAACTGATCACGGCTTTCGGCTTTAGCAATCACCTCTTCTTTGGCACCGATCAACTCGACTCCCAATTGATCAAGGATTCCCCGTCGTGCCAGGTCCATTGCCGCATTCAAGCCGGTCTGCCCGCCCAAAGTCGGCAGCAGTGCATCTGGTTTTTCGATTTCGATCACTTTTTGAATATATTGCCATGTGATCGGTTCAATATAAGTTCGATGAGCGGTTTCCGGGTCGGTCATAATTGTAGCTGGATTGGAGTTCACCAACACAACCTCATAACCGTCTTCTCTTAATGCTTTACATGCTTGTGTACCGGAATAGTCAAATTCACAAGCCTGGCCAATTACGATGGGACCGGAGCCGATGATTAAAATTTTATGGATATCGTCGCGTCTGGGCACTTTCTTACGTCACCTTAACAGCAAATGTACATTGTTTTTTGGCTGAAATACCTATTTTTGCGCAAATCTTCTCAACGTTAACAATCCATCCAAAATAATCAAGGAATGCAGGCCAGAAAGTCTCAGAACGGACCGGCTTCAGAGGGCTTCATAATGTACGCGGGAGTTGCATCTAAGAGAAAATCCTAGAAATTGTACTAAATTTTACTTAGCGAAACGGAGAATTTCAGATGCATTTCTGAAACAGGAAATCAAATTGACGGCTAGCTGCCTACCCTTAAAATCATCACTCGATCTTGAATTTTGAATCCGAGGTTTGCCTGTCTCAGAGCGGATAACAAAAGAAACATGATTTCCATAATTAATTCACGATATAAGTTCGGACCAGAGGAACTGAAATGATCTGCCGGTCTGTAACAATTTTACTAAGTCGTCCCTGTATCTGATGCGAGTTATAAGTTCTTTTTTATAAACCCTTTTCTAAATAGGAGGGTTTTGCATGATTACCTACGTTCACATAGACAAACTAAACCTTATACCTCCCATTCGATACAGGCTTTTCATGCACTTCGCTTCCTGAAATGAACAGCATGTGAATTTGTTGAGTTAAGGCCCCGTGTTTACTGAAAACGACATAAGCTTTTCTTACATGATGTAATGAGGTGAAATTGCCTCATTCTCTTGATTTTGTTCTTAATGAACAAAAGAGAACAAGTAGAACGTCATGACACTAACACATTTCACCTTAAATCGATCTTCATGATAAATGAGTAGAAGTTACCATGGATCTTCACCAACAAATTGACATTGTCTGGGTTCTTGTTTGCACAATTTTTGTATTGTTTATGCAGGCAGGGTTTTGCTGTCTGGAATCCGGTTTATCTCGGTCAAAAAACAGTATCCACGTTGCAATTAAAAACGTTGTAGATGTGTGTGTGGTCGGCATTCTTTTCTGGATTTTCGGATTCGGATTGATGTTCGGGACAACTACGGGTGGTTTGATAGGAACTTCTCACTTTCCGTATTTGAACCCGGGAACCGATAACTTTCTGTCAGCCTTTTTCCTTTTTCAGCTGATGCTTTGTGTCACTGCTGCCACGATTGCGTCAGGTGCTTCTGCAGAGAGAATGCGATTTACTGCCTACGTGATTCTGGCGGTTGTCCTTGGCGGACTGATTTATCCCGTTTTCGGTCACTGGGCCTGGACTAGTCACTTTGCTGGAAAAGCTCCCGGATGGTTGGAATCTCTCGGATTTAAAGATTTCAGTGGTTCGACAGTCGTTCATTCGATTGGTGCCTGGGCTGCATTGGCTTCTATTGTCATTATCGGACCACGGCTTGGAAGATTTGATAAGACGCAAAGCAAACGCAAGTTCAAAGGGCATAACCTGACATTAGCAACGACCGGTGTATTTATTCTATGGATAGGTTGGTTTGGATTTAACGGTGGGAGCGAATTTGGTTTTACATCTCATGTTCCTCAAATATTGATTAATACATTTATTGCATCAGCCTTTGGTGCCACTACCTTACTGATCTGGCAGTTCTATCAACGTAAGCAGATAGAAATTGAAAATATTCTGAATGGACTCCTGGCGGGTCTCGTAGCCAGTAGTGCCAGTTGTGATGTGATTTCGCCTATATCAGCCGCCGTCATCGGAGTCATCGCTGCGATTGTGATGGAAAGCGGCGTCTGGCTTCTGGAGCGTTGCCAACTGGATGATACGATTGGTGTCATTCCCGTGCATGGTTTTGCTGGTGTCTGGGGAACACTTGCCGTTGCGATTTTTGTTCCGGCAGAATTTCTGACTCATTCGCGATTTGAACAGTTTTTAATCCAATTGCTGGGATGTGTAGTTTGTTTCGTTTGGTGTTTTTCATTTTGTTGGGTCACACTACGAACAGTAAGCAAGTATGTGCGTCTGCGAGCCACATCTGAAGAAGAAGAGATGGGATTGAATATGGCAGATCATGGTACTTCGACAGAAATGTATGATTTACTCAATTCGATGGAGCGACATATTCAGGGTGATTCCAGCCCTATCGAGGACTTGGATGAACATAGCGATGTGGGATTGATAGCCCAACAATATAATCGTGTCTCGGAAAAACGTGATCAGGCACTGAACGAACTTCAGAGTCGAACAAATAATCTCGAATTGGTTCGCACGGAACTGGAAAAGAAAACATCCGAATTGGAAGTAAAAGCCGAACGCCTGAAGAAAGCTAATGAAGATGCAGAGGCAGCATCTCGTGCCAAAAGCGAATTTCTGGCAAATATGAGTCACGAAATCAGAACACCTATGACAGCTGTTCTGGGATACACGGATTTATTAATAGAAGAAAGCTGGGGACGTCCTGGAAGTTTGAAATTACTTGATGTCATCAAAAGAAATGGAAATTATTTACTGGAACTCATTAATGATATTCTTGATCTTTCCAAAATAGAGTCAGGAAATCTCACGGTTGAAACAATTCAATTTTCCCTGATGGAAAAAATGAAAGAAATTCAGTCATTAATGAATATTCGAGCTGAACATCAGGAAATTCGATTCAAGTTAACATTTAACGGAAAAATCCCCGAACGAATTCAGAGCGATCCCACTCGACTCAAGCAGATTCTCATTAACCTGATTGGTAACGCTATTAAATTCACACCTGATGGTGGAAAAGTCTCCGTAGAAACATCATTCCTGGAATCAGAGTCGGGCAAACCAATGTTACAGTTCAAAATTCAGGATACAGGCATTGGGATGACTCAGGAACAAATGAGGAATCTCTATCAACCATTTGTTCAAGCAGACTCTTCGACAACGCGTAAATTCGGAGGAACGGGATTAGGTTTGGCTATCAGTAAACGGCTTTCAGAAATGCTAGGTGGTGATTTGGTTTGTGATAGTGTTCCCGAACAAGGAACTGTTTTCACCTTGACCATCAGTACTGGTGAAATGGAATCCATGTCGTTTCACGATGATCCCATGGCTGCCTTGAAGGCGATTCAAGTTGGCAGCCGAGATAATTTTTCTGCTGACGGATCAGCACAACAAAAACCAAAAGGAACCTGTTCTGTACTTTTGGCTGAAGATGGAGTTGATAATCAACGATTGATTTCTACGCTTCTGAAGAAAGAAGGAGCGAAGGTCATGCTGGCAGAGAATGGAGATATTGCCTATAGATGTGCAATGAATGCGCGTGAGCAAGGTAACCCATTTGATGTCATCTTAATGGACATGTCGATGCCTGTATTAGATGGTTATGGTGCCACTAGAAAATTACGAGAACAGGGATATAATTTGCCCATTGTTGCTTTAACGGCACACGCCATGAGTAGTGATCGTCAAAAATGTCTTGATGCAGGTTGTGATGACTATACTACAAAACCAGTTAATCGGAATAAACTCAGGGAAATTGTAGAGACATATCAGTCACTGATCCCTGAAGAGGAGGTTGTAGAAACAGTGGGTTGATCGGTCTAGATTTTTTGTGCCAGCCGCTCAGAATTTTTTTTCAGAAATTCTGTGGCCCAATAATAACCATCTAACAACTTTGCTGTATCATAGCCCATCAAGTGATAGGCGATAAAAATAGCCTCAATCGTTGCCAAACCTGTTTCTGGATCATCAAACTGCTTGGATACACGTGGGTATGCGGTTTCCCAGACAGGTAAGCTTCGCACGGGCAGTTCTTCGTAAGCAGATTCCATTTTTTCAGCCAGACGCCAGGTCCCATCCAGAACCAGCAATCCTGACGTCGCATCCGCTTTACTAATTTGTGGACCTCCCATTCCCAGACGGACATAGCGTGTTAACTTTTCGGGTTCTTTTCTGGGGAACTTCCAGAAAAGAAAATCATCTCTTGAACGTAATGTCTGAACTGTGCATTTACTTTTTCGTTCTTTAGGATGTACCACTATGATCGTAGGGAGATGAGAAACTAACACGGTGCCCGGCTTTTTGCATACTATTAAAAATTTGCGAGTGTAATAAAAATTTTTGGAAAAAGATGATAACTATTCAGGACTCTTCTTGAATTTTTTTAATTAATGCTTCCTGGTTGGCAATTTCCTGCTCGAGGTTTTTTACTTCCTGAGGGTCATCCATTTGCTCTTTGGCCCCCGTCAAACGCTGACGAAAATTCTGGATTTTTTTGCGTGCGACGTCAATCTGTTTTTTCTGTTTCTTATTCAAACCCATCGTTGTGTGTATTCCCTCTCAGACAAAAAATCATGGTACCTGGAACAGGGGAGTATATCATAAGAGACTTTTTAGTTATAGACTCACATTGACAGTCACCGCAATAAAAACAGGCTCAGGCAAGACAGTAATAGTACAGCCAGAAATGAAAACGCACCGATGGGAAATCGCCATAATAATAGCTGTTCCACTACAATCAATGCTAAGACTATGAATAGAAGACATTCTGATAAACCAACTTGTGAAGTTTGATCTTCAGACAGTTCCGTCAGAATATTTTGAGTGCTAGCCTGTGTGCGGAAATATTGTGGAGGGATGAATTGCGGACCAATATGTCTCAAGTCGCTTTCCAGAGGAGTTACATTGACTGCATACAGGGTTTTTTCAGTAGTTGACGTTCCCCAGTCCAATTCGTAAATTCCTGATAGGAATGTCTGACTAAAAGAGATTGTTCTGGTTTCTGCGTTTTGATCGAGAACGCTTCGTAGCGGAAATTCTTCCTGGTTGGGGGTAATCATGCGGGGAGAAAGCGGAAGTTGATTATCCAGCATAACGACTTCCAACGGTTGTCCGACTAAAGTTTCTCTTGCGCCCCATTTTCCACTAGCAGCATAGAGCACAAACTCATTCATCATTGGAGGAAAGCTCGGCCAGATCGCCCATGTTCCCCATTGACGATCCAAGGATGTCGTGATCAGGATAATTTTTCCTCGCCCTAAAGTACTTTCCACAATGGCCGGATCATTGGTATCATAATTCAAAATCAATCGTGTGTTGGGGCCGGGTAGAATTTCCGCTTGGAAATATTCATAGAGATGGGTTGTTTCCAGACCCGCGTCCGGATTTCCCTTAAAGAGCTCGATAGCTGGATGCTGATATTTCAAAGGATCAAACTCGAAGTACTTCGCTTGTTTTTTGGCATCACCACGTCGATTTAATAATTTCAAAGGCAATAAGCCAACGTTTGGCTGGAATAGTGTTTGATTGTAATTTTCGGCATTGACCTGCTCTCCCAGACTAATAATCAAACCACCACCACGTTTGACGTATCTTTTCAATAAGTCTCGTTCATTTGCCGTGAAAAGTGCTACGTCACAAATTACGACAGCGTCGTATAAACTCAATTCGGTGTTGGCCAGTTCACCTTCATTAATTACTTGAGGTTTTATGATTCCCTGCCAGGGGTGTTCTTTCAAAGACGGTGATAATGCCAATTCAAGGTAATCAGTAGCGCGCCCCATGGATTCTCCAGATTGCCTGCCGTTTACCAGTAGTACATTGATATCCTTTTTGACAGGCATGATTTTCCAGCGATGATTATCTAAAGGCAGACGATCCTCTGCGAGTCTCACTTCCAGTCGATGGTCTCCCACTCTTGTGAATTGATGTGTGAATTCCGTCTGCGTATCTGCATTGGCAGGAAGGTCGACTGATTTCTGGTTAACAAGCTTACCGTCTACGAACAATTGGAGATTGACATTTTCCTTATTCAGAACACCAAAATTATGCAACGTAACTTCGAGTCGAATCGGTTGATTCAGTGAGGCAAATACGGATTTGCTGGAGAAGTCAGTGATTGCGAGGTTCGCTTCATCTGTGAGACCAATGTCTTTTAAAATTAAAGTAGACTTTTTAGAAATGGCTTCGATTAAAGAGAGAATGCGCGCGCTCTCCTGATCCGTTTGCGACGGAGACCAGCTTTGTGCTTGAAAATCGCTGATCACAATCACTTCTTTCTGTGCCAGTTCTTGTGATTGATCCAAAAATTCCAATGCTGTTTGCAATGCCTGACTTACATTGCCATATTCTTCAGTAGTCTGCATTCTTGTGATTTCATCTAAAACAAATGTCTGCTGTCGAGAAGGTCGAGAGATCAGAGCCTGCTGAGAGGAATTGGAAATTTGAATTAGTTGAAAGGCATCGCCCGGATTTGATTGCGAAACCAAAGAACGTGCTAGTTCTCTTGCTGACTCAAAGAGTGGCTGTTCATCTTCGATCCAGCGCATACTGAAAGAGGAGTCGATTACAATAATCCGATGTACGGGGCCAGCTGACTCCAGGAGAGAACCTTGCACGGACCAATAGGGGCGGGAAAAGGCAATGGCCAATAACAACAGAATTAAGCATCGTACCAGTAAGACTAGCAGCTGTTCAATTCTGAAACGCCGCGAATATTTTTTGGTAGCCATCAGCAAAAATTTCATCGCAGCCCAGTCGGTTTCGATGAATTTTCGCTTATGCAGCAAATGGATGAGAATTGGTATACCCGCTGCCAACAACCCCATCAATAGCCAGGGGCTGGCAAATCCGAAAGCGACTACAGGTTGGAAAATTAAATAGTTCATATATTTCGAATTCGGAATATGATTAAGAACCAACCCGCGACCGTCGATTCGACAAAAATGCGGATAACGCGACATCCAGTTGTTGGTCTGTACGTATCAGGGCATAATCCATTTTTAAATCACGACAGCCACGTTGTACCGAATTTAAAAACTTCTCGAATTCTGCCTGATACGCTTTTTTAAGTGAACGAGGTTCAGCCATCTGTTCGGGTAAATTTTCCAGTCCTCGGAAGAGAACTGGCTCTTGAAACGGAAAATCCTGCTCTGCCGGGTCAATTACCTGTAACAGACTTACATCGTGTTTGCGATGGCGGAAATGTTTCAACCCCAACATAACTTTATCAACATCATCAAAGAGATCACTGATGACAATGATGAGACTGCGGCGTGTAATTCTCTCGGCTAATTCATGGAATACATTTCCCAGACCAGACTCACCTGCAGGTTCTGTATGTTCCATCGTGTGATAAATCTGTTTTAAATGATTCGGTTGACTGGAAGGCCTGAGGAATTCGAGTACACGATCATTCATTGTACATAGCCCAGCGGCATCCTGCTGTTTGATAACTACATATGACAATGCTGCCGCCACCAACCTTGCATATTCCCATTTTGAAAGTGCAGCATTTTCAGAGCGGTATCGCATTGACTCACTACAATCGAGCAAAATATAGCAGGTAAAATTGGTCTCGGCTTCATACTGTTTCAGATAATAGCGATCCGACTTGGCAAATACCTTCCAGTCAACGTAACGCAGATCATCTCCGGTTGCATATTCCCGATGCTGCGCGAACTCGGCGGAAAAACCATGAAAAGGGCTCTTATGAGAACCCGAAACATAACCTTCCACAATCTGCCGTGCTGCAAGATCCAGATTCTGAACTTTAGCGAGCGTCTGCGGATCTAAATACTTGCGGTAATCGTCCATCAAGTTTTTCCTGAGAGGAATCGACGGAAATGAGTTCTATTAAGCGGTCCACAATTTTATCGGGAGTCATTCCCTCGGCTTCCGCATTGAAATTAGTGATGATTCGGTGCCTCAATACCGGATGTGCCACGGACTTTACATCATCTGTGCTAACATACATGCGTCCGTGTAGAATTGCTCGCGCTTTTGCGCCCAGTATCAAGTTCTGACTCGCGCGTGGTCCAGCACCCCAACTTACAAACTCGCGTATAAAGTCGGGAATCTCGTTTGAGTTTAAACTATCGCCCTGCCTGATGCGTGTCATGCGTGCAAACTGCATGGCATAGCGAATGATATGATCAGCCACTGGTACTTTTCGAACGAGAGATTGAAACGATAATAACTCTTCTAGTTCCAATACTTTCTTCACGGTATAGGAATCATCAGAAGTCGTTTGCTGCACGATCGCGAATTCCTCTTCTTCACTCGGGTAATCTACTTTGACCTCAAACATGAAGCGGTCTAGTTGGGCTTCGGGAAGAGGATAAGTCCCTTCTTGTTCAATGGGGTTTTGGGTAGCCAGTACAAAGAAGGGGACGGGGAGTTTATGTTTGCGTCCGCCCGCAGTTACCTGATGTTCCTGCATTGCTTCGAGCAAGGCAGCTTGTGTTTTAGGTGGTGTGCGATTGATTTCATCAGCTAGTACTACATTGGAAAACACAGGACCAGCCAGAAATTTAAAATCACGATTGCCAGTACTTTTATCTTCCTGAATGACGTCCGTTCCGGTAATATCAGCGGGCATTAAATCGGGGGTAAACTGCACTCGATTGAACGAGAGATTCAATGTGTCGGCCAAAGTATGTACGATTAACGTCTTCGCCAATCCAGGTACGCCTACCAACAGGCAATGACCACCGGCCAACAGAGAGATCATGAGCTCTTCGACAACCTGCTGTTGCCCGATAATGACTCGGTTGACTTCCTGTTTCAGCTGTTCGTACGCCTGATGTAATTTTTCAACGCCTTCCAAGTCGGAAGATTCCAATGTAGGGTCGCTACTCACGATATTGTCAGTTTCTATAGAGAGAAATGAAAACACTTAGTCATGGTTATTATGTCTATTGTGACGAGCAGGCACCAATCGACGCAAGGGTGTTTGATAGTCTTCTTAACTGTCAGTACCGATTGCTCCCCAAGGGGCAATTTGCGTAAGCTCTTTAGAATCCTTCAGTTCGGCGTAGCAGTCTGGCATATCAAAGTTTGTTAATACATTGGGGATCAGTGTGGATAAAGGCCAGTGATAGTGTTCCGTTTCTGCAATGTCACTGAAGGATGTTAATGCGTTCTTAAGCGTTACCTGTTTCACTTGTGGTGAGAATAAAGCAGCAAAGGTTGCTGGTAACGCTCCCCAGCCTCGGCCAATCAGATGAATTTCGGTATGTCCATTTGCTTTCAACCATTCAAGTACTCGAAGGACGTCAAATGTTTTTTGACCGATGTATGGTTCATCCAACATCACTGCATGGGCGGCATAGAAATAATCACTGCCGTATGGAGTAAAAAAAGAATTCGCATTTGTTGTGTCAGGCAGAGATTCTCCGATACCCCTCACATCACATGTATAGAGTATGGACTCTTTCTCTTTGCTGGCCTTTTTCAAGAGTGGCTCTTCTCGTAACTCGGCATCAGACGAAATATGCGAGACATATAATGTTGCCAATTTTCCTGTGTTTTGTGGAGGTCGTGAATAAAGGCGTTCATCAGAAACTCGGTACACCACAGCTTGAATTCCTGGTTCCGTCTCAACAGCATAGGTGATTGAATATTTCAAAGGGTAATTCTTTCCTCCACGGTTTCGTAATATCCGGTAATCGGGAACGCCGTCTATGTGCTTCAATCTTAATGCCTCAGCCACAACCGATTTCAGTGCCGCGCCGGATTTTGGTTTACGCTGCTTGGCCAGTTCCTGAGATCGTTCTGCAGTAAAGACATGCATTGGTTTGGAACCAGCATCAGCAACAGAACCTTTGGGGGTACACCAGAGTGTTTCATCTTTCTCGATTATCAGTTTTGGTTCTTTCGATTCATTAGAAGCTCCCGTGGCTTGATTAAACCACTCATACATCGCTTCACGATTCTCCTGCGAATACCCATGATAAGTCGGGCCGATAAACAACGAGATGTTTTCTTCTTTGCCAAGCAGTCTGTAAAGCCGCTTGAGTCGTAAATACGCTTCGCGCGCCCCACGAACATCGAAAAAATCCCGCTCCTTACTTAAGATGCGTACGGGGTTAGGAGCTTGTGCTGCTAAAAAGTCGGCATGGTCAAGTTCTAACGCTAACACTTTCGGCGGACATTGCTCTGTATCCGCGGGAAGCTCATTTTCCATGTTTCGTCTAAACGTTGTGACGAAACAACTGGGAGCTGCCATTGTCCATCGTGGCTCCACCCCACACAACCAGGTGGTCATTGTTCCCCCACCAGAATTACCGGTGACTCCCACTTGTTTTGGGTCGACCTCTTTACGCGTTAATAGATAATCCAATGCACGAATGCCATCCCAGGCGCGCCACATCGCAAGGTTTTCCCCAACTAGAAATTGTTGATTGCCACCATGTAGATGTTCGCGAACCCCAACGCCGATGGTCGATTTCAGGTCGTCCCCACTATATTGAATCCGTTCTCCTTGTCCAATCGGATCATAGATTAGCACGACGTACCCTTTTCTCGCCAGCCCTTGTGCAAACGACTGATAGGCAGTTTCGGCTTTTCCATTGTGTGAATGACCACAAGTTCCTACAACACCCGGGATTGGTTTAGTGATCCCCTTGGGAATATAGAGATTGGCTGTGACCAGAAAGCCGGGGCGACTTTCAATGATGATGTTTTCAATTCGATAAGTGTCGCGTTCCGTTGTTTTGGTAATGCGGGCATTTAAGGGAGTACGCTCAGGATTCGGTCCAAATGCTTCACGAATTCGTTTTTGTACGGACTGTACATATTCTTCTGCATCGGCTTTGGTTTTCAAAGAATCCAATCGTTTGATCGTTTTTGCTTCTTGTTCTCTAACGCGGCGAACAAAGTACTCCTGGACCATTCTTGGAAAGCGGTTCAACGTTTCGATTTTTTGATCAGCTGGGGCAGCTACTAATTCCTGTAATACTAAGTTTTCAAATAGACTCAAACTAACCAGACTAATCCCTCCGCTCTGTAAAAAAGTGCGTCGTGAGAGTTTTTCTACCTGGTCAATCGACTGTTTTGAGCCCGACATGCTGAATGATCCTGATGAAAATAATATTAATTATGGAAATTGAAAAAATACTGTGTGATTGTATTTGAACACACTGAAATCAAGCTAAATAGTAAAAATAATGATTGCGACATCCTTTGATTGTTGTCAAATCTTGGTTTTCTTTAGCATCGACTACTCTATAATGAAAGTCATTCACACAATTGTACAGAATTATTTTGTTTGTTTTTCCATAATTCCATATCAACTGTAAACTAGGTAAACTATTGGTTGAAATGAATCACAGGTTTCTGTAACTCTGAACCATTAAAACTAAATTTTTCTCCCCGCTGCTACAGCAAAAATTCCCTTCAGAAATGGATCTTAAATGGAAGTTCGTTCCCAGCAACAAACGGAAAGTCTGGTCAAAACACTTCATGACAATATTTCCCGCGTATTAATTGGCAAACCCGAGGTCGTACAACTTGCGATTGTCACATTATTAGCAGAAGGCCATATCTTGATCGAAGATGCCCCTGGTGTGGGTAAGACTTCTCTGGCAAAAGCAATTGCTAAAAGTTTGGATTGTAATTACACGCGCGTTCAATTTACTCCGGATATGCTCCCATCCGATATTTTGGGTTCAAATGTGTTTTTACCCAATCTGGGTGAATTTGAATTCCGAAAAGGACCAATTTTTTCGAATATCCTTCTGGCAGATGAAATTAATCGGACACCTCCTCGTACGCAGAGCGCTTTGTTAGAAGCGATGAATGAAGGGCAAGTGAGTGTTGAAGGGCAAACCATTCAATTACAGCCTCCCTTCTTCGTCTTGGCCACACAAAATCCGTTCGAATTTGAAGGGACTTACCCTCTGCCTGAAAATCAACTCGACCGCTTCATGATGTGTATCGATATTGGTTATCCCGAGCGTTCGATTGAACGCGATGTGTTGATTCAGCATCGTTCTGGCGAACCTGTCGATACATTAGAGCCGGTACTAACGGTCAAACAATTAAGAGAAATGCAACAAGCTGTGCTCAATGTGCGTGTCGATGATTCTTTGACCGACTACATCCTCGAAATTGTAGAGATTACTCGCAATCATCCGGAGCTCACATTAGGAGTGAGTACACGCGGAGCCATTACATTTTCACAAGCAGCCCAGAGTAAGGCGTTTACCGAAGGACGTGACTATGTGACACCGGATGACATCAAGCAATTGGCTGTTCCGGTGCTCGCTCATCGGGTCATTACCAAATCTCTCGTACGAGAAAGCCAACGTGAACGTGCCACGGAAATTATTCGACAAATTCTACAACAGGCTACGGTTCCGGGATAAAATGGAGAAACCGAGTTCCGTCAAGCTTCATCGCCGTCATGCTGAAATTTTGTGGTTCCGACATTATTAAATAGGCGTCCGTAGTCATATTAGCTAAGATACATGTACTTGATATCTGGCAGTACTGTAGTAGCTCAAAATAATTTAGAGTGGAATGGGGCACTTGTCCTTTCCTGGAGGAATAAAATGGATTTGAAGAAAAACTCAAATTGGTGGTTTGCTTTGCTTCTCACCGCTTTTTTCATCAGTTCGAGTTGGAACCATCAAATGTTATCTGCCGACGACGGATCTGGAAAAATTTCGAAACAAAAATCATCAGTGTCTACCGATAAGCATAAAGAGACGCCCACATTCACAAATCGACTGGCTAAAGAAACCAGTCCCTATCTACTACTTCATAAGCATAACCCGGTGGACTGGTATCCTTGGGGACCGGAAGCATTTGAAAAAGCGAAAAAAGAAAACAAAATTATTTTCCTCTCGGTTGGTTATAGCAGTTGCTATTGGTGCCATGTCATGGAACGACTGGTTTTTGAGAATCCTCAAATTGCCGAGTATATGAACAAGCATTTTGTGAATATCAAGGTGGATCGCGAGGAACGTCCTGATATCGACGACATTTATATGACTTCCTTAAGCGTTTACTTCCATCTGATCGGTGCGCCCTCCAATGGAGGCTGGCCGTTATCGATGTTTCTAACGCCCGATCGAGAACCGTTTGCTGGTGGAACTTATTTCCCTCCTACCGATCAGGGGGGACAAATGAGTTTTCCTCGTGTGCTCCAGCGTGTGCATCAACTCTGGTCCGAGGATAAGAAACAAGTCAGCCAGAGTGCGACGATCATCGCTCGCGAAGTCGCCCGACTACAAAAAGAACAGGCGGCGACAGAAACTATTGCAATCGAAAGTAAATTAGTCACAGCTGGTGTTAGATCGATCAATGCCAGCTATGATGCTGAATTTGGTGGCATTGACTTCTCTGAAGTGAGCCCGAATTCCCCTAAATTTCCGACTTCATCAAAACTGGCACTGTTACAGTACGATATCCAATCTCCGTCCAAAGACTCTACTTCTGTAGAGTCTGCCAAAGTTCTAAATCACACACTCGACGCGATGGCCAACGGTGGCATCTATGATCACCTCGGTGGTGGCTTTCACCGTTATAGTACGGACCGATATTGGCATGTCCCCCATTTTGAGAAAATGCTGTATGATAATGGGCAACTGGCCTCATTGTATGCGAATGCTTTTGAACAAACAGGAAACATTCAATACAAGAGCGTCACCGAAGGCATCGTTGATTTTGTTTTGCGCGAACTCACTGATACTCAAGGTGGTTTTTACTCTGCGCTCGATGCAGAAACCGATGGTGTTGAAGGAAAACATTATGCCTGGTCTCAAGCAGAACTCAAGTCAGCTTTAGGAGACGATTATGATCTGTTTGCTGAATTCTACGGGTTGAATGAACCTGCTCGTTTCGAACACGGTTATGTGTTGCATCGTGTCACTTCGTTGGAGGAACTCGCCACAAAAAAGGACATGACTCCTGAAGCGCTCGAAGGGAAATTGGCTACTCTGCGACAAAAACTACATACGATTCGAAGCAAAAGAAAACCGTTATTAATCGATGATAAAATCCTGACCAGCTGGAATGGATTAATGATTGAAGGCATGGCGACCGCGGGCCGAATTCTGAAACGTCCCGATTACACCGCGGCTGCTGAAAAAGCAGCACAGTTTATTCTCGAACATATGCGAGATGACAAGGGGCACCTGTATCGTAGCTATCGCGCAGATCAAGCACGATTGAATGCCTATCTTGATGACTATGCATTTCTTGTAAAAGGACTGCTTGCATTGCATCAGGCTACCGGCAAACAGCAATGGCTGGACCAAGCGCGTGAATTAACAGACTTGCAAATTGAGTTATTTTGGGATCAGAAAGAGCACGGTTTCTTTTTCACCACGCATGACCATGAGCAGCTAATCGCACGTACCAAAAACGCCTACGATGCAGCAATTCCATCTGGTAACAGTATCAGTACTTTGAATTTGATTGAATTGTCAGAGCGGACTCATCAATCAAGGTACCGCGAATACGCCAATCAGACACTTCAATTGTTCGGCAAAACCATCAAACGATATCCCGGTCGCTGTGCCCAACTCATGCAGGCCGTTGGGGAATATATTGAATCGCCTCTCACTCAAAATCAATCATCGATTTCGATCCCGACTGGCGACTTCGTATTGTTAGAAGACTCTTATGAAAAGGCCGATGAGCAGCTGGCCGCTATGAATCCTGGCTTAGAGTTGCTAATGGCAGCTGGTTTGGGACAAACAAAGGAAAAGAAAAAACTGGTTACCGCTAAAGCTTATCTGTCGGTTGATAGACTTCCAGCAGGTAAAACCTGCCAGGTTGCAATTGTGTTAGCGATTGAGAAGGGGTGGCATATCAACACAAACCCCGCCAGTCCCGATTTCCTGGTTCCCACAACCTTTACCATCAAATCAAACCAGAATGTAAAATTATCCGATGTCAAATATCCAACCGGTCATGCATTCCGCGTAACCGGCTTTGATGAACCACTTCAGGTTTATGAGAAACAGGCTATTATTCGCGGCACACTTGAAGTTCCAGTCAACTCTGCTGGTAAAGAGGAAACTCTGGAACTAAAGATCAAATACCAGGCTTGTAATGATAAAACCTGTATTCGTCCCACTACAATCAGCCTCAAAGGAAAATTTCAAATCGCCAAACCTGGAGAACAAGTTAGACAGATCAATCAGAAGTGGTTCCAACCTACTGCAACAAACTGAATTTGCTACCTTGCTGCAATTTATTGTGCATATGATTTTTTGTTATTGAAAGGAGTCCTTTTACAAGGTTCATTATGACCGAAAAAATCCAATACGAAGAGCAGCCGTTGGTGAAAACGAAAATCATTGCCACAGTCGGGCCAGCCAGTGATTCACGTGATATGCTTCGCCGTTTAATCATTGCCGGCGTTGACTTATTTCGACTGAACTTTGCTCATGGCACACATGATTGGTTATCAGGGATTGTCAATAACATTCATGAACTCTCTGACGAAATGGGAAAACCGGTTGGTATTTTAGGTGATTTATCAGGGCCGAAAATTCGTCTCGGAGTGTTACCTGGAGACGAAATCACTTGTCGGCATGACATGCGTTTTCGCTTCATTCGTGGCATTGAGACCAACAATCCACAAGAGTTGACATGCACTTACGAACCTTTGATCGAAGATTTGCGAGTCGGAGACCCCGTTTTGTTAGCGGATGGCATGGTTGCTATGCGCGTGGTTGAAAAACCGGATGATGGACAGTCTGTTGTTTGTATCGTTGAGCGAGAAGGAATCATTCGTAGCAAACAAGGGGTAAATTTACCTGGGGTTCAACTTAGTACTCCCAGTCTGACGGAAAAAGACATTAAAGATCTTGCCTGGGCTGTTGAGCATCGTCTTGACTATGTTGGTCTCAGTTTTGTACGTTCCGCAGATGATATCACTCATTTAAATGAGGAAATCGATAAGCTGAAACCTGAGGATCGTCCGCATATCGTTGCCAAAATCGAAAAGATTGAAGCGGTCAGTGATATCGAACAGATTCTCAAGCTGACTGATGCTGTTATGGTTGCGCGCGGCGATTTGGGAGTGGAAGTCGACATCGAGCGAGTTCCCATAATTCAGAAACGCATCATACATCTCTGTAATCAATACCGCGTGCCTGTGATCACTGCGACGCAGATGCTCGACAGTATGCAGTTTAATACCTTCCCTACTCGTGCTGAGGCCAGCGATGTGGCAAACGCTGTTCTGGACGGCAGTGACGCTGTCATGCTTTCGGGTGAAACGGCAGTGGGGGTCAGTCCGCTAGCTGCTGTGGAAATGATGAGTCGCATCGTTCGAGAAGCAGCCCGCATTCTTTCTTCCAGTTTGCATTCAGAAGAAACGACGAGCAATCGACGATTACATGCCCGCGAAGTCACGGAAGCGGTCACGCTTGGTGCCGGTATCACAGCAGAAAAACTAGATGCTGATTTGATGGTAACCTGCACGCATGAAGGAAAAACCGCGATGGCACTTTCCAAACAGCGACGGGCTGTGCCCACGGTTGCATTGACCGATCGGCGGGCTACGGCGCGCCGCATTACCCTTTACTGGGGCGTGACATCTCTCTTGACGGACGTGGTCGATAAGTCGCCTCAAGAAATTCTCAAATATATTGCCAATTACGGCAAAAAAAATGGCTTCCTTTCACAGGGAAGCCAGATAGTATTGATCTCGGGAACGGACTGGTCTTCATTGGGGCACGATATGCTTTTGGTCCACGAAGTGAAATAAATTTTACAAGCACTGTTTAAACAGCTGAGGTTACCATGCTGCAAAAACTGACCCTGATTCTAACAATGTTGTGTTTCAGTCTAATCACGCAAATTGGTTTCAGCGACGATTGGCCGCAATGGGGTGGTCCTCAACAAGATCTCGTCTGGCGAGAAACCGGGATCGTTAAAACTCTTCCCACGTCCGGCTTGCTTCCCCGCGTTTGGTCGGCTCCTCTCGGTGAAGGTTATTCCGGGCCTGCTGTTGCGGAAGTGGATTCCCGTTGGTGCGTATTTATCACAGATCGCATATTCAAGCAGCGTGTGAGTTATGAACGAGTTCAGTGCCTCGATGCGGAGTCCGGAAAGCAAGTCTGGGAATATGAATATCCTGTAGAGTATTCCGTCAGTTATCCTGCTGGCCCACGATCTACACCAGTGATCGACTCTAATCGTGTCTATACACTCGGTGCACAAGGCCATTTATTCTGCTTTGACGCGCAAAATGGCAAGGTGCTCTGGAGCAAAAACTTTGTTGAAGATTATGGTACCAGGCTCCCAATCTGGGGCATGGTAGCTTCACCACTGGTTGATGGAAAACAGCTCATTATGCTCGTCGGTGGTAAACAGAATTCGCTAGTAGTCAGTTTTGATAAGGCAAGCGGTAAAGAACTCTGGCGTTCACTCAGTGATCCCACTGTCGGTTATGCACCACCAACCATCTTTGAGTTTGGTGGGAAACGAGAACTGATTGTCTGGCATCCAACGGCCGTTTCTGCGTTAGAACCAGAGACTGGTAAGCTCATTTGGGAGGTTCCTTATGGTGTGCGCTCTGGACTCAGTATTGCAACTCCTCGGAAAGTAGGGAACCGTCTTTTCGTCGCCAGTTTTTATAATGGTCCCCGTATGATTGAAGTCTCTGATGATGGGAAGAACGCCAAAATTGTATGGTCAGGTAACAGTGACAGTGAAAAAAATACCGATGGTTTGCATCCCATCATGATGACTCCCGTTTTCAATGGAACCCATATTTATGGTGTTTGCAGTTATGGTCAACTAAGGTGTCTCGATGCGAGTAATGGCCGCCGTCTCTGGGAAACCGAAAAAGCGACGGGTAAGGGGCGCTGGTGGAATGCATTCATTATCCCGCATGAAGATCGCTACTTTTTACACAATGAACAAGGTGATTTGATTATTGCTAATTTGACTCCAAAGGGCTATGAAGAAATCAGCCGCGCCAAATTGATCGAACCCACGCGTCGCGTTCAGCGCCGAATGACTATCTGGTCTCACCCAGCCTTTGCTTTGAAAAGTGTCTTCGCCAGGAATGATAAAGAGATCGTGAGAGTGGATCTATCGGCAAAGTAGTTGCTTGGGAAAATGCAGACGGGGAATTGTCAAAAGTTTGCACAGCAGCCCCTCTCAGAGTCGAAACAGACGATCGTTAACGTTAGTCTATTATTTGAACGATCTGTTTGTCATTAACTAATTCAATTTGATATGTGTAAGCATCGCACCCTCTATTGAGAGCAAATCACTATGTCGTCGGATCATTTTGCGCCTCCTCAGGACCGATCCCAGGAAGTTCTAATTCCCTTGGAACCGCTCAAGGAATTACTTGTCAAAATTTTTGTGCGGATGGGGATGTTTGAAGTTGAGGCAGAGGTTGTAGCAGACCGATTGATTGAAGCTGATCTGCGTGGCATACATTCGCATGGGAGCCGTACAGCAGAGCGTTATCTTGAAGCGATGGATATGGGTGATATCGATCCTCGTGCACAAATTTTAACAACCATTGAAACTCCTGCGATTGCCGTTTTGGATGGTAGTAATGCCATGGGGCATGTTGCCGCGACCCGTGCGATGGAATTGGCGATTAAAAAAGCGTCTGAAGTAGGTACGGGAACTGTTACCGTTCACAACAGCCATCATTTTGGGGCCGCTGCTGTTTATGTGTTAATGGCGGTCGAAGCCGGTATGATTGGTTATTGCACGACAAATACTGGTAGAGCGACCGTGGCCGCTCATGGAAGTACACAAGGAGCTACTGCGAATAACGCCATTGCCTGGGGAGTTCCCACACGAGAAGGGGCTCCATTTGTATTGGATATGGCTTGCGCCAAAACCTCATGGGGAAAGCTGGATACACTGGCCATCTATGGTTTGCCCATCCCACCCGGTTATGCTCTGGATCAGGAGGGCAATGAAACGACTGATACGACAGCAGCCAAAACGCTTCTCCCCGCAGCTGGGCCCCGTGGATATGGATTAGCTATGATTAGCTCGATTCTTACCGGCGCGTTGACTGGAGGCAGGCTGCCTATCAACAAAACAAAAGCGCCTGAGATCGAAGGATCAGAACATTTTTTCTATGTGATTGACCTTAAACAATTTGTATCAGAAGAGCGATTTCATGAAGAACTGACTTCCGCGACAGAAGCGATCCGTCAATTGAGTCCTGCTGAAGAACATGACCGGGTCAGGTTACCTGGAGAACTAGAGTGGGAACAGACTGAGCGTGTACTTAAAGAAGGCTTGCATGTCCATCAAGACCATGCCACTCTATTGAAAGAGCTAGCTAAACGCGTAAATTATGAGGTCCCCTGGTAATCAGCATGTTTTGTATGAGTACGACTTTTGTCTGAATATTTTTGAGGTTGGAAATGATAGCTGCTTCACGACAGTACGTTACAGTTCTGTTAATTTCGTTCTGTTTCATTTGCATATTAAATACAAAATTATCGGCGGGCAAATATAATCCTGTGCTTAGTGTGGGAGATCAGGCTCCTGCCTGGAACAAACTGCCTGCTACCGATGGGAAGTTGTATTCCAGCGATTCATTTAAGAACAAAGAGGTATTGGTGATCGCGTTTACCTGCAACAGCTGTCCTTATGCCGTTGACTACGAAGACCGACTGAATCGCTTGGCCCAAAAGTATGCAGCCAAAGATTCGCCGGTCGCGGTCATTGCAGTTAACGTGAATCTGGTCCCCGCAGACAGTTTGGAGAAGATGAAAGAACAGGCCGAAAAAAAACAATTCGTATTTCCCTACTTATTTGATGCATCTCAAAAAATCGGACAGGAATTCGGAGCCACCCGCACACCTGAATTTTTTGTTTTAAACAAAACGCGGAACGTCGTTTACATGGGAGCTATGGATGACGCTACCGACGCCAGCAAGGTTAAAAAACAATATGTCTCATTGGCCATCGAGGCTGCTTTAAAGGGGAAGGAGCCGGAAATGAAGGAAACCATTGCGATCGGCTGCAATGTTCGTTACAAACGCATTCGTAGAAAAAATTAGTGATCCTAAAATTCCGCAGTCATCATTACCGCACATGTCAAACATCAATCAGATACATATTCAGGACTGCATTGAAGGTATGCAGGAACTCGAAGCGGAGTCCATTGATTTGGCATTCGCTGATCCTCCCTTCAATATCGGCTATGAATATGATCAGTATGAAGATCGTCTTGAAAGCGAACAGTACCTTGATTGGTGTTCGCTCTGGATATCTGAGGTTGTTCGATTATTAAAGCCGGATGGAACGTTCTGGCTGGCTATTGGTGATGAATATGCTGCTGAACTCAAAGTCATGATGCAGCGTGAATTGGGATTGACCTGTCGCAGTTGGGTTATCTGGTATTATACTTTTGGAGTCAATTGTAAAAATAAATTTAGCCGTTCGCATGCGCACTTATTTCACATGGTCAAAGATTCCAAGCGATTTACGTTCAATGCCGATGATCCCTCGATTCGAATTCCCTCTGCTCGTCAACTCGTCTATGGTGATAAGCGGGCCAATCCCAATGGACGGCTTCCCGATGATACCTGGATTTTAAGGCCACAAGATATTCCCGAGAGTTTTCAAGCTGACGAGGATACCTGGTATTTTCCTCGTATCAATGGGACATTTAAAGAACGTCAAGGCTGGCACGGCTGTCAAATGCCCGAACAACTCTTAGGCCGCATCATTCGAGCCTGCTCGCATCCGGAAGAAGTTGTACTTGATCCTTTTTCAGGTAGCGGGACTACGCTGGCTGTTGCCAAAAAATTAAACCGCCAGTTTATTGGTTTTGAGCTTTCGGAAGAATATGGCGCGCGAGCTCAACAACGTCTGGCTGAAATTGTGGTGGGACAACCTCTGGATGGTCAGGAGAATCCTCTAGTCAGTGCCCCTTCTACTAAAAATGGGAAACGTCTCGACAACCAAGAGTCGGGAACAGCCACGAAAAAGAGTTCTTCTAAGAGTAAGCAAAATCCTCGACAGAAGAAATTGCTCTAATCTATATGCTTGCTCAGCACCACTTTGAGCTAATGGCTTTGTGGTTCTGGCTCTTTGATTAATCCCCGCTCACTCGATTTGTCACTTCAGATGGTATGAAAGATGCCTTTTCTACGAAAAGCCGTCTGAATTCCTGAAATCACACGTCTTTCCCTCGATATGTTGCTCAAAAACCACAGGGATTTGTTGATTGCGTTGATTAAAGTCCACATATTCTGTGCATTCTTTAGCTTCCCTCAGGCTGACTGATAAAAAGGATCGAAACGGCGTTACCGGTTAGTTAGAATGTACAAATCAATTCACAATTAACTTTTTTACGAATATTAGTGGTTATTGTGGTGAATTTCATCAGCTCACTCACTGAACGGCTTCGCGGATTTCTCCTGGCCGGAGAAAATGAAATTCCTGCGCCCTGGTGGGATATCATTGAACAGATTCAAATCCTGCAACAGGATCTCTCATCCTACACCGATGCTCAACTTTTTGATGAATGGCATTCACTTCGCTATCGTGCACAAAGTGGTGAATCGCTTACAAATATACTGCCAGAAGCCTTTGCCGTTGTCAGCGAGCAAATGAAACAGCACCTGGGTATGACACCTTATCCAGTGCAATATTTGGGCGCGTTTGCCATGCATGAAGGCGCGATTGCCGAAATGCAGACCGGCGAAGGTAAGACGTTGACTGCTGCATTAACACTTTGTCTAAATGCGCTACTCGATCAAGGAATTCATATTGCAACGGCCAATGATTATCTCGCCAAACGCGATGCTAATTGGTTAAGTCCTGTCTATCACTCACTGGGAATGACAGTGGGAGTAATAACAGCTACTTCTTCGCTATCAGAGCGCCAGGCCGCATATGAGTGTGACATTACTTACGGAACCGCGCGAGAATTTGGCTTTGATTACTTACGAGATCTGCTTGCTTCTCCGGAGTTTGATACAATTATTTCTTCTCGACGTCGGCAGTTATTCGGCCAGCGAGATCAACAAAGAGAACAAAAGTTTTTGAATTCTCGTAAGCCTTACATGGTGATTATCGATGAAGCAGACAGTATTTTGATTGATGAGGCGAGAACGCCATTGATCATAGGCCAAACCAATGCAATCGAAGAAGAACAATTGGCGGTTGCCTGCGAATGGAGTGCCGATCATGTTGCTAAACTGAAAGAAGAGGTCCATTACATTGATCATGGACCACAGCGCGGAATGGAATTGACTGAAGCGGGGCGCCGTATTGTGCGTGAAACGTTATTGCAGAATGACGCACCTCCTGGCCTTGAGACTGGAACTGCTTATCTTTCATCAGAACGAGCATTGCGGGTCCAGAACTATTTCCTGAAGGGCCGCGATTATGTGATCAGAGATGAAAAAGTTGCAATAGTCGATGAATTTACCGGACGTATCTCTGAAGGTCGAATGTGGCAGAATGGCATTCATCAAGCAATTGAAGCGAAAGAGGGGCTCGATATCACATCACCCACAAAAGTGGGTGCGCAAACGACGGTGCAGGAATTATTCTCGCGTTATCCAAGGAGGGCAGGTATGACGGGTACTGCAGAGTCAGCAGCTGGTGAACTAAAGAAAATCTATGATACTTCTGTGATTAAAATTCCCACGAATCTTCCTTCGAAACGTCAAGTACTCGCCGAGCAGGCGTTTTTGACAGCAGAAGAAAAATGGGCCGCCATTGTTAGTGAAACTATTGCAATGCAACGTCGAGGAAGGCCTGTGCTGATCGGTACTCGTTCTGTTAATCTGTCTAATCAATTATCAGCACAACTTTTGCAAGCAGGACTGGACCATGAAGTTTTGCACGCGTTGAATCATGAAAATGAAGCCGCCATCATTAAGCAGGCGGGACAGCCTGGTCGAATCACTGTTGCGACTAACATGGCTGGCCGTGGTACTGATATCATTCTTGACCAAGAAGTAATCAAAAGTGGTGGTTTGCATGTGATTTGTTCAGAACTACATGAATCTGCACGTATCGATCGACAATTGACAGGGCGTTCAGCACGTCAGGGAGATCCAGGTAGCGCACGAATCTTTCTATCATTCGAAGATGACATATTAACTACTGGCTTGGGAATACAAAAATCGCAGGAGCTTTATTCCACTTATCGCGAGTCCAGCCAGGACCTGAAGACAGCCGTTCGTTATTTTTATCAAGCTCAAAAACGTGTTGAAAAACACCATGAACAGCAACGAGTTGAATTGGTGGATCGAATTAATCAACGCCGCCAAACGCTTCAGCAGATGGGGCAGCACGCCAATCTCGACGTGCATTGACGCATTTGGCTCCAGATTACTTTATAGAAAGTGGTGAAGAAGTAACGCTCAGTTTATTGGACAAGCCTTGTTTTGCGAACTGGATGTGCTTCACAAAAGGCTGTATCAACATTGCAGGCAGGAATAACAAGTCGCCAATCAATGCGGTTGTGAGCAGTGCTAACATCATCCAGGCAAAGCGTTGTGTAGGGATAAAATCGCTAAATCCAAATACAAGTAATCCCAGTCCGCAAATAAACGTTGTATGAATCATCGCCCGTCCACAGTGTTTCAAGGCAGAGCGAACTGCTTCTTCACTGGAACGGTTCAACGATTTTTCTCTACGGAACCATGCCAGGAAATGTAACGTGTCATCAATGGCAATTCCCAGGGCGACGCTGGCAGTCATTACTGCTCCGATATCCAATGGGATATCCAGCCAACCCATCAAACCAAAAACAACGACTATGGGGAAAACATTGGGTAGCATGCTCAATAATCCAGTCCAGAGGCTACGTTGTACAATTATGATGACCAGCGCCACCAGTATAAAAGCAGTCGTAAAGCTCCGGGTGAGATCTTGTAGAATCAATTGCTGAACTGTATGAATCAAAGGCATAATTCCGGTGTAATATGCCGTCAATTGCACACCTTGTTCATCATACTTTTCAAGTTCGGGCTGCAAAGTCGTTTTTAGTTTATTTAAAGCAGCCCCATAGTCAATTTTATCGAGCGCGGGAACCCGCGCACTGATTCGCCACGATTCTTTACCATCGGTATCCGACAGATATACGGAATTCACGATAGCCTTCCGGTTTTCTTCCAGCTTTTTATTTGTGACGACTTTTCTAAAGATTGATTCAAAACCATTATGTTTGACTGGGTTTGGACCAAATGTCGCTGCCGACATTGTGCCTGTATATCCATCAATATTTTTTATTGTTTTTTCAATATTGTCGATGATCCGCAGTCGCTGCAAAAATGTTTTCTTACACTCAGAACCAAATTCTATGACGACTTCAACAGGAATCAATGGTCCCATTCGATCTTCGTTGAACTGGTAATCTTTCAGGACCTGGCTTCCTTCTGGAAACAGCGAAGGAACATCAACTGAAGATCGAATAGAAAGTAAGCCATAAGCCGAAATGGTCATCAGCATTAATGCTGACAGGAAAACAGGAACAGAATACCGTTCCAGCCAGTTCGGTAATTTTTCCATCCAGGATGAGATTCTGGTAAAATATTTTGGAGTCGTCTTAGTTTGACCTTCCTGATTGTACTTCAAGATTTGCTGTGGTGGCCATAGCTGCATTGCTCCAGGTAAGATCAGCAACAGGACACCCAGCGTGATTACTAAGCCTAAAGAAGCTAAAAGACCAAATAACGCGATAGGAAAAATCTGGCTGACCATTAACGATCCCAGACCAATGGCTGTAGTTACAGCAGCCAGTAGACACGGTTTCCAACCTTTGGAAAAACCATTCTGAACCGCTGTTTTTGCTTCGACCTTAGACTTGGCACTCGTCGCAAACAGTTCATCGTAATAGTAGTTTACTAAGTGAACGCCCGCTGAAATGGTTAGTACAAAAACCAGCGAAGGCATAATAATCAAAACGGCATCCAGAGGCGCTCCAATGAAATAGACCATTGAGAGTACGAGTCCCTGACCAAACAAACCTGCCAGGAGGATCGTTCCCGTGAGCATCCAGGAACGGATACAAAGCCAGCATAAACCGGTTGCTAGGATAGCAGACAAAGCGCCAAACAGATTCACACTGTGAATACTCGCCCGATCAATGGCCACACCATCTACGGGAGGGCCTGTGATATGGAAGTCTTTTCGTGGCAAATGACAGACTTCTTCCGCTACAGTAAGTACATGTTCTATCGATTTTTTACGTAATTCATTTCCACGGTGAGTCAGAATAATTACCGCGCAACTGTCATTCAGGTTTTTACCAACCAGGACTCCCTCCAAACGCGCTACTGCTTCGTCTCGTGAGAGTTTGAGTGGAGGAGATGTTAAACTTTTTACGGTTCCTGCTCCGCTAACAATACGGTCAAACAATGAAGCATGTGTCTCGCCAAAATTCGTAGTACGCGGCGCAGATAATGCTTCTTCTAGTTTGAGGAGTCGTGGATCGTCTACAGAACATCCAGGCCAACTAATTAAGATCAGGTCGTTACTTTCAAAGTCCTTTGTAAACCGATCATAGTCCAACCGGGATTGCATGAAAGGCGGTGCCCACTTTTCAGGAGCAATGCACATGCTTTCGACACTTTGATGCGCACCATAAATGAGAAATGGTGTTAATATCACCAAAACAAGAACAGTGACGACGTAGCGGCGAATATAACGAGGATTTCGAGAACTCATGGGACCATCTTTGTGAGAGGAAACAAACACAGATCACTGGGTACGTCTGGTGCATCCAGCCCATCCGTACACAGCAAGTCTAGCTCACGACTTTCCATGCGTCTGGAAAAAAGATAGTCTTTTTGTAGTCTCTTTGGTTTGTGCAATCAGCACAATTGGTACGAGCGTGCTATTCGTCAAAGGAATGGCCAGATCTAAGTTTTGATCAGGACATAATGAATCTGTTGGAGGGAGGTTGGTCGTGTTAGAAATTGTTTGACCATTTGAAGATTTGTGCAATTCATTATGATGATGGAAGCACAAATCTCCCGAGCGTGGATTAAGCGGCTCTTTTTAAAGGCTCTTCACCATGCGTAGTATAAGTAGACTGAAATTCTGGTAGAATTCTTTGAATTTCTTGCAGAATCAGATCCGAAGGTAGCTCGGTGAGCTCAGAAAGTCGTTGAAATGCTTCATGAATGAATTGTTCGCTGAAATTGACTTTTTCAGCGACCATAATTTTGGGATGGCATGTAGGTACGTGCTTTTCTCCATCCACATGTAATTCTTCATAGAGCTTTTCGCCGGGACGCAATCCCGTAAATTCAATTTCGATATCTTCGCCTAGTTTCAAACCGGATAAACGAACCAGGTCTGCAGCCAGATCAATAATACGAACAGGTTCTCCCATATCGAGCACAAAAATTTCTCCACCGCGTCCCATAGCGCCTGCTTGAATTACTAATTGAGAAGCTTCTGGAATCGTCATGAAGTAACGTTGCATTCGAGCGTCTGTTACCGAAATGGGGCCACCATTCTGAATTTGTTGAGTAAAAATCGGCACAACACTGCCTGTTGAACCTAGAACATTCCCAAAACGTACGGTCACAAAATGACACTTTGATTGTGCAGCCAGAGATTGGACATAGAGTTCAGCAATCCGTTTGTTGGCCCCCATCACATTGGTTGGGTTGACAGCCTTGTCTGATGAAATCATCACGAAAGTGCCAACTTCAAACTCCTCTGCCAGGTCTGCCAGATGTTTCGTTGCGAGTGCGATGTTTTTGACAGCTTCTCCGGGATTACTTTCCATAAGTGGAACATGTTTATAAGCTGCCGCGTGAAATAGAATATCAGGCTGGTACTCTTGCATCACGGCTCGCATTCGCTTTGAGTCGTTAATATCCGCGATAACAACATCAAATCGTCTATCATATCCCAGTTTGGATAATTCACGTTCCAGAAAGAACTGACTGTTTTCAGTTCGGTCTACCAGAATCAGTTTCTTGGGAGAAAACTGCATTAGCTGACGGCAAATTTCTGATCCAATACTTCCTGCACTACCTGTTACCATCAAGACTCGGTTGTCCATCCAATTAGAAATATTTTGCATGTCGAGTTGAACAGGTTCTCGTCCTAACAGGTCTTCAATACAAACAGGACGTGGTTTCATTTCAACTTTACCAGACAGTAATTGTTGATAGCTCGGGAGTACTTGAACCTGAATACCGACTGAATTACCATCCTCAACAAGTTGACGAACTGTCTTACCCGGAATTTCATCAGCTGGTAGTAGAATGTCTGAAACTTCATATCTTTGTGCCAGAGAACACATCTCCTGCAAAGATCCAAGAACAGGAACCCCATTAATTCGCGTTCCAATTCGGTTTGTATGATCATCCAGAAAACCAACGACGTTCAAACATGATTTTTTATTCCGTTCGATCGTTCGGAGCAAGTAAGCACCAGATTCATTAGCGCCGATAATGAACGCAGGTCTGCAATCACTTTGCTGGCGAAAAATGCGACTGCTGTCTTGAACTAAGCGAATTCCGGCACAAAATCCGCAAACGGTCAAAATAGTGCAACCCCAGTCAATTAGAAATACAGAACGGGGAATCATGATATTGGGGAAAATCAGATAATCGACTAATGCCAGGCCTGCTGAACTCAGCGTGACTGCTTTGGCGAGATTGACCAGATCCAGAACAGTAATGTAGCGGCTTCGTATTTTATAAACACCGCTACTCCAGAATGTGAATGTTTTCAAACCGACAGCCCAGAAGACAGTCGAACGAAACATTCGAAAGCCATTTTCCCCTAATACACCATCAACATTGAGTTGGCTCTCAAAGCGCAGCCAAAACGAGAGGTAGTAAATCGCACAAAAAATCGGCAAAAATACCACCATCCAAAAGACCTGGCGATGTGTTACTCTAAATTTTTGTAGCCAATTTGGCTTTGTTTTGGAGCCCAACCTTTAACTCCTAAAGTTGCGAGTTTCTAATCAAAATACATTACGAAACAAGCGGTGTGTACAAAGGGCTACTTTCGCTTGCAGAAAGTTTGGAGATGGACAGGGTTAATAACAATTTTTAGTATTTTCAGTCAACATCAAGTTTAATAAGAACAATGCAGTAAATACCTTGTCTTTATTATTAAGCAGAATTTTCATTCGATTATCCTGATATTTGATTTTTGATGAGACTCTCACTAAACCTAAACTTATCAAGCCTTTAAATGACTTATAAGGTAGCTATTTCAAACAAGTCGCTTTTCTGATTTTAGTTAACTATGATAAAGCCTCAATCAATAGTGTGATTTGATTCAACCTCGTAACCTGTAAGGTGTACCGTGCTATTTGTTCTCGATAACTACGATTCTTTTACCTATAACCTTGTCCAACGGTTCGGGGAAATAGATCCTTCATTGGATATACAGGTTGTTCGTAACAATCAGACATCGATTGAAGAAGTGGAACAGCGCTCCCCGGAAAAGATTATTATTTCTCCGGGCCCTTGCACTCCTCGCGAGGCAGGGCTTTCCAAAGAGTTGATTCAATATTTCGCTGGAAAAGTCCCCATTCTTGGCGTTTGCCTGGGACATCAATGTATTGCTGAAGTATTTGGTGCAAAAGTCATTCGTGCGAATCGGCTGATGCATGGAAAAGTGTCCCTGGTTCACCATGATGGAACTGGTGTTTTTCAAAATCTCCCTTCTCCTTTTCAAGCAACACGATACCACAGTTTGATTGTTCCAGAAGCTTCTTTCTCAGATGAGCTTGAAATCAGTGCTTGGGTAGAAGAAGAGGGATATCCCAAAGAAATCATGGGAATCCGCCATCAAAAGTATTCTGTGCATGGGGTTCAATTTCATCCTGAAAGCTTTCTTACCATGGAGGGAGTCACACTATTGAAAAATTTCCTCCAACTTCCAGCAGAACAACTAACCAATGCTTGAACAGTATAAGGAAGAGATCTAGCATGCTGAGTGTTCAAGAGGCGTTTCACCTGATTTTGCAAACGGTAAAGCCAGTTACCCCACATCAGTGTTCATTGCTTGAAGCCTATCACTGCGTACTTGCGGAGGGAACCGTCAGTGATGTGAACGTCCCCCCATTTGATAAAGCTTTGATGGATGGGTTTGCAGTCAGAAGTGCTGATTTACCGACCGGTGAGGCAACACTGCAAATTCAGGAAACAATCTATGCTGGCAGTGTTCCAACGTTACCTCTGCAAGCGGGACAAACTTCGCAAATTATGACCGGCGCTCCCCTTCCAGAAGGAGCAGATGCTGTCGTTCAAATTGAACATTGTATAATTAATGAAAAGCAACAGGCCGTACAAATTGAAACATCTCCGGTAACTCCCGGAAAAAATATGCTCTATCGATCCTCTGTACTCGAAGCCGGTGCCACTGTGCTTGAAGCGGGGACATTTCTCAGACCTCAGGAAATAGGAGCCTTAGCAGAAACAGGTAGTCCCTTTGTTTCTGTACGGCGTGCTCCAAGTCTTGCTATTTTGGCAACCGGCGACGAACTGGTTCCACCAGAGCAACCACCTCAACCGGGACAGATCCGTAACTCAAATGAAATCATGTTACACACACAAATTGTCCAATCACAGGCAAATGCGATTCCCCTCGGAATCGCACGTGATGAACGAAATCATTTAAGAGAAAAAATTCTTGAAGGTTTAAAGAGCGATTTTCTCTTACTCTCAGGTGGTGTTTCTGCAGGTACACTAGACTTGGTTCCTTCGGAACTACAGGCAGCTGGTGTGCGACAGGTGTTTCATAAAGTAAATTTGAAGCCGGGAAAACCACTCTGGTTTGGAATTCTTGAGGAAGCAAACCGAACTCCCTGTTATATTTTTGGATTACCCGGAAACCCGGTCAGTAGCATGGTTTGCTTTGAATTATTTGTAAAATTGGCGATTCGACAATTCATGGGTTTTCCCACACCAGAAGCGGTTCCTGTGCAAGCTCGTTTGCAATTCGAATTTCAATCTAAAGGAAACCGTCCGATGTATCACCCCGCTCAGGTTGAGTGGAAAGATGGTGAAGCCATTGTTTCTCCCCTGAAAACCTTAGGTTCAGCCGACTTACGTTCAACGGTAAACGCGAATGCCGTCGCTTTGTTTCCTGCTGGAAATCAGCTTTATCAGGCAGGTGATAAGGTTGATACTTTTTTATGGTAGTAGCAGTTTCTCCCAGAATTGATCTACTCTGAAATGACTGTTTTCAGTAAAAATCACCTTGATCAGAGTCAAAATCAGGCCATTTTTCTGGAATGGCCCTATTTTGGATCATAAAAGTCGCGTAGTAAGTAGTAGAGATTTAGTTGGAACATGACGTTTCACTCACTGAGGTTTTAAAAAACCTAATTTTTAAGATCAGATTCCAAGGACGGAAATCATGGCCTTTAGCACCCTGACGTTTGAAAATTCTCACTCTGATCACTCATCGACGGAAAAATCTCCCGTGTCTGAAGATGTGCCTTCGAAAGAAGATTCGCAGAATGGTCTCCCTTTGGGGAAGGACATTCAAAAAATCATCAATACCGCGCGCACTTCTCCAGCTCCAGCTTTAGGTGCCTGGCTGATGTCGGGGCTCACTGCCTGTCTGATGTGGGCTAGCTTTACTCCTCTGGATATTGGTCCGCTGGGATGGGTTTGCCTGATTCCACTTTTGCTTCTCGTGAGAATTCCACGTAAGACACGTTTTATGTATTCGGCCATCTATTGTTCCGGGTTCTTATTCACCCTTGTGTCATTTCAGTGGATGAGGTTAGGTGACCCCACCATGTATATCGCCTGGTTTGCACTAGCGGTATATGTCGCAATTTATTTTCCTGTATTCGTTGTGCTCACACGCACTGCCGTTCATCGTTTTCACATTCCATTACCGGCAGCTGCTCCCGTCATTTGGGTTGGGCTGGAATATATGCGCGCCTACTTACTTACCGGGTTCTCGTGGTACTACATCGGACATACGCAATATCGCTGGATCGAACTCATCCAGATCAGTGATATTACAGGCGCTTATGGAGTGAGCTTTTTGGTAGTGCTGTTAGCAGCCTGTTTCGCAGATCTGGTACCTGCTTCTCTGATGAGACGATTCAAACTGTTTCCGATGAAACTTAATACTGAGGAGCAGAGTATGGATCAGACTGGCTTAAAACATATCATTCAGACTGCAGTTTGCTTGAGTCTGTTTTTTGCTGTTCTCGGATACGGATACGTTCGTCGCTCACAGGCTGCATTTCAAGAGGGACCACGTACAGCATTAATTCAAGGTAACTTTCCGACATCTGTTAAACATGACCCTGGTGAGTGGCGGTCAATCTATTTGAAGCATCAGATTTTAATGGGTGCAGCGGTTCGCTATCAGCCCGACCTAATCATCTGGCCGGAAACAATGTTCCGTTGGCCCTTAATCGAGCGTAACGGAAAAACTAATCAGGAATTACAAAAGATCGCTCCCGAAATACCTTTAGAAAAATGGAATGAACCATCTGTCCGAAAAGCACTCAGTAACATGAGTCAGGAAGCCAATGCAGCTCTGGTAATTGGACTGGATACTATTGCGGCTGGAGATTCTAAAGTAAAGCACTTTAATTCCGCCGTCTTTGTACGTCCTGACTATGGTCTCGTTTCACGCTATGATAAAGTTCACCGAGTTCCCTTCGGTGAATATTTGCCTTTGAGAGACACCTTACCAATCTTACAATATTTTACTCCCTACGGTGCATCCTTTGGTATTGATCCGGGACAACATGCTGCTAATTTCGAATATCAAAATTGGAATTTTGCTCCGATTATCTGTTTCGAAGATACGGTACCGCATCTGGTTCGCACGATGATGAACCAGTCATTTGAGTCTGATTCAGCGGGTAACTCTGTCGACTGCCTTATTAACCTGACAAACGATGGGTGGTTTCATGGCTCGAGTGAATTAGACCAACATTTGATTACAGCTGCTTTCCGTTGTGTTGAGAATCGAACGCCCATGGTACGAGCCGTGAATACCGGCATCTCGGCAGTGATTGACGGAGATGGTATGATTATCGAGCCCGATGTCTTTATAGATGGCGATAATCAAGGACGTACCACATTTGTGAATGCCAAAACAGGTCGTTGGAATAAATCAATGAATGCGGTTGTCATCGATACGATTCCACTCGATCATCGAACAAGTCTCTACACGAAATATGGTGACTGGTTTGCTGGAACCTGCTGTTTCTTTACGTTGTTCGTATTTTTTATGGCTCTACTAACTCTAAAACGAAAACCAGTCACGGTGAAGTCTTAATCACACCTCTTCTGAAATCACTTAGCCACTGTCAGGATATTGAATAGCGGTCCGATATTTGATCGATAACGTTCGAGTATTGGTCGCTTAAACCTCAATACATCTGAATACTTCTTCAATGCGCAGCTCGATTGATTGCTCCTATAGCGCTTTTTATTAGTTTTTGCAAAAAACACAGTAGAAAGCATAGAGCTGTGCCCCATCATTCCAGTTAAAATGATACTCAGGAAACGCAATTTTTTGCGTTGTTCTCAACAATATCAAACTTCAATCAACTTTGATCCAACGAAGAGTGTTTCAGAAAAATGGCATTGGACAGCTGGTATTATAAGCAATCAGACGAAACTTGTGGGCCAATCTCATTTGAAGAATTATTTGCCATGGCACATCAAGGCAAATTAAAACCTCAAATGGAGATAAAGAATGGAGAGTCTGGGAACTGGTTTCCTGCACAGGAAATCGGTGGATTATTTGAGGAAGATTCTGATAATTCTTCCTCACCAATCGATGAGATGCCTTCACTTGATGAGTTTTCCATTGTTGACTCTTCCTATGGGGTTAAGGAAGTGGAAGATCTTCCCAGCCTGGATGGATTTTCGATTATTGAAGAAGAAGACAAACTCTCTTCTGAACTCGAGTCACAACTCCCCCGCTTTGCTACACTTGAAGCCGTCAGAAGTAAACATCAAAACATTCAATGGTTTTGCCGAGTTCTAAATCAGGAATTGGGGCCCATGTCTGCAGATGACCTGACGCAGCTTCTACTTGATGGTGAGTTAGCACCTAATGATGATGTTAAATCTTCGGAAGAACCAGAATGGATTCCTGCGCGGACTGTCGTCTTCCTAAGTTCGGCTGGTAATAATGTAGATGTGTTAGACTCGGAAGATGCGGAATCCGAGAGTACGGTCGAAGCATCAACTGATACTACCAGTGAAGAACAAGTTGCAGAAATACCTTCAGAATCAACCGCAGCTAACGAGCCAGCCAAACCGCCGATTCTCAAAGTACGTTCGAGACAAAAATGGTTCTGTAAACTGGGAGGGATGGGATACGGCCCCATTGAAGCCCATAAGATAAAATTATGGGCAGAGCAAGCACGCATCGAGTCGACGGACTTACTCAAACTAGGTCGAAAAGGCGAGTGGTTTGAGGCTTGGCAAATTGAAGCACTGCAATTGAAAAAACCAGCAGATCCAGAAACGGCTGACGAAGCTGCGACTATTGAAGAATCGAAAGAGCAAGAATCTAAACTGGTTGCAGAGCCGGTGAAAGATGTAGCGGTGACTCCCGCTCCTCCGAAAGTGCCAACGAGTACATCTCCTGCGACACCTCCGGCTCCCGTACGTCCGAAACCACAAATCAAAGTTGCGCGATCCAACCCACTTGAAGCTTTAGGTCCACTGATGAAGCCAGAGATTCTCGGTGGTGCGGCCGCTGTGATCGTTTTGGTGGCTATATTCTACTTTGTACCCCTTGGCAGCTTGTTTGGACCGGGTGGGCATGCAGAATTGGAAAAATTTCAGGGCGTATACAAAGAATTTCTTGCGCTTCAACAAAAGAATGCCAGTGAATCTGAATATAACAGCTTCAAAAATAAAACAAAGACGGAACTGACACCGATTATTGAGGAACTGGAAACAAGCGCAAGTTCTGATCGCCCTCATTTGCAACACTTACTATGGGCAGGCAGAGATTACCTGTATCCTATGATCGATAACGCTAACAAAGAAGAAAATCGTGCTCAGGAAAAATTTGAAAAGCACCTTAAAGAGTCGGAACGTATTTTAAACAAATAATGTTGAGAGCGATGTTATATCATTACCGACTTTAAAATTCCTAGTTACTCAAACGTCTTGGGGCGGCTCAGGCAATTTCTTTTTCCACCAGATTAGCGTTTTCAAGGGTCTTTTATCATTTCTTAAAAGACCTTCTGCCTGGATAAATTGAGCATCTCTTACGCGGTAAACAAACGATTGAGGTGTCTTTAGTTGTTTACCTTTGTTTGGTCCTTCTAACACTTGCAGGTCATAATACGTGAACACATTCACGTCAGTCATTCGTTGCAACTGAAATTTTGCTTGATGTGAATGAATTAACTTTCCATTGCGGTCATATACTCTGAGAGTGGAAATTTTTTGTTTGAGCTCCTGTTCCACTCTGAGTGGTCCCCCTTTAGAGTCCTGGTCGTTTCTACTCCATATTCCTTCCAGCTTCTGATAATCTTCTTCCGGTGCGGGTTCTGCAGAATAGACTTTTGAACCAGATGTCAGAATTATGATTATTAAAAGAAGCTGTTTCATTTGTTCGCCTTTTCTTTGTAATCACCAGTTTAGTGAAAGACTATTTTAATCTTGTCGTTCAAAATGCAAAGGATGATCAGACTCAAGATCAGCAACACGCATGGAAATTTTACCGTCGAGCACATCCGTCAGTAGCTCGCCACAGACATCAGCGCGCCAACCAGCCATCAGGCGTGGCTTTTCCTCACTATGTTCGCGATAGACATGGTAGCGAACGAGATGCCTTAAGTCGGCTGATGTTCCGACGAGTGTTTGAGAAACATTCATTTCTGCACAGCGATTTGCCAATGCGATGCCTAATAGCTTTCCAATGACCTGCTCATCTTGATTTTGCTGAGTATTCGGATTCTCGATAAGTCGAGGAAGTTCATTATTGGGAATCTGCTGTGCCTTGGCGATACGTTCTACGACTTCTGGGGCCAGTTTGAACATGTTTTTACGATTTAAATCACGAGTGGCAATCAGATCCTGGGTTGTGGCTGGTTTCCGACGGGCCAACTCGATTAATAGATCGTCGCGCAAGATTCTGCGTGCGGGCTGATCTTTTTCCTGAGCCACTTCATCTCGCCAATCAAATAATTCCCGAATGATGGCCAGTTCGCGAGGCTTTAATTTATGAAGTCCAGAAAGGCGTCGCCAGTTTTCACGGTGGAATTCGGAATTCACTTCATCGATCATCCGCTGAAACTCGGCTTCTGCCCACTCAACTCGACCCAGATCCCTTAATTCCTTTTCCTGTATTCTCCAGATCTTCAGTACATACTTTACATCGTCTAAGGCGTATTTAATTTGCTGCTGTGTGAGCGGTCTACGGCGCCAGTCTGTGCGAGTCTCTTTACTTCCTGCTTTTTCATTGAGTACGCGCGCAACTAATGCAGTATAAGAAATGGGAAAGCTTCGAGACCTCAATCCCTCGGCAATTTGTAAGTCAATCAGTTTTTGCGGTTTGCTTCCAGAAAAATGACGACAAAATCGAACTTCTTCACGCCCGCCGTGTACGACCACGGTGGTAGACTCGTTCGTCATAATATCCCACCAGGGGGACAAATCTTTTACCTGGTAAGGATCGACGGCAACGGTCTGACCATTCAAGGCAAACTGTAGCAGAGAAAGTTCTGGACGATAGGTAAACTCTGAAACAAATTCCGTATCAAATGCAACGATGCCGGCGTCCAAAATTTGATCGCATAATGCGAGAAACTCAGACTGCTTAACAATGAGAGGGTTCGACATCCTTCGATTGTTTCCTTTTTCGGGTCAGATAGGTCAGGCTGAGAGTCTGACTGTTTTTAGAATGAGTTTTCTTATTTCGTTCTTAAATCCTAATGTTGTATATATTTATTATATTCGTCAATGAACTGAGGAACATTTTGTGGCTCTTGATTTGTTTGTTATGAGACCGGAAACACCTAGTTTTCTTCATAAAATGCCCTAGAAGTCGAGTCGTTTGGTAAAAATCCGGTAAGTTGAACTGGCAGCAGTGACGATTCAGTATATAAAGGAAACATAAATCTTTTATCCGTCGGCAATTTCTGCCGGTAGGCATCCCAACTCACAAAACCGCTCTAGGAGTACATTATCATGGAAGATGATGGTCCACCGGGAGTTCCGGAATGGGTGGTCACTTATGGTGACATGATGTCACTACTTTTGACTTTTTTCATCATGTTGGTTTCTCTGAGCGAAATCGTCAACGATGAAAAGTATCGGTCCATTCTGGAATCCATTCAGAAATACACCGGTTACCGTACGGGGCCGGTGGCACCCCCTGGCAAGTATTTTCCGATGAACTCGCTTGTTGAACAAATGAGCCTGTTAGGTGCCTATACGGATAGCCCAGAGAGAGGACGAGGTGGTATCAAGACGCGTTCCATTCAAGGAAAAGATGTCAGAGTTTACCGAACCAGAGAGGGAGTTCCTCTCAGAGTGGGAAAGCAACTTTATTATAACCAGACGGCGATTGAACTGAATCAGGAGTCTAAGGAAAAGTTAGACGAAATCGTTCCAGAGCTGGCTGGTAAACCAAATAAAATTGAGTTGAGGTCTCACACCTCAACAGAACCGCTGCCGGCAGATTCGCCAATAAAAGATAAACTTGTATTAACATATGACCGTGGTCGTCATGTAATGGCGTACTTGATTCAGAAAGGGATTGCGCCAAAACGGATCAGAATCACCGCAGCTGCTGACTATGAACCAACGCATCAGTCTGGCGATGAAAAGTCGGAGCAAATGGATCGGCTAGATGTTTTACTGCTGGATGCCTTTGTTGAAGATTACGTCGGCTCCAGAAAATGATTACTCGCCTACCAACTCATTTGACTTGCTATGAAACTGACGAGATGGTGCGTCTTTTATTTTTAAGATATGAGGAGTTGAGATTTCATTGTGTGCTTCATCAATCCGAGACGTTACATCAGGGGCTAGTGGCACATACATAGATGAAACACGTGCTTTCATACTATTCTCTTTTGTGGTATTTTCCATCTCTTGATCCTTTATTCTCATCTCATCTAATACAATGGGATTCCATGATTCTTTCCGTTGGTGAGATGGAACATAATGCATCCGCGCCCAACGTCTCAGTCTGAATTCTGCTAATAATGAGATAGCAGTCTCTGACTCCCGTTCCATTACGTGATGCCCTTCACTGATGAATAGTCTTAAATGCTTCTATTGTCTGAAATCGTCATCTGATCATATCAGCCAAAATGATTTTGAATTCAACTATTTGTTTTGTAGGAGATTTGATCCCACTGGGAGCTATTCCAGACCTAATCCGAACAACAGGGGTCTTGTGTAAAAAGGGCAGAATCGCCGAAGGTGGATTACATAGTATCATCCGCAAATTCGGTATAATGTGACTGATGACATTGCTTTGATTTATCCACTCCCATCTTCTTCAAGGGATTCTTCTGAGATTCGATACCTCGAAAGCACGCATCCGACCATGTTCCGTGTTGATCTAGTTATAGTCTCCAACTGTCGTGATTGAGATTCATGCAAGAATGTGAATGATAAAACAACAATCGTTGCAGCAATCAGCAATATGGATGAGCGAACCTTCTGATTTTCACTAAGTACTTTTAAAATTGGTAGATACCAAAACCCGTTGGTTAAAGGAATCTTATGATTCGGGTTCCATTCAGGTATATCTAATGCCAGATTTGGTTCGACAGCAATTCGCTCTTCTCCAGGACGAACTGCATCAAAATCTACACGGGCTACCTCAGAACGAAATTCAGGATCATGTTCTAAAGAATGGGCTACTTGCCTCAGGTATTCGACTTGGTTTTCTAAAGTGACTAACCGTACCTGATTCGCATGATATTCGTTACGCAAATTCAAATAGGACAAATAACGAGGAGCTAATACAATCGAAGCAAATAAGCTGGCAGCAATAAATAGAAAGATCCAGAATATTAGCGAAATGATCCAGCCAAAACTGGATTCCTCATTCTGATTTTCTCTGCCAAACACAATACTCAAACCCGGCTTTGTTCTAAATTAAAAATGCACGATGCGGCCTCACATTTCCCTCTCTTGAATAAAAATCGACATAGTGGGGTAAGACTCTTCATCAACCGATAAATTGGATCGATTGTTCTCTTTGTTACTAATTTTCCGATTGCTGAAATGCACAAAAAAACTTCCCTCCGATGACTCGAAGGGAAGCAGAATTAATTGATCAATAACTAGAGAGTTCAGGAAATTGTTCCACCAAATGTGGCCTCAGCTCCCAGAATTTCTTCGATTCTCAGTAATTGATTGTACTTACAAATACGATCTGTTCGACTTGCAGAACCTGTTTTGATTTGACCGGTGCACAAAGCCACGGCGAGATCCGCGATCGTCGTGTCTTCAGTTTCACCAGAACGGTGGCTCATTACAGCTGTGTAACCATTTCGACCCGCTAACTGAACGGCTTCGATTGTTTCAGACAGCGTTCCAATCTGATTGACTTTAACCAGAATACTATTAGCAACCCCCTCATCGATACCTCTCTGTAATCGTTTGGGATTCGTTACAAACAAGTCATCGCCTACCAGTTGGACTTTGTCACCCAGACGAGTTGTCAGAGCTTTCCAACCATCCCAGTCGTCTTCTGCCAAACCATCTTCAATAGAACAGATCGGATATTTATCAACCCATCCAGCCAGGAAGTCAACCATGCCTGCGGAATCGAATTCTCGCCCTTCCACAGTATAGACTCCCGTTTCGGCGTTAAAGAACTCAGTCGATGCGGCATCCAAGGCAATCTTCACCTGATCACCGGCTTTGTAACCCGCTTGTTCGATAGCGGTTAAAATAACATCGATTGCATCTTCACTATTAGGGAGATCAGGTGCAAATCCCCCCTCGTCTCCGACGGCTGTGCTCAGCCCTTTTGAGGAAAGTACTTTTTTCAAAGAGTGAAAAATTTCCGTTCCACAACGCAGCGAGTCACTGAAGTTGTCAAAACCCAGTGGCATTACCATAAATTCCTGCAGGTCAATTCCATTGCTGGCGTGCTCACCACCGTTAATGATATTCATCATCGGAGCAGGTAGCCGATTTGCACCGACTCCACCCAGATAACGGAACAATGGTAGATCAGAAGCATGTGCAGCGGCATGAGCTGAAGCTAAGGAGCAAGCCAGGATTGCATTCGCTCCTAAACGTGACTTATTTTCTGTTCCATCCAGATCCAACATTACGCGGTCAATCAGTAATTGATCACAGGCATCCAAATCGACAAGCACGTCCGCAATCTCTGTATTAACATTCTGGACTGCCTGTTGAACACCCTTACCGAGATACCGGTCTTTTTGATCGGCATCACGCAATTCACAGGCTTCATGCATTCCCGTGCTGGCCCCGCTGGGGACGGCAGCCCGACCTACAGTTCCATCTTCCAACTCAATATCCACTTCAACTGTGGGATTCCCGCGGCTGTCAAGAATTTCACGGGCATGAACGGAACTAATGGCAATACTCATCGTATGTGTTTCCTCAAATACTTCTAATAGACAAACTTGATCTGTTGAACTGGCGTCGTATCAACATTTATTGATGTAATTTAACTGGAGAATCACATTTTTAGCAGAAATTTAGTACAAGCTCAAATGACTGAGTTTAGATTGTATGAATCTTTCAGTGACCCAGGAAAATAACTGGTTCGATAAATCATCCAAAGCATGACCAGGCCTACAGATGCAAATTGAACACAGAATATCAATAAACCAGGAATGTCTCCGTTATTTTACGACAGCCATAGAAAAGAAACGCATTGAATGAGTTGTTTGGATTCAAATAAAGAATCCTAACGAAAACGAATTAAAAATACCTCGGATCAGAGCCCAATCTCGTCAGCCGGGATTAATCATGTTAAACTGGAGCGTTCGAGTTCCAGCCTATGCACTCAGTAAAACAACTCCTGGATCCTATTTGCACTACAAATCAACTGAAAAATCTCCTTATGAGTTCGACTTCTCCAAACATAAAACAGAATACCGATCAAAAATCGTATGTGGAACTTCCTGTGGAACCGATGGACCCCCAGCTAAAAACAATACAGCCGGGGGGGGGAATCATTATCAATTTAGAAATGTTGTGGGGAAATTGGCGCCGATTTTGGTTGAAGACGTTTCGTCGTGGCTATGTAAATCAAATGGAAAACACTCGCAAAGGTGATTTTAATCCTTGTCCACATGATGTACTTGATCCACGTGATCTAAAATATTACGAAAATCAAGGAGGCTACTACTGGGATAAGAATGATGATCCTTTCACTTACCGAAGCCAACTTCCCTTCGCCCGCGAAGGTCTGGCAGAACTGATTGTGCTTTCGATTCTGTTTTTTGGAGGTGCCCTCCTTGGTATAGGATTTATTCTAACAAGCCAACTTCCAGGATTTCTTACAGCGATTGGCTGGTTACTGGTTTTGACGTTGTGTTTATTCGGTCTGGAAATCGTCTGGTTCTTTCGAAATCCAAAGCGTGTCGTTCCTGAAGGTGACGAGCTCATTGTTTCTCCTGCCGACGGTACTTTTGATACGATTGAAGAAATAGAGCATCATGATTTCATTGGCGGGCCAGCGATTGAAATTGGAATATTTCTTTCCATCTTTAATGTCCATATTAACCGCATGCCTGTAACAGGTAAAATTATTAAACTTGCCTATAAACCAGGTAAATGCCTGAATGCGCTGCGCGCTGAATCGGCTCGTGAAAATGAGCGGTTAGAAATTTATTTACAAATGCCACATCCTGTCCTCAGACCCATGCTGGTTCAGCAAATTACCGGAGCGATAGCCCGACGTATTGTATGCCGACTGAAACCGGGAGACAAATTACGTAAGGGAGATCAGTTTGGAATGATTAAGTTAGGTTCACGAACCGTAATTGTATTTCCGAAAGAGGAAGGGTTAGAAATTCTGACAAAGCCAGGTGATAAACTGAAGGCCGGTTCTACGATTCTGGCACGATATGCATCATCTCATGACAAGAATCCGTCAGTTGCCGAGGAAATTAATGAAGAAGCGTAAACTGATTGCAGTACTTCCGACGTTGTTAACGTTGGGTAATGCTGCCTGTGGATTTGGTGCAATTACTTATGCGGCAAAAGTCGGTCCGGAATACCTCGGTCAGGCTGCCAACGGAGGTGGATTAACCCGTATGTTGGGGTCTTCCCCCGGAATATACAATTCGTTCGATAATCAGCATTTGTTTGTTGCAGCGGTTCTCATCTTTGTGGCGATGCTGTTTGATGCACTGGATGGCAGTGCTGCCCGCTGGGCCAATCAGACGAGTGAATTTGGAGCACAACTCGACAGCCTGTGTGATGCCATTAGCTTCGGAATAGCCCCCGCATTTCTGATGCTACAAATGGTTCAGTTCAGAACCGAGTACCATCCGCGGTTATTGTGGGTGATTGCACTCCTGTTTGCTGTCTGCACGATTCTAAGGTTAGCTCGATTTAATGTGGAAACGGATGAAGACGACACTCATGAAGGCTTTAGCGGGCTTCCATCGCCGGCTGCCGCGGGAACTGTTGCCTCTTTTCCCATTGCGATGCGAGGGCTTCAGAAGTTGGCTGAAGATTCCGAACCGGAATCATTTGCACAGACAGTCTCTCTATGGCTAATACCAGCTGTTGAAATGTCGCTCCCCTGGATTACTTTGGCAGTAGCTGCTTTGATGGTTACACGGATTCAGTATGCCCATGTGTTTAACCAATTGTTCACAGGTCAACGTAGTCGAAGACACGTCATTCAGTTGGTCTTTTCCTTTGCATTGATTTTCCTGGTCCGCGAATTGGCGATCCCCGTTTTATTCTGTTATTTCGCGTTTTCCGCGCCAATTCATGCTTTTTGGGGAGAAGTTATCTCTGGGCGACTATACAAATCAAAACAAATCTGAGACACTAACACGTTTTATCCCCTTATTTATCGAACCCCAAAGGTACTGCCACCGATGTTTACGGGACTGGTCGAGGATCGGGGTACCGTTCAATTATTAGAAAAGAACGGCTCTGCTATCGATTTAACTCTTGAGATTTCGGAGCTCATCACGAATGATGCCCACATTGGTGATAGTGTGGCCATTAACGGATGCTGCCTGACTGTTGTTGAAATTAACTCGGGTACTCTTAAGTTTCAGGCAGGGGCAGAGACCCTTGGGAAAACTAACTTGGGACTGTTATCACAGGGTGACCAGGTTAATATTGAACGTCCTTTGGCAGCCGATGGTCGCTTGGGAGGCCATTTTGTTCAAGGGCACGTCGACGGCGTTGGTTCGATCAAGTGCATAGACAGGGATGGTGAGTGGATCACCATGTGGTTTGAAGTACCTGAAGCACTTTCCCTGCAAATGGTACCTAAAGGATCGGTCACAGTAGATGGAATTAGTTTGACCATCGTGGATTGCCAACCGGCTGCTTTCAGTATAGCGTTAATACCGCATACACTGGAAGTAACCACACTAGGCCAAAAACAGGTTGGCAGTGTTGTGAATATCGAAACAGATATACTCGGGAAGTATGTGCAAAAACTGATTCCCTTAAGACTTGATGGTTTCAATGAAAGACAATGATAGGCAGACTCGATCATATTTAATGCAGCTTTTTGAGCAGCATGGTTTTAACCCGCGCTCTGATTTGGGACAAAACTTTCTGATTGATCTGAATATTATTGAGTACGTTGTCGATCATGGCCATATTCAACCGAACGACATCGTCCTGGAAGTCGGCACGGGAACAGGGGGAATGACGACCTTTATGGCCCAGCAGGCAAAACATGTTATATCAGTCGAATATGATCAGAATATGTATACGCTGGCGAGTGAAGCCATTCAAAACTATCAAAATGTCACATTGCTCAACTGCGACGCATTAAAAAATAAAAATAACCTGTCGCCTCAGGTGCTATCTGCGATTGATGAACAACTAGAGGCAAATCCTGGTAGTCGTCTCAAGCTTGTGGCTAATCTTCCTTACAATATCGCAACTCCTATTGTTTCCAACCTCGTGGCTTCTGATCTTCCCTGGGATCGCATGGTGGTCACGATTCAGTATGAGCTTGGATTGAAGATGTCCTGCAAACCTTCGACTTCTAACTACGGTGCCTTGTCGGTTTGGTTACAGTCACAATGTTTTGTCAAGCTTCTCAAAAAGTTAGGACCCACTGTATTTTGGCCTCGACCGAAAGTCGATTCCGCCATCGTACAATTAACTCCGAATCCACCACTCAAGAAAAAGATTAGAGATCGAGTTTTCTTCCAGGATTTTCTGAGGCGCGTGTTTCAGCACCGACGAAAGTTGATGCGTAGTACACTCGTTGGAATGTATAGCAAGCAACTCTCTAAGTCTGAAGTGGATTCTATTTTATTAGAGCATGGGATCGTGAAAGAAAAAACACGCGCGGAAGAACTCACCGTTCCTAGCTTGATTGAATTAGCAAATTCATTTCATGAGCAAGTCACACAGAAGGCAAACGTTTAAGAGTTCTGTTCTGATTCAGGATTTATCTTAGAGATCGTTGATTGAAAATTAATCTGATAGTTAAAAAATAGAATAAGAAATAAATTAAAGAGACGCGTAAGGAGAGGACCAATGGAAGATCGCATTATCTGTCAGGGAATCACATTTGATGATGTACTGTTACAACCTGCTTATAGTGAAGTCATGCCTTCAGAAGTCAGTGTTGCCAGCCAGCTCACTAAAAATATCCCTCTCAATGTTCCCATCATCAGCAGCCCTATGGACACCGTTACCGAAAGCGATATGGCCATTGGGATGGCACAAGAGGGAGGGGTTGGCATTATCCACAAAAACATGACTCCCGAACAACAGTCTATGCAGGTAGATCTGGTGAAGCGGAGCGAGCATGGTGTGATTGTGGATCCTGTGACACTACCACCGGAAGCGACAGTGGCAGAAGCTGCCGAAATAATGAAGCGAAGAAATATTGGTGGAGTACCTGTCACGAAAGATGGGAAACTTGCGGGGATTTTGACGAGTAGGGATTTAAGGTTTCTTGATTCACCTGAAACCCGAATTTCTGAAGTGATGACGAAAGAAAAGCTTGTAACGGCTACGGAAGATACAACGCTTGAAGAGGCTCAACGGATATTATTGGAAAATAAGGTCGAGAAACTTCTGCTGGTTGACGAAAATTATCAACTGAAGGGGCTCATTACGATCAAAGACATCGACAAGACGATGCAATTCCCGCTGGCCTCAAAAGATTCACGAGGTCGGCTGCGAGTGGGAGCTGCTGTCGGCGTATTTGATTTTGAGCGAGCCGCTTTATTGATTGAGAAAGGGGTTGATCTCCTGGTTGTTGATAGTGCTCATGGCCATTCTGGCAATGTAGTGCAGACTGTGAGAGAAATCAAAGACCGATGGGACATCGATGTAGTCGCTGGAAATGTGGCTACAGAACAAGGTGCCCGTGATTTGGCAGATGCGGGAGCGGATGCCGTCAAAGTCGGAATTGGACCTGGATCAATTTGTACAACTCGAATTATCTCAGGTGTGGGAGTTCCCCAGTTAACGGCCATTTCCAATGCGGCAAAAGCATTGGAAGGCTCGGGAGTTCCCGTGATTGCCGACGGAGGAATTCGTTTTAGTGGCGACATCGCCAAGGCACTGGCAGCCGGTGCTCATACGGTAATGTTGGGAGGATTACTTGCAGGTCTGGATGAAAGTCCGGGCGAATTGATTTTATATCAGGGACGTAGTTTTAAACGTTACCGTGGTATGGGATCAATGGGAGCAATGGTTAAAGGCAGTAGCGAACGTTACCGCCAAAGTTCAATCAAACAAGATGGAAAGGACTCTGCTAAAAAACTCGTTCCTGAAGGAGTGGAAGGACGTGTCCCCTATAAAGGACCACTTCAAAATCTGCTCTACCAGCTTGTAGGAGGGCTTCGGGCAGGAATGGGATATTTAGGTGTCCAATCCGTCGCGGAAATGCGAACAGAGGCCAGATTTATTCAAGTCTCTGCAGCAACGGTTAGGGAGAACCATCCGCATGACATTTCAGTCACTCAGGAAGCACCAAATTACACGGCCGAACATTTACCTATGGAATAATGCTCGGCTACGATGGCTCATTGCTACAGTACTCACGCTCGGAGTGGGCCCGTTTGCTATTGCTGATGACCCCTTCATTTCAGCAGATCCATTTTCCTCGCGACCAGGAGCGTCTGCTCAAACGTGGGAAGAGTTGAAAGGTCGCTCAGCAGAAAAACGCTGGGAGTCAATCTCACGAGAAAGCAAACGTGAGCTCAAAAAACAAAATAGAAAAGCGCGTAAAGAACAACGTAGATCAAACAAAAATTCCAACGAGATGGAATTCGTACCCGTATTTCGACAGATTCCTGATGATCTCCCTGAAACCACCTCTGAGACAGAAACCACTCTACCTGACTCAACTGACTTCAAGCCAATTCCTGATCAAAACAGTGATGCACCATTGACCGATGTTAGTACTCCGGATGAATCATTCAAAACGATCGGTCTGGAAGAAAAACAACCTGTTACTGACACATCAACTACCAATCTAAAATTCAACAGTACAGAAACAGTGGCTCCTGCTGAAAAACCTGATAATACGGTTCCGATATTTCCCAATACAAGTGGATCAGATTTTGTCACAACACAAAACCAAAAGAAATATGAAGATGCCGCAGCGGCTCCTCAGTCTGATGACCTGCTGCTTTCAACTGAAGACCTGGAAGATGAAGTACCACACTTGTTAAAAAAAATATCGGGCATCAAACCATTCTTTGATTATGAGCCAGATCCTCAAATTGCCGAAAAAGAGCCGTGTCGAAACCTCTGTCCCCGACCTGATGGGAAACCCTGTAAAATCAATGAAAACGGGGGAGAAACCATTCTGGATTGTCCCCGAGAATTTGAATTAAGTCGCGAACCTTATCAGGGACGCAATTTCTCAGAAAGTATTTATACCTGGGAAGCTTCCAACCTCAACTACAACCCACTCTATTTTGAAGATCCTAACCTGGAGCGATACGGTCTTTCACGAAAAGATTTGGTCCAGCCTTTTGTATCCATGGGACGGTTCACAGGTCAATTACTCGCACTACCATACAAAATGAGTATCGATCCGATTCGTAAAAAGATTTATCCTTTGGGATACTATCGTCCGGGTGAATACACTCCCAAACGGATCAACGGAATTCCCTGGAATACTAAAGCTGCCATTACTCAAGGACTTACAGCAACTGGTCTTGTTTTCCTTCTGCCATAAATTAACGGTGGTTGCTCAGGCATACTAATTTCGATATTCTCTAAACACACCTTGAACTAGTTGGCCAAGGTGTGTTTTGTTTTTGAATCCACTGCTAGTTTTGAGCGACAGAGGGAGTAAACTCTGAATTATGACTAATGACCCTGTCAACAATGTCTCTTCTGCTTCCCGGGCATTAGCCAATGATATTATTCAACGCGTTGCCAAACTGGTCAGCGATGCGGAGGCAGAAACCAAGCCTCTTGAGCTTGATCCCTACCGAAGTCAATTGTTTGAGTTATTTGTTATGGCTGATGCTGCTGGGTTTGTTTCTGAAGAAGCCGAGATTGATCTTACTGCTGACAATCTCTGTCGAGAACTGGCAAAACATTGGGGATTGACAGCAGCCACACAAGACGCGATGGAAGCACAATCAAAACTCCCACCGGAACATGTCAACAAAATGCGTACACTCTGGTCGGTATTGAGACTCTGGATGGAATGGGACTATGCCTGGAAACGTTGGGAAGAGTTTCATACTGGTGATACACGTCAATAGGCAATCGTCTTTTGATTTATCAGGGAATATGCGTCGCTATAATTTCTCAAACAAAACGGGGTTGACTTATCCGGGAATTCTGAAAACTCGTTTTGGCCAATAAATTTCAGTATTGATTTTGCGATTGACTCTCAGCTGCGCCTGCTTAAATTGCGTGATCTGCGTCGCGCGCGCGAGAGAAAGAATTTATTAGTTTACCCTTTTCTCCCAGTGATTAATTTTTAGTTATAACCTCACTTGTTTTTGTGAATTTTGTAGTGCTTACAGCTAACCTGTTCCTGGTTCACAGTCTCGTTTTCGTTGTTATCAAACGTGTTCATGACATATTCACTGCTTTTCATCCGCCTATCGACTCGTATCAATTCGCATTCGTGCATTATTCAAAAAGAGTGTAATCTGGCAAACCGCCTATAATTATTTATGAACGGAACGAGTTATGCCAGAATTGTTCGATTTGTTGGCTAGCTTGCTCTTCGGTAAAAAGTTCCAATGCGCGCTGTCGCCCAGCGAATGCCAGATTCTTTAATAGATCCTGATCGTTCAAGCTCTGTTCAACGGCCTTTGCTAATTGTATCGGGTCGTTTGCTGCAACGAGTAGTGCAGAATTTTCATGCTGCACAATCTCTCTGGTTCCACCAACATCAGTCGTCACGATTGGTAACCCACTGGCAAGAGCTTCCAGCAAGACTCTGCCCAGAGGTTCCTGTTTGGCCGGATGGATCAACAAATCGGCTTCGTTCATTAATCGATCAATATCTTCCCGGTATCCCAGGCGATGCAGGCGGCCTTGTAAAATTGGGGTTTCGAATGCCGTACTGACTGCTTGATCGAAGTCGATACTCTCCTGTTTTTGAGAGTGCCTCTCTCCGATTAACAGAAAATGTAAGTTTTGGTGTCCCCGCTCTGCCAGAATGGTGGCTGCTCGTGCCAAAATATCCTGGCCCTTGCGTAAGCCGATTTGGCCAATGGTCAAGCAGAGTCGATCATCATTTTTCAGTCCTAGTTCCTGTTTGAGAATTCCCGTTGCAGGACGTGGTTGAAAGCGATTTGTATTCACACCGTTATAGCAGACCGTTACTTTTTCCGGCTGAAGGCCCTGGGCAATATGAAATTTCTTTGTTGCCTCGGATACCGCGACTAAACATTGATTCTGGTTCAAATCCCGTATCGCCGCTTTGCTGAGCTTGATGATATCGCGTAAGTGTCCTGAACAGGGAACAGGAATCTGTTCAGTCAGCGCACCTGTAAGCCGCGACATGGAAAGACTGTTGGCATGCAGCAAATCAAAAGTATCTGATTTCAAAATTGGTACAATTTGTAAGGCCAACTCTTCACGCGACAGACGCTGCCCTCGTTCATTATGAAATGAAATGGGATGATGTTCTATGTTTAACTGCGCAAGCTGTGAATGTAACAAGCCGTCTGCCGGGCAGAACGCACTGAATTCAAATGAACGTTGATGCAGCTGAGAAAGTACGGCGAGCATAGAGTGTTCGCCCCCATTCAATGAACCAAACTCAAATAAGAGAGCTATGCGTTTCACGTCTCAAACAGCTTTGGTTTGTTGATCTAGTTTCGCTCGTAACACAGCTTCTTTGGTTTTTCTCAGGCCTGTCTGGGCGACGACGAGGGGATCTTGCTGCCAGTATTCCTTGTTGAATAATTCCAGCGACAAAACACCACGAAACCCGGCTTGATGCATGGAACGGAAAATTTCCGACAAGGGAGCCACTCCATCACCAGGGTAAACACGGTGCGAATCGTTCATAGTTTCACGAGGAGGATTGGCGGGATAATCATTTACATGAAAGACCTGCACGGCCGATCCACTCAATAAACCCAGGCCAGCAAAATCAGAGCCTCCCTTAAAAATGTGGTAGACATCAGGTAATAAACAGGCTTTGGGATGTCCACTTTCGATGGCGACAAACATCGATTCTCCCAGCCGCGAGAGTGATTTTGAAAATCCCCAGACCTCTACCTGAGGCACCACCCCCATCTGATCGCCTAGTTTCAATAAAGCGCGATATCGTTTGGCTGCTTCAAACAAATTGAGATCACTCTGCTTAGTGGCGCCGGTAGGAGGTGCCGCGATACGAATCCCACCAATTTGACGCAAGGTATCCATATCACGCTTGGCCTGTTCCAGACCTTTTTGACGTTTCTGATCATCGTCTACGATCCACTGTGCAAAACCGATGGCACTTTCGACAGTCAAGCCAGAATCTTTAATACGTTTTCGTAAGTCGGATAAGGAACCACCCTGTTGGAAATACACGTCGATATCACGCATCCAGGGTTCAATAGAATCGTAACCGGCTTTGGCTGTCAGATCGATTTGTTCAACAATTCCCAGCTTCTGACCTCGAATCGTACTGGTATTGAAACAGTAGCCAAATGGCTCGGCTGTACTACGTTTACGAGCAGGGCTCGTGGAAGCATAAGTGGTGGTAGAAAATCCGGCAGCCAGGGCAGTTCCTGTTGCCGCCAGTAATTCTCGTCGGTTGAGGTTGGTTTGCATGAAGATCATTCCGGTAGGTTGATAGCTTAGGTTTTTCTTTCTTCTAAGCTATCGCAACCTCTGACCATTTTCAACCTGTTCCCATCCCTCGGTCAAAGGCGTCCAGATCTCGCTGAAACAGGCTGAGTACCTTATGTAATGTTTCCCGGTTGATTTTCCAACTGGGATTATCAACCGTATAGCGATTACAGTGATCCACAATCAATCGGTAAAGAAACTTAAACAAATGACGCGGGACTCTCAATTGAGCAAATAAAGCAATTAATTCTTGCTCAGAAATCGAATCATCGAAAAAATCTCGAACGGATGGCTTACTACTTTGATCCGTAGCACACGCCCGTACGCGATCACAGGCGACGTCGAAAAGAGATTCCCCGGTCCAATCCAAAGATGTGACCAGATTCTGTTTATCAAGGCGCGAGCGTTCATAAAATTCCTTTTCCTCGCGCTGTAGATAATAAACCACATCGGAGGGTAACAGGAGTTTGAAAGCCACACCCAGATGTTTTAATAATTTGTTGTCAAACATCGGCCAAAGCAGGTCTCGCATTCGTTCAGCAGAACCATTCACAAGTTGAGGTTCATCCACACGGTCAACCAAAATAATGATGTTAGCAAAACCCAACTTTTTGAGGATTGTCTGGAATTTTGTCAGCAGTTCATAACGATCATCGCTCCGATCACGGTAGGGTATGGGTTGCCCCGCGAGTTCTCTGCGTTCAATACGTGAGAGAATTTTTCTTAAAGCATTCGGCAGATGATCAAATACTCGAACTTCACGCGTGACGCGCCACGCTTTCCACAACAAAGTGGTTTGTCTCCATAACCAAGGTGCCCAACCCGCAAACATGATCAGCCAGATCCACCATTGCCCGAAATCTTTCCAATTACCCAGATAGAACACGAGACCAACAGTGGTGAGAGTTACTAAGAATCCGAGGCCACGTTCCCATTCGGTCTTCCAATAACGGAATTTCAGCCTTCGTCTCAAACGATTCCAACGCTGTACCGCTGGCATATCCAGACTATTGTCATAAAAGGCTGCCAGTAATAACAGGTCTCGTTTTTCTAAATGAGATAACTGTGAACTCTGTGCTTTGGAAACGGAATTGATATTATCTTTTTCTGAATCTTTGGGAGCGATCATCTGGCCAATTAATTGTGTGGTCCCCAGAGAAAGAATGGCATCCATATGATCCCACATTCGCCAATATGAGAGTAGTCGTTCAGGACGTCGTTTCCTGCCCGAATAGCGTTCCCGAAAGCAGTCCAGAAAAGGATTGAAATCATCATACTCGATGACAAACACACGGTTCTCAGGATGTTCCATATTATGTTTTTGCAGCTGTTCAATCATCTGCATTCGAATGGCGGTCTTCCCCGCTCCCTTCTCGCCAAATACCACAGATGTGGAGGGGTTGGTGGGATTGGAAAAAATTTTATCCCAGACTGGATGATGAGTTCCATTCAGGCAAAATTCCTTGAAAACGTGATCGCTTTGCGCGTCTTCCTGCCCAAATGGATTTTCTTTAATGCCGTGATGATCTAAAAACTGTTGAACTTTCATAGACTTCTTACTTATCGAGAAAATACACTAAATTCTTATTTTGAATTGACTTAGGATCAAGACTCCAAACCTGCCGGGTCTTGAAAAGCCTCGCACTTGGACCTTTTGTCAAGTTGAAGAGTCTGGGAAGACATGTTGTCTCTAAAACATAGGTCATAGATCGAGGAAATGTAAGTCTTCAGATTCCTGACGGATCAAAATATCAACTGATTTTCGGATCGTGCATCAGAGCAACTCTTGCAAGAACGACTCTGAATCAAGAGAATTCATCGCAGGATACAAAACGCATCCATTGGGAAAGCGTCTTATTAATTTTTGTGTTGAAGGTTTTGATCAAAATTGAACTGGCTTCCTCTTTTTGGTGCAGTAGCATTATTTTTAATCGGCCTGCGTCTGTCGGCACTTTTCAGTGGTTCAGAAACAGGATTCTACCGTGTCAGTTTCTTGCGCTTGAATATTGACGCGAATCATGGAGATCCGATTGCAAAACGACTCTGTTGGTTTGCACAAAATCCCAGCTATTTTGTGGCGACAACATTAATTGGGAACAATCTTGCTAACGACTTAACTACGATTGCGATCTCGCTCGGTATTGCAGAATTGTATCAGCAATCGGGAGGCGCAGCCGAAATCATCACAACAATTTTATTGACACCTGTCATCTTTATTTTTGGTGAGCTCGTTCCCAAAAACTTATATTTTCGAGCTCCCTCAATGTTATTGAAACGTTATAGCCGCTGGTTTGATTTCTTTTATCTCGCATTTTGGATGATTAGTTATCCTCTAGTTGCCATCTCTCAATTTCTGGAACGTTTCTCACCCGATCGCAATAAACCGGCACAACTGGTCTTGGGACGCAAACGGTTGGCCAAGGTTTTGGAAGAAGGCCACCTGGAAGGCCTGCTGAGTAACTCACAAAAAGAATTGACACGTGGTATGTTTTACACAGCCGCACAATCAGTGAGAAAAGTTATGATTCCACAATCCAGGATCAAAGGAGTCACCCGCACGACAGATGCGGACCAGGTGATCCATGTAGCGAAAATGAACCAACTGGCGTTCATTCCGGTTCGTGCCCGTGACAATCAGAGTGAATGGACGGCTTATATTAAATTACTCGATCTAATCACGTCACCTGCTCCCATTGTTCCCGCTGTTTATAATATGCCACGTTTGCAGGCCGAGTTTAGTATGCTTGAATCCCTTTATCTGTTGAGAAATTCCTCTTCTGCCTATGGTGCTGTTTATCAGAATGGTGTGCAAGTCGGCATTGTCAGCCAACAGGATCTCGTCAGATCACTTTATTTATCCAAGGGACCTTTAATGGCAATGTCTCCATGAAAATTCACTATCCTAACTCTTAAGAGATCGCATTTGGGGGTATTTCTGGCTGGATTGCGAGATCCTGTCTGCCAACGTACAATCAACGGCCTCTGAAATACCAGCATTCTGTAAGACACAGCGATCGTTTTCAGTGGGGACAAAGTGAACATCCTCTTCTGAACCCATCCCTATTTTTAGTGTCTATCTACAACATTGTTCATCTAAATCCTTGAGTCAAATTACCGGAATGATCATGACCCAACGTCGTATTTTAGTCACCGCCGCTTTGCCTTATGCTAACGGTGATATTCACATTGGCCATCTCGTGGAATATATCCAGACCGATATCTGGGTTCGATTCCAAAAACTGCGCGGCCACGAGTGTCGCTTTTTCTGTGCCGATGATACCCATGGAACGGCGATTATGATTCGTGCGCGGCAAGAAGGTCGCTCAGAAGAAGCATTGATTGCTGATGTGCGAGAAAAGCATGTGGCTGACTTCTCTGGATTCAATATTGAGTTTGATAACTACGGTAGCACGAACAGCGAGCAGAACCGTCGACTATGCCATGAATTCTGGTCTGCGCTTCTTGAAGCTGGCCTGGTGCATGAGAAGGAAGTCACGCAATTATTCGATGTTCAGGAAAATACGTTTTTGGCAGATCGCTTTGTGAAAGGTACTTGCCCCAAATGTAAGGCCACCGATCAATACGGAGATAACTGCGATAAATGCGGCAGTACATACACCCCTGCCGACTTGACTGATCCTATCAGCACACTTTCCAATACCACACCCGAAGTCCGAACGGCCAATCATTTGTTTGTCCGCATCGAAGATCTGCACGAATTCCTCGAAGAATGGACACAATCCGGCCAGCATCTGCAAACCGAAGTAGCCAATTATCTTAAAGGACATTTTTTGGGAGACCCGCTTCGTGATTGGGATATTTCACGACCCGAACCGTATTTCGGTTTTGAAATCCCCGACAGTCCCGGTAACTATTGGTACGTCTGGTTTGATGCGCCCATTGGTTATATCGCGTCCACACTCGAATGGTGCGAAAAAACAGGAGAAGACTTCGACCTCTGGTGGAAAAATCCGGAAACTGAAGTTCATCACTTCATTGGTAAAGACATTACCTACTTCCACACCCTCTTCTGGCCGGCCATGCTCAAAACCGCCAGCTTTAATTTGCCAGAGAAAGTTCACATTCATGGATTTCTGTCTGTGGATGGTGAGAAAATGGCCAAGTCCAAAGGGACATTTATCAAAGCAGCGACCTATTTGAATCATCTCGATCCTGCCTGCCTGCGCTACTATTATGCAACCAAGTTGGGACCCAGACTGGACGACCTCGATTTGAATCTTGAGGAATTTGTTCAGAAAGTGAATTCCGATTTAGTAGGCAAAGTTGTCAATTTGGCAAGTCGTTCCGCCAAGTTTGTTGCTAAGACCGGTTTATCCGCGACTTATCCGGATGATGGTGATCTATTCGAATATGCGGCCAGTCGCAGTGAGACGATCGCCGCCGCCTACGAAATCTGTGATTACAATGGGGCTATGAGAGAAATTCTCGCTCTGGCGGATCGTGCTAATAAATTTGTCGAAGATCAAAAACCATGGGAGTTGCGAAAAGACGAAAGTCGGCAACAGGAACTGCAGGATATTTGTACGATCGCTTTAAATCTGTTCCGCCAGATTATCATCTATTTGACTCCCGTACTTCCCAGGCTCTCCGCACAAACTAGTGAATTGTTGAATGACCCCATCACAAATTGGGGGCAGGCACAAACTCCGTTGACGGGAACTCCCGTCAATAAATTTCAACATTTGTTTAAACGTATAGAAGAAAAACAGGTACAAGCAATGACCGATGAAGTAAAAGCAGAAGCTGAGGCGGCGATTCAGGAAGAAGCCGCTTCTCAATGGAATGACAGTGGAGCAGCCCTGGAGCAGGAGCCAATGTCAGAAGAATGTACGATCGATGATTTCGTCAAAGTCGACTTGCGGGTGGCACGGATTGTGTCTGCGAACTCTGTTCCCGAAGCTGACAAGCTGCTGCAGCTTACTTTAAGTTTAGGAGGCAGTGAACGTCGCAATGTGTTTGCCGGAATTAAGAGTGCCTATAATCCTGAAGAACTAATCGGACGACTGGTGATCTGTTGTGCTAATCTGAAACCACGCAAAATGAGATTTGGAATCAGTGAAGGCATGGTTCTGGCATCGGGGCCTGGAGGAAAAGATGTCTTTCTGCTGACCCCGGACGAAGGCGCCGTTCCAGGACAACGCGTTCATTAAGTAAGACGCTTCCAATGATAACCACCAACAGGCCAGTAGAATTTTTTCTGCTGACCTGTTTTTTATTTTATTATCGATACAGGACTCATTGTTATTCGAATGGATTGGCAACTTAGGGAGTTAGCTTTTTTAGCACAGGATGACCGATGAGTCCGTACCGCTTTCCCTGTTGATGTGCCGTCCAGAAAAAGGCACTGATGCGTCCGTCTTTCATGACGGGAGTAATGTGCCCGCTGTAAATAGCTCGTTTTGGCTGATCGCTCGGTTTGAGATATCTCTGGTTTTTCTGGAAAGCGCGGAATGGTCCTGCCGGATTGTGTGATGCCAAATGGGCAATTTTCACTCCCCCTTTGTATAAATGTTCGATCACAAACAAGTGATAGAGACGATCAATCAGAATCGCCCCCGTCAGTTCTTGCGCTCGAACCGTCTGCGGCCGTTCTGCAACAGGAGTTGCTTTCGTCCAGGAAGATTCTATGAGAGGGGTTGTCGATTTACTATGCACGATCTGATACCCCTTGGGTCCGGTACTGCGATGATAAAGGTGAAAGTTGGCTTCTTTTTCATCATGAATGATTGCTACGTCGTCATCTTCTCCTGGAAGATCTGAAATAGGTTGAGCTGTTTTGTTCCAGGGAATTTTTTCAGGGTCTGAACTTGAATATGCTAAACCCACACTTCGTTGGGTAAATGTTTCTGTCTTCCGCGCACTATAGGGACAGTAGATAATTCCGTTCTTCAACGTAGCCATAACGGGGCTCGCGACACCGTGACGATCAAAGTCTCCTTCCCTCTTTCCTTTCGTGATGGCAACACCGTGATGCTTCCAAATTGATAAATCTTTACTTGAAAAAAGATGGATTTCTGATTCGTAGGTATTGGGATGATGTTTGCTGCTTAAAGGGATGACATCCGCGAGCAGGTAATATTTTTTGCTTGGAGGATACCAGACGATGGTATGTTCGCGCAGACTCGCTTCACCAATTGCAGAGTCTTTCTTAAGTTGGACTTGAAATTGCCTGGTGAAATCACATTGCACAAAGGAATCAGCCCATACAAATTGCTGCGACAGTATCAAAATAATGGTGAATTTTATTAATGAAGTCATAAACGACAATCTTATTTTTTCCAATGAGTATATACGTAGGATAATTAACCTCAAACCATATAAAAATAAACAAAGAACATCGAAAAACATTATACATTATCGCGAACTAAATATGCCGGTGTTCAATAACGAATGCAATTAACACGCTAGATATAATCCAGAACTTCCCAAATACGGCTAAAGCGATGCTGTGTTTAACTACTCGTCCTTAGCCAGTATTGGCATCAGAGCTTCTTCGATGTGGCTTACAACTGCGTCCAGCCTGATGTTTGACGAATTATCCAGCACGACCAAACAACATTCACTTTCCGGATATCGAACGAAGTACGTGTTAGCACCTAGCCACGCACCATTGTGCCAGTGGCGTTTTTGCTCAACGATCCATCCAAAACCATAGTCCGACTTTGTGCCATCGTTCAGCTTAGGGCGTTTAACCGCCTGATTCAGCAGTTCATCCGAAATGAGTGGGTTGCCTCCCCAGAATTGATCCCAGATCACAAAATCATGAAGGCTACAGAAAACGGCACCGTCACCGGCAACACCGTCTATCCAAGTCGTTTCGACAGGTGTCCGATCTTCATCGACTTGATCAAAATCGCTCGCCTGATTGGAAGAGCGTTCAGATGATAACAAGTTCCACACTCGTGTGTCGTTCATACCGAGTGGCTTGAACAACTCTTTGTGCATGAATTGCTCAAAACTCATTTCCGAAACCGATTCGATGATCCCGGCGAGCAGAACGTAATTGGTATTGCTGTATTCCATCACGTCGCCGGGTTGATGTTCCAATTCACCATATTGCTTCACTAACTCAACCACGTTTGAGATCGTCATTACTTCGCCGAGTTCTTTCCGATGCTCCTCAGCGAGATCCATGTAAACGTCCGGTATCCCAGATGTCTGGTTGAGTAAATGACGAATTGTGACCTTGTCACTCACGAATCCATCCAGGTGTTTCGCGACCGGATCATCCAGATTCAACAAACCCATTTCGGCTAAACGCAGAATACCAGCCGCCGTGAATTGCTTTGAGAGGGACGCAAGTCGAAACGCTGTGTGATCGTTCAATCGTTGTGTCGCTGTGTGATCGGTATATCCACAGGTCTTCAACAATAACACTTGCCCTTCTCGAACGATCAAAACGCCGCCGTTGAACTTATGTTTCTCAAACTGCTTATCAAGCCAGCGGTCCACGGCAGCGAGACGCTCCGCCTCGTTTGCATCTGGAGCCACCACAATTGGACTGACTTGAAGCCATACGTAGACGTAATAGCCAATTCCACAAGCAAAAAGTAAAATGATTCCGATCAATATCGTAAGCGTCGACATAACGATCCACAAAGTCTTTTTTCGCATTACATCTCCATCGTAAATGTCCCGACCAGGTGACTCCACCCTTATTTATATGGGACAACACCTCGCAAATAGAATTCCCATAGCAATGTACAAGTAGGGTATAATCTGCCGAAGCCCTTTCCACCTCGAATCAGCTTCTTTGTGGTTCGTAGCACTTCAGAGACAACTGAAAGAGATATGTTCGTAAGAATTTAACATAACAAACTTTCGAAATCATTTAACTAAATAAGAAATGATTCAATTCCGCATCCGTTTTCTCACTTTTTATTCAAAATGGGCACTCAAAATCGGTTCAGTCGCTTTATCCGTTACAAAACAACAGATGAACCTCTTATTCTTCTAAAATTAAATTGACTACCTCTACAAAAAACATAGATTTTCGATGGCCGCTCAGAGTGTCCCACTGAGCAGGTCATTTTGAAGGGGGTCCGATTCATCTTTCAAAGTGCGAATTTGAAAATGTGTCTGATTCTGAAACATTCCGGGGTTCAACGGGTTTCCTAATGAGTAAGTAAAACCTGGAACTACCCCATAATTCAATAACATCAGACGATGTAGCAGGCACATTTGTTAATCTCGGAGAAGACAATGATTAAAACAAAACAACAAAATCTCAAACGGGCAGGTTTTACACTTGTCGAAGTTCTGATTGTAGTCGTGATTTTAGGTATCTTGGCTGCAACTGTTTTACCACAATTCACGTCAGCAAGTACCGATGCCAAAGAGTCTTCATTCCTACAGGATTTACAGACTTTGCGAGGTCAAATCCAATTGTATAAGTATCAACACGCCGGTAAATATCCAGCCGATGGTTCGACTGACACAGATGATTTCCGTAATGCCCTATTGCTTTCCAGTGACAAAGATGGCACCACAGGTGCTGTCGGAACAAAACCATTTGGTCCCTACCTGATTGGTAACATTCCTCCTAATCCATTTACGGGTGGAAGTGGGATTATGATTGTATCCGATGTCGCCGGGACAACTCCCGATGAATCGGCCAAAGATGGCACAGAGATTGTCGGTTGGATTTATAATCCTGCTACAGGTGAGATTAAAGGTAATAACTCCGGCAAAACTTCAGATGGACGTGCACTAGATTCCATTTAATGAAGAGACTCAGCCAGATCTGAGAATCAGGGCTATTGTCTTCTTATCTTAAAAAGTGAAACCTGAGAGCCCCTTACACAACTCATCGTGTAAGGGGCTTTTTTTATTGATTTTCTTATTAAGTTGCTTTTCTGAGTCGTTTTCTTTTAAGTATCACTTAAGGACGTAGTAAAATCGATTCTGTGTTGTCCCTTAAGTTAAGCGATACATACTGTGGATTCAGAAAGGCACCTTGATATGCAATTCATAAATTATTCCCTCGGATTTATTTTCACGCTGTTATTAACAACGAATTTACTATCAGCAGAAGCGACAGGTCAGAATTCACCACAGCAACGTCCTAATATTCTGGTCGTACTCTGTGATGACCTGGGATATGGGGATCTGGCATGCTATGGTCATCCCGTTATTAAAAGTCCGAACATTGATCGCTTTGCTAAAAAGGGGCTCACGCTGACCAGTTGCTACTCAGCGCATCCGAATTGTTCTCCTGCAAGAACGGGCTTGATGACGGGCCGCACTCCCTTCCGAGTTGGAGTCTATAACTGGATTCCCATGTACTCCCCCATGCATGTTCGCAAGCAGGAAATCACAATTGCTACACTGTTACGGCAGGCGGGTTACGCAACATGTCACGCTGGTAAATGGCATTTGAATGGCATGTTTAATATGGTGGGACAACCCCAGCCGTCAGACCATGGATTCGATCACTGGTTTGCCACTCAAAATAACGCGCTGCCCACTCACAAAAATCCCTTTAATTTTGTGAGAAATGGAAAACCGGTAGGGGATCAGAAAGGTTACGCCGCGCAGCTTGTAGCTGATGAAGCACAGCATTGGTTAACAGAATTACGAGACAAGGAGAAACCATTCTTCATGTTTGTCTGTTTTCATGAACCACACGAACCGATTGCCAGTGCAGAGCGATTTACCAAACTCTATTCCGCTCCCAAAGGCTCGACACTGCCTGCACATCATGGCAATGTCACTCAGATGGACGACGCCTTTGGTCGCATTTTGAAAACATTAGAAGACCAGAAACTACGCGAGAATACACTCATCATTTTTACCAGCGATAATGGCCCCGCAATTACGAGACGCCATCCGCACGGATCTTCCGGGCCTTTACGCGATAAAAAAGGAGCCACCTACGAAGGTGGGATTCGTGTTCCCGGCATTATCCAGTGGCCAACACAGGTTGAACCTGGCACAACGAGCGATGTTCCCGTGAGTGGTGTTGATATCCTGCCAACATTGTGTGCGGTTGCCGATATCCCCGTTCCAGATGACCGTGTACTGGATGGAGCCAGCATTTTACCCCTTTTCAAAGGAGAACCAATCAAACGCACAAAGCCCCTGTATTGGCAGTTCAATCGGTCGCGCAATGAACCAAAGGTGGCAATCCGAGATGGTGACTGGAAACTACTAGCGCGACTGGACGTACCAACTCCCAAACCCTCCGGTGGTATTTCGGCACAAGAAATTGACGACTTGAAACGTGCAAAGCTTACAGGGTTTGAATTGTATTACATTAAGAATGATATCGCTGAAACTACTGATCGCTCTGAAAGTGAGCCAGAAATCCTGAAGCAGATGAAACAGCAGATGCAGGAAATTTACAAAGAAGTTCAAGCAGAAGCACCTCGCTGGCCCGCCTGGGAATTTGCCAGATACGAGGGAAAAATCCTTTCAGAATATTACCGCAAACAAGCTGAACTTAAGAAAAAGCAGATTGAAAAGTAAACCCGGTTTCGTATCTTCTTAAGGAGCGGGCTAGAATTCCCACGCTTGAAAACTGCTACATCAATGCTTTTAGTGGTTAAACAGGAATTCCCGGCTATTACAGAGCGCCCACATCACATCCTGAAATCCTTCCCGTTTGTTTTTGGAAGCTTTGACGACCGCGTCACAGCTTGTCAGTTCCTGTTTGGTCGGAAATCTACTGAATGCTGCCAGATACATTTCGGTGAAGACTTCATGGTCGGCTGTTTTCGCTTTCAAAAACTGTTCAATACGTCCGTTCTTCACTGCGAGTTTGCTGTTAATTAATTGTCCATTGGCAACCTGCAAAACTTGAGACAGATTTGGCTGGCTCGTTCGTTCGCATTCACAAGTAATGACACGCTTTGGTCGCCCCAGAGTATCCAGAAAATAGGAAGTATAATTGGGGTCGGGTAGTTCAATCGCTCGTGTACCTTGCGGCACACCACTAAACCGTTCCTGAGCACCTGTCAAATCATCGAGGGCATCCAGCATTACTTCGGCCGATAATCGCTTTACATTAAAGTGTGTGTAAAAACGAGTGTTTGCTGCATTTTCTGGACGAGGTTCTGAAGACAACTGATAAGCACGTGAATTCATGATGACTCTCATCAACTCTTTTAAGTTATAACCGGAATCCACAAAATGATCAGCCAATGCTTCGAGCAGTTCCGGATTAGAAGCCGGATTGGTTTCTCGCATGTCATCGATGGGTTCAACAAATCCGGTCGCCATGTAATAAGACCAGAACCGGTTTACAATATTCCGTGAAAAGAGACGGTTACCAGGGCTCGTAATCCAACGTGCTAACGGACGTCGGAAATCGCGGTAGGAGGAAACATCAATTGGTTCACCCAGTAAGGGGGTGGGTTGCATAGTTTTCCTTGTGCGTGGATGGCGAATTGAGCCACTTTTTTTCACTTTAATAATGGTATCCTGGCCCAGTGCGCCAAAATCGACACTCGCTTTAATACCAACTCGTGTGAAGAATGCCGCCAGGCTGTAATAATCTTTCTGGCTGTAGACTTCAAAAGGATGATGATGGCACTTGGCACATTGCATGCGAACTCCTAAAAAGATCTGCGCAGTGGATTCCGCGAGATCTTGAGGGTTACTTGCAATTTTGAAATAGTTGGCAGGACCGTTCTGATAAATCGATCCTTGAGCCGTAATAATTTCGTTCACGAATTCATTAACAGGCTTATTTTCGCGTAGTGATTGACGAATCCAGTTGGAGAATGCCCACATTCCACCGTCGCCCACTTTATTACGATTATTTCGCAGAAGGTCACCCCACTTCATCCCCCAGTACGCGCTCCATGGTTCGACGTAGAGGTCACGCGCGGGATCACCGGTGAGACCAAGTAATTCATCAATCAGCTGGCTCCGTTTATCAGGTGCCTTCGAAGCCAGAAACGTTTTTACTTTTTCCGGTGAAGGTAATGTACCGATGGAATCGACGAACGCCCGGCGAATAAAGACTTCATCACTGCAGACAGGTGAAGGCTCAAGTCCAAGCTCATCAAACCGTTTTTTGATGTGTTCATCAATAAAGTTATGTGGCTTGAAATCAGCCAGATTGACCTTCGTTTTATACGGGGAAATAATCGTTGAAAGTTTGGCCTGACCCATATAACGGACCATGACCGCCGTCTGACCTGATCCCTGAATTTCTATTTTACCTCGTGGACTGACTGTCGCTATCATTTCCACAAGACTGTCATATTGAGCCTGCGCAGTGACATCCCGTTTTGTTCCATCACTATATTCTGCGATGACACGCAGTTGCTGTACGTCCCCTTTTTTGTAGCGTCGCGAAATAGGCGTTACTTCCATACCGACGACTTTGGCTTCCTTATCGTCAATTTCCGTGACTGCTTCCGAAATCCAGGTGTGAAGAATACGATATTCGTATGAGTCTTTGGCAAATCGTCTACCTCCACCATGCGCAATTGCCATAGAGGCCTTTTGCAATATGAGACTTTTTTCAGGTTGCAAAATAGAAATTCGACGTTGTCGATTATCACGTGCGATTTCCGGATAATCTTGTTCCGGGGCATATCCGAACAAAGATAATTTAAATCCGCCCTTACCAAACTGTGAGGCGTGACAACCCCCCAGACTGCAACCTCCTTTGTTCAATATCGGAACGACATCCATTACAAAACTGGCATTCTTTCCATTCGGTCGGGCTTTGACTTCCACGGAAACTTCATCTTTCTTGCCAGCGTGTTGAATTTGGATACGGCCTTTTCCAAAGCCAACAGGGCGCACCAGACCTTCCGTGTTGACCTCTAAAATTTTTGGAGTCAAACTTGTGTATTTGACTTGATGGGTCAGGTCTTGAGTAATTTTCCCGTTGTTCAAAATAGAGACTTGAATCTGAAAATAATCCAACAGTCCTGACAATTCTATTTTTTCGGGTGACACCTGAAGTGGTTGATCGGCTGCATATGAAATCAATGGGCAGACTGTCATTGCTGCAACAACAATCAAAAGTCTGTTGAATTTCTGTTTTATCTTCACGTGAGTCTTCCAGTCCGTCATGAGATCAACTCGCTTTTGCTAGGTAGTCTTCGGTTAGAAGGACAACAGTTTTCGCTGAAATTTATCTAATCTGAAAAGACTACAGAGTCTCAGGTCATCGCCTTATCGAGGCAGGGTTGGTAGGTCGAGTGTGGTTTCAGGTGGGAAAATAATGGCCTAACATAAATAGCCATTTATACTTAAATATACTAAATAATAGAAGGAAATCAAAAAAAACCTACGTTTTTTAGCAATATTTTTTATTTGAGTCCATTTTAAGGAAGGATCTGTTCTCTATTACACTATGGAACAAATAATGGTCTACCATGCTTATTTTACCGCTATAAGTTAATGCCTTCAAGAAATGAATTTTCTGATTGGCCATTTCCAACTTATTTATTTCCTGGATTGTAACCGATTTTATATTTGCCTACCTTATATAAACGGTTACAATTATGATAGTTAACTTACTAAAGTACTATCACGAACAATCGTCAGATTGTCCCTCCTACAAATACACCTGCCAACAACGGGATCCTGCCATAAATTAAAGGAGTTTCTGATGCTGAAGCTTTTCCCACAAAATGTTTCAAACTGTGAAACCGGTAGCCGTCGTCAATTCCTGATGGAAGTTGGTGCGTTGAGTGCGTTTGGAATCACCCTGGATTCTGTGATGCGTGGTCAGGCTCATGCATCGAACGCTGAATCTGGTGCATTGAGTGACCCTAAAAATGATACCAACTGCATTCTGATCTGGACACGTGGCGGAACCAGCCATCACGATACCTTCGATCCCAAACCCAATGCCTCTGCTGATGTGCGTGGGGATTTTTCTGCGATCAGCACCGCCCTGCCCGGCTATCAGTTTTCGGATCAGTTACCTCTGTTTGCGAAACACGCCAATGAAGTGGCCATCATGCGGAACCTGAACCCCAAAAATGGTTCCCACTCAACGGCAGACGCGTTTATGCTTTCAGGACATAAATTCAACGCCTCTGTGACATATCCCTGTTACGGTGCCGTGATTGCGAAAACCAAGGGCTTCAAAACGAATATTCCTCCGCATATTCAAATTGGCAATCATGTGGATCGTCGATTCAACGGTGGACTGGGTGGCTATCTGGGACTGCAATATAACCCGTTTGAAATTCCCGGTGATCCCAACTCCAAAAACTTCACCGTAAGAGATATTTCTCCACCATCGGGAATTACCGTCGACCGTCTAAAACGTCGACAACAAGCATTACAGGCGATCGATACTTTACAGCGTCAGGCTGACAAAAATCAAAATGCCTTTGAAGCATCGGATGCTCATTATAAAAATGCTTTTAGCATGATCACATCTGCTGATACCCAAAAGGCATTTGATCTCAATCAGGAGTCTGCGAAGACTCGCGATGAGTATGGCCGTCACTATCTGGGTCAAAGTTGCCTTTTGGCCCGCAGGCTGATCGAGTCAGGTTCACGATTCGTTACCGTCAGCAGCGGTGGTTGGGACACACATACGAATAACTTTAAATCCCTGCGTCGTTCACTGCCTCCCTTTGACCGGGCATTGACATCGCTGGTGCTCGATTTAAAGCAACGTGGAATGCTTGATAACACACTGGTTGTCTGGCTGACTGATTTTGGTCGGACTCCCGTTATCAACTCAGCCGCCGGACGAGATCACTGGGCAACCGCATCCACGATGATGATGATTGGAGCGGGAACTACAGCGGGTCAGGTAATTGGCGCTACCGATGACATCGGTTCACGCCCGGTCGGGAAAGAATATTATCCTCAAGATGTTGCAGCAACCATCTATACAAAATTGGGAGTCAATCTACACCATTACTTTATCTCCCCTGAAGATGGACGTCCCTTAGTTGTGAACGAAGGCCAACCCATTCCGGAATTGATGGGTTAATTTCCAATAAATTCACTCCTCGCATTTTTGAAAGTGATCGCCCCTTTTCACTTGAGCTTTGAGGGGTTCACTGATTTCTCTGGCAATCTGTTTAAATGATCTTATGTAGGACAAGCCGATGCGTTGCATAGCTTACTCGATACTGACTTTGAGCCTGTTTTTCTGCATGTCATCTCAGCATTCCTCAGTGAATGCCGCTGATAAGAAGACAACACCGCCGCCATCAAAAATCGGTTTTCGTCAACTGGTGGCTATGAAGCCGGCCGCTGTTCAACAGGGGGACAAACGAAAAATTCAGCTGCACACCAGCTATACACTGGATGGAACGCACTCTGTCTTTTTCGATCAGCCGGGAATTAAAATGACCTTTGCCGAACCGAAGCCGAAGGCAGCTCCCCGCCGTGGTCGAGGATCTGTAGGAACTCCTTTTGCATTTGATATCGAAGTTCCCAAAAATCAACCCACGCGCGTTTATGAATGCCGAGTTGCCACTGATCAGGCAGTTTCCAGTGTATCTCATTTACTGGTAACCCCCTACCCTGTCATCGAAGAAGTAGAAAAGAAAGACAACAATACGTTTGACACCGCGCAAGTTGTCACCTTCCCTTCTACGATTTGTGGTATTTGTGAAAAAACAGAAGATCTTGATTGCTATAAGTTCACCGGCAAAAAGGGACAGGAAATTACGTTGCAGGTCTATGCACAGCGTGTCACGGAAGCCATTCATACGATGCAGACTTCAGGCGTGTATCTAATGGATTCCATTCTGACTTTATATGGACCACAGAAACAAATTGTGGCTCAAAACGATAACTTCATTAAATCAGATTCACTCATCACTATTAAGCTCCCCGCCGACGGTGAGTACGTCTTTGAAATTCGTGACGCCCGTTATAAGGGAACTGGAAAATACGCCTACTGTATTGAATTCAGTGAGACCCCGTTTGTGTATCACACATTTCCTTTAGCCGTTCAGAAGGGTAAGACTACTGAAGTAGAGCTGCAGGGGCATGCGCTGAAAGGCAACAATAAAGTCAAGTTCTCTGCGACAGATGCCAAAGAAACGGGTTGGGTCAGGCGCACGTTCAAAACACCGGCTGGTGAGACGAATTCTATCTGGACTCTGATCAGTGAGCATCCCCAGGTCTCTGCACCCGGTACTAACATTTCATCAAAAACTGCTTTACCTCTGACACTGCCTGTTGGAGTGAGTGCACAATTTAGCGAAGCAGAGCAGACACACTTCTATAAGTTCAAAGCAAAAAAAGACCAGTATTACTTTTTTAAATTGATGTCGAACCGTATTGATCTGCCGTTAGACTGTGTCATGGAAGTGCAAGATGCGAAAGGCAAGGTACAACGCATTTTTGTCAATGGTAGCGCCACAACGGAATCTGATGATGGTTTGCAGACTAAAGACTCAGAATTCTATTTTAAAGCACCCGCGGACGGAGATTATACTGTGACGGTCCGCGATCTGCACGATCGAGGCGGAGAACGTTTCGCTTACCATTTATCTGGTGAATTGAGTGGGCCCGAATTTGAAGTGTACGGCGAATATTACTACGCACAAATTGCTCCTGGAACGAATATGATGTGGTTTGGCCGAGTCAAGCGTTTAAATGGTTTCAATGGTCCCATTGAAATGAACATCGAAGGCCTTCCCAAGGGAGTGACCTTGGAACCAGTGACACTACCCCCCGGTGTGAATGATTGTGGTCTGATTCTCAAAGCGACTAAAGATGCTCCCATTAATGCCTCACTGGTGAAAATTTCCGGAAAAGCAAATCTTCCCGGTCCCGATGGAAAAGAAAATGAGGCCGTTCGCTATGGTCGAATTACCTGTGAAATTCAATCAGGTGGAGGTGGACAGGCACGTTGGCCAATCAATACATCAATTGTGGGAGTAACGAAACCTCTTGATCTGCTCGAAGTCACTGCCACTCCCAGCGAGATCGTATTAAAGCCGGGCGAATCGGCTGAAATCAAAGTTAAAATTAAACGCAGTGAAGTTTATAAAGATCCTGTTACTCTTGCGACTTCATTTATGTATTTCACTTCAAAGTTTGGTGAACAGCTGCCACCAGGAGTGACACTTTCGAAAAAAAGTAAAACCCGCCTCGCTGGCAAAACTCTCGAAGGAACTCTCGTATTGGAAGCTTCCAAAAAAGCAGCACCCATCAAACGGTTCCCATTTGCAGCAATGGCCCGCGTAGGAATTACGTTCTCAATTACGACCAACTATGCATCAAACGTGCTTTATTTGACGGTTACCGATACTAAGGGAAAAGACAAGCTGGCAAAAAAATAGGGATCGACATTAACCCCTCTCTCCCCTATTCTGGAAGTATCCAATGATCTTCTGCGCAGAAAGACTGATATGGAGTGGAGAGACTTAAAAATAATTTTCCTGGTATACATCGCCAGAAAAACTCTGCTCATACTAATTATATGCTTCTTGCTTGGCAGTACTCTCAATAGCCATCTCACTTATGCGCAGACATCCGCCAAAAACGATTCAACTGGCAAATCAGAGCAACCCCTGTATCAGTTTACTTATCTCGATGACCAGGGGCAGGAAAACACAATTCAAGCAGCGCAGGTTTTAGAAGCCCAGGACGGTGGCGTTGTAATGTTGACCCGCGATGGTCGTTTGCTGACAGCAACACCAAAGCAGCTCAAACAAAGGCGGCAACTCGATCAAAATTTTACACCACTCAAACTTCCCGAACTCGAGCAGCAACTCGTTGCGGAATTTGGTTCCGACTTTGTAGTGACTCAAACCAAGCACTTTATCATCTGTAGTCAAGCGGGGAAACGTTACTCAAAATGGTGCGGTTCTCTCTTTGAACGCTTATATAAAGTATTGCACAATCAGTGGCACAGCAAAGAGCTCCCTCTCCATGATCCCAAAGTTCCGATGATCGCGGTGATTTTTAAAGACCGTGCCAATTTTGAACAATATGCGAGTCAGATTTTAGGTGAAGGCGCTTCGGCTGTGCACGGTTTTTATTCGATTCAATCGAATCGGATGGTGCTTTATGATTTAACAGCCGCTCCCAACGAACGACCCGCATTCACGGATGCTGACATATTGAAAAAATTACGGAAGTCTCCTTTTAATATGGCAACCATCATCCATGAATGTACCCATCAGATAGCTTTCAATGTTGGTTTGCATACTCGGTTTGCCGACAATCCCCTCTGGCTGACTGAAGGAATGGCAACTTATTTTGAAACACCTGATTTGCGGAGTAAAACAGGTTGGCGAACAATCGGGAAGCCGAATCCATGGCGACTGAGGCAATTTCAAAATTTCGCACGCTCACGTAGAAATGCTGACTCACTTCAAACCCTGATCACGACGGATCAACGCTTCCAAAATCCGGAAACGATGCTCGATGCCTATGCAGAAGCCTGGGCGTTTTCATACTTTCTCATCAAAACCAAGCGCAAGCAGTATGAAGCGTATCTGCGCCTGGTCGCAGACAGAAAACCTCTCATCTGGTCGACTCCAGAAGATCGACTAAAGGATTTCCAATCCATATTTGGTGATGATCTTGAACGCCTCAATCAACAATTTCTGCGTTACATGCGACAAATCAGTCGTTAGGTCAGGTTTTTCTCTTTGCAGCTTTTACTTTTCCGTCTATGGTGCACATACTTTGGGGCACACTCAAAAATGTTGCAGGTTCTCTGACGGTCATTTCAAAAGGATTGTGAGTGGACTTCTGCTTCAGAATCACATAGCGGCAAGGGGCACTCTTCATGTCAACTTCATTGAAACCGTCGGATGAACAGACCAGTGTGATTACGGGCTGTCTAATGCTGCTCACGATCTTCGCAATTGCCTTTGTGTTCTATATCACGAAAGCTGTTTTGATTCCGTTCGTCATCGCCATTTTTATTGCGACGATCGTGACTCCCCTGGTTGATTTGCTCGTATTGAAATGGAAGCTGCCTCATATCGTTGCGATTTCCGCCACACTTTTGCTCGTATTGTCGTCCGGATTTTTACTCTGTCTGGCTTTGATCTACTCGACACAGCAGGTGATTCAAAAAGCAGAAAGTCAATACAGCAAAAATTTAGGGATTTTTATTAGCTCGGCTTTCAATACTGCGAAAGAAGTCAGTGATTCTGATGAGCCATCCAAGATCAATAGTCAAGATTCTCGCGAGGAAGAATCTTCAGAAGCCGCTCCGTCTTCTATTGAAAATCCTCCACCGACAGTGGCAGAAAAACCGGAGACCAGTTGGTTCGATAAAATGGGCATCGATTTGAATAAGCTACAAATGGAAACGACCGCATATATGAAAGATGCTTTGAAATCAATTGCCTTTAGTACCATGCAAACGGCACTCAGTTTTACAACCACCTCATTTTTCGTTGCGATTTTTGTGATCTTTTTGCTGGCAGGACGTAATCCTCATGCTGTCATCAAGAACGTACTTTACCGAGAAATCGAACAAAAGATTCGCAGTTATATCTCAACCAAACTCATCATTTCTCTGATCACCGGTACGCTTGTCGGTATTACACTTTCATTGTTTGGCTTAGAGCTGGCGTTCGTCTTTGGAATTCTGACATTCCTATTGAATTTTATTCCTTCTGTCGGATCTTTAATCGCAACCTTATTACCAATCCCTGTTGCTTTTGCACAATTTTCCGGCAGTCCCTGGACGATTGCCGGTGTGATCTTAATTCCCGGTGCCATTCAAATGATTATCGGGAATGGCATTGAACCTAAAATCATGGGAGAAGGCCTCGAACTGCACCCCGTAACCGTTCTGCTGGCGCTTTCCTTCTGGACACTGCTCTGGGGACCAATTGGCGCCATCCTCGCTGTTCCTATCACAGCCGCCATTCGCATTGTGCTCATGCGGTTCGAATCGGGACGATCAGCCGGTAATCTCATGGCAGGCATTCTACCTGGTGAATCCTCGTCGCTTGCTTAAAGGACTAGTAACCAACTCATTTGATCGAGACATTATTGTTTGTGGCGGTTGTGCCCTCTTCAATCTCGACAGTGCCAGATACCAGATTGTCAGTGATCTGATTTTGGCCTCCTCCGTTCACGCGAATCGCAAAGTGATTAGAGCCCTCGGTGATTAAACAATCGGAGATGCGAGACTGCTTCACATTCTTAAAGAGAATACCGCCGTTCTCGCACTCGCTCAAGGAGCAGTTTGTGATGTTCATTCTCTCACAATTTTCAAGAATCAAACCCGCTCTGACTTCCCGCGTCTCTCTGATATTCAAACCGTTCAAGGTGCAATCGCTACAGTCCTGGAAGACATTGGCATCTTTTGTCTTGGCTCGGTAGTCAGGGTTGCGGTCGAGTAGATTTGCTCCCAATACGATATAGGAAGAATCTTCAATCAGCAGATTGTGTTCATAGGCCTGCCAGAGTGTATTGCCGGTAATCGTCACACCACGGGCATGTTTCAGGTGAATGTTGACAGCGACATCGCTCATGGAATTGTCAGCAATCGCAAAATTTCCAACCTTACGGGGGTCTTGTGGACCGTTGCCGACAAAACGCACGTTAGCGGAATCGGGTGCATTATGTGTGTGTTGAATCGTACAACCAAAAATAGCCCCTTCTCGCAAAGAGCCCTTAGAGACATCGAACAAAATATTAGCCGTTGGTGGGGTTTCTTGCCCCATGTTGCCTTCAATATCGCAATTTCCAATCTGAATATTACGAATTTCGCTTTCCCGAACGACAATCCCACCACCTTTGTTGTAACTGATGTGCGAATCAGAAATATTGACCTGATGCAAATTCAGCTTGTCCAGATAAATTCCGACTCCTTCATTTTCATACAGATGACAGTCGTCAATGGCAACATTTCGATTTCGTTCGTACAAATGAATTCCGTGTAAGGCACGTCGTACAACCAGCCGTGTAATCGTGATCTGCATTGTCTTCGTCGCAGCAACTCCAATTGCCTCCGGGTGTTTTCCCACGATTTCGATGCCATCCACCATCGGCGTCCTTTCTTTTTCCCAGACAACCGGGTTTACAGTTTTCGGACTTGCCGTGCCGCCATGAGTTCCTTTAAACAAAAAAGCAGGGCCGGCACCTTCCATCAAAATCGTTGCTGTGCCGTCACCCGAAATAGAAGTCGGACCGACCTTGTTTAAATCAATGACAATTGGTTTTGTTAATCGATAGCGGCCACGCGGAAACCACAATGAGCCAGCAGAGGCATTCACCATCTTCTGTATGGCCGCTGTGTCGTCTGTTTTACCATCACCGCGTACGCCGTAGTCGAGTACAGTCTTACAACTGGTTGGCTTGCGCTTCACAACTTGTTCTTGACTCAGCAAAATTCGGGAATCGTCATCTGAAAGCAGATAAAGACCGAGTAGTGAGAGCGGAATCAAACAAAGCATGGAAACGAATTTGGATTTCATGAGTAAGACTCTTGATGTTGGAGGTAATCAGGCAGGAGAGCAAAAACAGTATTGGCAGGCTTGATCATTAACAAACTTTACAAAGCAGCCTCTTTGAGTCTACGCAAGTCGGTATTAAGGATCAACTGATCGACCACAGAAAATAATTGCCTGTGTCTATGAACGGGTAGAGAGTTAGCCTCTGTCACGTTTGATGATAAACGGGCCGCGGTTCATCGCCGCTAATAATTTTCAAATAGCTTTGGTAGCGCTGCCGGGATATGAAATCGTTGGCGACCGCACGTTTTACACCACATCCGGTTTCATGTGTATGCGAACAATCCGGGAAGCGACATTGCGGGATAAAGGGACAAAAGTCACGAAAGAAACCTTCAACCTCTTCTGGAATCACATCCCACAACTCTAGCTGCCGGATACCGGGTGTATCTACAACCCAACCCCCGCTTTCGATTTCCAGTAAGACTGCTGAGCGTGTGGTATGTCGCCCTTTCCGATTCTCCTGGCTGATCTCAGCAGTTTCCAAAGTTAACCGACTGTCAATCTGATTCAGTAAAGACGACTTTCCGACACCGCTTTGTCCAGAAAATACAGATTGTTTCCCTTTGAGCAATGAGCGGAGTCGCGAAATCCCCGTCCCATCGACAATACTTGTTAACACAATATCGTAACCCATCTGAGCGTACACGCCGATCAGTGGTTGAAATTCGATCGGATCAACCAGATCAATTTTGTTGATGCAGATAATCGAATGAATGTTGCCCTTTTCCGAGCTGATCAGGAAGCGGTCGATGAGTGAGGGTTTAAGAGGAGGGTCATCGGCAGAAACAACAATCACTGCTTGATCGATATTACTGACGAGGATATGCTCCCGGCGTTTGCTACCTCTTGAGAGAGAAGAACGTCTTGGCTCTACTCGTTCGATGACAGCCTGATTTTCATCTCCTTCTGGCCTGATTAAAACATGGTCACCGGCAACCACGGCATTACGATCATCGCGTGACATGGTTCTGACGAGCCGTCGGACTGTGCAGTCATATCGAGTTCCCTCTTCTGACTGTACGATTGAGTTCAATCCTTGAGACTGGATAACCCGACCTTTGAGACAGGTACTTTCGTCAATGTCGATAACGATCGCGGTGCCGTCTTGGGTTTCCTGTTCCACTCCCATCACGGTACGGTGACGAGTCAGGTCGCCTTTACCTGATAGCCGTTCGGTTAAATCCATGTATTGAGAATCGATTTGCTCATCGACTCGGTGGCTGGAGAGTTTATTCTTTCGGACTTTCTTCTGGCGATTTTTCTTAAACGCAATCCGGATTTTTTTCCCTTTTTTCTTAGCCACAACAAACTCGGCTCCGTAGCCATCGTTGGAAATGGATCATGAATCACTCTGCTCGTCATCCAGGTCAATGAGAAATTTCAAACCGAGTTCGTCCTCGGTCATTTCCGATTCATCTTGAGGTAATTCAATCTCTTTTGGCTTCTGGGCGGGAGGTGCCATCGGTCGACGCGGTCGGGATTCAGGACTCACCAGGCCCGCTTTTTCCATCAGGCTCAATTCAAAGGGGTCATCTTCTTCAGGCGGTGGTTCATCGGATTGAGGAGTATAATTGATTTCAAATTCGTGCTTGGCAATTGAAAGTTGATCTCCAGGAAGTAACCATTTCATGTCACACCGCTCGCCATTGACTTTAATCCCGTTGCGGCTGTTCATATCCCGCACACGCCAATAGCCGTTGATAAACTCCAATTGGCAATGATGTGAAGAAACATTGGGGAACTTCAACGTGATATCACATCGACTACGGCGGCCAATCAGCAGGACTTCGGAAAGTAGCGGAATTGGGTCGCCACCTCCACAAGGGTTTAACTCACCTAACATTCGAAGTTTCCTGGAGCGTTCATTGTCTTACGATTCCGAGATGTCTTTGTTTGCCCGCACGCTATTAATCTATACCGTTGGTCAGCCATTATAAAGCCTTTCTCTCAAGAAAAGTCAGATTTTGGGGATTCTTCAAGCAACCTCAGTAGCCTATACTGGTCAATTCAGTAGCGGGAGTCGGCTGAGTGGTCGCTGCGAATTCTTCGGGATTCGTGGAGGAAAGTCCGGGCTCCACAGGGCACGGTGGTGGGTAACTCCCACCGTCCGCAAGGATAGGGAAAGTGCAACAGAAAGCAAACCGCCTGCCTGGTCTCCAGGTAGGTAAGGGTGAAACGGTGCGGTAAGAGCGCACCAGCAGGCCGGGTGACCGGTTTGGCTAGGTAAACCCCACCGGGTGCAAGACCAAGCAGGGAGCAGTGCTGGCTTGCCAGCACACGGATCGGCCCGATCCGGTATGACTCTCGGGTCGGTCGCGCGAGGCAGCAGGTAACTGTTGTCCCAGATAAATGACCACTCTCGACATAACCCGGCTTACAGGCTGGCTCCCGCTATTTAACACTCCCTCAAAGTTCTACTTTTCAGCACATCAGCCAGAGCTTTCCTGCTCCATACGGCCAAATAACCTCTGCTAATTCAACTATTTTGATCAAGTTGTCTTTATGAGGTCATTCAGGAGCATTGTGTATCAAAAAGATTGTAAGAATGTTCGTTCTGTTGAATAAAAGACAACACTCTGTGGTTTTATCCAGTTTTAATTTATTCTGTAAGCTATTTTATTTAAAAGGTTTACGTTGCTATATTTGATTTTGGCATGCGAAATGCTTTACTAATCATTTATCAAAGATAAGAAGCCACTTTCAAAAAACGAATACATTAAGGGAGATAATGATGAAAAACTTTACCATCATGTTCACTGCATTGGCCACAATTACTTTTGTTAGCAATACGAGCTTTGCAGCAACACCTTACTATCAACCAAACCAATCGCAAGCTCGACACTACAATAGCTCCAGCTATCGAAACTGGAATGACTATGATTCATACCGTAGCCGTGACTACTTAAATCGTTACCGAAACTTCAGCAATTACGACTATCTGTCAAACCGCTCAAACAGCCGCTCAAACTATTTTCGCTGTGGAACAGCACCATCCTATTTCCCTTCGTATTATCGAACGAATTATGGTTCGTTTCCACACAACGGCAATCGTTTCGATAACCGTTTTGACTATGGACACAGATATAATCAGTATCAGCGCGACTACAATTATGGGCGCTATGACTGGCGTGTAGGTCGCTAGGCTTTAAACAAAACACAACCCTTCACTCAGGTAATCATCCCCCCTGGTCGATTCATATTGGCTGGGGGGGCTTATTTATCACGGGGTTCATGCCAAACCTACTTGGGCTCCCAGTGTTTAAAAGCACTATTAGCTAAGAGATGGAGAGTCTGGTTAAGAATGGAAAATGCTTAATGTTATACAGTCAATAGACTTATGTGATTAAGTGTTTATCGATTTGTACCTTCAAATCATAAATGTCCGTCTAAAGTTCGTTAATCTGCCGCTTAACCCGCATAATCGAAACAGGTTTCGTAAACTGTATTCGCAAAGGTCTTAAAGTGAATGTGTCTGTATGAAAATTGGATTCTGCGCAGGAAATGACTCGTTATTACACCTGAGAGAAGATAGAATTAGGTGCTCAAAGCAGTTCTTTGAATTCCAGAACGAACATCAGGCGTACAAGGTGCGTCTACATGCTAAATCGTTATCGAAAACAAGAGATGTTGATCGATCGTCAATCTGTGGTTCTGTGACAGGATCAAACGACGGATTTTTTCGATCATTAAAACGAAATTTTAGAGACCATCGAAACAGAAGGGTGAGACAGTGGCCACTGCCAACGAAAAAAATACGCAAACTAAGACTATCAATGGAGCTGAGATTCTGGTTCAGGCATTGATTCGGCAGGGCGTGAAGACCATCTTTGCTTATCCTGGTGGTTGTAGCATGCCACTGCATCAAGCATTGATCAAAAATAAAGAAGACATCCGAACGATCCTTCCCCGCCACGAGCAAGGAGGCGGATTCGCCGCGCAGGGAATTGCCCGTACCACGGGTGAGGTTGGCGTTTGTATGGCGACCAGTGGACCTGGTGCGACTAATTTGGTAACGGCTCTGGCAGATGCCAAACTCGACAGTATTCCCATGGTCGCTATTACCGGGCAGGTTCCTCAGGCAGTCATTGGAAGTGATGCCTTCCAGGAAACTCCCATGGTGGAAATCTCACGTGCGATTACCAAACACCACTATATGGTGACCGATGTGAATGACGTTGCCCGTATTGTGAAAGAGGCATTTTTTATTGCCAATACGGGTCGTCCCGGACCGGTTCTAATAGACTTCCCCAAAGACTGTCAATTGGCCACACTCGATGAAGAGCCAGACTACGATCCCGAAACCTACCTGCCCGGTTATCGACCGGAATTGAGAAAGGCAGCTCCCGAACAGATTCGCCAGATTCTGGCAGCCATCAAACGTTCAAAAAAACCAATTCTCTATGTTGGTGGCGGCGCGATTATTTCAGATGTGTCTGAAGAACTAATCAAGTTCGCTCATCGTACACAAATTCCGGTGACAACCACCGTCATGGGATTGGGTGTTTTTCCGGGAGACGATCCCTTGTGTCTCGACATGCTTGGCATGCATGGGACGGTTTACGCGAACTATGCGGTTAACGAAGCTGATTTGTTATTAGCGTTCGGCGTTCGTTTCGATGATCGTGTCACCGGAAAACTGGAAGAGTTTGCTAAACATGGCAAGATTGTGCATGTTGATATCGATCCTTCCGAATTACATAAAAACAAGGAAGCACACATTCCCATCAATGCTGATCTGAAAAATGTTCTGGAAGCATTGAATGCTACCATCACCGATGATGATTTGCCTGAAGTTGATCAATGGTTGGCAAAGGTGAACGAGTGGAAAGAAAAGTACCCGCTGAAGTATCCTGAACTCGGCGATGTTCTCTCGCAGCAGTATGCGATTCACGAACTTTGTAATCAAACCAAAGCGAAAGATCCTTACATCACCGTAGGTGTGGGACAGCATCAAATGTGGGCGGCTCAATTCTATAAGTTTCAGAAGCCCCGCCGTTGGCTCAGCAGTTCTGGCTTGGGAACTATGGGCTTTGGCTTGCCTGCTGCGATGGGGGTTCAAGCGCAGTTCCCGAACGATTTGGTTGTTGACATTGACGGTGATGGATCCATGTTGATGAACGTGCAGGAAATGGCAACTCTCCATACAGAAAAGTTGCCTGTCAAAATCCTGCTGCTCAATAATCAGCATTTGGGAATGGTGGTTCAATGGGAAGACCGTTTCATGGATGGGCGTCGAGCTCACACCTATCTCGGTCCCGTGCATCACCCGGAAGCAGAGGGTAAGGGCGATGGCTCGCATGCCGAAGCGACGTATCCCGATTTTGTCTCCATTGCAAAAGGCTTTGGTTTGCAGGCACGACAGGTGCGCTCCAAAGCAGAGTACCCGGAAGCACTCGCCGAAATGCTTGCTTCAGACGGTCCTTATCTCCTGGATGTCATTTGCAGTTATCAAGAACATGTTCTGCCTATGATTCCCAGTGGTGGCACAGTCAACGATATCATTACTGAGTAAATTACTGTACTTCGGTTAAAATGTAATTTGATCCATCAGGAGTAATACTCATGCTCGTTGCGGCACAGATTCCCCAAGAACCTGGCTATCTTGTTGGCTGGGGTTCACTGGCGCTCATCAACGCAGGATTAGCACAGGGCAAAAATCGAAGTGGACTGGCATGGTTTCTCATTTCTCTGTTATTTGGTCCCGTTGCGACTTTCTTTTTAGTGGCATTTTGTGACAAGCTACCTGGCTCTGTAGAAAGTCAATAAAAAACAGCGTTCCGGGGTGGAGGAATTTCCCCTTGAAGCGATAAGATTAATAGACTCTGAGTTTTCATTCTGCACCATTGCGAGGAAATCATGAGTCAGCAGCGACAGATCGGAGTGACTGTATTACCAGAATATCTACAGTACGAAGGTATCGAGACTGTTCTTGATAATCTTACACAGAGAGCGGGAGTCACAGCGGTCTCTACCTCTCCTTATGTGATGCAACTGGCTGATGAGCAGACTGGGGTACGTGAACCACCGGCTGATGCAGGAGCTGGCAAAGTTCGCCTGCTGGATCGTCCCCTCTGGGAAGGGAAACGGGAGCTCTGGGTTAAAACGGCCCCTAGTTTTGTTCCCGATAAAACTCTCTATGCAGGTTTGCGGTACCAGCCAGCCGAACCTGATGAGCTTACACGACGTGAAGGACACGTTGTCGCTGACTTTGTGCAAGCTGCTCAGGCACGGGGTCTCGAAGTTTACTTTCAAGTCCAAGCCGCCATTCCACCAGGGTATCGCGTTCAATTTGGTGGTCCTCATGAGGAAGATATTCCCCGCTTGCCCGATGGTTCTTTGCCACGCAAACGTGTTGCCAACAACGGAAGTCTGGCGAGCCCGCATATCATTGAATATCAACATGCGTTGATTCGGGACCTACTCAACCGCTATCCTGAAATTGATGGATTACGTTTTGACTGGCCGGAATATCCACCTTACTTTCTGGACTCGGCGTTCTTTGATTTTAGCGCGCATGCCAAGCAGGCTGCATGTCGATTGGGATTTCAGTTTGATCAGATGCAAACTGATTCGCTGGCGTTATATCAAAAGTTACATGGTGGCTTAACAAACGATGACTTGGAGGCCATACTCTCCGAAGCAAATCAATCAACGAATTTCACAGCTTGGTTAAATGAGCATTATCCCGGAGCGGCTGCAATGCTGTTAATGAAAGCACAGCTTTCAAAAGAATTGCTGTCAGGTTTCCGTGCGACAATGAACGAAGTAAGTAATACGGAAGTTGAACTCGCTCCTAGTGCCTTCCCTCCCCCCTGGTCTCTCATTTCCGGAATGAATTATTCATTAGTCACAAAGTATTGTAACTCTGTAAGCGTTAAGCTTTATGGTATGCACTGGTCGATGATCTTGCGGTCTTATGGTGATCAACTACTGGCAGCAAATCCGGGACTCTCCGAATCTTTATTAGTCCGTGCGTTGTTCAAGTTGCTTGACATCGCTGATTCTGAACCGCCGGCGCAATTAAAGGATATTTATTATCCTGGGCCTGATGAACCTCATTTAACGGGGCCACATGCACAGGAACGAAAAATTTCGGCAGCCAGAAAATTGGCTAAACCGATGCCTATTTATGCGCTCGCGCATGGATATGGACCGACAGAGGACTTCCATGCCAGAATGCAGGTGGCGGCAGAGATCAGCCCTGATGGCGTCTGGATCAATCGTTATTGCTACTTAAATAACGATAAGCTCGATATCATTGGCCAATGTACGGCTGGCTGCACGACACAAAGTTTGCAGAAAAGTTGATCCTTTGTGAATTCTTCATTCAAATCCCTGCATAAGACATTACTATAACGGTTCCATTTCGTTTTTCGTTATGAAAGTCCAGTAGGGAGAGCTTCATGCTGCATGGCAAAAAGAACCTAAGCGATACCGATCCAGATTCAATGTTGACTCCTGCTTATGGTAGTCGGTCTATCAGTGAACCCGTTCCTAAGTACCGGATGCCCGAACAAGGGCTCCCTCCTAAAATTGCCTATGATTTAGTTCGTGATGAATTGATGCTGGACGGAAACTCGCGGCTCAATCTGGCCACGTTCGTCACTACGTGGATGGAAGATGAAGCGCGACAGCTTATGTCGGAAACTTTCGACAAAAATATGATCGATAAAGACGAGTATCCGCAAACCGCTGAAATTGAATTGCGGTGTACCAATATGCTGGCCAAGCTATGGAACGCGCCGCAAGATGAAGAAGCAGTAGGCTGTTCAACGATTGGGTCCAGTGAGGCGTCTATGCTGGGAGGTATGGCGTTAAAATGGAATTGGCGTAAACGGCGTGAAACGCAAGGAAAATCAGCAGCTAAGCCGAATATGGTGATGGGCATCAATGTGCAGGTTTGTTGGGAAAAATTTTGCCGTTACTGGGAGATTGAACCACGTTTTGTTCCCATGGAAGGAGACCGTTTTTGTTTGAATGCAGAGGAAGCGTTGAAACTGGTTGATGAAAATACAATCGGAGTTGTGGTCATTATGGGTAGTACCTTTGATGGCAGGTACGAAAATGTGAAAGAAGTCAATGACGCGCTCTTAGAACTGAATGCGCAAAACGGCTGGGATGTTCCCATTCATGTTGATGGAGCCAGTGGCGGCTTTGTTGCTCCTTTTTTACAACCAGATTTGGAATGGGATTTCAGGCTTCCGCTTGTGAAATCGATCAACACATCCGGGCATAAGTTTGGACTGGTTTATCCCGGCGTTGGTTGGATTGTCTGGAGAGATAAAGCAGAACTTCCTGAAGAGTTAGTTTTTCACTGTAACTATCTCGGCGGCGACTTACCAAACTTTGCTTTGAACTTTTCACGACCTGGGAATCAAGTCGTCGCACAATATTACAATTTTTTGCGACTGGGACATGAGGGTTATCGCAGTATTCATCAAGCGTCACAAAATGTGGCCTTGCATCTTTCTTCAGGAATTGCAGAACTGGGACCGTTCCAATTAATTTCAGATGGAAGTTCGATCCCTGTTTTTGCCTTCACTACGAATGAGAAAGCAAACTTCAGCGTATTTGATATCTCGAATAAATTACGAGAGCGTGGCTGGCTGGTCCCCGCTTATACATTCCCTAAAAACCGTGAAGACCTGGCAGTACTGCGTTGCGTTTGCAAAGAAGGCTTTACGAGAGACATGGCAGACATGCTACTTCTCGATATGCAACATGCCATCGATTTTTTTGCTTCTCAACCCAACCACAGACCGGAAACAAAAGGCTCGGGGTTTCATCATTAAGGAGTCCGTTACGAGAGTTTCAATCTTTTAAATCAAAAGTAAACTCATTGCTACCCGCTTTTACATCCGCTTTGAGCGGACTTTTACTGATGTCGCGATATTTTTGCGGAAGATTCGGATACTCTTTCTCGGGAGCCGGGTTATCGGGTGTTGCCAACTCAGGAGGGGCAACTGCCACATTGTAATTTCCGAGTACAACCTCTGCGAGCTCTACCTGTCCTGATTCGTTTAAGAGGCCGACAGCCGCTTCCCCTTTGCCCGTGATCATCATACGTACTTCTCCCTCAGTCACAGGAGAGCCATTATGGGTAACAGTGATTGTAACGTAACCACGTTTTTTTGTGTCTTCAGCTCCACCACAGCCAATCATCGTCAGACTGAAAAAAAGAATTGCAAATGCCAACATACTGCAACGTCGAAAGAGATCTATTTTAACCATCATTCAATTTTATCCCATCATCTAAAAGTTGTCGTATCAAAAAGTAAAGACCCCAGACGTATTAGGTCTGGAGTCCTTGCTTTGAATTTTTACGGTTAATAAATAAGTACTTTTGCACTTTGATTCATTAAAATTCACCGAGCACTTGGCCATCACTCTTGGAACAGAGATTTGCCAAAGTAGAGAAGTCAAGATTGTCAGACAGAAAACGAACTGCCCCGTCTGTCAGCAAAACATGCGTACCACCGGTGTGATAAGATCCCAGGATTGTGTTAGGACCATAGGTTCGGTACGCCTCATCGCCTGCACCCGAATTCCAAAAACTGTTGATGGAATACTTAACTGTTGTGGTACCGGAGCCCCAGGTAGAACCATCTGGTAATGACGGTACTTTCGTAGAACTTGTAATTCCACTCCAGCCACCATAGTAATTAGAGCGAGAATCCTGATTATTCACCTGGCCAGATTGTTCACCCACAATAATCGTGTTGGATGTTCCATCAGTGATATCGCGCATTCGAAACGAATCATTGGGTACTAACAGACCATTACTGCAAAATTGGCCCGCACCGTAACCGGCTGACGCTGCAGAACAAACCGCTGTTGTAGCTCCGGAAGGATCAGGAGTGGCACCTGCAATGCCCACGTAGTCCATTGTCTGACCTAATTCACTATTATTTTTGACATTCGCGCTGTCATTCGCCGCATTGGAATGAGGAGAAGAGGGACAATTATAAACGGGAACCCGTAAGGTTTTCAGAATTTCATTCGTACCCGCTCCTGTACCATATCCATAACCCGAACTTCCTGCAGAAGCAAATCCAATCGTTGAAGTACCAATTGAGAAATTCATTTGGTTATAAGCGGGGGCTTGATCCAAGTAAGGGAGTATGGGGGCACGCCAGTTGGCTCGCCAAACAGGGCTCTGTTCGCCAATAGGAAAGCGTAAAAAAGTGTCATGGTAATTGTGTAATGCCAAACCAATTTGCTTCATGTGGTTTTTACAGGTACTCCTGCGAGCCGCCTCCCGTGCCTGTTGAACCGCCGGTAATAACAATGCAATTAAAATTGCGATAATGGCAATCACCACTAATAATTCAATGAGGGTGAAGCCACGTTTGCGTAGAATGTGCCTGCTAAACATGGAAATGTCCTTCGGTAAAAATGAAAATTAAAAATCGAGCGTAAAGTTGCCTTAAGAAAAGAGGTAAACTACTCTGGAGGGATCTTGTTGGTGGAAACTCTTAAATGAAACGCTAAAACACCAATAATGCAGATTCTTAGACGCATAATAATACTCATATGATATTTATTTAGATTACTTCATTAAATGCCCAAAAGTAACAACAAAAGTCATGATATTTTTAAAATCGAGGGCATAAAACAGTGTTACTGTGTTCATTTTTTGAGCGATTTACAAAATATGTAGCTCAAAAAGATCAGTTGTCACACTTAATTTTGAATAAGAAATACTTAGTTGAACTAGTAATCTAACCACCAAACTTCGTTCAAAGTATCTCTTAATTTCTTAGAATTCTTCAAAAATTACCTTATTCTTCGATCAATTAATTCCTGTCAATGTTGTGCTCATTGCCTCTGAGTTGGAACGATTGACCTTTTAAGATCAGAGGCTTGGCTCTGCTAGAAGTGGTTTGTTCTGATCAAACAAAAACGACATAATGAGAGCTTCTATTCAACCGTCAATAATGAGGAACGATTATGCGACTCACGCCTTTTGCTCTTAGCATATTGCCATTGATTTTTGTTACGTCTTGGTCCTCTGCTTTCGCTGAAATCGGCGTTTCTGCCAAACCGCCCACCGATGCCGAAGTTCTCCTCGATGGCAGCCGGGAAAAGCTGGATCAAAAGTGGACCTATTGGAAAGGACCTCGTTTTAGTTCTTCACTTCCGATCAAGTGGAAAATTGTTGAAGACCCTGTCGATACGGGTACGGTTGTCATGACCGATGATCCTGCAGCTGCAGGAGGAAAATATGGAACAGCCGACATTGTGACGAAAAAGAAATATCGTGACTTCCGTCTACATGTTGAATTTCTAGTGATGAAACCAGGTGGCAATAGTGGAGTCTATTTACAGAACCGCTATGAAATTCAAGTTTTGGATGGTGATAAAACGAAGCATGGTATGGGGGCTGTCATTAACCGTACCGAATCACCCTATCATGCTTATAACGGAACAGGGAAATGGAACGCTTACGACATTACGTTTCGCGCTGCCCGTTTCAAAGATGGGAAGCTGGTCGAAAAGCCGCTCGTTTCAATGTACTTCAATGGTAAGAAGGTGCATGAGAACGTGACGATCAACAAAGTCTGGGGTGGTCCCAATTCTGGACTGGATGGTGGAAATAATAACGGATTTGGAATTACCGATACTCCCGGTGGAATTAAGCTCCAATGTGAAGGACATGATGTACGCTACCGAAATGTCTGGATCAAAGAACTTGATCTCAAAACGGCTGATACTGACTTTCGGGAATAAGGGCTGCTATTTCTTGCCGTGGGGTTTGTTGTGTTGGTACAACACTTTCCCTTTCTCATCGTGAAACACAAAAGAAAGTGTCGCCGGTGATTGTTTATCTGCCGGCGTTACTTTCACCAGTAAGAATCCACCGGAACGTGGATCTTGTGAGTAGGCTTGTTTGATGAGCCCTTTCGGATCAGTTGATTTGGGATCACCGGGTTTGCGACCTAAGCGAGAATTGGCATCGACCAGCGCACCACAGGAAAATTCTTCAAACCCGCTGGGGTCAGTGGCGTGATATTGCCAGTGTCGATCACCGCAGACAATAAAGAAGTTCTGCTGATCCAAACCGTTCTCTTTCAGCCATTTAAAAAATTCATCACGCTCATGACGAAATCCACCGATATCACAATGGTTGTCCGTCTTTCGTAAATCATCGGGACCAACCATTGGAGTAGGTGAAATTAAGAGTTTGAATGTCGCGTCACTCTCTTTTAATGTTTTTTTCAACCACGCTTTTTGCTCATCGCCCCAGATCGATTTTCCAGGACCGTCTTTCATCGCATTTGGACTACGATACATGCGATTTTCCGGCAGCCAGATTTGTAAATCCTTGCTGACCCGATGGGTCCTGTATGTTTTAGCGTCCTTGTCATCCATTGGTGCAACAGGTAGTTGTTCCAGCATCATCGCTCGACCTTCATCCGGAGAAGGCCGATGATCGCCCGTATTATCACCATCATCGATGCGGTAATCATGATCATCGATTTCCCAATAAGTGGGCACGGCAGCGAACAGGTCACGATAGCGAGGCTGCACGAATTGCTCATGCCATTTCTGTCGCAATTCAGGAATCGTTTCCGCCCGCGGTTTATCGGGGGTGTCATAATAAACATTGTCACCGGTGCCTATGAAGAAATCGGGCTTTAATTTCAAGATCGTCTCTAACGCCGGATAACCCAAGTGTTTATCAGGACCTGAGTAAGGCTGAGGGAGCTTTGTGTTATTTTCTATCAAATGTTGTTTTTTATCGATGCGATCGTCGCCGTGAAACTTCGCATAGTTCATTCCAGTTACAACCACAAATTCTACTGGCTTTGCCTGACTCGCGCCGGGTAGCGTTTTGAATCGGGCCGTCGGGCCAGCGTGCAACTGATCTTCTGTTGAGCCAATTTCAGTCGTACATTCGAACTCCGTTCCTGCCGGTAAATCTGTAAAGGAAGCGCGTGCGATGAAGTCATGATCGGCTATCGCTTTTACGATTTGAGCACTCCCCTTCGCCGTATCCGATTTTTCTTCTGATATAGGTCGCAATATAAATTTGACGAAGCCCGGCATCCCTTTGACATCGCGGTCGACCAGTTTGTCGGTCTCTGTTAACCGTACCTGTACTAAGGCGCTGTCTGGTGTGACCTCGCCTACCATAATTCCCATGCCAGCCATTGGGAGCTCACCATCAGATTCAGCAGGAAGAGGAGCAGTTTCTCCCTGTTCAACTTCGACCACAACGACTGACTCTTCAGGGTTCTTTTTTTCGCAGCCAAACAAAAACAGAAGACACAACAGACAGCATACTCTCATATGAGCACTCCCTCGGAATGAGCAAAATACTTTGGAAAGATATAATTTGATTCGTTCACAGTTACCGCCCCAGTACAGACTCATTTATAGTTACTTTTTTACTCAGATGCTACGATTTATGAATAATCTGAATGAAAAAGCTTGCTGATACTGATTGTAATACGTCAAAATGAACGGTTATTGTAAATTCTTAAATCGAAGATTAGCTGTATATCACTCCTTAATTTGAAGAAGGCCCACCATGAAACTCTCCAAGCTGATTCCCTTGTTCACAATCTGTCTACTTACTTTGACACACACTGTGTTTGCTGAAAAACAAGCTGAAGAAGCCTGGAAAAAACTGGTTCGATCACCCCGTTTTAATAAACGCCCTGCGTTTCAATTTGTCGAAAATAATGCCAAACTTCCGAATGTTTTGTTATATGGCGATTCGATTTCCATCGCCTATACCGATGCCACCCGCGATGCACTCAAGGGCAAAGCCAACTTATATCGTCTGTATTGTAACGGTGGTGATTCTTCGTCTTTTATCAATAAAATGAAAACCATGCATACGACAATGAAAGATAAGAATCTAAAAGGACATTGGGACTTCGATTGGGATGTCATTCATTTTAATGTTGGCCTGCACGATCTGAAGTATATGAGTGGGAAAAAACTAGATCGTGTAAATGGCAAGCAAGTCACTTCTCCCGCGGATTACGAAAAGAATCTACGTGCTATCATTGCTTATCTCAAAAAATCAGCACCCAAAGCAAAACTCATTTTCGTGACAACGACCCCTGTCCCTGAAGGTGAAGCTGGTCGTATCGCAGGCGATGCAGCAAAGTATAATCAAATTGCCATGAAAGTCCTCATGGATCATCCAGAGATTATGGTCAACGACCTTTATGCTTTGACAAAACCATACCACAAAAAATGGTGGACGAAACCGGGCAACGTGCACTTCAACTCCGCCGGCGCGACTGCACAAGGCAAAGAATCAGCTCGTGTGATTGAACAGGCACTCAAAAAACAGGATTAGAAGTTTCAGCAGTCCTATTTTCAGAATCAACATGCTAAGATTTTGCGAAACGCACGCAATAGATGGGAGGGAGTGTCGTCGAGATCGTTTGCCAGGAATCACCACCATCTTCTGAAATCCAGAGGTTACCCGTTGTGGAACCTGTAACGAGACATTCACCCGTTTGATCCACGTCCAACGCGTGCCGATAAACGATATCATATGCATACTCTTGAGGCAGACCATTCGTGAGAACCTCAGAAGTCAAACCACCATCGGTGGTGCGGGCGATCACAAATTTACCGTCAATGGGTATTCGACATTCATCTTTGATTGCCGGCACAAACCAGGCGGTATCTGGTTGTTTTGGATGGACGGCGACGGCAAACCCGAACCCGGAAGGTTGAATGGTTGTAATCTCTTGCCAGGAATTGGCACCATCAGTAGTGCGAAATACACCATTATGGTGTTGAGCCCAGTAGAAATCGGGATGTGATGGTGATTGAACGAGACAATGTACATCTTGAATATTAGGATCATAGGCCTGATCAGGGGGAACATATTCTGCCCGGATGCCATCGGCTTTACAAGTCCAACTCGCACCATCATCCTTTGTCACCCAAACGCCTCCACAGGAGATCGATACCGCCACCTGTTGGCTATTTTCGGGGTGAACACAAATAGAATGAATCCCGGGATCGTCTTTCCCACCACCAAACCAGTGTTGACGCTCGGGCAGATCCCAAAATGATTCAACCAATTGCCAGCTGGAACCACAGTCGTCAGAGCGAAACAAGCCTCCCGGGATCGTACCGCACCAGAGCCGATTTGGTTGATCTGGACCTCCTGGTTCCAACGCCCAGATTTCACTTAAACTGGCCGGCTTAGGCTTGCCGTCTGTTGAAAAAGGACCAGCACCGATTGTTGCTCCTTCGGGATAAACGGGCACGGCACATTCTTCCCAATTCTTTCCATCATCATTACTGCGATGCAGCTTCACTCCAAAGTGACCGTGGTTAAGAGCGGCATAAGTTGTACCGTCTCGATGGTCTTTTAATACCATCGAAACATGTTCGCCATGAAAATCATGTCTACCAAGTGACCAGCCCGAGGAGCTGCGATCAAGTTGAAATAAGCCTTTGCGCGTGGCAATGTGAATTTGGGAACTCATGGGATGTCTCTTTCAGTTTGTTTGGTCTTTTATAGTTCATCTATATTTATTTAGCCGCCAGAGAGTGCTTGCATTACATAAATTTCACTATTGGGTGAAATGGAATCGCTCAGGTGAACTCGATCAACAATCGTTTTGCCATCAACAAAAATTACCATATGTTGACGTAGCCGGCTCTGATCGTCGAGGATATATCCCCGCAATTGTTGATCGGTCTCAAACACAGCATCCAATGCTTCTCGCACTGAATCCCCGGAAACTGTTGCTTCAGGACAAGATAAATGACGTTCTAGATTAGGTGTAAAAACAACGCGGACCATAATGAGATTATGCTACACTGTACAAAACTGAGAGGCAAGTAAATTCAGATTTGGTGTCTTTTTTTCGACATAGTGAATAGTGAGATGGGGCATTTACATAACTGGGCTTCGAAATGATCCTTGTCTATCGACAATTGGAAAAGGGGCATAGTAAAATTAATATTTGAACATTCTCTCAATGGTGGTTCCGTTCCTCTAACTCTAAAGCGTTAATGACTATGTTAAATAAGCTTCCTCCCACTTTGGTTCACAATCAAAAATACTTTGCTTTGGTAGTCACATTACTGTTTTGTATCCCCTGTTCAATTGCCTGGAGTGCCGACAAAGCAGAAGCGACGGATAATAAAAAAGAAACAGAAGAAGTTCTGGCCGGTCATTCCTATCACGGGGAAGTTTTTAACGAAGGCCCCCGTCGTAAGGCTTACATCATGGGAGGGACTGGCGATGTGCACTTTGATGTGACGGTCAAGAACCCTGAGGCTCAGAAATTTCTTGACCAGGGATTAGGACAATTGCACGGTTTCTGGTATCTGGAAGCAGAACGTTCATTCCGACATGCTGCTTCCTTAGACCCTGATTGCGCCATGGCCTTTTGGGGGGCTGCCATGTGTAACCTGAAGAATTCAAAACGGGCCAAAGGATTTATTGAAGAAGCAAACAAACGTATTGATAAAGCGAGCCCACGGGAAAAATTATATATCAAAGCCCTCGAAGCCTATATCAAAGCCGACAAGAAAAAATCCAAACAACGGAATGAGGCGTATACCAAAGCGATGGAAAACCTGATTCTGGAATATCCGGATGATCTGGAAGCCAAGGCATTTCTGGCAGTTCATCTTTATAACACACGTTCTTCCAGTACAAGTTATATCGCAGCAGAGGCTTTACTGCAAGATATTTTTGACGTCAATCCGATGCATCCCACACATCATTATCGCATTCATCTCTGGGATTATCGGAAGCCAGAAAAGGCTCTCACTTCAGCAGCACGTTGCGGACAGTCTGCTCCCAGCATTGCCCACATGTGGCATATGCCGGGACATATCTATTCCCGACTCAAACGATATGAAGATGCCGTCTGGCAACAGGAAGCATCAGCTCGCGTGGATCATGCCCATATGATGCGCGATAGGGTCATGCCCGACCAGATTCATAATTATGCTCATAACAATGAATGGTTGATCCGCAATTTGATTTTTCTGGGCCGTGTTCATCCTGCTATTCAATTGGCGAAGAACATGATCGATCTACCACAGCACCCAAAATACAACACACTCAAAAAGCGGGGTAGCGCTAAGTACGGACGCATGCGTTTGTTCCAAGTACTAAGAACTTTTGAATTATGGGATGAACTGATTCATTTGAGTGATACGCATTATCTGGCTCCCACAGATCTGGAAGAAGAGCAGAACAAACGCCTGCGTTACCTGGGACTGGCTTACTACCAGATGAAAAAAGTCAAAGAAGGTGACGCCCAATTGGCAGAGTTACAGAAACGACTGGATACACTGAAAAAAGATCAGAAACAGGCCGAACAAGCCGCAGAGAAAAAAGCCAGGGCTGCTCTCATCAAAGGGCCCATTGTCGCACTGAAACCAGGCCAGTCTAAAGTGAGCAAATCAACAAAAGTTGATAAATCAATCAAAACCGCGATTGAAAAAGCGAGCAAACCCTTTCTATCGAAAATCAAAAGACGGGAAGGAAACATTAATGCCCTCAAAGGTCATCAGGCAATCGCCAAAGGTGATTTTAAACTCGGTCACAAACTATTGAAAAAAGCGGGCGGTGTGGATGAAGTTTATTTGATCTCTGTGTTATGGAAGTCGGGTGAACAGGAAAAAGCAGAAAAAGCACTGCGAAAGCTGATTGACTCTCACAAAAACGAAGTTCAACCTCAAGCGGTACTCGTTGATTTATTATGGCAATCAGGGAAGAAAGAAGCTGCGAAACAGGAGTTTAGAAAGTTAACGACGAAGTTAACGTCGATTGATCAGCTAGCGAAGAATTTGGCATTATTCAATCTGAAATCTTTCCTCTACGAGCGTTTAGCACTCATCAAGAAAGACCTGGGTCTTAAAGAAGACAGGGGAAGTAAGAAAAAGATTGCTACCGATGTAGGAGATCGACCTGACCTGAAAACGCTAGGCCCTTTTCGCTGGAAACCTTCGCTGGCTCCTTCCTGGAAACTGCAAGATGCCACTGGGAAAATACGTAGCTCAGATGAGTTTCGCGGCAAACCACATGTCTTGATTTTTTATCTTGGATATAGTTGTTTGCATTGTGCCGAACAGTTGCAGGCATTTGCACCGATGGTAGAGGAGTTCAAAAAAGCGGGCATTCCTCTCATGGCGATTAGTACCGATAAATTAGACGGATTGAAAACATCAATCAAGAATTATGATAAAGGCGATCTCCCCATCCCGCTGTTCTCAGATGCGAAGCTCGAAGTTTTCAAAGCCTTCCATGCCTATGATGACTTCGAAAAGCAACCCTTGCATGGCACATTCATCATAGACCACTCTGGCAATGTGCTTTGGCATGACATCAGTTACGACCCCTTCATGGATCCCAGGTTTGTCCTCAAAGAAGCTCAACGATTGCAACCAAAAAATCATCGCCCCGGATTTCAGTTGGATATCTTTTGAAAGTCAGAATAACGGTATGAAATACTTTATTGTATGAGACCGTAGCAGGTGGGTGATTAGATTACCGTCGAATGGTTAGATGCTCACGCGCAAATTGTGGCTTTTTGATGATTGACTCCTGGTCGTTAGGCGGTGGTGTCTTGACGACTTTCCAGGCCAGCCCCAGTTTTTCGAGTGTCAGAATTGCATAGTATGTCATATCGAGCTCCCACCACTGATGACCGTTCTTCGCCATGCGTTGATACTTGTGGTGGTTATTATGCCAGCCTTCTCCATACGTAAGTAAAGCGACCCACCACAGATTCCGGCTGTCATCGGTCGTTTCATAATTACGATAGCCCCAGATGTGCGTAGCAGAATTCACAAACCAGGTGGCATGTAACACATAAAACAAGCGTACAAACATGCCATAGACGACCATGCTGATCGCAGTCTCTGATCCACCTACTGCGTAACCAATGCCATACAGAAGCGCACCGAAGCCAATATGCCAGAATAGAAATGTTTTCTGCAAGAAACGCATAAAAGGGTCTTTGAGCAGATCGGGGGCGAAGCGTTCATGTGTCGCCGTGACTTCTTCAGCACTATGATGCGGAACCAGCCAGAGTATATGACTCCACCAACGTCCCTCGCGTGGCGAATGCGGGTCTTCAGGTTGATCACTATGCAGATGATGTTTACGGTGATTGGCCACCCATTGAATCGGCGGTCCCTGCCCTGCCAGCAAACCAATCAAACCAATCAGTCGAAACAGAGTGGGATAGGTCTGAAAACTACCATGTGTTAACAACCGATGGTAACCCATACAAATCCCAATGCCACCGGTCAACCAACCCAGAAACAGACACGTGAACAATCCGGTCCAGGTAAAATAAAAAGGAGCCGCCAACAATCCTAAATGAATCATCACCACCCAGCCGATCGTTGCCCAATCCCACGCTGAATATTTGCCTGGTTGCACCGACTCGGTAGATTCATTCTTAAGGTTTGCATCGTCAGTTTCAACGAGGGGAGCTGCTGTCTGCTGTGAATTCATTGAGTAGGGCCGATGCTTCCAGTGTGTGGGGAGAATAAAAAACCGGCAGATTCTAGGGGGTTTGGCTGGTTGTGTCTATAGAGATGGGGAATTTGGCAGGGGATCAGTAATTCGGAACTTTATAACAATTGAAACGCAGTTTTCATAAGTTTACGGGCGTTCTCTTTGCAAACTGAAAAAATTGAGATTACCGATACAGCTTTAATTCGTCTTACTCTTTTGATTACCGGCTTTGTTCTGATTACCGGCTTTGTTCAGTGTCAAAACGGATGTTTGTGGCCACAAAATTGTGGATGTTTCTCAGGAATCTGATGTAAACTATGTGTTGATCGAATTTGTTTGATACATCGCGAAGGAAGGTGCTCTGATGTTGCGAAAATTTTATTCTGCTCTATTCTCAATTCTCATCATCACATTTGGTTTGACAGTTACGCAAGCAGAAGTTGCCGTTCCTAACGCACGAAAACCGGCAAATGAAGAGGAATTGAAATATTGGCTGGAGAACATGGTCGTGTTCCATCACTTCACAGTGGATGAAATTCAGCAGGCAACTGGCTTGGATCAGTCAGACATCAATGCTGCTATCAAACGGTTTGATTTAAAACCTCATGCTAATACGGAGCAAAATCCTAAAACGCCTTTACTCGTCAAACCATATCCCGGTGGGCGGCATCCGCGGATTGGGTTTCTAGAAGGGGCCATCGACCCGCAACGGGAAACCAAGATTTCAGTTTTTACGCCTTGGGATCAGCATAGTTATGTTGTGCTGGACATTCCTGAAGCGATCTGGTCGAACCTGGGGCTCACTTATCTGGCGCATACACATGTGCCGACCATCTGGTCGAAGCAAAACATTGCGATGAAACCTCTGGAATGGAAACGACACGATAGTGGCACACTTTCAATGACCCGTAAGCTGCCCAATGGAATTGAATTTACGACCGTTGTTGTGCCTCGTCAGGATGCGGTTCTGATGGATATGTTGCTAAAGAATGGAACTGATCAGCCACTGACAAAACTGCGTGTGCAAAATTGTGCCATGTTGAAAATGGCAAAAGGTTTCGCGCAGCAGAGCAATGACAATAAATTGTTTCGTGCGCCTTATGCTGCCTGCCGGTCCGAAACGGGTAACCATTGGATGATTATGGCCTGGAGTCCCTGCTTTAAACCCTGGGGCAATCAGAAATGTCCCTGCCTGCACTCCGATCCGATCTTTCCCGATTGTGCTCCCGGAGAAACCACGCGTGTGAAGGGCTGGTTTTCGTTTTACACGGGAACCGACATCGAAGGAGAGCTCAAGCGAATCGATGAACTCGGCTGGCAAAACATACCAATGAAAAGCCCTTAACAGCCCTGCTTCACAATGAGCTTCAAGTCTGATAGCATGTCAGACACATTTTTGAATGAATTCAAACCTACTCTGACTTTGAGGAGTTTACCTTGCCTAAAGACGATCAAAAACAAAGTGTGCCAGAACCAAATGAGCAAGGTCGACGCGACTTCTTAAAGGGAAGTGCTGCAGCCGTCGGTGCAGGCTTGGCCGCAGCCGCCGTAACTGGTGTCTCGGAAGCGGCTGACAGTGATTGTGAAATGAAGAACCCGTATGGCCCCCGTCCTGGTGGTGGCATTAGTCTGCCTGACTATTACAAGCCCTGGCCAGCAATTAAGAACCGCAATGTTTATATGCCCGGTACGGAAATTCTTCCCAAAAACGAGATGCGTATTTCGTTCCTGGGTAGTACGCCTTGGCCACCAACCAGACTACAGTCAGGCACTTCCATTTTGGTAGAACTTGGGAATGGAGAGTCTCAACCGCGACGGTTCTTCTTCGATTTAGGCAATGGCAGTATCTCGAACGCAATCGCCATGCAGGTTCCCGCACCGTTGATTAACGATATCTTCATTAGTCATTTGCATGCGGACCATTATGCAGATCTGCCTTATATGTATCCTTTCCGGGCATTTTCCGGTGGCTTTACTCCTTTACGAGTCTATGGTCCCTCTGGAAGAACGCCTGAGTTAGGAACCAGCCATATGATCAAGCACATGAAAGAGATGAACCGTTGGCATGAGGAAAACTTTAACGCCTGTCCGATTGGTGATGGCATGGATATTGAAGTGACCGAATTCGACTGGAAAGAAGAAAACGGCATCTGTTACAACAAAGACGGTGTGGTGGTTCGTCATTGGCCGCGTTCACATGTTAAAGATGGAGCGTCTGCGTACCGACTGGATTGGGAAGATGCGGGTCTTTCGTTTGTTTGGACTGGTGATGGTCGACCCGACGAACTGTCGGCCAAGTATGGTAAGGGAGTCGACGTATTTGTATCTGAAGGTACGATCGATGTTCCTTCCCTTTCCTCGATGAAATTAGGCGCACCTGCGGAACTGTGGGAATATACCATCGATATCTATCACACAATGTATTATGCCGCTGGTTATCTCTTCAAACAGACGCAGCCGCGAATGGCCGCCATCTGCCATTACGAATATGCCGGCCCCGCACTCGAAGCTGAATCGACGGCAGAGGTGCGATCCAACTGGGATGGTCTGTTTATGTTCGGCGGTCCCGATGTGCAGGTTATCAACGTCACTAAGGACGCCATCTGGTCGCGCGAGGCGCTGCTACCTGACGGTGCGGCACCCGCGTCTATGGACCCACGCTGGTTTCTTAAACCGGGTGAGAAGCTTCCCAAAGAAATTAAACTTCCCACACCAACGATGCCACGCGAAGTGCAGCAGGAACAATTTGTGCGGGATCTGGAAATTGACCCCAAAAAATACTATCCACCCGATGCCTATCGTAAGCCGGTCCAGAAATGGCCTGGTGTCACTCTGAATCCTCGCGAGATGCTTGAAGCACGTGGAATCAAAGTCGACGATAATAAGTAGAGTTCTGTAATGACAACGGACACGTTACGAATTCATTTCTGACATGTTTCTTTTACCATTCAGAGATTAATATGAACGAAGATTCTGTTCCGATACTTGCTCCTGCTCCTAGAACCAAACCCATTGTTATCCCGGGACGTGCGCCCGTTCCCGTAACATTATTAACTGGGTTTCTAGGTGCCGGAAAAACAACATTATTGAATCGTATTCTGAATGGTGAGCATGGTTTACGAGTCGGAGTGTTGGTGAATGACTTCGGTGCAATCAATATCGACGCAGAGCTTGTGGAGGGAGTCGAGGAAAATACGATCAACCTCACCAACGGCTGTGTATGTTGCGAAATCCGTGATGACCTTGTCAACTCGCTGGAACAACTTCTCACACGCGAAGATGTCATCGATTACGTAATTCTTGAAGCAAGTGGAGTCGCCGATCCAGAAGGAATCGTGATGACCTTTCTGGATCAACGGTATGAAAAGTTACTGCGTCTGGACAGCATTACCTGTATCGTCGATGCCGAAGCGATATTTACGCATGCTGATAACGATGATCTTTCTGCACTCAAGCTGCGTCAGATTGGCTTTGCTGATATGGTAGTTCTCAACAAAGTCGATCTCGTCGGACCTGAGCATATTGAAGTTATCGGAGAGTGGATTGGCCAACATCTGAACCGCATACGAATTGTGAACGCCGTTCGTTGTGAAGTTCCTCTAGAAATTTTATTGGCTGTTGGGCGCTTTGATCCTGCACATTTAAAATCACAGAAGCAAAGTCTCGATACGAAAGGTGATCGGCAGAAACATGATGCCGCCAGTCAAATGTTTGAAACGTGGAGTTTTGAATCCGACCAACCATTCTCACTGGAAGCTTTGCGGGAGATGGTACGACGGGAATTACCGGCTTCCGTTTATCGTTGCAAAGGCATTGTTTATATCAGCGATTCTCGCGACAAGCGATTTGCCTTGCAGGCTGTGGGGCGTCGTACTGAGCTATCTGAGTTAGGTGTTTGGGGCAAAGCCACACCACGCACTCAGATTGTTGCCATTGGTTCGTTGATTAATGCTGAAGATTTAAACCAAAAATTTGAAGCATGTCTTGTGCAGGAATAGATATATTTTAAGCGAGGACAGCCAAAGCTCAGCATCACTACTTATTTTTCGCAAACATTAAAATTAATGTATTGAAAGCGGGAACGCGCTGTATCTGTGAGAGGAATCGGCTCCTTGATTCCAATATCGCACCATTTCAATTCTGTCAGGCGGGGCATTGTTGCAAGTAGGCTCAATCGCTTATCAGTGAGTGTGGTTGGATTGTTGATTTCAATCTGTTTTACATTCGACAACCAGGGCAATAGGTGCCCGGCCTCTTGACCAAATTCAAGAGAATCCACCGTCAATTTTCTAAGACTTGGCATCTGAGCCAGTTCCAACAGCGTTGCCTGATTCAGGTTTAGGTTTTTGCAATAAAAACTTTCGAGATATCTAAGCCTGGTCAGTGGTTGCAAGGCTTCTGGATCTGGCAAAAAGATTGGTACGAAAAATGTCTCCAGATGGGGAAAGCGGGCCAATTGACTTAAAGCAGTACGTGCCTCATCGCCCTTTAAAAAATTCTCTCCGCCAGACCAACCAATCGACAACGATTTCATATGTGGATGATGTTTCGATAATTGTTCAAGCAGGTAGCTTGTGTCAGACAGACTTCCAGAGGGGAAATGAAGTTCTTCCAGATTTGGTGCCAGTGCTAATGCATTTGCCAATTCTTTGCGAGGGAATACTCCATAGATTTTCCACTTCTGAAGTTTTTTATGATCTCCTTTTTTCAAGAAATCGACCATGATTTTTCGTGTCACAGATCCACAGTCGACTTCCAGATCGACTAAATTTTTACATGCTGCCAGCTTTTTCCAAAAAGAGGCTGCACTTTGAGGATCAAGCGAAACAATGAGTTTGAGATTTTGCAACTCAGGTAATTCAGTGACTTTTTCCACTGTCTTTGATGAGATTTTTTGAGTTCCGAAAGTAGTATGCAGACGGCGTAATTTCTTGTTTTGCACGATCTGATTAAACCCTGCATCATTCAGAGAAGATCGTAATATCTCAAGGTTTGTCAAATTTGGTAGGGTTCGAAGCGCGGCACAACCTCTTTCATTGATACGGCAATAAGAAAACTTGATGCCGCCCAAATTGGTAATGTCAGCTAGTGCTTCAATACATTCACCCAACTCAGGATTCGATTGATCCCGTGTCCCATAAAACCAAATTCTTACAGGGAAAGGTATCTGATTGATCAGAGGGATTGCCTTTTTAAGAACTTCCGAATGTTGATAGACTTTTTTCCCCTTAACAACTTTGTAAGGGTTGCCTACCCAGATGGCGAATGTCTCTTCGTCATAGGGAAAACGAATTGACAATTTTGAATTTTCCAATTGCTGGTAAATATCATCCAAAGCAGGATCAAGCCAGGGGGTTGCTGCTTGTTGTGCTTGTTGAGGGATACCATTGGCAATGCCAGGGACACGGCTCGCAAGAATCAGATTGATATCAATCAGTTGCTGCTCTTGCTCTTTTAAGGCTGAATCGGGTTGAAGCTCAGAGAGTGATGAGATCGTCGTTTTTTTCTCGGCGATGGCGTTGTTTGATTTCTCGGTATTCACCAGAAAAGTACCGATACCCGCCAATGCAATTACCACGACAGCAGTAGGGAGAATTAATTGACGAAACATAGAGACACTCCAACCTAACTTTATCTGTTTCCCGTTACAGGCACCAGACTATGATCACCGTTTTGACGAATTGGTTATCTCATAGTCATTCGGTTAACACCGAGAAATGTTCGATATTTCATTGTAGAGAACAGAACAGTTGTTGTCCGCTTTGAGATCCAAAAAAATCAGGGCTACTATTTTAATGGTGTGCAATTATTCATATATCTCGTTTCGAAAAAACAACTTATGGCGTGTACATATTTTACAGTCCGGTTCTCAGAACAAAGCTTGGTTTATTTTACCTATTTTTTCAAATGAACGGTAACACTCTCATTTCTTCTACGCTTGGTGAATTAGCTGGTAATAAATCAACTTTTAAAAAAGGAGCGAGTTTTAGATGACGATTGCATGCCATTTTACAATGGACTTAGAACGTACGAAGCAATTTGAGCAAACACTTCAACAGATCATCAATCAGAGTAGCTTGTCTTTGATGATTTCGGTTGGTCATCGTACCGGGCTCTTTGACACATTGGAGGGTATGGAGACAGCCACGCGTCAGGAGATCGCAGATGGAGCCGGGTTATTCGAACATTATGTTGGCGCCTGGTTAACGACTATGGTGGCAGGGGGCATTGTAGAATACGATTCGATGTTTAAAACCTATCGGTTGCCGCCAGAACATGCCTTTTGGTTAACGCAATCTGCAGATTCAAAAAACTATATGGCTAACATGCAATGGTTTTCAATCTTCAGCAAGCTGGAAGATGAGATCGTAAAATCTTTTCGCGAAGGAGATCGCATACCTCATTCACTATTTGCGAGCTTGCAGTCAGAAATAGACGAGGAACAATCTAAATCGGCTATCAACGGATTGTTTAAACATGTACTCCCATTGGTCCCTAATCTGATCATGCAGCTTTGTGAAGGACTTGACGTGTTGGAACTCGACTGCGGCAGTGGATCGACATTGATGGAACTGGCAGTTATGTTTCCAAAGAGCCGATTCGTGGGGTACGATCATTCCGAAGAGTTGATCGAAAATGCAAATCGAGTGGCGAACGAACGAAATATTGAGAATATCACTTTCATCAATCGGGATATCTCACAGATCCATGCAATTAACTCATTTGATCTGATTACAGCATTTGATGTATTACACTATCAGGAGTATCCTTTTCAGGTTTTGGATGAAGCCTTTGCTGCATTACGGCCGGGGGGAATTGTATTAATTCAGGATATTGCGACTCCAAGTAACCTCGATCAAATTCAGAATATCCCAATGGCCCTACATCGATATGCCATTTCCAGTATGCGTTGGATGGCAACTTCCAGAGAAAAAGACAGTATTGGATGGGAAAAAGAAATGACGTGCCAAACACTCGAAGATATTGGCTTTGCAGGCATCGAAGTTCACGAACTACCACATGATCTTATGAACCATTATTATGTGGCCGAAAAGCCTAACGCTTAATATTGTTACTTTTAAATTCTTAAAACAGTCTCTCAGCAAGCGTTTCATAATACTTTCGATCGGAGCCTGCTTCACCAATATAATCATTGAGAATGCCAGGGTCGATAAATATCATTGCTGGTTGATCAGCATAGTTTTCAGAAGCCACTTTGAACAAAGAGTTCGTATCAGTACGATTCAATCGGTGAGTCTTACATAGATCATAAAACAATCCTTGAGGCGTATCGGCAGTTGCTTTACGTTGTAACTGAATCTTTTCCCATAAAAAAAGAGCAAGCCAGACTACTCCAACAACAATGGCTATGGAAATAAATAACCAGTTTTCCTGTAACATTCCTCGATTCCGGAATGCCCGTGAAACTTCATCGGTATGACCTGCCGCTAGAATAGAAACGAATTCAATCATCATTCAATATTACCATTTGATTATTGAGTGGGTTGTTCTGTGTTCTTTTTTGACCTTAGTCCCTTAATCGCGATTTCCCTAATACGTGAGTTATCATCTGTGATTAAAGGGATTAAAGCTTGCTTGGCCGCGGGGCTTCCCAGTGTTGACAAAATTTCGGCGCTGGTTCTACGAACCAGGTCATCGGTGTCTTCCACCAGCGCAGCAAGTGCAGGAATAACCTGGTCATGCAATTCTAAGATTTGTACACAACGCGCTGCCTGAATTCGTCGTTTTCTTAAAGGGTGTGCAAGAGCGCGACTGAATTCTCGTGTACATTGGGGGTTCAGCTTCTGCAACAACTTACCAACAGCAGAACAGATATGGGTATTAAACTCCTCAAAATGCTCTAACACATATTCTACATCAAAACTGCCAAGTTCTTGCCGGGCTGCTTCTCTTACCTCTTCCAATGGGCTGTCTAGTTTCGTAATCAACAAATTTATCGCATCGGGAACATGTTGCGTGCGTAATTGGCATGTGGCCCATGCCTGTTGAACCGGGTCTTCCGACTCAAGACTTTCTAACACCATTTCGGTCACTTCTGAAGAATCAAGATTTCTCAAGATCCCGATCGCAGCTTCTTTAGCTTCGGGAGTACCGTTTTGTAACATCCATTTTTGAGCCTGTTTTTTGCTGGCCACATCCAAATCGAGTAGACTGATTAACCTGATCACAGCGGGTTGAAGGTTGCTTGGTATTTTCCAGAATTCCTGTTTGTCCGCTCTCAACCAGTTAATTGTCCGAATTTGCTTGAAGTTCGTATGTTGTAGCTCTGAAGGTTGTTCTGGAAGCCAGCGCAATAAATGCGCGATAAATTCCGGGTCCTCTCGCTCGGAGACAGCTTCTAATGCTTTAGGATTTGGATAATTCACTTCAGTGAAATCACAAATTAACTGCATCACACCGATGTGCTTGCTATCTTTCAAAACCTTTTCTACAAGACGTTTCGTTTCGGTATTGGAATGCCACAATACTTTTCTGATTGCTGAATCATTTACATCACCCAGAATGAGCAGACTTTCGACAATCTCTTCAGGCCGGTCGAATTCCTGAAAATTTTCAGCTGCTAATAATAGTGCATTCAAATTCTCCCTTCTTATATTCTGTGCATTTCTCAGAAATGAACGGGGATAAATTGAATCTGCAGAAGTGTCTAGAAAATATTCATACAATTTACTAACCAGAGAACGCAGAGTCTGTGTCGTCAAATCTGGTTGATGATTAATCAGGCGTTTGTTCTCAAGCAATGAAACCAGCGCTGGAATTTGTCTGAAGTCATTTGTACTCCGTACAAATGACAATCCACAATACTGAAGTTCGCGATTTCCATGCAGCAAACATTGTTTAATGGCAGCCTCGAGTGCATCAGATTGTGATTCCAGCAATTTTCGAATGTCTGGAGTAAGAGTGGCACACCGACGAATGACCTCCACTAGTCCACGTGTGCTTTGTTGTTCAAGCAACGCAGCAACTGCCAACTCTCTGATAGATTGAGCTTCAACGTCCAAAGCCAGAATTAATGCGTTCATAGCATGAGAATTTCTGCTTTGTGCCAGTAAATCAAACGTTTTAGAAATCGAAGATGTCATGTTGACTGAAGACTGAAAGAGAGTGAGAAGATCAACAGAAATCTATCTGCTTTATGCCGGAGTTCCCTTTTGCAAAAGCGTCAAACCAACAGAAGTTCTGTTATTTTCGCGGCTCTTCTTTTTATCGTAAGCCAACGTCACGTGACTGAAGAAAGACTGATTTAATAGACATAATCCCTATAATCAGCACAACGCAGAACACGCAAAGAGACTCTACTGGCAGGTTAAGACTTCTTGCATCTTTGTTCTTTGGGTTCAATGCGTTTCTAATAAATTTCGAAGGAAACAGAACGATTCTTTAACAACATCAGGCGCAATATAGCTATGTCGGCTTAATTCCACCTGAATCCCTCCAGTGTAATTGATGTCTCGTAAACCAGAGACGACATCAACAAAATCGATTTCTCCTTCACCAAAGCGTAAATGATCGTGAATTCCAAAGATCATATCTTCAATGTGGATATTGAAAATTCGATCTGCCCAAGGATTGAGATGTTGGCTAATGGGCGTTTCACCCATGCACTGTAAATGTCCGATGTCGACCGTCAAGCCAAAACACTCATGATCGACGAGCCTTGTCAACTCTTTAAAATCGTTCAGCGTTTCGATCAACATTCCCGGTTCGGGTTCAAAAGCAAGTCTGACTTGTTTTTTGGCCGCGTACTCTATTACCTCCTGGCACCCCTCTGCCAGAAGTCCTAGAGCGGCTTCACGAGAAATTTTTTCTTTTAGTTGACCTGCCCAGAAGGAGACTGCGTCAGACTTCAAAAAAGCAGCCTGATCGATACAGCGTTTTAAAAAATCGATGCGTCTCGCACGCTCTTCAGGTGCAGCACTCAGCAAAGTGGGCTCATGCTTTGCGCGTGGATTCAATAAAAAACGGGCACCTGTCTCAATCACAGAAGAAAGTTGATATTGTTTCAGCAGCGTCTGCATTTCCTGTAACTGCTCTGGAAGATCTGCTGCAAACGGATTGAGAGTATAATGATCGACTGTGATGGCGACAGATTCATATCCAGTCTCAGCAATCAGCCGAATGGCGTCATCCCAGCGATGGAAGGCCAGACCATTAGTATTGTATCCCAGTTTCACTTTACGCTTCTTTAATCAACCAAAATTGAAGAAAAAAGCCCTCGTGTTATCCGAGGGCTCAAAAATAGTATCAGGTAACTGCCAATGGTTTTAGTCAGCCAATGGTTTGACACGAATGTTTTTGTAATAAACGACACTTTTGGGATCGTGCGCCTGTAACGCAAATTTGCCTTTCTCTCCCAGAGAAGGATAACCGGTTGCGCCTTCGGGCTCAGTATAGTCGACCACAGTTTCTCCATTAATTTTAACAACTACATGCCGACCTTTGACGATGATGTGTTGCGTCCACCATTCATTATCTTTCGCGGGCGTTTTAAACAGTTTTACACGATTATAAATACTGCCAGTCTTCACGGGGTCTTTGTGTGTGACATTCACTTGTGATTCATAGCCCTGTTTAGGCCAGCCTTCTTCCTGGAATTTTGTATGGAAGAAAATGCCGGAGTTACTGCCTGGTGTTGTCATCACGTCTGCTTTGAATTCGAAGTTCTTGAACTCATCTTTCGTGAAGAGGTGTGAGCGTTTACCAGTCACCACAATTTTGCCATCCTCGACTTTCCAGGGGCCGTTCTCGGCAATTTCCCATCCTGTAAGATCTTTTCCATTAAACAGGCTAACCCAACCTTCTTCCGTTTCAGGTTTATTTTCACCGGAATGGGCAGCGCTACTTCCCAGAATGGAGGAGATCAGGAGAGCAGCCATCACTCCCGTGAAAGCATTTAAATAACTGTGATCGCGGTGTATCTTCATCTTGTTGAAAACTCCTGAAGTTGAGTGTGGTATTTATACAAAGTGATTTCTTTCTATATCCTACGTAGCCATCGCATTGTATAAAAGCAAACAGGACACTTCCCTGAAAAAATTTCCAGAAGTGTCCTCGTTTGACTTTAGAACCTTAAGTAATTGCAGCTCAGTTATAATTTTGGAAGCTTAATCTCTTTGTCTTTACCAAATTTATCATATCGCGGGTCACGAAACGACTCTTTGAAAGACATTCCAAATCCCTGGTTTAATTCAAATTGCGCTCGCTGTGCCCAGGGAGTTGCTGCATGTTCTTTGATGACTTGCTTGTATTGTGCTTCTGCTTTCTTTAACTGCTGATTCAAATTTTCCACACTGACTTTAGTCAGCTTAACTTGTGCTGGATCGGGGGGCAGCATTTTCTTACCACGTACTACATGCCAGACGTTGCTTTCTTTTTTCTTAGGGGCAGGCATATTTTTGGCGTGCTGGTCCATCGCCAGACAAAACTGGAATAGACGCACTCGATACGCCAAGCATTGTGCCAGCGTTAAATCATAAGCGGCTCTCCAACGTTGTGATTTTTCCTGTGCACGCAAAGGTTTGATCGATTCCAGAATATCAACCGATTTCTGTAGCAACCCCATCGCACGAATCGCTTTTGGTACTTCTTTACTTCCAATATCATAGAAATCTTTCTTTTGAATCGGGTAGCTATGTTCTTTGATATTTAATTGATTATCTTTATGCGGATTGAGCGTGACGATCACTTTCCAGATACCTGTGCGAAACTTGCTTGCACTGCGGGCTGCGTCATAATCACGGCGGGAGAGTAACAAAGGCTGATATACTTTCGTGTCCTGAAATCGGAAGCGACGCGCCAAACTCTTACCCGCTCCTGCCAGGTTTTTTTCTTTTCCAGGCAAGACAAAGAAAATTCCCCCAGTTTCACGAGCAATTCGCATCTGTTCATAAGGACCAAAACCAGCTGAAAAGCTATCCCAGCGTCTGTGTAAACCATCGTACTGCATTGCCTCAGGGAACGCAGTTTCCGGTCCGCGGTTCACATCAAGCCAATGTTTTAGTTTGTATTTGGGATCAATCCAAACTTGACGTGCATAAGGATACCCAAAAACCGATTCTCGTCCCAAAATATAAATCGGAGCGTCGGCACGCTTAGCACGGGTAATGGCCTCTTCGACTTTATCACCATCGTCGCCTGATTCATCCGTCACAAGTATAATACATAGTCTACGATCTGTCTTTCTTGCCAGCACGGTATACTTGTCAATAGTAGCCGCAATTGCCTGGCACATATTCTCCAGTCCAGATGCATCAACCGGAATTTTTGTAATGGCTTCTTGAATCTTCTTCAAATCGGCTGTTGGCTTCTCAGTGTGTACACGCACCGTTTTACCAAAGCTCAGAATCGCAGTCAGCAAAGCCTGGTCGCGGGAGCGAGCCTTGGCGTCTTGTTTCGTAGCAATTCCCAACTCGGCATAAATCTTATTGAAATTGTCGTAGACTTCTTTCTGGTCGTCTCTCATGCTTTCTGATTCATCAAATAACCAGACCACCAGAGCCCTTTCATCACGCATAATACGGATCATTTCTTTCGAAATACGACTCATGGCTGGGCCGTATCCATCAACGACGGCTCCCACTTCACCGGTCACTTCGCCAACGCCAAGATCTTCACCTAAAATATCATCACCGGGTGCCGTGATCTCACCAGCACTGATTTTGATTTCAGGTTCTTTCAGGCTCTCTGACTTTTCAATCTTTTGTGAGGATATGGTAGGGGCAGTCGAGGCACCTACATTGGTCGAAACCGTTCCACCGGATGTGACACTCAGGTTTTCAGAAACGGTTAAATTTGTTTCCAGAACCTGTTCAAATTCTGCCTGGTCTCGTACATCATCAAAGATGGTCTCAATCGCGACTTCGGGCTGACTATCGGTAATCTGATGATGGATCATCGCCATACCCAGCAGAATCACCGCGTGTACGATCAAAGATGTGAAAAAAGCTGAATAGTCTCGCGCGTGAGCCATCAGTAAAATCCCCTTGTGCCTGCTTTTTTCTTGCTGAGCGATCTTATTTAGAAGACGCACCAGCTTCACATCAACAGACAAAAAAAGTTGATGTGATTCTTGATAAATTGATATGAATAACGGATCTGGAGAATGGACTCCTGATCATATTACTTTAATTGTTAATACTTAAAGCTATATAATAAAAGACAATTCTGACAGTCAGATTTTGAGTGGCTGGTTCCCTTTCACCCCTCGTTTTTTGAGCGCCTCGCGTCTCTTACGATCTTCTTCAGCAAAACGTGGGCTCTGTGTTCTGACTCGATTACCACTTGAGTCGAGATTTTGTTTGAATTCCTTCCAGGTCCAACCTAAAGGTGTGTTGAGCTCTTTGGCAGCCAGATAAGCCCAGGGAGTTCCAGGATGCTCATCAATGATGCCATTCAGGAGTGCATTGGCCTGCTTGGCAATTTTTCGTACAGAGGGACTGGAACGAACGTCTTTCGCAGCGACCAATTGCCAGGAATTATTGGCTTTATCTTTGAATGCTTTGGGGTTGCTTTTCATTTCAGCCAAAACTGTATTATAGCCATGTGTACGCACACGCATTGCCAATACCCGACCTAGCGCCAGGTCGTAATTGGCACGCCAGCGTGGTTCGGTAATTTTTTTACGATCATTCAAGCCTTGCTCAAGCATGACCTGTAATTCGTTTAAACCGTAATCCAGTTCTGAGACCGGTTTTTGAGCCGCCGTGATTGCCTGTCTGAGCACATTGTCATTGTTGGCTGGGAATCTCAAAGTGGGAATTGGCAGCCTGCGTTTTGTAGCTCGGGTCGCCATCGCAGTCCGCACCAACGACGCTTTCGCCATATTCATACGCACGCGTTTATCGTAATCACGGATCGAAATATAATCGGGGTGATAGTCTCGCATATCAGCCGATTCAAATTTGACCCCCTTCTCCGTTGTATCCTGGGTAATAAAGAAGATACCATTCGTTTCTGCACAGAGTCGTGTCAAACCATAAGGGCCGTAGCCGGAGGAAAGCTGACGAATGTCAGAAGTGTTCGTCCCCCAGAAAGGCAGTTTAATTCGCTCGGGCGCGAGTGTCTCTGGTCCAGTCTCAGATACAGCTGCTACAGTAACTCCAGGCTCAATTGGAAAATTAGGAATAATCACTTCACGTTGACCAAAGGGCGCTGCGTTGCCGACCACATAACACTTAATCCCATTTCGCTTGGCATCCTTGATCGCGATTTCCAGATTGTCTTCGGCGTCAGTTCCCGCCTCATCAGTCACAACAATGATCATCATGTTGCGACGACTTTGTCTTTTGTAGGCAAGCCAGCGTTTGGTCACCATATTGACAGCACCAAATACATTTTCGTCACCCGTGATATCTTCTTTAATCGAGCGAATTTTGGAAACCACTTCCTTCACATCACTCACAGGATCTTTTGTGATAATCTCGGTTTTGGCACCAAAGGCGGCTACGGCTGTTTTCAACGAGTTTTCGTCTTCAGTGGCTTCTAGGATTCCCAACTGCTTGTAGACATTTTCGAAGCGGTCTGCGATTTCATTGCGACGCTTGGTCACTGAGGGAGAAACATCAAACAACCAGACGACAAGTAATTTTTTCTCTTTGGCAGCAGCAGCAATTTCTAATGTCAAACGGTCAATGGCTCCTGCTACGCCGCCTGGACGGTCTGTTTCACCAGTGACTTCGACGGCCGCCGTCAACTCTTCCTTGGCAGGTTGAGTCAGTGCATCGTCAAAGACAGGTTCAGGCGTTTCAATATCGTTTTCGAGTTGGCTTTTTAGCGCTTCCTGCTGCTCTCGGGACGTTTCAGGAGCGGCGGCCATCGAAGGTGACAGCATTGTCGTATCACCGGCAGTTCCAACTACATCTTGAATCGTCGGGTCGAGTTTATAAATATCAGGACTGATTTCTTCGATGGAAGAAATGATCGCATTCTCTGAATCGAGCAATGTGATTCGTGTGATGCTTGCGAGAATAAACAAGATCACCAAATGCACGCCCAAACTGATAAACCAGGCAGGCACTTCTTTCATGTTCAACCAGCTTTGGGATTCAACGTCTACAATTTCCTCGACATGAACGTCCCTGGTAGGATTGACGATACTCACGACCTGCTCCTTGGATTAGACTGAAACAGCGACCATCTCAGCACTTACTTAAGTGTGTTAATGCCCTTGACAGTGGAAGTGATGTGAGAATGATCAATTCCCACACAAACATTAATCATCATGGATTATTATAAGAATCTTCGTCCATCAATGGCTCATCAAACTTAAAATTTTACCCCTGAATTCAGACAAATACAATCAATGTCTGCTCAGTCGATCATTTGATATGTTCAAAAGTACATATTCAGCACCGATATAAAGCACTTTCTATTAAATTAACCTCGATCAAAGGGCCAACATTCGTCTTTCTTTTTGCATTCCATAATATTTCATGGCGATTGACGAAGAACGATTACGAAACATACTGCAAATCAATAAACTTCTTACAATGCTCCTTCATTTACAAAGTTAAATTTTTCGGGTTGTTCCCTATGTCATTTGAATGGCTCTATGACTTGCTGCCAGTCACCTTCTATTACCTGATGGCAACACTCTTACTGTTGGCGAATATAACGGCATGGGTTTCGATTCTGTTTTTGGTGCCAGGAAACTGGATTGTTGTCTTTCTGTCTGCGTTGTTTTACGTCTTCATGCCAGTTCAGGAAAATAACGGGATTTCGCTGACTGTGTTACTCATTGCGATCGCACTCGCCGGTCTGGGCGAACTGGTTGAGATGCTCGGCGGTTCTGCGGGAGCTGCCAAAAAAGGAGCCAGCCGGCGGGCGATGATTCTTTCGTTGTTAGGTACATTTTTATGTAGCATACTAGGCGCTGGATTAGCCACACCCATTGTACCACCGTTGGGAACAATCATGGGAGCTATATTAGGAGGAAGCGTGGGGGCGTACATGGGTGCCTATCTGGGAGAGGTCTGGAAAGGGAATCAAGATGTCGACCGCCAGGAAATTGGAAGAGCGGCGTTCATCGGTCGGATTCTCGGTGTTGTTGGAAAAATGGCCATCGGCGTAATCATCATCGTTATGATCACTGTTGACTCTTTCATTTGATGGGTATCGATCAAGTAATACGGTTTGCACTCGAATTCTCATCAATCAATTTTTGACAATAACGAATCTGTTTGACTGACCAGCCAACGGTTCTCGCAGCAATACCAATTGTCAGTGGGACTCCAATCACGAAGCAGGCCATCACGAAAATCCGAAAAAACTCCCGATCGTTGAAATTACCAAAGTACTCCCAGATTGCATTCCAGTCCATTTTGATTCATCCTTATTAAAAAATTGAAGCCTGTGCTCTGAAGATTCGATCGGTTTCGTCGGTTCTTGAAATTATTTTACCAAAAGTGATACCGTAATAAAAAAATAATATGCGGTAGTCGTATCGCCGGTTCCAGTGAAGATATTGCACTTGACGCCAACGCGCCGTTCTCGAAACTCCCTGATTCTGCGTCGCGCGCGCGAGGTACGTTTTTCTGGTAACTGCACACGGCGCACCACCTCAGTTTGTGTATCCGAAAAAGCATGATTTTTTCCACATTTTCACCTGAAACACAAGAATCGGTTCCCCTTGTCTCGTATCGAGTCACTCCTTTTGAGCACACTTTCTGAAACCATAAACGAAACCAAACGGCAATTTTGTACCACATCTCAGACAAAACCGCGCAAATGTGTTTCTTGACCGTGACGTGCCGATAGGTATGATCAGACCCATACGACAAAGGAAGTCCTAGTTGAAATACAGGAATAATGAACATGACGAATCTCTCCCCTCAAGTGAAAGCAAAGCTCAGCAAGGAACGGCAAACAACACTCTACCGAATAGCGCTCACCATCCCTAGCTGAAAATGGAGAAGTGCATAAGCGCATTCGTCTAAAGAATAAGAATCATTACTGCCACGAAAGACACAAAACTCACAAAATTCTGTGAGCGACAGTGCGCTAGCAATCGGTAACACGAAAAACTAATGAAGGTTGTCTATTCGTAGTATTTTTATGTAAATTTAGAACATAAATTTTCAAGTATAAGATTTTCTAAGCTTACGAACACCCTTGTAGATAATCTCTAGAATGACAGCGAAATTACTCGATTTTCCGTAACAATTTTGATCCTCAATCAGTATGAGTTCGTATAATTTCAATCACTGCTCATGTTATATGATAATTTTAGTCGAGGTGTTTTGAGGAATGAATCGTGAAATTCAATTCGATCTTCTATGGTACCATGTAAAACAACGATCTCAGTGCAAATCGCATTGTTTTCATGGATTCGACCACTGGATGCGTGTGTTACGCAATGGACGAGTTCTTGCCTCACGAACCGGTGCGGACAATGATATTGTGGAACTATTTGCTTTGTTTCATGATTCCTGCCGCTGGTCGGATAGTACCGATCCGGGGCATGGTGCTCGTGGTGCCGAACTGGCTCGCCAGCTTCGAGGCGATCTCTACGAACTGAATGACGAAGATTTTGATCGGCTACACTATGCCTGTACGTGGCATCAAGATCAAGACTTCAGTGATGACCCTACAATTGGTACCTGTTGGGATGCAGACAGATTAGATTTGGGAAGAGTCGGAATCATTCCTGACCCTCAACTTTTGAACACAAAATTCGCGAAGCAACTGGCTTACGAAACCAACCTGGAAGAGGCTCTGGTCACTTATTACAACAACCTTTATGGTGCTTTTAACCCCCATTCTGAATCATCGCGTGAAAATTGAAATCAACTTTCAGGAGGGTTTACACTCAAGTTTATTTCCCTGAGAATACGTTTTGTCCCCTAAAAGATGCATTCCACGAGATGTCAGATCAAGACATTCACCTTGCAGCTGAGCAAACAAAAATTGACTATTTTAGATACAGGATCAACATGATTTTTCGAACGACTTCTTTTTTAAGACGAACCAGCTTGTTACTCACAATGATCGCAGTACTCCCAATTTTGACAGCTTGTTCCCCTACCCCGGAGGATCAACCTGAAGTAGGCTTTGTAACAGGGATTGTGGTGCTCGACGGCGAACCGGTTACGGGGGCTGTTGTCGATTTTGCTCCAGCAAGCGGACGGCCTTCCTCAGGTATAACGGACAAGGAAGGACGTTACGAGTTAGCCTACAATCCAACAACTAAGGGGGCTAAAATAGGGAAACATACTGTCAGAATTTCGACCCAGCGTTACATCGAAAATCCAGATGGCTCTACCAGCGAACAAACGGAAATCATTCCCGAAAAGTATAATGACCAATCTACACTGACCGTAGAAGTGAAGCCTGGAGAAAATGATTTTCCATTCTCCCTCGATAAAGAATGAATCCAGTCGGCAGAAATTTGACTGTGATCACCGCGCATAAAACATCCCCGCTGATTACTTGGCGGGGATGTTTTACTTTTTCAGGAAAAGTAGTTTTCCGTTCTAAAATTCTCCAATGACCTGTCCATCGTTGATGACGGCCAGTTTGAAGTAGGTACTTGTAGCTGAAGAAATCGTAGTTGGATTATTGGATGCATCGATATTTTCACTGACGAAGCGAACTCGTCCGTCAGCAAGTAGAAAGTGGGCTCCACCGACGTGCAGACTGGAAGGGCCAAACTGATAACCTGATCCATTAATCATGGACCAGCCCACCCGTGCTTGAATTGTGAAGTTGCGAATATTATCAAAACCATTTGCCGGACAGGGATGTGTCACACCCGCCCAGACGCCACCACGATGGTTGGTACCGTTGCTGTCATTCACGGTGGTCCGTTCCGAAAACGCAATTGTGTTCGAAGTTCCGTCAGTGATGTCGCGAATCTTGACATTACTGTTCTGATAAAACATACCATTCGGTCTGCTGGTACAACGCAAATCCAGGTTCCCGTTAATGCCCAGATAGTTTGAGAGACCGATGGCAACACCATTCACGGGAATATCCGCATTCTGTGACGGATTCGGATCGGCGCTGGATGGACAGAGGTAGGCAGGCAGAATGGTACGAATATCCGCCAGCACTGTGGCATTCGTCACATCCATGGGGCCATTGGGACTCAGTTTATTATATAAAGGAGCCTGATCCATGAAGGGTAGTATGTATGTGGTGGAAAGCCAACCATGATCCAGTAAGAAGCCGGGGGGGAAGATTCGATGGGTCTCATGGTAGTTATGCAAGGCCAGTCCAATTTGTTTCAGGTTATTTTTGCAAGTGCTGCGACGAGCTGCTTCGCGTGCCTGCTGAACTGCCGGCAGTAACAGAGCTATCAGGATGGCGATGATCGCAATCACGACCAATAATTCGATGAGGGTAAAACCACGTTTGACGTAAGTTCTTCTAAATAGGCTCATTATGCATTTCATTTTAATTTAGGGTAAAGTGGGCGAGTAAAAAACGAACACGGAGAAGAGGTTTCGAGTGGTGGATTAAGTTGTGGAGGTATTTAACGCAAATTCCATTTAAGGCATCCTATGTCTTGATTCGAGCAAATTCAACAGTGTTAATGTGGCTTTATGTGCATATGCAGTTCTTTTAATGGAGTTTTAATAATCTCTTCTGGCTGTAATCAATGGGTCCACTTTCACTCTCGATCGTCGCTTCTCAGTCGTCGGAGAGCATTCAAACTAACGGAGGCGAGGAATATTGAAACATGCCCTGACTGCATCTTTTCAGTGGGTGTATAGGAATAACAATTCCATAGACCCTCTGGTTAACATCGAATACACTTTATGAAATGCGGAAACCACTCTGGTTTCCTGAAAAGTTCGATTGAAGTTGCCAGAGAAAGGACGAAGGGATGTCGCCTGGCCAGGAATCCGATCCAGCAGACAGATCTGATAACAGCCGTCGTAATTTTCTGGCGACCAGTGCTGGAGTTGCTGCCGGAATGTTACCCGCATTGGCATCGGCACAGGATCAGCCAGCTTCGCGTGCGAACACGCGGCCGAAATGCCTGTTCTTTGATGTCAATGAAACGCTGCTGGATCTGGAAGCGATGAAACAGAGTGTCGCGCTAGCGCTCAATGGGCGCGCTGATCTGCTGCCACTCTGGTTTACCACCATGCTGCAACATTCTCTGGTCGCGACTGTCGGCGATCATTACAACGACTTCGGCGTGATCGGCGCGGCCACACTACAGATGGTGGCGCGCAACCACGGGATCGAACTTTCTGATGAAGCCGCCAGACAGGCAATTGCCCCCATCCGATCCCTGCCACCACATCCCGATGTCAAACCGGCGCTCGAGCAATTAAAACAGGCCGGATATCGCATCGTAACATTGACCAACTCCTCTCAGGCAGGCGTCGATGCACAGATGAAAAACGCGGGGCTGTTTGATCTATTCGAAACCCGATTGAGTATCGAAGAACTCCAGATGTTCAAACCTCACACTCATGTTTACAAATGGGCGGCCCGAAAAATGAAAGTCCAGCCGGAGGACTGCATGCTGATCGCCGCCCATGGCTGGGACATCGCCGGTGCCCTCTGGGCAGGCTGGCGCGGTGCCTTCGTTTCCAGACCGGGCGCCCAGCTCTATCCACTCGCCAGGTCACCCGAAATCATCGAACCCGATCTGCAAAAGGTCGCCGCACAATTGATACAGTTAGGGACGGATTGTTGCTCGTGATTGAGATAACAAAACTGAACCAACTCAATCAAGATAGCATAAATACAGCCGTCATAATCGCCTCTTTGAACCCGTTTGAACCGGTAATCTCACAAATCTCGCTCTAAACCCTTCGCGCTGCCGAACTTTCGTTTCATAATGCGGGTCCTTATTTCTCCATCTTGTTATGTCTCTTTTGCTTCGATGTTGTCTAATGTCCCGCGGTGATTCTCAATCGGTTTCTGCTGACGCTGGTTCTGCCGGTGAGAGTGTAGATGCTGCGCTGTCGGAACTGCCGGCTTCGATTGAACAGGCGATGGCCGGCGATCAGTTTCGGTTTTCACAACGACTGCGGTCAATTCGACAGGCGAAAAAAAGCAAGAAGCCGTTCGATAAAAATTTGAAGCGGCTGCGCGACGAACTGAAAAAGTCCATGGACCGTCGCGCGGCGCGTTTGAAGCAGTGTCCGCAGATTACCTTTGACAAGAGCCTGCCGATTCATGAAGAATTGGAGACAATCAAACAAACGATTGAAGAGAATCAAGTCGTCATTGTTTGTGGCGAAACCGGGTCGGGAAAATCGACGCAACTTCCCAAGCTCTTGCTGTCAATGGGGCGTGGTATTGGTGGTTTGATTGGTCACACGCAACCCCGCCGCATCGCCGCTCGTTCGGTTTGTGCGCGGATCTCTGAAGAACTGGGACGCGAACAGGGAACCGCCTGCGGCTTTAAGATACGATTCACGGACACCACGAATCCGAATACCTATATTAAGTTGATGACCGACGGGATTCTGCTGGCGGAGACACAGACCGACCGATTCTTGAATCAATACGATACGATTATTATTGACGAAGCCCACGAACGTTCGTTGAACATTGATTTTCTACTCGGGTTTCTGAAACGTCTGCTTCCCAAACGTAAAGACCTGCGGGTGATTATCACCTCTGCCACCATCGACGCAGATCGCTTCAGCGAACATTTTTCGACAAGAGATAAGCCAGCGCCAATCCTGAATGTATCCGGCAGAACGTATCCGGTGGAAATTCGCTATCGTCCTCTTGATGTAGAACCGAAGGCACAAAATCAATCGAAGTCACAGGGGAATGGGGCCGACGAACAATCGTTGCTGGCAGAGGCGGTAAATGAGTTGGCGGCCATTGATGAGGGTGACATTCTGATCTTTGTGCCAACGGAATGGGATATCCGCGAGACGGCTAAGCTTCTGCGGGGGCGTTCAATCATTGGCGACGATGGGGCACGCCAAACAGAAATCGTGCCCTTATATGGCAGGCTGTCGACGGCGGAACAGAACAAGGTCTTCCGCCCCTCTTCGTATCGGCGGATTGTAATCGCGACCAACGTTGCCGAATCGTCGATCACAGTGCCCGGCATTCGGTATGTGATTGATACCGGCTTGGCGCGCATCAGTCGTTATTCGAGTCGCTCGCAAGTGCAGCGTCTGCCGATAGAAGCGGTCTCGCAAGCGTCAGCGAATCAGCGGGCGGGACGCTGTGGTCGCGTCGCACCTGGGATTTGTATTCGACTCTATAGTGAAACCGACTTTAACAGCCGCGACGAATTTACTCCACCGGAAATTCTGCGAACCAATCTGGCTTCCGTCATTCTGCAGACACTGACGATGAAACTGGGAGCCATTGAAGAGTTTCCCTTTATTGATCCACCCAAACCGGTCGCCATTCGCGATGGTTACAATACGTTATTTGAACTGGGGGCGATTGACTCACATCATCGATTGACTGACATCGGCAGGCAACTGAGTCGCTTACCCGTTGACCCTCGCATTGCCCGGATGATATTAGCGGCTCATGATGAAAATTGTCTACATGAAATCCTGATTATCGCAGCGGCCCTGGAGTTGCAAGACCCGCGCGAGCGACCGATTGACAAACAGCAGGCAGCCGATGAAGCACATTTGCAGTTCCGCGATCCTGATTCTGATTTTCTCAGTTATCTCAAACTCTGGGACTTTTATCACAAGTTGAAAGAGGATCTTTCGCAGAGTCGGCTGCGCAAGGCATGTGTGCAGAATTTTTTGTCCTACAATCGATTGCGGGAGTGGGCGGACATCTTTCGTCAGTTGAGACAGCTGGTGGAAGAGACAGGTTTAAAAATTCATCCTCGCAAGGATGATTCGGCATCCATCCACCGCGCTCTGTTACCCGGATTTCTTTCGAATATCGCCATGCGTTCCGATACGAACGAATACACGGGATCGGGTCAGCAAAAATATTTTCTCTGGCCCGGTTCGGGAGTCTTTGAGAAAAAGCCGAAATGGATTATCTCGGCGGAACTGATTGAGACCAGCAAACGCTATGCACGCACGGTCGCGAAGATTTCACCCAACTGGATCGAACCAGCGGCCGCTCATCTGGTGAAAAAAAGCTGGAGTGATCCACGTTGGAATGGAGACGCTGCCTCGGCAGTCGCAACAGAAAAAGTGACCCTGTTTGGACTGACGATTGTTCCCAGGCGATCGGTGCATTACGGAAAAATTAATCCCGATCAATCACGGACTTTAATGCTGCAATACGGACTCATCGAAGGGGACATCAATCTGAAGATCGATTTTCTGACTCACAATCAGAATTTTCTGGAAGCCCTCGAACAGCAGCAGGCTAAGTCGCGGCGTTACGATTTGATTCCCTCGCAGGAACAGCAGTTTGCGTTTTATGATGAGCGAATCCCCACGGATGTCTTCGATGGTGTCAGTTTAAAAAAGTGGTGGAAGGTCGCCAGCCGCAAAACGCCAACTCTGCTCAACATGCGACTGGAAGACTTCTTCGAAGAACAAGCTCAGGACGTCGACGAAACGGAATTTCCTAATGCACTCAACATGGGAAAAATGCAGTTTCCACTGGAATATCATCTGGAGCCCGGCGCTGAAGAAGATGGTGTTACGGTTTCGATACCGCAGGAGAGTTTGAATCAGCTTTCTCCGCATCGATTGGGGTGGCTGGTGCCCGGTCTGTTGGAAGAAAAAGTCGCCGCGATGATCAAGGCGTTACCGAAGTCGGTACGTCGTATGCTGGTACCGGCTCCAGAAACGGCACGACAGGTGGTTAGCAAGCTGGAGTTCGGCAAGGGGTCGTTTGAAGAGACGGTCGCCGAGATGCTGTCACAGATTTCGGGTGAACCGATCACGGCCGATCAGTTTGAAATTCAGCGTTTGCCGCATCACTTGCAGATGAATATTCGCGTGCTTGATCAGCAGGGTGAAACTATTGCCAGCAAGCGTAACCTGACAGAGTTGCGTCAGAAATTTGGTTCCAAGGCGGCCGACAGTTTTTCTTCGCTTTCCGATGATCACTGGAGTCAGAGTGGATTAACGGACTGGACGTTCGGCGACTTTCCGGCAGAGGTTCAAGTTCAGCACGATCGTCTTTCACTCACCGGTTTTCCGAGTTTACTGGATGAAGGCAAGTCGGTTGCCCTCTGTTTACGCGATGCCCCCGAGCGAGCCGCTTATGAAACACGCTTCGGGCTGAGGCGCCTGTTTGTTCTCGCTGAACATCGTAAGTTGAAATCGCAGGTGGATCACTTGCCCGGCCTAAGTCAGATGGCGCTGTATGCGACTTCTATTGGCGGGATCAATTTCAAAGAACAGTTAATCGAATTGCTGGCGGAACGCACATTATTTGGTCAGAAAGAACGGCTTCCGCGCAGCGAAGCGCAATATCGACAGTTGGTCAAAGAATGGCGTAATCAAATTCCCGTAGCGGCACAAGATTTAGCCAGCCTGTTGCCTGAATTGCTTGAAAAGTATCATCGCATCAAGGTGGCTTTGGATAAAACCAAAGTACCCGCCTGGAATGAACCGTTGCATGATATGCGGGCACAATTGAAAGCGATGATCAACGATCGCTTTCTGGTCAGCACACCTTATCCCTGGTTACAGCAGTTTCCTCGATACCTTGAGGGCATCGAGATTCGCCTGGGAAAACTGGGAGGCGCTGGTCTGAAACGCGATCTCGGTAATATCCGAAGTATTTCACGTTACTTCGAACAATATTCCCAACGTGCCCGACAACACCATGAACGCGAGATTATCGATCCGCAGTTAATTAAATTTCGTTGGATGCTGGAAGAATATCGTATCTCACTCTTTGCGCAGAAACTGGGAACGGCTCTTAAAATATCCCCCAAAATTCTGGACCAGCAATGGGCTGCTGTGCGAGATTGAGTCATTTATTCTTTCTTCACCTTTTCATGGCCTTTACGTTTTTCATTAATGAACTCACGGCGTTTACGAGATGACTCGCGCATCCTGTTCAGTTGCATGCGTTGTTGTTTGGAGAGCGGTCCCAGGCCAAGCTCTCGAATTTCTCCAGGCAACAGGCTGACGGATGCGCCGGGTATCGAGAAGCTTCCCCCGTCCTGACCGCTAAAACTACGAGAGATCGTTGTTCGATTGATCGGTGGAATCTGTTGATACTGAAAGCCCTCTGCTTGAACCGATTTGGGCAGGTCGCTCCAATATTGGTTAAAGATGATTTCCGGCCAGGCTTCTGTTGCCTCTATTTGTGTCCTGAGAGACACGGTTTGTGTTTCGTTCGGCACTTCATCTATATTTGTTTTTAATCCCGACCAGGGCAACAGCTTGAGTTTTTTGTCTGGCTGAATCCAATCGCTTCTGTTGAGAGAAAAACCTTCTTTGGGATGTAAGGCAACGATGTAATACCACGGGTTCTTTGGCGGATATAACTCAAACTGACCATTCGAGTCTGAAAGGGTCATAATATGCTCAAGTCGGTTGCGGATTCGTCCCTGTATGAGGGCCATATGATAAGATTTGTAAGAGATCGACTTGTCGACAGGTTTGATCAATACCACTTCGGCCCCTTCCACTGGTTCTCCTTTTGAGTTGAGAATTGTGCCCGTGAATTTCAGGGCAGTATCAGGTCGCAGATCGTCAACCGTTTTAATGTGGTCATATCGAAAATCGGTCCGTGGCCAAAGGCTCCCTTCGCTATGGCCACCGAGTTTAAATTTACGATGCAACTCCCAGATTTTTGCTTTTGTTGTCTTATATAGACCCGCTTCCGTGGCCCCTCTGGTAATGTAAAATGCGGGTCTGACTGATGAGGGATCAGGCATCGCTGCAAATTTCTGTTCGAGTTCTTTCCAAGTGATGATCTGATTTCCATTCAGTAACAAAACATGTTTTGCTACGACGATCGGTAACTTTTCGGGAGAAACATGCTTCACTGGAGTCGGTGTTTCGCTGTTTTCCTGAGTCGTTTTTTTCTCGGATAGCGTGTTAATAGTTTCCGAAGGGTAAAGTGGCAAGTCTTTCAACTCGACCCATTCGAATTCACGTTTCTGGAATTCAAAGTGGTCGAAGTTTTTCAGTTCAAGATTTCTGAAATACCATCTTGTCTGATGAACGGGTGCTGTACCACCTGCGTATTGTTGTGCAGATTTTGAAGCAGTATGAGTTTTACCCTGGGAATCAACGGCGATCACACGAACGTCACTTTTTTGTAAACTGTGTGTCACAACTGTGACGAGCTCTTCTTTTTTAGTGTTAGGATTTTTCTTAATAAATGCTCCCGAAAAAATAATGCCCTGGTTATCTCTTGTAGCGGTAGAACTGGCATTGGAGTTTGCTTCACTGACTGTCGTCCACTGACTACTGGCGACTCCGACACTCAGGTCAAATGATTTCGTTCCTTTGCGAGTGTTGAAGATCTGTGAACGATAGCCAGGTGGGCTTTCCACTCCATCGAGAACGACTTCACCGTTCGCGGATGAACCTGTGTTGAATAGTTTCCATTTGACAGAGGAACCGTCGGGGAGTTCAGAAATTCGAAATACTAGTTGTCTACCAATCTGGTTCTCGCTGACTGCGACTGTAGCTCCTTGTATGTGATAGGGAATAGAAGGTTGTAAAATGCCTTCAGAATTCCACCAGCGCTGTGGTTTTTCGTTATATGTGCCAATCGATAAAACTTCCACTTTACTGCCAAAGGAAAATGGCTTTGTGGATTTGTCAGTGGTTGCGATCTTATTTTTTTGCGGAATAGGTTCTGGAGACTGGTTAACTTTAGCGTAGGTGGACCAGAGTGCGGGGCCACATACAAATAACAAAGCTGTGGCGGCAATTGATAACGCCATGCTGCGAGAAAATCGAATGGGCTCTCGGAGTGGCTCCCCGAAGAGTCTTGCCACGCGACGCCGTACTTCGGATGGGGAGCGGCCACTGGCTGCCAGCGATGCAAGGTCAGGAATGATGACATCGTTGGGTTTTGAAAGTTCAACGACTCTTAACAGAGCCGTCGCGTATTGTACTCGCCGTTCAAGAGGGAGATGAGGTTCTTCCTGGCACGTGATTTCATCACAACAAAATTCACGTAACACGCTGATACGTCGGCTGAGGTACCAGAGGGCCGGATTGAAAAACAGGATGGTCTCTGCGAGCCGTTGCAGTAAATTGACCCACATGTCATAGCGTCTGATGTGAGCTAATTCATGAATCAGAATCATCTCCAGCTCATCCGTTGTCAGACCACTTAGGATGGAAGCCGGCATAAGGATCATTGGCCGAATCAGTCCGATGACGGTTGGGATCATGATTTGCTCAGTATAGGTCAATGTGGGAACGATTTTCATGGACCATTGATTGGCTAAGGATTGCAATGATTCGACAAGCGGTCCTTCTTTGATAACCATTGCTTGCGCACCAAGCTGATTTGCTTTGATCATTGCTAAACCTAATCGTGCCAGCATAATAACGACACCCGCAAGATAGAAGGCAACAACCCAGGGCATGTACTGCAACCATTCGAATAACAGCCCGTTTGATGAATGTGCAGCGAGTGAAGCCTCGCTGGTGGAAGTATTTTCTGTCGGTTTGTTATGTGCCAATGGTAGTCCACTTGCTTGTGATTTTGCGGGAGGAGCCAGGGCTGTCTTGTCAGGTGTCAGTCTAGGTGATGTTACTAGAGAATCTTCAGTTGCTTTTATGCTCACGGTAGATTGTTCAGGGACGTCAACAACATCCAGCACAAGAAACGTGATCGGTATTGCCAGCAGGCCAACAAGCAGCGCTGCTACATTCATGGTATAGCTGGTTTCAACTGTTCGGTTTTTCCAGATCAAGCCGCTGCACCAGACAATGAATAACAGACCCGCCATTTGCCAGACAGAATGTACTAACGTCAGACAAATTCTCGTACTCAATGCAGGATCGATGAAATTTTGCCAGATCATTTCGACTGCTCCTTTGCCTTGCGGGTAATCAGTTTTCGTAGCGCTGCGAGTTCGTTGGTATCGACCTCGGCTGTTTCGAGAAGATTGAGCATCATTGCGGAAGGTGAGCCATCAAATAATCGGGACAATAAATCTCCCATGATGTTGCTCGCAATATTTTCTTTTTGCACCTTTGGTGAGAATAAAAACGACTTACCTTGCTTTTGTCGTTTTAAATATCCTTTTTGGTGCATGATATTGAGGATCGTGATCACAGAACTATGCGCCAAAGGTCGTTGTGCCTCTGATTCCAACTTGGCTCGAACATCGCGAACCGGGAGAGGTGAATCATCCCACAAAATTTTAAGGATCTCGAGTTCAAGTGCTGTGGGGTGTTCTGATACGGGACGAGCCATTGTCTTTTCCTGTGATACTGTGAGGACGGTATGAATCGTCAAAAGGAAGCCCTCACTGGTCGAGTTTCAGCGGTTTCTGAAAAAGAACATTTAATTAATTAGATGAAACTAACATGAATGAAATTCGTTGTCAATAAAATCTTCTAATTAATTAAAAGAATGTTCGTTGAAATGACGCACGGATGTTTCTTTGTCGTCCACTCAATGTAACGATTAAATGGTCCGAGGTTTGAACTCTTGAGACGTCCACTAGGCCTTAAATGAAAAGATCCGGCGTTATTTTGACGTTTATTAATGAAAAGTGGCCGGGTAACTCATCTTACCCGTTCATCCTGTCTTCCTTTAGATGACGTTCGTATCAAGTCGGATAATGAGTTGGTCATTTTCTTTGCATGTCCCAAGTTCTATGACTGTCATGTAGTTAGGGTTCGACTTCAATCTTCGCTGTGCCTCATCGATATCTGAGTCATAATAGTCGTCTCGACACAAGAGTCGTCGAAATATTTGCATTTCCAAGATCGCGCCGCCTTCCCACGTACCATCAAATGGGTCGTTCGTCACATCCTCCCCTCCGTAATCAGTCCAGATCATATCGGATAAGCGTTCAACTTCACGTTTTAACGTAATTTGAGACACGCAATCGCAAATCAATTCATAACAAGTTCGCCATTTTTCGAGTTGTTCTAAACTAGGCAAGGATCTTCCTTTTAGACTGAATAATTCCACTTATGGTGATTATAAGTAATCGTACTTAACTGCTCTATTCTGCCACTAAAGAGGCTCCGTCAGTTGTTAAGTTTATGAAACAGTTATTAAATATGTACCCGAATCAATTGACTGGCTAATACGTGTTACCCGGTCACTTTTTTAAAGAGTATCTCTTGAGTGTCAATTTAGTAATAGGAAAAGATATGATTTGATGGGACAGCGCACGAGTAACGTTGATTTAAAATTCCACCACAACGACAATTTGGACATCTTATTTTTCTTTTCTGTCTGTTGCTGATTTAAGTGACTTCATCAGTTCAGCGTTTGACTCTCTATCCAAGGCAACATTAATCTCATTTTGTGAAACCGGCATTGACTCCGCAAGCTTATTGTCATGAAACACGCGACCACGGATGATAATGCGAATTCCATTAGGGATTGCGAATTTATCCAATTGATTTAAACTTTCACAATAAATATGTGTTCCACATGTGGGACAGGTAACTGACACAAACGAAGCCCCCATTATTTCACCTGTGCGATTTACAGTTCCTTCTATACAAACCCATTTTTCGTCGGTATTTTCTATTTCATGGAAACGATGAGTGTCCACAAAAGCGGCTCCTCTAATTGCAGTTGGTCGTGGTCCATCCGTAATTGATACAAGCTTCTCTCGTTTTGGGGCAGTGACCGGTGTTAGAGTGGGCGACTTTGACTGTGATTGTCCGCAACCAGTAAAGGAAGATACGGTGATCATCAATATGAGACATAGTATTTGATTGGTTGTGTTCATTCATAGTCCTCTCTTTTGTGGACTAACGCGTAGACAGTGAATTAACGTAAGGTATTGTAGCTGTAAGTGTTTCTCGAATATATCACTTCAATCCCAAAAAAGAAAAATGACCGGGTCATGTTCGTTTACCAGGCAAATCACAGTGATCCCATAAATGAAAAGTGTCTGGTAAATCATTATTTACCGCTCACTTTTAACATTCAATAAAAAGCTATAGCATCCAAGCTGCTTATAATATTGCGATTCTCAAATTGGATACACGTGTCTTGCTCAGGCCTGTGGCTCGCGTGCACCATTCATTGTCGCCCGTTGAGAATGTTGGGATCAGCGCCAAGCTCCGCTTCAGTTATCAGCGGCACTTTTGGGTAAGGCAGCAACGGGTTGCTAGCAACGCGATGGTATTTATCAGCGATCAACGATGATGCCTTTGCATAAACCCTATATATTTCGGCGTCATCAGGACGATTTTCGGCGATAGCCTTTTGTTGCTCGTTTTTGTGTTTGACAGAAAGTTGTCGATAGTGAGTACCCCATCCACAACAGAAGTCAGACTTGTTCCATAGTGTGAGTCCGATATAGCTCGCGTACATCACCGCTCCAAAAAGCGTAAGTATAATGACTCGGACTTGAAAGGTTGGCATAAAAAACCTGAGTGAATTATGTCGACTGAATTATCTAAACTGAGAATCCCTATTGTATTCGTTCAGATCTTCTATTGCCATTCAATTACCTCAATTTCCTGTGTCCGGTAAATTATCGGGCGTGTTGAAAAATCCCTACCTTTTACCGGACACTTTTTATGCGCGGCTGGGAGAAACTGTTATCCGAGTAACGAATATTGCCTGGGTATTGATTTTTATTCAGGTCTTAGTCGTATTAAAAACCTGCTGCTTAAATGAGTTAAGCGAATTTTGATTCTCGGGATGAATTTTTCATTCACATGAGAATCGAATTCCGGTAATCGATAGCGTTAATGTAAGCTCTTAGAAAAACGAACCTTTTCTGGCTTGATCCGCCTGTGCGGTTTTGTAACTCGGTTGATTTCACCGAAGCAGTTTTCGCGCAATCAATAACGTCCGTGGTGTTTCGGACTAACCCGCGCCGAATCTTCGCGCCGAAGGGCACAAGCCTAAATGTCAGCTCAATTCGGTTGAGATAGCATGGCTTGATGGGTTTTCAACAACCTTGTTTTATAAGTCAAAAAGCTCTCCAGAATAAATTCACCCTTCGGGTGATAAATGAGAGCCGACTCGAATTTCTGTATTCCGGTTCCTGCCTCCTCAGTCAATTCCGTGCGACATCCGGGAGAATTTTCAAGGATTGTTCGATCTCTATTCGTATTTGTTTTGGGAGATTTGGGAACAGCGACAAATTGTTTCTCTATGTATGTGAATAAAGGTTGTTGTATTCATACAGATCAATGCTTATTGTTGGAGTTAAAGTTTTGCAGTGCGTATAATATAGTGCTATCTCAAAAATACACGATTATTATAAATAGTAAACTGTATATTTCATTATTGAAATTTGGAGGAATCTGGCGAAATGACTGAAGACGTAATTGAGATTCCGTCTGATTCTTCAAGAAAAAAGACATCGCATTGGTTCATCAGATTACCAGCACTGGCGGCAGGTGTCGTAGCGGGCTACCTGTTGTATCTCTCGTTAGCAAACCACGGCCTTCCCGCCGGATGCGGTGAAGGTTCCGGCTGTGAAGAAGTTCTCACCAGTCGCTGGTCACAGGTATTCGGTATCCCGGTGAGTGGTCCGGCTGTTTTGATTTATTTGACTATTATCTCTACAACGTTTTTCATCGGTCCACATACTAAACCTGATTGTGCTTGGAAGGCGCAGTCATTGCTGCTTCTGCTTGCTGCGACTGTGATAATTGCAGCTGTTTGGTTCATCGGATTGCAATTGATTGTTGTTGGTTCGATTTGCCCCTGGTGCATGGCTGATCATACTCTCGGCCTGCTGACCGCAACGGCGATTTTCTGGAAAGTTCCAATTCGGACTGGAAGCGTCTCCGCGGGCGACTCGGCTCCTGCTTCGGCAATTCCTTTCGGGCATATTTTGCGTTTGGGCGGGATAGCTTTTCTGTTGGTTGGCGGGTTGATTGTTTCTCAGGCCTTTGGACCGTATGAAGGGCCGCAGTTACAGCGATTACCTCCGGGAGAAAACGCTGATACCGGACCGGGTGTCGACCGAATGATTTCGATTCTGGACGGAAAGTTGCAGTTTTCTCCACACAAAGCTCCCATGCTTGGTTCCCCGGACGCTCCAAAGTTACTTGTGTTACTGTTCGATTATTGTTGTCCGCATTGTCGGGCGACCCACGGGTATTTGAGGAACGGGATGCAAAGATATGAAGATCAGTTGGGTGTTGTTTTAATGCCGATGCCGCTCAACAGTGAGTGCAATCCATTCTGGGAGCATACAGAATCTCGGTTTGAGAATTCCTGTGAATTGGCAAAGCTGGCTTTGGCGGTTTGGAAAGCCGATCCGTTATCTTTTCACAGTTTCGACGTCTGGTTATTTGAATCCGAAATGCCACGCAATCCGGCTGAGGCACGAAAGAAAGCGGAAGAACTAGTATCACGGGAAGGGTTGCAAAATGCGCTTGCGGATCAGTGGATCGAAGACTGGATTCGACAGGATGTGACCGCCTATCACGACAGCCAGGCGGAGCGGATTCCTGTAATCATATCTCCCGGATTCACTACAATTGTGGGACGAACTGAAAGCCAGGAACAACTTTTTACGCTTCTCGAAAAGGAACTGGGGATTCAACCGGTCAATGAATCAACATTTTCAAACGACAAATTGAAAAAAATAAAATAAACTTTTGATCCGTTTTGATGTAAAAGACATAATGGTTGAGAAAGCAGGTTGATCTGTATTAAATCTCTCTCATGATACTAAGTTAGATACCACAGAAATGGATTGCTGAAATAATGCATAAAGAACTCACTCCACTTCCAGACAACGATCTGGAGCTTCTCGAAAAAGCCCATCAAACATATCGAGAATTGGAAGCGGAAATCGGAAAAGTCATCATTGGTCAGAATGAAACCGTACGCTCGATTCTGACGACCGTGTTCTCCCAGGGGCACACATTAATTATCGGCGTGCCGGGACTGGCAAAGACCCTACTGGTGAAAACATTGTCGCAGGTGTTATCGTGGAGTTTTAAACGTATTCAGTTCACTCCTGATATGATGCCCGCGGACATTATCGGGATGGAGTTGTTGCAGGAAGATCCGACAACGGGTACACGGACGATGAAGTTCGTTAGAGGTCCGTTGTTTGCACATGTTGTCCTGGCGGACGAGATCAACCGGACACCGCCGAAGACACAGTCGGCCTTGTTGGAAGCAATGCAGGAATATAAGGTAACCAGCATGGGCGAGCAGCACCAGTTGCAACGCCCATTTATCGTATTTGCCACACAAAACCCGATCGAACAGGAAGGAACATACCCGCTTCCAGAAGCGCAGCTTGACCGGTTTATGTTCAGTCTATGGATGGAGTACCCTTCAGTGGAGGAAGAGGAAAATATTGTGCTGTCCACGACGGAAGAGCATGAACCGACAGTCCAATCTGTCTGTTCACTGGAGGATGTGAAGTCCTATCAACAACTGGTTCGTCGAGTGCCCGTGTCACGTCATGTCGTGAGTTATGCCGTCGCCTTAGCTCGAAAAACGCGTCCCGAATTACCGGAAGCGGATCAATACGTTCGTGACTACATCTCCTGGGGTGCCGGTCCACGTGCCAGTCAGCACATGATTCTTGGAGCAAAAGCGCTTGCAGTCCTGGATGGAGAGCCGACGGTTTCAGCACAACACATCAGACAGGTCGCTCCTTTAGTGTTACGTCATCGCGTGATGCCTAACTATAACGCGAGTGGCGAGGGAATTGATTCCGATGCCATTGTCCGGCATGTTTTGGATCAGCCAGCGGAGCCGATTTATGTCGAGTAAATCATCCACCCCGCGAACGCAACGATCCAAAAAAATGAACCGTAAATATTTGCGTGTGCAGGATCTGCGCCGGTTCAGTCATCTGACGTTTTCCCCAAGAAAGATCATTGAAGGACAGTATTCGGGGCAGCATGCGACACCGCAGCGCGGCCAAAGCGTCGAGTTTCGCGACTATCGGCAATATATTCCCGGCGACGACGTCGGAAGTATCGATTGGAAGGTGTTCGGGCGCAGCGACAAGCTGTTTATTAAAATGTATGAACATCAGTCGGATCTGAGAGTTAATCTGCTTGTGGATGCCTCGGCGTCGATGGCTTACCACGGTGTGACCGCGCCTCAACAAATCATTCCTTCGCGCCGCTCGAAATCCGCTTCTTCAGTTACAAGCAAGTATGATTATGCGTGTTCTCTGGCTGGTGCGATTGCTTTCCTTCTGATCAAGCAACATGATCGGGTTTCGATTACTTTTGCTCGTGAGGGTCTGAAGAAATTTATGCGCGCCAATAATTCGATGCAGCATCTCTCCGAGATATTGACTTTGATGGAGAGTACCCGCCCACACGGAACCGGAAACCTTCCAGACGCGATTCGAGATCTTGTTGGTAAGGTGGGACGCCGCGATTTGCTGATTGTTTTCAGCGATCTCCTGGATGATCGGAATGAAATAATGAAAGCATTGTCTATGTGTTTGCATCGTGGGGGAGAAGTGATTCTGTTTCACGTTCTGCATGCTGACGAGCTTCGTTTGCCGGATGTTGAGCATGGCGTGTTTATCGATAGTGAATCGGGGGCAAAGCTTCGTCTCAACGTTTCGGATATCCGATCGGCTTACCAAAAGGAGATGAAAGAGTTCCTCGATGGATGGTCAAAAATGGTTAAGTCCAACGCGATTGATTACTCGTTGTGTTCGACCTCTGACCCGTACTGGAAATCTCTCGAGCGTTATTTGACCGGTCGGGCCGCGCGGGTCTGATACCGTTTGAAGGATGACGGGCCGAGTGAAATGTAATGGCAGGGTCTTATGGAGTTTCTTGCATTGATTGAGTTGACAACACCGGCCATGCTGGCCGGTCTCGGATTGCTATCACTACCGTTGATTGCGCATTTGATGAACCGTCACGCTCGCCGGCGTATTGTTTTTCCAACGTTGCAATTTTTGCGAAAGTCGGTGGCAACTCAGTCGAAGTTGTATCGTCTGCGCCGCTGGATTTTACTGGCGCTGCGGAGCCTGACGGTGGCGTTGATTGTGATGGCGTTTTCGCGTCCGGTCTGGCTGGACGCTGACTCAGATCAATTGTCCTCCAGTGATCGGGCAGCCGTTGTGCTTCTGATCGATACCAGTGCATCCACGGCTCAACAGACCGATGGCGTGTCTCTGATTCATAGTCTTCGCGTTTCGGCCGACCGGATCCTGGATTCGCTTAAGATGGAAACGGATGTGGCTAATATCGTTTATGCGGATGCGAAACCCAGTGCCACCTTCCCCCGGCTAAGTCCCAATTTCCCCGTGATGCGCGAGGAACTTAGCAAAATCGAGGCCACCTATGAGCGTGCCGATATGCAAGGTGCCATCGCGCTGGCGGGCGAAATGCTTGCGAAACATGAAGGAGAGCGACGGCTGATGATTTTATCCGATCTCCAGCAAACTAACTGGCAGGACGTTGTGCAGAGCGGAGATGCAGGAAAATCGTTACCTCCCAATACTCGCGTCACGGTCGTTGATGTGGAGGAAGCTCCTACCGAGAATATTTCGCTTTCTGATCCGCATTTTTATCCATCTCAACCACTAATCGGCCAGCGGGTTCAGTTGGTTGTGCATGTGCGAAATTCCTCGAAAAGGCAAAAGCAGGTTCGAATCGATGTCACCGTTGATGCGGTAGAGGTGTCCAACCAGACGGTGACGCTGGCTGCCGGTGAACATCGGGATGTGTTTTTTGAGACCATCCTGGACGGGGACGGCGATCATGAAATCTTGTTTGAGATTCCGGGTGACTCCTTATCGGTGGACAACCGCGCGTATTTGGTGGTTCGGACACGAAATCGACTACCGGTTGTGATTGTGAGTGATGACGATCACAACGAGATAGGAACGGCATCATATTTTCTCTCCCGCGCTTTGGCTCCGCACGATAACAGTCTGAACGACAGGTATGAGATTCGTCATTTCACGAGCCAGAGCTTGGTAAACGCGGAACTTTCCGATGCTGTGGCTGTGTTCGTAGCCTATCTCGGCTCATTGACGGATCGGTCAGCTCGAGGATTGATTTCATACGTAGAAAAGGGAGGTGGTGTTCTGTTCTTTTGTGGAGAAGGAAATGTACAGAAAAATCTGGAGTTGCTGAAGAGAAATACTGAAAATACCGGTATTCTTCCCTGGCAACCGGGTCCGAGGCGAAATTTTGCAAAGCTGGACGACGCGTTGTTTATTACTGCGGGAAAATGGCAGTCTCAATTGCTTCGAGAATTTGACGAGCAAAGCCAGATCGCGATCTCTCAGATTCGATTTCAGAAGAGCTGGTCTGCAAGATTGCCTGCTGCGGATGCGGAAGTTTTGTTGATGTTTTCAGACGATTCTCCTGCCTTGGCGATGCGTCGTCTTGGCGCGGGACGTTTTTTGCTGGCCAACTTCAGCCCGTCGTTGGATTCGAGTGATCTGGCGAAATATGGAGCGTTTGTTGCATTAATACAAATTATCGCCAAGCAGTTGCGCCCGGCGGATAACTCCGTGAGAGAAAACGTGGTTGGAGAAATATATCAGCATCCCGTTCGGCTTCCTCTGGAGATCTCTGGAGGGAATTTGGTGGCCAGCAATCCTGAGGAAAAAGAAATTGCGATCACGACATCGGTGGAAGCGGACCAACTGGCTCTTCGGATTCATCAAACAGAGATTCCCGGTTTCTATCGATTTAAGCTTAAAGGCAAAACTATCGCGAGAGCCTCCTTTAACGTCGATCATCGCGAAGGAGATCTAAGTAGAATTGATAAAAACACGCTGCTGAAAAGTTTTGACGGTGAAGGAACTACTGCCGACATTCAGTCAACGACTGGATGGGAGCCGATGCTGAATTTACGCGGTAGGCCTCTTTGGGGATGGTTTCTGGTTGCCGCGATGTGTGTCGTAGGGATCGAACTGGCGTGCCTGGGGATTTGGAAGCGATAGAGAGTTTTTTGATGATTGTCGTTCCGCTGGAATGCTCTGAGCATTGAATTGAAGAAGGTAAGCTTTTGGAGAGTCGAAGTTGGAAATTGTGATTTGCCAATTAGGAGCAACCGACTGGGTCTGGCAGCCGATGGGTTCGCTTTTGCATATCTATGCAGGTGCGGGCGTGCTGATTGTCCTGGCTCTGTTTGCCTATGCACGGACGATTTGGGAACGTCCGTTTGTCAGCAGCCTGCTGCTGCCGATGCGTATTGCATTTATTGCGGCTTTAGCAATTTTATTAATGGGGCCGAGTATGCTCCCTCCGCAATCGGAAAAAACGATTCGCCCGAAATTGCGCATCCTACTAGATACATCGGAGTCAATGTTGACCGAGGACTGCGAAGGGGTCTCGCGTTTTCAATTTGCGCAGGAGCATGTCGTCAGCGTCTCAAATCTGCGTCCTATTTACCGGGACTTTGATGTAGAGATCAGTGGTTTTGATGAAAAGATTCGGCCTCTGGGAATATCCCGGATGAATCAGGATGCTGATGAAGTTGCGACCGGACGAAGCACGTATCTTTCAGAATGTGTGTCCTCTGCTGTTGTGTCGATTCCCCAGGAAGACAGTGGATCTCTGGTTCTTCTGGTGAGTGATGGTCGCGATTCACGCGATGCACCGATTCAATCGGCAGCGATGCTGGCTAAATCTCGCAACGTACCGATTTATACAACCGCATTGGGAGGTCAGAGTGTGCAGTCTGATGTCGCAGTATTGGCAGTACCGATGCAGGATTACCTGCTGCCCGGAGAACCCGGCGCGATTATGGTAAAGATTTATCAGGCAGGTCTGAGTGGCCGGACGACAAAGTTACGGATTCAAAACGGCAACAAAGAACAGGAGATTCCAATCGCCTTCAATCAGCAGCGGAAGGTCGAATTGCAGTTGCCGATCAAGCAGGATGAACCGGGACGCTATGAGTACAAGATCTCGGTAGCACAGGTGGATGATGAAGTGGAAGTGAATAATAACGAGCAGACCGTTTTCTACGATGTTCAAAAAAGACGCGTTCGCGTGTTGATTCTGGAAGGACAGCCTTTCTGGGACAGTAAATTTCTGGCGCAATCGTTGCGAAAAGATGAGCGAATCGAACTGACTCAAATCACGCAATTATCAACAAAAAAACGTGAGACGATTGTAACGCGCGTGAAGGAGGCGACTCCGGGCGTTCCCGATACCCCCGAGGAATGGGCTGCTTATGACATTATTATTCTGGGACAGGCGATGGAAAATGTACTCGATGAAAAAACAGCGAAACAACTTGTCGACTTTGTTTCAGACCATGGTGGCAATGTGATTTTTGCTCGGGGAATGGCCTACGATCGGGCCACGAATGATGGTCAACAAGTGAAGAATTTTCTGTCAAAACTTGAACCGGTGATGTGGGACGCGGGAGAACTGGAAAATGTTACCATGACATTGACTCCCAGCGGTCGTACAAGCCAATGGTTTTCGACAGCGAAAATGGGAATGGATGTGGATCAGGCTTTGGCGCGATTGCCGGGATTTCAGGTGACCCCCTTGATCAAAAAAGAAAAAGCGGCGACAATTGTTCTCGCTCGAGCATCGACCGGTGGTTCAGCGAAAATCGATGTTTCAGGACAGCCGGCCATTGTGCGCATGCGATACGGACGCGGCTCCGTGGTGGGAGTACTAGGAGACGGGTTGTGGCAATGGAGTTTATTGCCTCCAGAAAAACATGATCTTGTCAGTTTTTACGACACCTTCTGGTCGAACCTTGTTCGCTGGATGGCAATGGGAAGTGACTTCCAACCCGGGCAACAGGTGGCGATGAATTTGAGCCGGACAAGCGTTCGTCTAGGAGACCCATTGATAGTGGAAGTTGTTTATAAGCATACTCCTGCTGCGGGGGCTCATCCAAAGCTGAAACTGACCGATCCGGAATCTGAGACTCGCGTTGTCCCACTGTTTCGTGTGGCCGGAAGAGAGCCGCGTTTTCGAACCGAGCTGAAACCAGACATCGTTGGTGTACATCGGCTTGTTGTGGACGCTCCCGGAATGCAGCCGGCACAACTGGACAACAATTTTAATGTTTACGACATCAATATAGAGCGATTATCCACCGCCGCCAATCCCATGACATTGCAGATTCTTGCTGAGCATTCCGGCGGAAAATTTCTGGAAGCGGATCAGCTGAGTGAATTGTCGGAGCATCTGCTACGTCACCGGTCAGCAGTAATGATTCCTCCGAAGCTCGAATTCATCTGGGATCAGTGGGTCATTATGGTTTTGCTGTTGCTGTGGTGTGGAACAGAATGGTTATTCCGGCGTTCGGCCGGCCTTTTATAGAGATTGAATCAGGATAAAACCTGTGTACAGATAGTGTTTTTAGTGGTACAATGATGCCAGTAGCAAGGAGTCAACTGTGATGAAAGAGGGACACCTCTCTCAGCTGTTGGAAAATACCTCTCAGCTGACAATGTTGGTCGAGATCGGCAGTGCTATCTGTCGGGCTGGTGGCGCCCTTCTGGCCATTGCGATGGTCGCTTTGGGTGTCGATGCACTTTTTGCCCTGACTCCCTGGGGATTGATTTTAGTCGATCTGTTCTTTGTGTGCCTGATCATATCGGCAGGATGTTTTACTCTTCGGCAGGCATGGCGGAATGCGTTTAATGCTCGCCGTGTTGCGCGTCAGATTGAAACGCATCTTGGCGTTGCTAACAGTCGGCTGATCAACTCTGTGGAGTTTCTTGAGAACCCGTCCAACTCATCAAGCCGCGAATTGATTGATCAATCAATTCGGGATGGAGAGGATATGGCCTCATCGCTTTCTTCTTTCGAAGTAGTAAAATTTCGAGGTTTTTTGAAAGCGTGTGGGCTTGCTTTGGGAGCGATTCTGTTTGTCATCGTGACTTTTGCCTCCGCGCCAAGATTAATCGCAATGGTTCTACCTCGTTACCTAGATCCGACCGGTGATCATCCTCCGTTTACGCTTCTGGACTTTGAAGTGACAGTGTCTCCGGAAACCGTTTACCACGGTCGTTCTGCAACGATTTCCGCGAAACTCAGCGGTCCCGAAGCTGTCGATCAGGCGAGTGTTGTCTTTGTGGAAGGGAACAGTCGAAAGCGACTGCCGATGTATCGCAATTCTGCTGGCGAATTCATACTGCCGATCGAGCAGGCGGACAAAACTCAGGAGTTTTATATCGATACTCCGAGTGGTCGAAGCCAGCGACTCACGTTCAGCGTGTTAAAGGTTCCGTATTTTGAATCTGTCAGTGTTCACTACGAATTTCCGAGGTACACCGGCTGGTCGTCTGTCAGTCATGCGCTCGATACACGAGGCATCCGAGGCCTTGAGGGTACGAAAGTGACCCTCTCTGCCACAGGCAACCTCCCTTTGAATTCGGCACAAATGGAACTGTTCGGACCTGAGTCGGAAGATGAAAAAGAAGATCGCATTCCTTATGATACAGTTACTCTCCATCCGACGGAAAAGGATGTCGCAACTGTTTCCGGTTCGTTTCAGCTTCAATCGAGCGGTTGGTATCGTCTGACTCTGGTTGGTGTCAACGGGGCACGCAGTGAAGAACAGTTAGAAGGGAAAATCATATCTGCTCCGGATCGGATGCCGCGGATTTCCTTTCTGGAGCCGGACCCGAACGTGATTGCCGTGGAAGGCTGGAAGATTCCCGTGCTCTTACAGGCGACAGATGATGTAGAAATTGATCGTATCATATTTCTGTGTGGCGTCAACGGCTGGGGACCGGATTCGACGTTGCTGCCGCTGCACAAGGATCAGACGACGATAGCCCGTGCCGATTACGAGTTTGATCTGAAGTCTTTGGGGGCACGAGCCGGTGATATCATCACATATTACGCTTCAGCCTATGATAATCACCCGAGCGGCGAACATGTTTCGGAAACTTCCAGATATGTGATTCAGGTCATTTCTGAAGAAGAATACCGGGAATATGCACGCCAGCAGTATCAGATGGAGCAACTGATTCAAGAGTTTGAAGATTTTCGAACAAGGATGGATGATCTGAAAGAGCAGCGAGAGGAGATTCTGAAAGAATTGAATGAGCTTCAGAAGAAACTCGAAAGTGGTGAGGAAATGAGCGGGGAGGAATTGAATCGCCTGGAGCAGCTTCAGAAAAAATTGGAACAGTTTGCAAAACAGGCTGAAGAACTCTCAAAAAAGATGCAGGAGCGATCCGATGATCCACAATTGTACGATTTGGAACAGCCATATCGCGAGATGTTAAAGACTCTCAGCCAGCAACTGGCGCAACAGTCGGAAAGTGCAAACGAGCTGAAAAAAACAAGTGCGTCCTATGGTAAACAACCGGGAAATACTGAGAAACGGAATGCGTTTCAGCAGGCGGCTGAAAATTTTATGAAAAAAAAGGATCCGTTCGGTAAGAAGACGGAGGAGACTCTGGATGAGACCGAACAGGACCTGGAGAAACTTCGGCTTGCGGACAGTCTGATTGCACAGGCGGAGCGATTACGGGCGGCAATTCTATATCAAAGAGATCTAGCGGATCGTTTGGGAGAATTTCGCGATCGGAAATCCTTCAATCCAGATGAAATGAAGAAAATGCAACGCATGGCCAAAGAGCAGGAATTGCTGCAGCAGGAAATAGAGGAAGTCAAAACCGCTCTGAAGGAAGCAGCCAAAGAAGCTGCGGAGAGCCTTCCGAAAATGTCCGGCAATGCGAAACAAATTTGCGATGCATTGGAAAAGATGCAAGTTGACCAGGATCAGGATGCGGCTGCACGGTCTGCACGAAAGGGTAACGGTCAGCAGGCTTATGATTCGGCAGATGAAGCTGCGAAAAAACTGGAATCACTACTTTCCGATTGCTGTTCTCCCAAGTCGGGGTCGGAGTCGGGTGATTTGGATGGATGCTTAAAGCTGCCCAAACAGAACCTGAAGAATTCACTGGAGCAACTAGCCCAGGGGCGTAAAATTCCCGGTATTGGTCAGAAAGGGAAATCCGGATCGGGATATGCTGGCTCCCGTGCTCAAAGGGCGATTTATGGTCCTTATCAGGCGTCACAGGGGAAAAGTGATGCGCGCCGGGCTGGATGGATGGGCAAACGCGGGCTGGGAGGGCGTGGACTAAGGGGAAGTAACAATGATCCTGTCAGTGCCGAGACCCTCACTCCAAATGACCATCATAAAACACGTGGAGCTTCTGGGAATATGCGTGGTGTACCGGTCGAGTATCGGGATCAGGCTGAAGCCTATTTTAAACGTCTTGAAGAAGGAAATTGAATCTTATAATGGGTTCGAACACTGTAATCGGAGGTATAACGTGCGAAAATATAAACACTTTCTGAAGATGTTCTGCATTTCGGCGGCAGTTGTCGGATTTTCATTCGCCTTGTGTGCGAGGTTGGCTGCTGAAGATAAGCGGCGCGGAATTGTCGAGTGTGCGAATTTAATTTATGCAAAGAACAAAAGCTCGGTTTGCTTTAGCCCAGAATTTCTGAAGCAGATTGAAAAAGAGACGAATATCTCGACGTCCAGCAAGTTCTCCAAGGTCAATATGGAATCAGTTAAGCTGTATCAGTATCCCTTTTCCGTCATGACGGGAGAAGGCGATTTCTCTCTCTCGAAGATACAGAGATCTAATCTGAGAACATACCTGATGAGCGGCGGATTTATCGTTGCTTCGGCAGGATGTAGCAGTGAAGAGTGGGCGAAATCGTTTCGACAGGAAATTGGCAGTATCTTTCCGGATGTCAAACTGCAGAAGATTGATTTCTCTCATCCCATTTTTCATACCGTCCATGATATTAATGGACTCGACCGTAAAAAGTCTTCCGGGCAGGCAACGCTGGAAGGGTTAGAAATTGACGGAAAAATCGTATTGATTTTCAGCAGTGATGGATTGAACGATTCCTCTAAGGCGGGAGGTAATTGTTGCTGCTGCGGTGGAAACGAAATTCGCAATGCACGTCAGATTAATGTCAATCTGTTGGCTTACACGGTGACCCACTAATTTCCTTGCTCTAAAACGAGATTATACTGATCTGGAACTGATGTCTCATGAATCCGAGAACGCACAAAACTCGATTTGTCATACTGGCAGTCAGCATTTTATTAGTAGCAAAGATTGTATCTGCCGATCCCATCCCGTTTCATAAAACTCTTGAAAATGCAATTCAGTCTGACGGGAAAAAACGTCCGGTTGTTGTCGTCTTCGGAGCCCCCTGGTGCGGATGGTGTCGCAAGATGGACGTTGATACGTTCACTGATTCGCGTGTGGAAGCGATTTCCAAAAAATATTTATGGGTAAAAGTTGATATCGATGAGGATAAGGAGACGGCGGCCCGATTTGGAGTCCACGGTGTTCCTCAAACATTTGTGTTAAATGATCAGGGATCGGTACTTGGCTCTCGTGGTGGATATATTCCGCCCCAGAAAATGGTCAATTTTATTACAGAGAGTTTAGATAACCCTCATCCGTCCGTTTTGTTACCTGATCTACTGAAGCGTTATGCGGTCGCAACAACAGAGGAGGAAATTCGCGATACGACTTTCAAACTGGTGGAACAACTGGCTCGTTCAGACCGGGTGGGACGCGAAGTGATTTTGGCGGCGATGAAGACCAAGGGAGCATCATCATGGCCGGTTTTATTGGAGTTGATGGCGGACGAACGGCTCTCGATTCGCGCGGCAGCAGTCGGCAGCCTGAAACATATGAGCAAAGCCGACATTGTTTTTCACCCTTTTGCAAAGCATGATCTCCGTCAGCAGCAAATCGCAGTCTGGCAACAATGGCTTGATAACGTTGTGAGCGTAAAATAACAAAACTGGATCGAGTTTTAAACACTATGATTCCGGAGACATGATCGACACAGAGTGCTGATTTTCGGCCGATGTTGGTATCTGATTTCATCGGCTCGGTCGGCATTTCTCACTGGAATTCTGCATTAGCTCCCCACTTCAGATCATGAGAGTGTGCTATCCATACCACATGATGAGCCATTTGAGAGAGCCTGGCAAGCTGCATGTGGCCACTTTTTTCAGAGCGGGCAGCCACCCAAGAGTGCGGTAATTCAGAGCTGAACCATCATACTTCGGTCACATCGTCATTCGCATATAAACGTAAGCCTAACCGAGTACAAGCAAGAATGCACGACGATCGCGCGGTTCAAACTGGTTTCATTTATCATGTTCTCAATCGGGCGAATGCTCGGATGACGATTTTTGAGAGTGATGAGGATTATGCCGCGTTTGAGCAAATCTTGTCTGAAGCGGTCGAACGATTTCAAATGCGATTGCTCAGCTATTGTATCATGCCAAATCATTGGCATCTGGTGGTCCATCCTAATGAAGACCGGCAACTATCTCGCTTTACAGTCTGACTCACGCTGATACACACCCAACTAAGGCAATTGGGGAAACAACAAACATTAAAGCGAGCAACAATTCCTTAAAAAACTTCATAGTAACTCCTGAGGCCATGAGAAACCTGATGTGTGACTAGAAAATGAAATTGTTTTGAAAGCAGATTCTACTCATGTATTCTCTCGAGTGTCAAACACCTGGTAACGAGTTATTTTTTTATGATTGTGATGTGAATTAGTGGCGACTATACGAAATTTCGAATTAGAAAAGGCGACTTTAGATTTAGTCATTCACAAACACCTGACTTCAAATCATGCGTTTCAAAATTTTTATGTTCAGGTAATTGAGTCCTGCAAAATGACCGGTAGATTCTAGTCAAGATTCATCGTAGACTTACAGAATTCATGAGCCGATGACTACGTTAGAGAGACATACTACTTGAGGAATTCGATATGCAAATTTGGGTCGACGCTGATGCCTGTCCTATTGAAATTAAGGAATTGTTGTTTCGTGCTGCAAAGCGAACAAAAATCAAAGTAACCCTGGTTGCCAATCAGCCTTTGCATACACCACGCTCAGAATTCATAGACAGTCTGCTCGTTCCTGCAGGATTGAATGTTGCCGATCAGCGGATTGTGGAGTTAACTCAGCCTGGAGATCTTGTGATTACCGCTGACATTCCCTTGGCTGCTGATGTGGTTGCCAAAGGTGGGCAGGCTCTTAATCCTCGTGGGACACTTTACACTGAGGCAAATATCGGGGAGCGGCTCGCGGTTCGTGACTTAATGGATGATCTGCGCGGGGAAGGCCAGATTACCGGGGGACCGGCCAATTTCAGCGCCAAAGATCGGCAAGCGTTTGCAAATCAATTGGATCGTTGGCTGACAGCAGCAAAAGGTTAACACTTTCATTCAGGTGTGGATTCTGTATTTCGTGGCAGTGTTGAGGTCGAGGATTCCTGTTTCAGAATGGCATCAAAAATACCTTTCCAATGATATTCCTCTGCTTCTGCTTCAACTTGTAATCCGACTTCTGATGCAGCTTGAGTCGTAACCGGGCTGATACTGGCTAACTTAATCTTTTTGCCAAGTTGCTCACGCGCCTTTTCTGTTAAAAGACGATTAAAATTCCGGGCGATCGAGGGGCTGCTCAGTCCAATCCAATCTAATTCTCCTGATTCCAGTAAGCCTATGCTTTCAGGGTCCCATTCTGTCATATCATGATTTTCATAAACCACAATTTTGTCTACGACTGCAGAAACTGTTGCCAGTTCGTTCTGTAAAACTTCGCGTCCCCGGTTGGCCCCCGCCCAGAGAATCCTTTGCTGACCGACCAGAGGTTTCATCGCTGCGGCTAGTGCTTCCGCTCGATACTGAGGGGGAACTAAGTCTGCACGCAGATGAAAGGCATTCAAAGCTTCGGCCGTTGAAGGGCCTATCGTGGCAATCTTCAGATGCGATAATTGTCTGGCATCAAAGCCCGTTTCCCATAAACGATTCAGAAAATATTGGACACCATTCGCACTCGTAAAGACTAGCCATTGATATTCTTCGAGCCGCGAAATCGCGTTGTCCACGGGAGCCCAGTCTGCTGGACCACTGATTTCGATGGTCGGTAATAGAATCGGTTGCGCGCCCATTTTGAGCGCCAGTTTGATTTCTGTCTCTGATTGTTCCCAGGGACGTGTAATCCCAATTCGTAGACCAAATAAAGGCTTTTGCTCAAACCAGGCAATTTGATCGCGCAGCGAAACACATTCTCCAATCACGATCAATGAAGGCGCGATCAGACCTGCTTTCTTCACAGAGTCTGGTAAATCGGAAAGCTGACCGCAGACTGTTTTTTGAAACGGGGTTGTTCCACGACTAATGACAGCCGCTGGAGTGCTTTCAGATTTTCCGGCCTGAATTAGTGAACTGACAATAGATTCAATTTTGTGCAAGCCCATATAAAATACGAGTGTTCCAGGAAATTTCGCCAGGACCTCATAATCTAAGGATGAGTCTGATTTGTCTGGATTCTCATGGCCGGTAATTAGCGCAACGGCAGAGGCATGTGCGCGGTGTGTGATCGAAATTCCGGCGTAACCAGCGGCCGCAGTTGCGGCAGTGATTCCGGGGATCACTTCAAAATCGATGCGTGCTTCTCTTAATGCGACCGCTTCTTCGCTTCCTCTACCAAAAATAAAGGGGTCCCCCCCCTTCAACCGGACAACAGTCTTGCCTTCTCGGGCGGCGGTGATCAATCGCTGGTTGATTTCATCCTGCTTCAAAATTCGTCGGTTATTACAACCTACGGCCACGCGGCATGTACGTTCGACTTCAGACGAAACATGTTGCAAGAGTAATGGATTGACCAGGCCATCGTAAAGAATTAAATCGGCTTGCTTAAGGCATTCAACTCCTTTAATAGTGATTAAACCGGGGTCGCCGGGGCCCGCACCAACTAGATAGACTTTCCCTTTCGCCATAGAAATTGTTTCTCTCCGCAACCACCGTTCACTGAAATTAAAAAGTAAACAGGTATTATAGCAGAGTTTGTCGAGATGGCGAATTAGTTAGCCTGTATCCCGGTTTATGAACTATTTGGATGAAGCAGAATCATATCGAAGCTGCAATGCTTAAAAGGGACACGGTCTAGAAGTCATACCAGGTACCAAACCCAAACATCTGCTCGGAATTCTGGAAGAACGAATATTGCATTGTTTTTCCGTTGAAGTACTGGAGACCAATTCGGAAGAGATGGTTGTTGCGGTCGCCACGCCATTGCCAACCAATCATCATATTGACATTTCCACCCCAGTTGACTTCCTCACGTAAATAACCGTTGACAGCCCAGAAGGGCGCACCTCGAAGTCCAGAATGTTCTGCCGGGCTGAATTCCGCTCCAAATTGTAATTCCCATGGCTCCGCACCACCATCAACATTGAAGGCGTATCCGATTTCTGCGTAGAGCCGTAAATCAGGGTCGGGAAAATATCCGCCCCCCAATACGAACGCATCGCGTACGTAATTGATCCTCTGGAAGCTCGGGTTACGTTCCAGGAATTCATCACCAACATGCGCGCTGGTGTGATAGTAAGCAAATTTTGCCTGATAGGCTCCCTGTCTCCAAGTCAGTGGGACACCGACTCGAAAATCTGCAGCATCCAGATCAAGTTCCTCTTCCATGTTTAAGCGTGGTGGACCAGCGCCTTCAACGTCAAGCTGCCATCCTTCCAGAACATTATCATTGAGTGAACCATAACGCAAAATTCCGACACGTGCCCCTGCTTCAAGCTCCATCTGCCAGCCAATGTCTTTTTCGTGCAAGATTGCGAGTGCCATACGTGGCTCTTTGGGACCTGCTAAATAAGATGTATAGAGCAGATCTGTCGGTAAAACAGTCCAGCCCCAACAACCCCCTCCACATAATTCGTCAATGGAATCTGTATAGCTGCCTTCGGACATTGGCATGCCACCCAGGTTCGAGAATTCAGAGTCGTCTGCAAGTGCTTCCAGAGCAGGAGGGTAAATTGGTTCTGTCGAACTGACTTGCTGAATTTGATTCAATTGGTTGCGTTGTTGTGGTCTATTCTGCGAATAGAGGGGAGGTAAACTTTGTGTGATGTTTTGATTGTATGCAGCTGATTGAACCGGCTCTGTTTGATGGAGTGGCATTCCCAGTTGTACCGGATTTCCCTGTCGAGGCGTGTATTGTTTTTGCAGGTAAGCCTGCGCTGAGCTGGAGGTTTGGGCACGGCGGTGTTGATTCATTCCATGCGGTGATGGCGCCATAAAGGGCTTGCTGCTCGATGCCTGTTGACCAAACTGCTGTGCTAATAAATTTCCGCTCAGAGTACAAAGCAGGAAACTAGAAAGCGTCAGCCGTACTGATATTAAAATAAATAACCTCACCTGTGAGGCTCCTTATGGTGAACCACAGCATCAAGATACTGAGATAACGTGATTAATTGTAATGGGTGAGAGAGTCAGATTATCTGGTGAAAGGGAGAGAGGATCATTCACAAATCGTGAAATAGAATTGAGGCGAGAGTATAACGGGATTTCTGAGAAGCGAAAAGGCGAGTTTCCATGGAGACGATGAGAAACAACAAAGAGGGCCTGTTTTCTCTAAGTGTTTTTCAGATAGATGTTTATGGTCGATGTTCAGAAGGGGAATTCAATAACCCACATTCAAATTAATGTGAGACATCACACAATTTTTGAGTGAATTTCAATTATTGATTGATATGTAGAGTGTTTTTGTCGTTTAACTGAAAAGTCTGACCAGGCGTCACACGTTTTTCGACAACTCCCTGGTCAGAAAAGAAACGGATTTGAGCGGAATAAAAGAATTCATGAGACTCTCCTACACGTAATCGGAATGGGCCGTTCCATGACATCGAAGGCCCTTTGATTTCATATACGACTGGCGCCTTTGATTGATTCGTGATCTTGACTGCGGAGGCTCGAGTTCCTTTTACGACAGTAAAGAAGAAAGAATCATGCAAAGGATTACGTTCATGAAACCAGTGATTTCGGACCCGCTTAAGCCAAGCTGCATCCGCTTTCTCTTCTTTTTCTTTTATCTGATCAAATCGATGGTATTCTTCCAGAATTAATTTTGCAATCTTTGCTGATTCCGATTTGGGGTAGAGGCGAATCACTTTTCGGGCGATCCGTTTCTGTTGTGTCAGTACCAGCTTTTCAACACCTTTTAATAATTCCTGAGCGGCTTCTTCCTGTTCTTGAGGCGTTAGTTCAGACTCTTTGTTATCTGTCGCAAACGGATCTTTTTGCGCTCGTGCGACTTGATGCAGTCCTGTCATATTGATGAACAATGCCAGAACAAAAATCGGGAAAATTTTACGAGAGTTGAACGAAAAAAAAGATTGGGAGCTCATTGATTGCACCTCAAGTACAGCAAAATTGGTAACGAATGACTCATTTCAATTTTACACGCCAAAGAGGAGTAAAGCGTTTTTCCTTCCGAATTAATGAATGTTTTTGAATTAGATTTCGGACTGAGCCTGATTCATTCCTGTGAGTGACAACACGGGGACATTCTTCATAAACCACTCATCTAAAATAAGTTAACACTCATTAGAGGTTTGATTTTTCTGATTTTACGGCTAGAGAAGACAACACAAGCTTAATCGAATAAAATGCAAACTCGTCTTGGATTAGAAATGACAGCCAGAGAATTTTACGTCAGTGCAGAAAGTGTTTCCTGATATGGCAAACTCCACCCGGCCTCAGTATGGGCGTGTTTGGATTACATTCCTGCGGAATTCGCTGATTCGCGAAATGACATTTCGTGGAAATTTGTTAATTACAATTGTCACTCGAGGATTCTGGTTTGCTGCTCAATTAATTCTATTCGATATTATTTATCGAAATGTCAATTCCATCAACGACTGGACGCGAGAAGAGTATTTTACTTTTATGGCAACAGGAATGTTGATTAATGCCTTCGTCGAAACATTCTTTATGCCCAACTGTGCAAATTTCAGCGAATTAATCAGAAATGGAAATCTTGATTTTGTACTTTTAAAGCCGATCGATACGCAGTTTCTGGTCTCATTCGAAAAAGTAAACCTGGCAATGTTGAATCAAGTATTGTTGGCAGGGGCACTTTTGTTCTATTCTCTCTTTGAACTGACACACATTGAAATGGCATTTTTAGACCTTCAAAACCTGGTGCTGTCAGGACAGTGGCTCTCACTGTTAACGATTTGTTGTCAGGGTACAGGGCAAATTTTGATGTATTGTCTCTTATTGGCGATCGGCGTCGCTTTCTTTTACAGCCTGATGATTACTCTGGCAAGCAGCAGTATCTGGTTTGGCCGCAATCAGGGGCTTTATGATTTCTGGTTTTATATTACGGTATTCGCGCGCTATCCCCGTAGTATTTACAGTGGATCGCCGACGGGGGAGTTACTTCGATTTGCATTTTCATATGTGATTCCAATTTTACTTGTTGTCACAGTTCCTGCACGTCTCTTGTTATCGAAAGCATTAGAACCATCGTGGATTACCCTGGTGGGAGTTTCTGTAACACTGGCTTCATTATTTATCTCGCGCAACATTTTTAACTGGTCATTAAACAGCTATCGAAGTGCAAGTAGCTGATGATCAAATCAGAATCTACAAACCAAATCAGTTTTCTATAGAGTCAATTATGAATATCGTCATTATGGGAGCGGGAACCGTTGGCACATTTGTCGCCGACACGCTCTGTGCCGCACAACACAATGTCACAATTATCGATCAGTCGCGGAGTGCCTTACAACAGGTCGAAGAACGGGTTGATGTTCAAACCATCTGCGGTTCAGCCTGCGATTCTGCTATTTTGTTTCAAGCTGGTGTCTTGGGAGCTGATATTTGTCTCGCAGTGACCAGCCAGGATGAAGTGAACATGGTTGGGGCCAGCCTTGCGAAGGCGATGGGGTCTCGTCGCTGTGTCGCACGTGTGTTTAATCATGCTTATTTAAATCTGAGCACATTCGACTATCAGCGACACTTTCATATTGATCGTTTATTGAGTCTCGAACATTTGACGGCCCTCGAGCTTGCAAAGGCAATTGGTGAACCAGGTTTGTTTGCTGTCGAGAATTTTGCCAGAGGAGAAGTTCTCATTCAGGTACTGAATGTACAATCGGGTGTCAAAGCAGATGGAGTACAATTACGGAACTTGAAACTTCCCAGCGGGGTACGAGTGGGGCTGATTTCAGATGGCCAGCATACTTCCATCGCGGGGGCAGATAATGTGATCAAGGCAGGGCAAATGGTGACTCTCATTGGTACGCAAGAGCATATTGATAAAGTTCATCGTATGTTTCAGCACAAACGCTCTGAAAGGTTTCGCGTGATTATTGCCGGTGGAGGAGATATTGGGTTTAATCTCGCGCGCATCTTACAGAAAAAAGAGTATTCTGTTGCGATTCTGGAATCTGATCCGGTCCGTTGCGACTTTCTCTCAAGAAATCTTGATTCGATCACAGTACTACATGGAGATGCAACAAGACGCACAGAAATGGAAGAAGCACGTGTTGGCAAGGCTGATGTGTTTATTGCGACAACTGGTCGAGACGAAGATAATATTGTGTGTGGTGTCGAAGCCAAGGAACTCGGAGCAAGCCGAATCATGAGTATTGTCCGGCGTCCCGACTATGCAAATGTACTTGAGAAACTGGGAATTGATTTTGCCGTCAGCCCCCGTGAAGTCATTACGCGGCAGATCATGGGGATGGTACAAACAGGCCCGATCATTAGCCATTCTGAAATTGGTGGAGGGAATTCGTCAATTTTAGAACTGGAAGTTTTTGAAGATTCACCGATTACGAAGGCACCTCTGAAAGACCTTAAGCTGAAACAAGCGCTGATCGCTGCCGTTGTTAAGGAAGATTGTGTGCGGGTTCCAGGTGCCGAAGATCTAATACAAGCGGGAGATACAGTCATTTTGCTTTGTGAACAGGAGAATCTGAATGAGATTATCCCACTGTTTAAGCCGCAAAATTGATACAAGTGGACGTGCTGGCCAAATCGTTTAAGATTCCACAACTCTTTCAGTCATAGCTGCGCATTCTGGCCTATACTTGATCTGCAGTGTGCTCACACTCTCTGAGCTAAGTAATACTGATGATTTTAGCTCAGTCACAATAATATCTGTAGCAGGTAGCGCTCATGAATGAACGTAGACAATCAACGAATCGACGTAGTGGGAATGAACGGCGCCAATATGGAAGAGTCAAAGCAACAACCGAAGTGAATTTAATGCGATCAGGTAGTGTCTCAGGGAACGAACCAATAAAGGGAACTCTCTATGACGTATCTTTGGATGGCATCCGCGTCCTGCTTGATACACCTCTTACCATTGGAGAATCTCTTCTGGTAGAAGTTCAAAACGCAGGCAAGCATCTCTTCAATTCCACTGCCAAAGTCATCTGGCAGAAACAAGAAGAGACTGGGAAATATGCTACAGGATGTGAATTGTGTGTTTTACTGACACAGAAACAGGAAAGAACACTCAGCGAAATTACTGAATGTGGTGCAAACATATCCAGTTTTGCTCAGAGTTAGATCAATCTAAAGCCGCTTCCTAGTCACATATGAAACGGCCGGATTGTATTTTTAAGTTAACACGTCAGAGCTCTAGCCTATTGTGTAACCACCGTCTACCACGATTTCTTGACCGTAAATAGTTCTGGCAGCATCTGATGCCAGGAAAACAGCGACTTCTGCAATTTCCTCCGGCTTACCAAAGGCTTGTGGAATCAGGCGGCTGTTAATACTCTTCGCTACAGTTTGTAGTTGATCAGCGTCCAAGCCCACGCTTTTCCAAAGTGGAGTCTCAACGGGACCGGGAGCAATCGAGTTCACACGGATTCCACGAGGTCCAAGTTCAGCAGCCAGTGTTTGGGCCAATGACTTCAATGCAGCTTTCGAAGCAGAATAGGCTGCCAATCCTGGAAAACCGACTTGAGTCAAAAAAGTTGTGATAAAGATGACCGCCGATGAATCACTCAATTGAGGTAACAATGTGCGAACGGTCTGTAAGGCACCATGGAAATTGACATCAAATGTTTCATTGATGGCATCACGCGACGATTCTTCAAAAGAGATCAAACGAGCGATACCCGCGTTAGGAACCAGAATATCCACTCTCCCAAACCGTCGCTCGGTGGAATCAGCTAATCGAATAAGATCGGCGTCATTTGTAACGTCCCCCTCGACGACCAGAGTTCGTGCCGGAAAACGAGCTTCTAAGTCTTCCAATGGTTCACTGCGTCTGGAAAAGACGACTACTTTTGCGCCTTCACTGAGATAAGACTCCGCGATGGAGAGGCCAATGCCACTACTGGCACCTGTGACAACGGCAACTTTATTGAACAAGCGATCGGTCATCAAAATACTCAACTCAGTTTGCTTAGGGGGTAACGATTGATAGACGTTACCTATAGCAGTTTGATAATCAAATCACAAGTTGATCTGGAAGGATTGCCTGTCTTATGAACAACGGACAATCAATGGATCAGAATAAATTCGTTGGAATTCAGATAAGCCCAGTAGATATCCTGATAGGTTCGTACGACCGCGGTTTGTGGAGGAACCTTACGAGCAATCAACTGTTTGGTGCGTTCCTTCACCAGACGTTTCAGTTCCGACAACTCGCGCGATGTGGGATAACGTGTGAGAGCAGCCATGCTGAGTTTTTTAAGTTTAGAATCAGGACTATGTTCCTTAAGTACCTGTCCTAAAATGCTCCCTTTCTGTTTGTAGTCGAGACTGTGTTTGACTAGGGGACCGTTCATCATCAGCAACGCTTGCGTGATTGTACCATCAAAGGTTGTGGTTTCGTCATTTTCTTCATTGTTGAGAGTATAAACAAATTGTTGCAACCATTGATCTCGTTTTTGCATTTTGTTCCATGCGATAGAATAATCGGTGATCACCACACGCGCGGGATTTGCAGTGACCTGTAAGGAGTCATAAAGCTGTTCTGCAGTCATCTGCTTCACATACATGCGACTGAAGTTGGGAGTACTACCATCATCGGGGTTGTCAGTAGCGTTCTCTGCAATAAAGCGACTGCTAAGTCGATAGGCGTCTGACAAACAAATCCACTCAATCAGTTTTTTTATATCGTATCCACTGTCGATGAATTGACTGGCTAACTGGTTCAACAATTCGGGATGCGTGGGTGAATTATGATAACCCATATCATCAATGGGTCTGGTAAATCCATAACCAAAGAAGTGTGCCCACATACGGTTTACCATTGCGCGGGCTAACTGGTCGTTTTTACCTGAAGTGATTAATCGTGCTAACTCCTGACGTCGATTCACATCAGGACCATCAGAAACTTTGACCCCTGCATATTTGGGGTAGGCCGGCTGCATTAAGCCATTACGAGTTTCATAAAAGGTGGCTCCCTTTGCCGGAAGAGAGACCAACTCCAACTTCTGGGTATTCTTTTTTCCGTCCTTCCCCATTTTTTGACTACGAACCACTTTGGTTTGTTTGAAGAAGCTGTTGATTTCCCAGAATTGGCTTTGTGTTGCATTATTAAAAGGATGATTATGACATTGGGTGCATTGGATTTGGGTTCCCAGAAAGAGCCGCGTGGTAATGGCGGTTGCAGGAACTGCCTGATTATTCAGGTGCGCCAATAGAAAGTTCGTCGCACCGTTCGTTTCTGAATCACCCTCAGCAGAAACAAGATCGTAAACGATATCATTCCATGATCGATTTTCAGCAAAGCTTTCAACCAGAAAGTCTTGCAATGCACGGCGGTTAATCTCCCGAGAAGTAGAGCGACCAATTAACAGGCGTGTCCAGATCGTCGACCAGTTGGTGACATAGGTAGGATTTTTTGTCAATTGGTGTATGAGCCGTTGATGTTTGTCAGGCTGAGACGATGTTAAAAACTGTTCCGCTTCTTTTGCAGTTGGAATACGGCCGATGACGTCAAGATAAACACGCCTGACCCATTCTTCATCAGTGGCAAATGCGGATGGCATTACTTGGGCCGCTTCCCATCCGTCTTGTATACGATGATTAATAAACGTCAAGATCGCTTCATCGGAGGCGCCCGGAGATAATTTTTCAGCGGGGGGTAACAGCCTTGGTTTGTTGGCTATCAAAGGACGATCATCGAACGGACTAACACGTTTATTATTCTGAGTACGCAGCATCGGATGTTTCAGAGTGTCAATCTGAAGGGAACGATTGGGGTTAGGCTGAGCGGTGATTTCATTATTTGTGTTTACGGTCAAATTTTCTGGCGACTCAGTTTCTCCGATTGGATTTTCAGCCAGTTCTGGATTTTCAGTCTGTGCGATGTACGAAATGAAGATGACAGCAAAAAATGCCAACAGGCAGGCCGTAACAAGCCTCGAACCAATTCGCGTTCGGCGAGAAGTCTCAGGAGCCTCAATCTGTTGCGGTAATTTCGTTTCAGTCACAGGCGTTGCAACAGGAATCATGTCATCTGAACCTAATGCCTGATCCCAATACAATGTTCCATGAAGATGAGAGTAGTTCAGATAGAATTGCATCGCATCCGGATCGGAGAGGACGATCTCTTCCAGACGCATTTTCTCCTCAACAGAGAGACGCTCCTCGCATAATGCTTCCATAAGCAAAGAAAGCTCAGCCAGTTTTACTTCTTTCTTACTCATGACTATAGGACTCGGCTGCTATATAACGATTAATACATTCGAATAAAGTACGTCTAACCCTGCCCAGAGACTGATAAACGGAATTCACTGGACGACCTAACTCATCGGCAAGGTCCATGCCCTGGTTGCTTCCCTGATATCGCTTTTGGATGAGCTCGCGATCTTTCTGGCGTAATTTATCGAGGCAGAACATTAACGCATTTCGACGTAACTCGAACACATCCTGGTTTTCTTTTACGGCCTCTGCCACTTGAGAAACAAACTCATCACTAAATTGGTGCTTATCACGACTTCGCTTTTTTCGAAATTTCAATATTTCATAATGCGCGATTTGACAGGCCCAGGCAAAAAAATTGGTGCCGACTTCAAACTGTTGTGCTTTTTTCCAGATGATCAGGTTGGCGTTTTGCAAAATCTCTTCAGCTTCGATCGGATGCGGAACCATGGATAGGATATACAAATAGAGGCGTCTTTGCGATTTTGTAAAGAGCGCAATAAACTCGCGTCCATTTTCAGAATCCGTATCCGGAAAAACAGGTTGATCGGTCGAACTTGTCAAGTATAGTTCCAATTCAATTCATCAATGCAGACAGGCTGGTTTTTTTATTCGCCTGCAGTAAAACAGCGGAAGAGCCTTTTGAGAACTTCCGCTGTTTTATCGTTTCATAATCACATGGATTCACTTGGGGCTCAGCCAATCAATTCCTTGATAGGAGTTCCGCCATTGGCCAATTTCATGGGGCGACCACGTTTCGATGTATGCACAATATCCAGAGGAATTCCCAATGAATGTGCAACTGTCGCCCAGAGGTCACCTGGCAGGTAGCTCTTGCCTTCGATGCCAATGCCATCACTGTCAGTCTTACCGATAGCCTGACCATTATTAAGTCCACCACCGCCCACTACAGCAGTCCAACTTGCTGCCCAGTGGTCACGACCAACATTCTGATTGATACGAGGAGTTCGTCCGAATTCGCCCATACAGACGATCGTGACATCATCCAGCATGGCTCGTTGTTTCAGGTCGGTAACAAGTGCAGAGATTCCTTTGTCTAGCTGAGGCAGGTTTCGATTCTTTAATGAATCAAAGACTCCCTGATGCAGGTCCCAGCTTCCAACCGAAGCGGAAACTTCAATAAAGGGTACTCCGACTTCAACCAGACGACGGGCCAGCAACAGTCCCTGTCCAAAATTACCAGTTCCATAAGCTTCTTTTAAAGCCGCTGGCTCCTGATCCACTTTGAATGCTTCCATTTGCTTGGAAGTCATGAGGTTGACCGCCTTTTTATAGATGTCCTTATGAGAACTCGCAGATTCACCCCGTTTCGACTTAATGAATCCTGATTCGAGAACTTGCAGCATATCAAGCCGTTGAGCTAACCGCTGTTGTTCTGACGTATCAACTTTGGCGTTTTGGATCGTTCCATCGCTGGAGACGACAAACGGTGAATGGGACATACCCAAAAATCCAGCACTACCACGGCTACCACCGATTGAAATGAAGGAGGGGATCTCCAATTCTTTACGGCGAGAACCTAACTCATAGCTCACGACTGAACCGAATGTAGGATGAACTACAGTCGGATTAGGCACATAAGCAGAGTGCATGTAGTAAGTCCCGCGAGCGTGGTCGGCTTCACGTGTGCTCATGGAACGAATCAGAGAAAGATCGCCCATTACTTTGGCGGTAGCAGGCATATGCTCTGAAATTTGCATATCACCTTGCGTGCTGATGGGCTTAAACTCTCCCCCATTTTTGGAGCCAGGTTTAAGGTCCCAGATGTCAATGGTCGGTGGTCCGCCTGGCATCCAGATGAGAATACAGGCTTTTTGCTGTTTCTTAACCTGATTCGCGTTGGCTTCAAGATGAGACAGAAAGTGCATCGTGGGAATTGCCGTTGCTGCTCCCGCGACATGCTTCATAAAGTGCCGACGCGTCATTCCATAAGGATTGAGAATAGTCATAGTGAATGCCCTCTTTTGATTCTATTGTGATTAAGATGGTTGATAGTTGTTATCGCTATTCGAAATACGGTTTCGATTTAGTGGTTGAAAATAAATTCATTCGAATTCAATAGTGCCCAATACAGATCTTGATAAGCGGCGAGTTTATTTTTCGAGCCAGCAAGTAATTTCTGAGCACTGGTTGTCTCTCGACGATCAGGATAACGACTTAAAGTTGCCAAAAACATTTTACGAATTTTGGCCTGATCGTTTCCCTTCTCGAGTAGTAATTGATTCAGGTAACTTCCCCTGTCGGCACTAATCGCATTTTTGGTCAGTTCCCCATTCATCATCATCAATGCCTGTGGAATCGTTCCATTAAATGTAGTGGAGTCGTCTCCCGAATCCGTATCAAAGGCCATCATGAATTGACGCATCCACTGACGACGCTGTGTTTCTGCACGTTCCCAGTTTGACTGTCCTGATTTGTGAGCACCGGTCGCTACAATTAACGAGTCATAAAGTTGCTCAGCGGTCATGTTTTTCACATACATATGTGAGAAGAGAGGAGTTTCGCCTCGCTCAGGACTGTCTATTTCATTCTTACGACCAAGCTGACTGGTCAGGTTGTACGCTTCGCTATTACAGATCCATCGTGCCAACTGTTTAAGGTCATATTTTTTCTTGACCAATTCTTCAGCCATCTTATCCAGCAGTTCCGGATGCGAGGCAGGGTTATGCGGACCCATGTCATCAACAGGACGAGTGAACCCGTATCCCATGAAATAGCCCCACATTCGGTTTACGATGGCAGTTGCGATTAAAGGCTTATCTCCCTGAACAATCAATTTGGAAAACTCTTTACGACGTTCTACACTTCCATCTGGATCAACTTTCACCTTATCGAAAATCGGGTAAGCGACCTGCATCAGTCCCGATCGTTTTTCAAAGTAGACCGGGCCATTGAATCCAGTAGCAATGACTTCCGAATAATCGTCAACCTGTCGACCTGTTTTAGGGTCTGTTTTACGGTGGTTGACACGTCGCATTTGGCGGAAGAAACTGTTGTATTCCCAGAATTGATTCTGTTTCCAGTCATTAAAGGGATGATTATGACACTGGGTACATTGTACCTGTATGCCCAGGAATAAACGTGTCGTTGCTGCGGTCACCTGAACCGCTTCATCATTATTCTGCATTTGTGCCAAAAGATAATTGACAGCACCATTTTCTTCAAAATGCCCTTCTGCAGTCACCAGATCCTGGACAATTTCGTCCCAGGCACGATTTTTGGCAAATGCTTCACGCAAAAACTTTTGCATACCGTTGCGGCTGACTCGTCGAGGAGTACGTCGACCGATGAGCAAGTTGGTCCAGACGTTCGTAAAATTTTGCACATAAGCGGGGTCGTCCAGTAGTTGATCAATCAGCTTGGACCGCTTGGCTGAATCACGATCCTTAACAAACTTTTCTACCGTTTCTGCGGAAGGGATTTGACCGATGAGATCTAAATGCACACGGCGTACCCATTCCTGGTCGGAAGCTATAGTTGAGGGCTCAACCTCATTGTCTACCCAGCCTTGTTGAATCTGCCCATTGATATAGTCAATGAATGGATCAAAGGCTCCAGTCGAAAATGCTTTTTTCCTGCTTTCTGGGGGAGCAGCATTCGCGAAGGACGCTAATGAACTGGCATAAACCGCCAAAATAAAAACAACACAGAGTTGTTTAGAAAAACGAAGCATTTTCTTGTTCTCCACGGTAATAAGAAGTAACAGGTGATACGCCCTGTAATGCATTGCATCGACAAGTCTTATCAGACAAATTGCTAAAAGAAGACCGCCTCGCTACTGTATAACTTCCTTGAAGCGCAAAACATTCGCGGCGACTCTCAAATAATATCAATAATATGTGAATTCATTCATTACATAGAATACTTGATTTTACACAAGATCCAATGTGAATATCAATCATTTCTGATGTAATCTGGGTATTATGTTCCCAATAGAAATGGTTGTAAGTTGTTTAATATATATGATTTATTGGGATTGTGACGCATTGTTTGAATCAAAAATTCAGGTCACGGAGTGCTTTTATCAAGTCCTCACCTCAGTTTTATACAATTGAACACTTTTGTTTTATGGGTTTTGTGCAGAAATAAGAACTATGACGAATCAATATGACTTTGAGAATCAGACAGTGGTCATTACCGGGGGGAGTAATGGTATAGGACGCGCCACCGCCATCATGATGGCTGAAGCCGGCGCGCATGTGTTTGTGGGTGATGTCAACCATCTCGAGGAAAATAAGGAAAGGTTCACCCAACTGGGGATTGTGGAGGTGACATGTGATGTCCGTCGGGAACCACAGGTACAAGCTTTGATTGAACGGGCCGTTGATCAACAAGGAACGATTAATATTCTAGTCAATAACGCTGGCATAGGATTAGTTAAGCAAATTCAAGATGTCACCGAAGCTGAATGGGATGCTTGTGTTGATACAAATCTCAAAGGTACATTTTTTGGATGTAAGCATGCGATCAAATATATGCTGGCAACAGGAGGCGGGTCTATTGTGAATACGGCCAGCAATGCCGGCCTGTTACCCCGTGCGCATGATCCAGTTTATTCGATCAGTAAACATGCGATTGTCGCGCTGACCGAAAGCCTGGGGCTTTGCCACGGAAAGAATAACATCCGCATTAATTGTGTTTGCCCCGGACCCGTTGGCGAAACAGGCATGATGAATGATGATCTCGATAAAGCAGATGATCGAGCAGGTTTGACTCAATCCATGATTCGCGCCAGTCCGATTGCTGCCGCGCATAATCGAATGATTCAACCTGAAGAAGTGGCCTCCGCGATCTGTTATTTAGCCAGCAAAGATGCATTAATGGTTTCTGGTACCGCACTTCGCATTGATGGTGGCAAGTCGCTGGGAGTCCCGCCACAAAGCAACTAGCAGGAATCATCCCGCATAGCAGGAGGGAGCGTGTTCTTTTAAGATCTCGAGTTGCTGGTCGGTCAGTGGAATGAGGAGCTTGCAGTCAATGCGCCAGAACTCATTATCAATGGGTTCAGCACGCACAACCGAAGCGATTAGATCAAGACCAAAATTCACATGGTGATCTTCAACATGCAGTTGTAGTTCATCACGTAATGGAAACTGAGATCGCGAGGCAAATGAAATCCCATTCTGACTGACGTTGATGGCGTAGCCTTTGCTTTCAGGATAGTCGCTGTCTTCAGAAAAATTACGTTCGTCTTTCGTGAACGCGAGCACAATGGCTTCACTGGAGTGACGAGGAAACTCGCGGCGTTCTACCGTTTTTTGTTCCTGTGGTTTTACCGGGACTGAAGGAGTTGCCGCCTTCGCCGAACGCGTCTGTGTTTGAGTCAGTACACGATTCCACGAGTAGTGAAGGTCGCGTTTATGAATTTTTAATGAACGGCCTGAATTCCTCAGATGCTGGCGAAATGAGATTGGCTGAACCAGGCTCGAAGAGGAAGAAGTGTTTTGTTCGGTATCTGCCGAAGAAACGGACTTTGGTTCGACATCCAATAATTGAGTCATTCGATTTAATCCTGATTATCAAAAATAAACATCTATTCCAATGAATAGTGTCTTGTGGGGAATGATTTGCAAATTTGCCTAACAAAACCTAGTTCACCCAAGAGAGCTTGTGGCCAAAAAACTCAGGATCCATACAAAAAAGAAGCAGATAAAATCATGGAAGTGCCCTTGAACACCATCATTTTGAGGCAGGAACAGAATTCATCGTCTTAGAATTCAGAATTATTGGATTCAAATTATTTTTGTAAGTGTATGATTCTAAATTGCTTATGGCCCTTCTTGTCTAGACTGACAAAATTCATCGGAATTCAAGATTGAGAGGAGAGTCACGAGCTTGAGAAACCGGTATCAGGGAATTATACTGCCACGTTTCCAATGACTCTTACGAATCGAATAAAGTTGAGTCGGTTCGATTATCTAAATAGGGGTTTCTCAATTTAAGCCGGTTTGACAACAACAGTATTCCTGGTGAGTTTCATCACAATTGATGAGCTGCTATTTTCCCGGTTTTCCTGATTACACCACCCTTCCTGACAGGTAGCGAGATAAAACAGACATGCGATTTTCGCTCGTCGATCAAATTTTGGAATTAGAAAAAGGTAAGTCGATTACGGCTGTCAAAAACCTTTCTCTGGCAGAAGAATACTTACAGGACCATTTCCCCGGGTTTGCCGTCATGCCCGGTGTTTTGATGGTGGAATCGATTGTACAAGCCGGTGCCTGGTTGATGCGTTACACAAACGATTTCCAATACAGCACGATTCTCCTGAAGCAAACCAAAGCGATCCGCTTCAATAGTTTTGTAACTCCAGGCAAACAGCTGCGAGTTTCATTAAGCATCCAAAAGTGGGATGGTGATTTGTGCACACTGAAAGCCTCCAGCGAAGTGGAAGGTGAAACTGCGGTAAGTGGACGAATTGTGCTGGAACAGTTTAACTTACGCGACAAAAACCCTTCGATGGCAGAAAAAGATACAGACAGAATCAAAGATTTACAGACACAATTTGGACAGCTTTGGAATCCGAATAAGCAAACGACCGCCTGAAATTGGGTTTGCCTGCAAAGTCAATTTCTGTCAAAGTAATCACGAAACATTCAAATAATTAGATTGGTAAAAGAATGAAACTGGAAGGAAGAGTAGCGTTGGTCACCGGAGGAAGCCGCGGTATTGGAAAAGCCGTTGTGCAGACCCTGGCCCGTGAAGGGGCAAAGGTTGCCTTTGTGTACCGATCCAGTGCCGAATCAGCAGAACAGATTGTGAAAAAACTGGCTGAAGAAGATTGTGAGGCGTTCGCAATTCAGGGAGACGTTGCCAATAAATCAGAGGCCGATGCAATCGTCGATCAGGTGATCGAAAAGTGGGAAAAGGTTGATATTCTGGTCAACAATGCCGGCATCATTCGAGATGGGCTTTTGGCAACAATGTCTGCAGAAGACTGGCAGGCAGTCATCGATACTAACTTGACCAGTGTTTTCAACTTCTGTCAGGCAATTACTCGTCCAATGATGTCGAAACGCTACGGACGCATTATTAATATGTCGAGTGTAGCCGCTCAGTTCGGTAATGCTGGTCAATCTAACTATGCTGCCAGTAAAGGGGGAATCATTGGTTTTACCCGCTGTCTGGCTACCGAACTGGCAAAACGCGGGATCACAGTCAATGCGGTTGCTCCCGGTTTTATTGAAACAGATATGACCGTAGACGTTCGCAATGCCGCCGGTGACCAGATCAAGAAGCATATCCCCGCGCGTCGTTTAGGGCTTCCGGAAGATATCGCGAACGCGGTACTATTTTTTGCGTGCGAACAATCATCCTACGTGACTGGTCAAACATTGTCCGTTGATGGTGGATTAACTTTAGGTGGAATTTGATTGAAATGAGTCCGAAACAGCTCGTTGCTGTTTCAGGTAAGACACATATATTGTGTTATCGATAAATTTTTGAAATGGGTCAATTTCGTTTATCGATATCGAAAACTGTCGAAACTATTCTTCCTGCCGAATGGTTTCTTAATCAGGCTGGGTCGGCGGGACTAATCGGCCAGTATCAGGTCGAATCAAGGAGTAATTAGAGATGCCAACAAGAGATGAAATCTTCGATTCAGTTCGTGAAACACTTGTAGATGCACTCGGGCTGGATGACGATGAAGTCGTACCTGAAGCCACCCTCATGGGTGACCTGGGAGCTGAATCCATCGACTTTCTGGATATCGCGTTTCGGCTGGAAAAAGCCTTCGATATCAAAATTCCACGTGGTGAGCTCTTCCCTGAAAACATTGCCTCTTCAGATTCTGGTTTTGTTAAAGATGGTGTTTTCACTGAAGCAGGTATTGCGGAACTCCGCGAAAAGATGCCACATGCAGATGTGGAATCATTTACCGCAGATCCCAAAGTAGAAAAAATGCAGGATTTGTTTACGGTTGAAATGCTGGTCAACTTCTTAGAAGCACGCCTCCCCTGATACACAGTAAAAGGGGCTGGTCAACATAAATCAGCGATGTCGCCACAGCTCGCTTTCGCGGGCTGTGGGCTCTGTCAATTCTTGATGACTGTCAGAAACAGCAGCCAGAGTTTGACCAGTTCACTTGGTACGTATTAGGAATTACCAACTAAAGGGCTCATCAAAATGCGATGGTTCTGGATAGATCGCTTTATCGAATTTGAGAGTGGTTCTTATGCGAAGAGTGTAAAAAACATTACACTTGCAGAAGAACATTTGCATGATCACTTTCCTGGATTTCCCGTAATGCCTGGTTCTCTGATGATCGAAGGCATGGCGCAAACCGGTGGCATTTTACTGGGTGAGATCAACGATTTTGAGCATGTTGTGATTCTGGCAAAAGTTCCCAAAATGACATTTCATAGTTGGGCCAGTCCAGGAGATCAACTGATTTATACGGCAAAAATCACTAATGCCGGTGATGAGGGGGGAGCAGTCGATGTGACTGCCATGGCCGGTGATCGACTGGTTGCAGAAGGTAGTATCATCTTTGTTCACCTCGATCAGAGCGATTCGGAATTCGGAGCAATCAATCAGAAAAACTTCGTTTTTTCTATGAATCTGTTGGGAATTCTAGATGTCGGGAAAGCGGGAACTGGCGAAGATTAAGCATGAGTAGCCTATTTTTAAGGCCTTGGTCTGGAGGCCTTGATTCGAATTCAGCTACAATCATAATTCCAGCATGTAAGAGCCGAGTATACTTTCTGGCAGCGAATTACTTCTCTTTGAGTTAAAGAGCGCTGTAATTCGTCTGCTGTTACCAAATTCAATTTAAAACAAGAACTCGAAGTTATGAACCGCCGTGTTGTTATTACAGGAATTGGCGCAATCACTCCCCTGGGAAAAACTGTGGAAGATACCTGGAAAGCACTCCAGGAGTCCCAGTGTGGGGTTTCCGAGATCACGCATTTTGATGCCTCGAATTTTCCGACGCGCTTTGCCGCTGAAGTTCAGGACTTCCATCTGGAAGACTATGTAGACAACCCGGATCGCTTTGAACATTCCGGACGCAACATTCGCTACGCCATTGGTGCAGCAACGCAGGCTGTTAAAGATTCCGGAATTCTAGATGACGATTTTGACCCTGCGACCTTCGGTGTTTACCTGGGAGCAGGCGAAGGACAACAAGATTTTTATCAGTTTATGAAAATCATCGCGCAGGCTCAAAATGATGGCGAAGTTGATCTGGAAAAATTTACCAAGGTCGGACTGGAACAGCTTAATCCGCTTTTCGAACTTGAGCAGGAACCAAACATGCCAGCCGGGCACTTGGCCAGCTTGTTCAACGCACAAGGCCCGAACTTGAATTGTTTGACTGCTTGTGCCGCTTCCAGTCAGGCAATTGGTGAAGCATCTGAACTGATTCGACGTGGTGATGTCGATATCATGCTCTCAGGTGGTGCACACAGCATGATTCACCCCTTTGGAGTCACCGGCTTCAGTCTGCTGACAGCGCTTTCTACACATAACGAAGCTCCTGCTAAAGCATCACGGCCCTTCGATCGCAACCGAGATGGATTCGTTCTAGGTGAAGGGGCAGGCATGATGATTCTGGAAGATCTGGAACGAGCCCAAAAACGAGGTGCCAAAATTTACGGTGAGCTTGTTGGCTATGGTTCCAGTGCAGACGCTTATCGAGTAACCGATATTCATCCTGACGGGCGTGGTGCCATTAAATGTATCAACATGGCCATGAAACATGCGAATGCCAATCCTGAAGATATCCACTATATCAACGCGCATGGTACGAGTACCGCGGTCAACGATAAAGTAGAAACGAAAGCCATCAAGGGCGCATTAGGCGAAACGGCTTATCAAGTTCCTGTCTCCAGCATCAAGAGTATGATGGGACATTTAATCGCTGCTGCCGGAAGTGTGGAAGCGATCACCTGCCTGATGGCGATTCGGGACAATGTGATCCCGCCTACGATTAATTATGAAACGCCCGATCCAGATTGTGACTTGGATTACATTCCCAATGAAGCACGTCAAAAGGAAGTAAAAACAACGCTTTCAAATAGCTTTGGATTTGGGGGACAAAATATTTCGCTGATTTTCTCAGAGTTTGAAGGCTAAGACTGAACCCGGAAAATTGGCAATGACGATCGGCCGCAAAACAATTACACTATGATCTGAATGCTGAAGATCAACAAGATTTCCAATATTAGTTAATACGTTGAATCGAGATTTCGAACATCACCCATAAACAAATGGAGCTTGTCAAGGAACGAGACAAGCGAGATCACTTCCATGGAGTAGGCTGTGAGTTGGTTGTTTTGGTGCATAGTAATTGTCATTCTTTTAGAGCTGGTGATACAGTATTGCATTATGCGCGCTGCCTATCCAGTACTCTTCGCTCCTATGCCAGGACGACTTGATCTTGCTGGATCGACCGATGATCTTTTGAAACAGAATCACACGGTTCAGATTGAACATGTCGAGATTCCAACTACGAACGGATTGATCTTACGTGGTTTCATTGCAACTCCGAAAAAATCGGATCCTCAAGGACTAATTCTTTTTTGTCATCCTTTTAAATCGAGTGGAGCAATTGCGCTGAGTCAATGTCGTGCTTTGTTGCAGGCAGGCTTTGCTGTTTTCTCATTTGATTTTCGAAATCATGGTGAAAGTGATATCGATCTGAACTACCAGGCAATTCATTGGTTATCCAAACACGAGATCAATGATGTCAAATCAGCGATTCATTTTATTCGTACCCAATCCAAATGGGCTCACTTACAACTTGGCTTATTAGGTATGAGTCGTGGCGCCGGTGCGGCATTAGTTGTCGCCGCACAATCCTCACAGATTCAATTTGTCGCATGCGAAGGAGCTTTTGCAAACGAAGATCTTTTTCTGGATCATGCCATTCGCTGGGGAGAACGATTTGTACCAAGGTGGTTTATTCAATTAGTGCCAACCTGGGAAGTCGTTTTCGCATTTCGCATCATGCTCTGGTATTCTCAAAAACGTCAAGGGTGCCAATACGTGAATCTGAAACCATATCTTTCATCCTTGAGAGACCGGGATTTATTATTTCTTGTGGGAGAAAAAGATCAAAGTGTTGTGCCTCGCATGACTGAGTTAATCACAAGAAAAATTCACGATTCCCGGATCACAGTCTGTTCAGTTCCTGACGCCATTCATAACGCCGGTCGCAATGCGCAACCTCAACAGTATGATAGCGCTTTGCTTCATTTCTTTTCACAAATGTCGGTAGGGGATTCACCGCAACCAGCAAGTAATTCTGAGAAACAAACGAAGACGGAACCAGAGCTGGTGTCGGGAGATATTTCGAGCTCAATTTATTAGTGCTGCCTTTTTGACAGCGATTGTGCTTTGTTTACTGAAAAATAGATCGTATCACAATCAGAAATGAATCGTCCATCAGTCAGTGTTTGATTTAACGTATTTAAAACATAAGACTTACAACGACTCGTATATTTAAGCCTGACAATGGTATCTGATTTGCTTATCTTAGGGGTATCGAATCGATATTTGCACGAGTTGATTTTTAGGCTAGGCTTAGTACAAGCTTCTCCTGGTATATTAGCCTTCCGAAATTATTTGATGAGATCAATTATGGTCATTGCCAAATCTCAGACTCCTTATCAATTACTGATCGCTGATGATGACCCTGGTTTCCGTGATGTCCTGAAAGAACTCCTGAATCCCTATTTCAAATTATTTGAAGCGGAATCGGGAGAAGAGGCTGTGGAACTTGTGGAACATGGGCAGGTCGACATCGTTTTGCTCGACATGCACATGGACGTTTTAACAGGATTGGAAGCGGTGCGGATCATGAAAGAGATCAACGCGATCTTACCCTGTATTCTTATCACGGCTGATGCAACCGATGAACTGCGACAGGATGCCACTGCTGCAAATGCTTATGATGTTCTGTCTAAACCAGTCAAACGGCAGGAGTTAGTAACGACGGTATCTCACGCATTGCTAGACACTTACCAAGATCCGGATATTCCTTCCTGGTTAGGAAATTAGATTGGTTGCTCTCTGGTCTGAAGCCACTTTTCTACCATCTCGCATTTCACTCCTTTTATCTTTGTTCCCGATAGCATCTACTTACTTTTCCCGTAGACTCGACTTTCCATAAACTGGCTGGTGAAGTACACTTCCAGTCCAAAAAATATTTCTCAAAAGCACACCTGAATCCTGCCTCAAATGTAGTGATGCAGATCATCAATTGAAGAGGTTGTGCGGCGGAAAGGAGTCTGCCATGTCATTCGTACCGACCCGGTTCATTCACGCAAGTAACCTGCATCTTGACCATCAACCCCAGGGGATAGGTAAGGTTGACAGCGAATCACAAATGATTCTCGAAGATTGTACGCTGACAACCTTCGAGCAGGTGATTAAGGCTGCTCTCGAACATGAAATTGATTTTCTGTTGCTGACAGGTAATACCTTGATCGAAGAAGATCACAGCATTCGCGCTAAAATTTCATTCGTAGAAGGCTTGCAGCAACTGGCATCTGAAAATATTCAGGTCTTTATACTTCCAGGTCAGCACGATCCGCTGAGTGTCTGGCACTCTCAATTTCATTGGCCAGGCAACGTCACATTTCTCTCGCCGCATGATCACGACATTATTGACATCATGCGTGCTGATGAAACCATCGCGACGTTGCAAGTTCTGGAATCCGCTCATTATAAAACAGAGCAACCCTTAAAGCTGAATCAGAGAAATCAACTGTTCAATCAGCACGATCAACGCGCCATTTCCATTGGTATTCTTCCCGCCAACGTAACACAGGAAAAGACTGATCATAATTGTGAATTAGAGCATTCACCCTCGCAAGTTTTATCCGATCAATTTGAAGAAGTCAGTTTTGATTACATTGCATTGTGTAAAGGAACTCAGCGGCATACGTTTGAAATGCAACCAGGCATTGCTCACCATCCCGGCGTAGCTCAGGGACTGAATTTCAACGAATGCGATAATAATGGTGTTACTTTAGTCACAATCAAACCAGAGAAGCAGCTGGAACTTCACTTGTTGAATCTTGCCACCGTTCGCTGGTTAGTGATCGAATTACAGATAGATCCAGAATGCTCCCGAAAACAACTCAAGCATCTTATGCGCGAAGCTCTCTTTTCTTATAAAAATGCTGTTTTTGAAAAAGTCTGGATGGTGCGTTGGCAGTGGGAAGGCTCAGGCGAGCTATTTCAGTCTCTGAAAATAGCCAAGAATCAAAGTGATTTAGGTTTAGAAATCGCGAGCGAACTCAGAGACCATCTGCCTGTTCGAATTGAACAATGCTTTGAACTGCAAGCCGATATTCGGAAATTCTCCAGCAGGTCAGCATCTTTAGTAAAACGTTATCATGATCAGCTTGAAGCATTCCAAACAGATACAGACACACCACTGAAACAATTAGTCACACATACTGCTCATCTTGACCAAACCTGGTCTCACCGCATGGATTCATTGATTCATGAAATGGTTGAGCAACGTATCTTTAATACAGCCATCCGAAACGGACACAATTGGCTTAACATCTCTTCGGATGAGGAAGTGCACTTATGAAAATCACCAGAATCCATATCGACGAATTTGGAAATTGGAACGATCTGAACCTTGCGCCCCTCAACGCAGGGGTGAATGTTTTTTATGGCCCTAACGAAACCGGTAAATCGACTTTAATGCGAATGATTCGTAGTGTCCTTTATGGATTTCAGACTGAGGGAATTCGTGATCAGTCACGAGTACCGGATTCGACTCATTGGTCTGCCTTACTGGATATTAAACATCAAGGACAAGTCTACGAAATTCGTCGTCAGACAAATTCCAGAGGCAAAGGTCCCTTTTCATTTCAAGGAGAAACGCGGGGGCTCTCGAACCAGGACCTGCTCGCCTCTCTGCATGCTGGTGTAAATGAAAGCGTATTCGAAAACGTATTTGCGATTGGCTTAAATGAATTACAGGAGTTGGGAACACTACACGGCGATCAAGTTGCGCAACACATTTATGGACTCTCTCTGGGGCCAGAAGGCCAGGCGATACTTGATGCTTCCAGCAAGATAGTGAAATCAAGACAGCAACTATTGAGTTCCGACTTTAAGACCGGAAAGCTGGTCGATCTTTATCAAAAACTCGATGACGTGAATGCGAAACTTGCGGACTTAGAACTACAAACACAGCAGTTTTTCAGTCTATCCGATGATTTACAGAAGTTACGCGCGGAATCAGATAGTCTTAAAAAACGAAGGGAAGGTTTGCAATATCAAATTCGAGGACATCGTTTTCTCGAACGTGTATGGAGGCCCTGGCAGGAAGTACAAGCTTTGCATCAGAAATTGAGACAACTTCCAGTCGTCAACGACTTTCCAGAAGATGGCGTCGCACTGCTGAATGATTACGATCAGGAATTAAAACAAGTTGAAGAAAAACTGACCGAACTAAAGGTGGATCTGAAACGAGTAAGTGCAGAAGCAGAAAAATATAAAATTGACAATGACCTGCTCAATTTTGTGCCAAACATACAAAGTCTGGTTGATCAGAAAAACTGGATCATCGATCTGGAACGCCAGTACAAAGCAGGAGAAACCCGGGCACGTGATGCTGAACTCACATTACAAAAATATCTCGGCCCGAATCAGACTCTTGACGAGATCAATCATATTAAAACGACCCCCGACAACAACCAACGCCTCATCGATGCAGCACATCAGTATCGAATCGCGTTAAGAAAACGCAAGAATACACATCAGCGATACAAAAAAGTTTCGCGAAAATACCAGCAAACGCTAGCTCAACTTCAGGAACAATCGAATCGTTTATTAAATGGGCATTCGATCGATGAAGAACTAAAGAGAGCCCGCGAACGAATGAAACATCTGGAACGTCTTAGCCAGTTACGGATGCGAGAGTCAGAATGTGTGTTTCAACAAGAAGCCGTCAACGAGCAGTTGGCACGGCTCCAAACGCATTCCCGCATTCCCAGTTGGGCCAAAAAGACGCTGTTTGGTTTTGCATTAGCAGGAATACTATTACTTATTGCCGGTGCTTGGCGCGGAGTAACCGATGTCATTTATATCGGCTTGATTTACTGTCTCACAGGATTGTTCCTGGGTGGGACGACATGGGCGATCAAAAAACATTTTGAGGTCGATGTCGATGGTCAAGTAGAGGATTTGCAGGATAAGAGTTGGGCCTTAGACGTTCATCTAAGAGAAACGCGACAGGAGATCGAACGCCTGCTGGAAGATGAATATTTTTCCTTAAAGCTCATTACCGAAGGGCATTCGCTGACGACAGACCGATATCGAGAAAAGATTCCCGAGTTGAATTTCAATGATGAAAACATTTTACGCACGGACCTGCTGCATGAACTGGCTTTCAAGATTGGTGAACTGGAACAATTACAAGTTGCACAAGAACAGACACAGAAAACACGCCAGTTACTGGTGAAATTGAGAAACCGTTCTCAAGAAATTCAACGTGAGTTTAGCAGCAAACGGCATGAATGGTGTGAATGTCTCAAAGATCTAGGATTAACTGAAACACTGAAAATCAATGAAGCATTTCAGATGTGGCAGCATGTTTCTAACGTTCATTTACACGCGGATCAATTTCAGCAGGAAAAAAAACGTATCCAGCCTCTGGGTGAAATTGTCAAAGCGTATTCCTCTCGAGTACGTGATCTGGGCCAGCGTATGGGGCGCACTCAGCATGCGTTTGATAAACCATTCGAAGTGGTTTCCCAATGGGAACGCGAGATTGAATCATTTGCTGAACATCAAAAAGAACTTTCTCGCTTGGGCAAAGAAGAGCAAAAATTATCGCAGGAATCAGATGTTCTGGAATTAAAACTCGAAGAACTAAATCACAAATGCTCGAGATTATTGATCCGTGGGGGAGCGGCAAATCGAGACGAGTTTATCCAACGAGCCGTTTCACTCGAAGAACGTAGTCAGCTTGAGAGTGTACTGGAAGATGCACAAGCCGAATTGGAAAAGGCCAGTCGATCCGAAAAAGAGCTTGCGATAGTTGAAGAAGATCTTATGGATTTTAATTCAGATGAAAATGCTGAGCATCTGGAAATGCTGAATTTAGAACTGGAAGACATTGAAAGTGATCTGGTGACAACTGCGGAAAATATGGGACGCCTGAAACAAGATTATCAGAACGCCAAAAACGACCGTAGTTCAGCCCATTTACGTTTTGAGCGGGAACAGATTCTTGAACAAATCCGACAGGCTAGTGAAAAATGGTTTTCAGCTGAAGCTTCCTCGGTAGGTTTGAGTAAGTTGCGTTCAGAATACGAACGCACCTGCCAGCCTGAGACCCTTGCAATCGCTTCTGAATACCTTAGTCAATTAACCAATGGGAAATACAAAAACATTTGGACTCCTTTGGGAGAACAGTTTCCCAAAATTGACGATCAACAGGGACAAACATTAACCGTCAGTGAACTCAGTAGTGGAACGCGAGAGCAACTGTTTTTGGCGATCCGGCTGGCAATGGTAGAACGCTTTCGAAATAACGGCGTTGAACTACCTATGATTCTGGATGATGTACTTGTGAATTTCGATCAAAGCCGGACAGTCGCTGCGATAGAAACATTAAATACTGTTGCAAAGAAAGGGCAGCAATTTTTGTTATTTACCTGCCATCTGCATTTGGCTCGATTGTTTGAAGAACACGGTTGTCCTCCGGTCATGTTACCGGACTCAAATTCACAAGCAGTAAATTCTCCGAACCAGTTTCCTCCTCAAAATGACGAGACTGAACAAAAAAAAGAACGAGAGTCTTCATTAGTCAGGCGAGACTACCGTAGGGACCACTCGCATGTTTCCTCGACCGTTCACAGTCAACTCATTCCCCCGTTCTATTTAGATCGTTCAATGCCTGTCGAGGAAGCACCTTCCATTGGTGTCAAAACTGCAAATCGACTGGGAAAAATTGACATTTTAACGGTCAACGATTTTCTGGAATGTAATCCAGAAGTAGTCTCAAAGAAATTAAAGGTTTCGCATATCAACCAAAATACGATCCGCGAATGGAAAAAGCAGGCCAAGCTTGCTTGTTGTATTCCTGGACTACGAGGTCATGACGCTCAAATATTGGTTTCTTGTGGATTTTTTGAACCGGAAACAATCGCCCATACTTCACCCCAGGTACTCTTCGGAAGAGTGAAATCGTTTATCAAAACGAATGAAGGACGAAAAATTATTCGGAATGGTAAAAAACCGAATTTTAAGGAAGTCTCTAATTGGATTCTCTGGGCTCAGAAAGCACGAAAGCTAAGAGCAGCCTAGCGAGTCTGAAGTACTTTCACTCAATTGTGGTCGAGATCAGATGCCGTCTCAGTAAATTGAGCGCTACCTTTGTGACTCGACTTTTGGCTATCGCTCGATTTACAGTTAAGCCAATCTCTTCTACCAATTCAATTCCATCAGCTACCACAGCCACAAAAGCCTGTGGAATATTTTCCGTATCTTGCCAGGATTGATCTATGTCTAAAACAACTGAAATCGCAAAATCACAGGCATGTTGGTTTCGCGATTCTTGGGCCAGCGAAATGGCTGCATCTGCATTAAACGCAGAGTTGTCGTTGTCTGATTCATTCGCCTGTAGAGTTTCAAGGTTATGCTTTGCGAAAATCATTCCCCCTGCATAACAACCATTTGAACCTGCTACTTCTGTCAAACGGTAAGACAGCAGTCCTCCGGTACCGCACTCACTAGTCGCCAGGGAGAGACGTCGTTCATTGAGCATGGTTACAACGACATGCTCTAGTTCTTCATCTTCATAGCCATAAATGTAGTCTCCCAGTCGTTCATGGATGATAGCATCCGTCTCAGCAATTTTCTGTTCACAAACCTCAACAGACTCACCAACGGCTTTGATTCGTAAGGTGATTGTCGCCTCATGTGCTGTGATTCCAACCTCCGGGTCCCGCCCCCGACTGGTAATCTCTCCCAGAAGTTCTTCGGTTTTCGATTCACCGACACCAAAACAGTTAATACGAACAAATCGAATCACATTCGATCCTTGAGTGAGACGGGGCAATACCGACTGATGAAACATCGGTTTCATTTCTGAAGGGACGCCCGGCATTGCCACGATACAACAATTCGTTTTTGAATCTGTGCGTGGGACAACCATCCAGATTCCAGGAGCGGTTCCATGTAGATTCTGGATTGGTTCAGAGCCTTTAGGAAACATGGCTTGAATCCGATTTCTTTCAGGCATCTCGCGAAAGCGCTTTTGAAACATGTTTTCAATAATCTGAAGAGAGTTTTCATCCAAAATCAGATCAACTTCCATTAGTTCGGCCATCGCCTGTCGTGTCAAATCGTCCAATGTAGGCCCTAGTCCTCCTGTGATCAATATGACGTCAGAGCGTTGCGTGGCAAGTCGGAGTTGGTCTACAATTTCATCGATATGATCAGCGATTGTTGAATGGAATTGTGTTGAAATGCCAATCGAAGCTAATTGCGTACTTAACCATTGGCTATTGGTATCCAGCTTCTCTCCGTTTGTCAGTTCGCTACCTATGGCAATAATTTCTGCTCGCATTAATTCTTCCAGTTTGGAGAAAAACGGCTTTACACATAAGTTATGAAGTCTATATTCCGATAGGTCAAGACGCAATTGGTAGCGCCAGTTTATATTGCTCAACTGTTTTTTCGACCATCGTTTTCACATGAAAGTCATGTCTGACTAATTCTCGAGCTGCTTCACCCATGTTCCGGGCTTTAAGGGGGTCTTCCAGAAGCTTGAGGATGCTGTTCGCAAGCGCTTCACTATTCGAAGGAGGAACCACTAGCCCTGTTTCTCCATCTCGTATGACGGAATAGATTCCTCCGACGCCGGTTGCAATCACCGGTTTTGCTAATGCCATTGCTTCCAGCATGATCGTTCCCAGTCCCTGCCTGAGTGAAGCCAGACAGAACATATCCATGGCGGCCAGTGAAATCGAAAAGTCGTAGAGGTTGGGAACAAAAGTGACGTTCTCCGATATTTCTAAATCACGGGCTAAGTAACGCAAGTTACCTTCTTCAGGGCCAGCACCAGAAATCAAAAATTGCACGTTTGGATTGACGTCCAAGACTCGGCTGGCCGCTCCCAGGAAATAGGGTAGTCCTTTAATTGCCTCTAATGGTCCGGCTGTTCCGACCACGGGCTGATGGTCATGAGTTAGAACAGGCGAAAGTTCTGCATAGTCGGGAACGTCCACACCGCCGGGGATGACTAAAACAAAGTCTTCCGGTAAACCTGTCCGGGCAATTAAATCTTTTTTAACTGAATCGCTTACTGTGATAATTCCTCGGCACCAGCGCATATCGATACGGAGCCGTTCGTCGCTTTGCAAGTAATCATTGACTGTGAGAAGAAAAGGACGTTTGATTTGTCTGGCAAGCCACTGCCCTTGTGGAAGCACGTGCCGCGACTGAATATGAATTAAATCTGGTGGATGCTTTAATAGTTCCTGTTTTACCAGTCGTAATACAAGTTGTCCGAGAAATGGAACATTCAAGTTCCGATATTCTGCGATGTCTAACTTCAATCGCATACTGGGGTCAACTTTTGCCGCGTCAGGACAAACGACACGAGCTTGAATATCGAAGTCGGTGATGTATTGGGCTAAGCGCAGCGTATAAGCAGAAGTGCCTCTGACCTCAAAAGGACCGGCAAACAACAATACTTCAATTGGAGAATCTGTTTTACTCATTCTCTTATTCTCAACTTTGATTTCTGTCAGACAAAATCAAAGCAACGTCCTGGAACAAGCCCATAATCAGGAACGACGAAGTGCTTTAGGTGGGGAAAGAATTTCATTTAATATGATTGCTTGTCGTAATGATTTCGGATCTCTTAACAAAGACCGGTTAATTTTAACTTCTGATTGTTTGGAAGCGCGACTTTTAGGTTCATCAGATCGGGAGCCAAATTTCTCTGAGAGACGTTTGCTAACGTTTCCACCGATATTTGTTTGTATGCTTGTTTGGACGTGCGTTTGCTGCTTCTCTTGAATCCGCTCACGCAAGGATCCGCCGAGACGCTCCTGCCGCTCACGCGCTTCAATTTCAGCACGTTTGCGAAGTGATTTTTGAGAGTCGTCAGATGCTTTGACTGGTTTACTATCAGGTTGTTTTTTTGGTTTGGACTGTTGGGGTTGTCTGCGTTGAGGCTGCGGCTTGTTTTGATGTCGCCTGCGGCGCTGAGGCGCTTGTTGGACGGGAGCCGCTACTTCGAAATCATCTTCTTCAAAAAAATCAACTTCAACAGGTTTTTGCTTTTTTTGTGGCTTGGGATTAACGGCTTCTTGCAGAAATTTTTCTAATTCATTCTGGAGTGCTGCTTTTTGTTTGATCTTGCCGGGCTGTGGTTTGTTCTTTTCCTTGGCAATATTACTGATTGCACTTACCGCACTGATCACCAGGAAGAGGATCCCTAATAGAACTCCAACAATGTCGTCTGCTAAGATTGGAACAACCATCAATTAGCCTCGGTCTTTCATGCTCATCTCACGTTTCTGTTATGAGTCGTATTTTCCTGATCAATTATTGTGGGGTCGAGGTGACTTCTCTTTCAGGAGTTCCGATGGAGTCTCTCATTTTGGTGTCGGCCTGAATATTCTTTAACTCATAATAATCAATCAAACCAATTTTTTTCGTGCGAAATGATTGGGCAATTGCTTCAGGCACCTTGGCTTCTGCCAGAACAACTTGTGCTCGATTTTCTTGAGTCAGCGCCACCATTTCCTGTTCGCGAGCCTGTTGATCCGCACGTCGTTGCTCTGCTTTCGCTTGAGCAACACGCATTTCCGCTTCTGCATGGTCTGCCTGTAACCGTGCTCCAATATTTTCGCCGACATCAATGTCAGCGATATCAATCGAAACGATTGTGTACGCCGTTTGTTTCTCAAGGCCTTCATCCAGCACGATCTGCGAAATTTTATCTGGGTTCTCGAGTACATCTTTATAAGTTTCTGTTGAGCCTATAGCCTGCACAATCCCCTGCCCGACACGGGCAATCACAGTTTCTTCTGTGGCACCACCGACCAACTGTTTTAAATTGGTTCGTACGGTCACTCTGGCACGTACATTTAACTGAATTCCATCACCGGCCACCGCGTCTAACGTACTATTATTTTTTCGTGGGTCGGGGCAATCAATGACTTTGGGATAGACGCTGGTTCGAACCGCATCCAGAATATCTCTCCCAGCCAGGTCAATAGCCTGAGCAGCCTGCCAGTCGAGTTCAATCTTGGCTCTCTGAGAAGCAATTAAGGCACGAATCACATTTGGCACGTTTCCGCCCGCTAAATAATGGGCTTCCAGATCGCGAGTGGAGATATCGAAGTGCCGGGTGATGCCTGACTGTATGGCCATAATTTTACTGCGGACGATAATCGTTGGATTCACTTTACGAATGGTCATCATCACCAGATTTGGAAATGAAATTTTGGCATTCGTCATCTTACACTGAACCCACAATCCAGCAAATCGGGCGAAGACAGCAAAAAACACCAGCACACCGAGAAAAATTACGACTCCCACAATCCAGGCGATTGTTGAGCTGTTGTCGGCAGCCAGAATGTTCAAGGCGCTCATAGTTGCATTCCTGTCCTAAGAATAAGGGATATCCATGTGTTGTTGATAGCCAGTGGAATCAGTCTGTGAAAACCAATCCATTTCCTGTATTTGCATTTACTAATTGTAAGGTAATTTTTGAAAGCCAGCTAGAGACTACCGAAATAATTAGCTTTCAGGTACTTCGAAATCGAGAGTGTCATTAGCGACTGAGTCACCAAATGGAGGTTTTTCCAAATCTGATTGAGGAGTCTCAGCCGGGGTTTGTTTTGCCATTTTTACCACTAGTCTTGCGCCTTCCACAGCGATTATCTCTACATCCATCTGAGGATCAATAATCATTCCCTGACTCTCACAGTTAAGTCTCTCATTATCAACGAGTACAAACCCGCTGGGGTTCAAAAGAGTTTGAGTTTTCCCGATTTTCCCGATTAGTGAACGCAGATGTTCAGTTTCTTCTCGAAATCCGGTCACTTCTTCCAGTGTGGGAACCTCATGAATGATTTTTTTGCCCCAGGTTGTATTAGGAAAGAATTTGACGGCAAAACCGAGGGTAGAGGGAATTAATATCAAAACACTGGCAATATAAGTCCACCAGATAGAAGGGCTTGTATCCCACCAGGCCATCCAGGCAGACCAGACTGAAGCGGCCAGGCATAAGAGTGCCATTACAGCGATCAGCCCTGCAGAGGGAACAAAAATCTCAGCGACAAACAGCATCAATGTGACTGCTAATGCGAGAATTGCAATAAATGAATAATCCATCAGATTTTCCCTGTGTTGTTCCTCTCCAGTTTGTCTTGACCAGACAAAGTACAACAACTGGAATGAATCAAATATGACTCTCTCAGCGCATGCCTAGTGGCGGTAGCACTTTAAGAAACGCCACTCTTATTGTAGCTGCTTTGAAAAACAAGGCAAGACGCGAACACAAATATCGGTCTCGGAATGTCTTATCTCAATTTTGGGGTCGAGTTAGAGCTACACCTGACTGGTGTTTCTCTAATAGCAACTGCCTTCACAGAGCAGAGACTGGCAGGGAAAACAATATTCGGGATCGGGTTGGTCGCTGAGATCAACGATCCAGATATTTCGAAAACGAACCGGGTTACTGTGGTCCTGGAGCTTGATCGGGAATAGCTCGGCCCCTTCCTGCTTGCCCCCTCCTGTTTTCGCAATAATCGAATAATCTTGATGAATGGGAACGCCATTGTGTAATACAGTAATGTAGGCGTTTTTGATTTTTTTGCCGGCTTCATCAAACCGAGGTGCGACAAAAGCAATGTCGTATGTTTGCCACGAAAGGGGCGGAAAACACATATTCACATCGGCACGCTTTTGTTTATAAAGCCCTCCACATTCGTTTTCGACTCCCTCCAGTCCGAACGAATCAAGAACCTGGACTTCATAACGACTTTGTAAATAGATACCGCTATTACTTCGAGCCTGACCTGTAGCATAGGGCATATAAGGCAATCGGAACTCAAGGTGCAGACGAAAACTGCGATATTTCTTTTTGAGTTCTGTGCCGACACTCAGCAGGCCTTCGTCCGTAATCTTGCCATTTTTGAAGTGCTCAACAGACGATCCATCAAACAATACGGTTGCATTGGCCGGTGGTTTTGCGCCAAGTGTGATACTCGTTCGTTTGTATTTGGAAAGCTGACCGAGTCGATGACCGGCCTGATCTTGTACAACCGCCATGCCTCCTTTTTTCACTTCAATCTCGAATTGATCTCCTTTCAAAGTGAGGACATCCCCGTTGCGTGTCCCTTCTAACTCACTTCTTTCAGAGTGATCCCAGCCATTCCCGGGAAGTCCTCCGTTGTAGACGGATGCGATAAATTTCCCTTCTCCACGGGCAACCACTTGTAGGCCCATCGCACATTCTCCACACCAGGAACAGTTTGTACCAATCAAGCCATAGTATTCGCCTTGAAAATGAAAATCTTCATCCACTTTGTTGATGTCCAGGATCGCAAATTTTTTGTCACCTTTCTTGGCTTGAGCCCATACTTCGGACGACATGAAACTGGAAACAGAGAAAAAACAGACAACTACAAGACGGAATATCAACATCCTATCCTCTCTAAAAGGCTTAATTAGAACAGGTCAATAATTTTGCGTAAGCCACCATTCTGGAGAGGGCGTCCACCATTTGCAAGTCTGGAATTTATGTATGAAGTTTCAAAAAGGCTCAAATCTGCTGAACAGTAATTCTGTTAACAGAAATTAGCGCTTCCGCGATCTTTTCAAGTGGATCTAGCGAGTTTCTTGCCACAATTCTGACCGTTTCGTTGTGAGACCCTGGAAAATTTGTCACAATGGGTTTTCAGTGCGAATCACTAGGGCTGTCAGGTCCTACATCCCGCCAAAGCCCAGCTATCATCTGGCATTTGCAAACCCGCCTGTAATAATGACTCTGTCAATTTAGAAAAGATGACTTATGAGATACGCCATTTATGGATTGGTTGTTGTGCTGATCATCCTTCATCAGGATAACTGGTTATGGGATGACAAAAGACTCATCCTGGGATTCATGCCCATTACCCTGTTGTATCAAGCGGGGATTTCTGTTGGTGCTGCCATTGTCTGGTTTCTCGCGACAAAATTTGCCTGGCCACATCATCTCGAAGAAATTGCTCAGGACACCCCTGCCCAGGAAACAGGAGAAACAGAATAATGACACAGTTAGTCATCATTGGAATCTATTTGAGTTTACTGTTGTGCCTGGGTCTGTTTTCAAGCCGGTTGTTTAGAGGAACCAGTAAAGACTATATGCTGGCTAGCCACTCAATTGGCCCCTTTCTGTTATTGATGTCTATCTTCGGTACCACGATGACAGCGTTTGCGCTGGTTGGTTCGAGTGGTGAAGCTTACAAAGAGGGTGTTGGCGTCTACGGAATGCTGGCATCATCCAGTGGTATCATTCACTCGCTTTGTTTCTTTCTCCTGGGAATTAAACTCTGGTCCTGGGGGCACAAACATGGCTATACCACTCAGATTCAATTTTTCCGTGATCGATTAGAGAGTGATCGCATTGGAATCATTCTGTTTCCGGTTCTGGTAGGCTTAGTGATCCCCTATTTATTGATCGGGGTGATGGCATCAGGGGTGGTCATCAGCAGCATTACCGAAGGCGCATTTGAAAGTTCTTTTGCCGCCTACGATTATGGGATCCCTCCCTGGCTCGGATCTCTCGTGATTAGTATGGTTGTTCTGATCTATGTCTTTTTTGGGGGGATGCGTGGAACCGCCTGGGCGAATACTTTTCAGACCTTGGTATTTATGGTTCTGGGAGTCGTCACTTTTTTCGTAATTTCGAATAAACTTGGTGGTCTCGATGCCGCCAGTCATGCGGTGCTGGAAAAGAACCCTTCCAAACTGATGCGGGCTGTCGACCCGAAAGATCGTGAACGATACGCCGAAAAATATAAACGTTGGACGTTAATCGCCAAATACAACTATGCGCAACGTGTTCTGAAAACGCTTACACTGACTCCTGAGCAAAAAGCAGAGGCGTACAAAGAATTCAAGCCACGGATGCCTAACTGGCAAACGGTAGCGGAAGCAATCTATGCCAGCAAGAATAAGCTTTATGATCTCACAAGTGAGCAAGTCAACAAGGCTCTGTTGAAGCAGGATGATCGAGTGATGCCGGATCCGTTTCCTGAAAAATGGAAAATGGGATTGATGTCGCATCATGATCTACGAGAGTATCCTCGTAAAGCCAATGCGGAAAAAGAGAAGGCGATGTTGATTTTTGCTGAAAAGGTGGGGCATCCTAACCAGGATCTGGATCCGAATGATCCTTCCAAAGGAAAGAAGTGGACGATTAAAAAAGCGCTCGGCGTTTATCGGGCCAGTAATTGGGCACCAGATGCTCCACACCCCATGAGTAAGCTGGTGTTCTTTACCTATTTCTTCGTACCGCTTTCGGTCGGTATGTTTCCTCACTTGTTTCAACATTGGCTTACCGCTCGAAGTGCTTCGACATTCAAACTACCTGTGGTTGCACATCCGCTCTTTATCATGATCGTATGGGTTCCCTGTGTTCTGGTAGGTGTCTGGGCTACGTCTGCAACTTTAAATGGCGCGCCAATGTTTCCACCTCACTTCCCCGCGAATGCGGTTCTAGCGGCAATGGTGAAAAAGATGACTTCGCCCGTATTGGCAGGTTTCTTAACCGCCGGCATTCTGGCAGCGATCATGTCGTCTCTGGACAGTCAGTTCTTGTGTATCGGTACCATGTTTACTGAAGACATTGTGGTCCATTATGGTGGAAAAGATCGTTTTTCCGATAAACAGGTTGTCTTGTTAGCGCGGCTCTTTATTATTTCAGTGGTTGCCATTACCTATGGATGCAGTTTATTGGAACCGCGGCGCGTCTTTACATTGGGAGTCTGGTGCTTCAGTGGATTTTCCAGTTTGTTCCCGATTATTTTTGCGGCCGTCTATTGGAAAAGACTTACAAAACCGGGCGCGTATGCGGGAATTCTGGTTGCCATTGGTTCCTGGTTGTATCTGTTTAAAGAAGCCGATTATGCCTTAAAACCTAACTATACGTTTCTGGGGATGATGCCTGTTGCCACAATGGTTGTTGCTTCAGCAACGGCAATGGTCCTGGTTTCCCTGGTGACAAAGCCGCCCAGTAAAGAAACGCTGGTCCGTTTCTTCCCTGAAGACTAAAACCGTTGAGCTTTACATGTCCTGTACCTTTAAAACAACTCGTCGTGTTGAATTTCACGAAACGGACATGGCGGGGATTGTCCATTTTTCCAACTTCTATAAGTATATGGAACAGGCCGAGCACGAATATTTTCGCTCTCTGGGCTTGACGATTGTCGATACTCAGCAGGATGGCTCTGTCATGGGCTGGCCTCGTGTCTCAGCAAAATGTTCGTTTGAGTCACCCGTTTATTATGGCGATCAACTTGAAATTCGTTTGTTTGTGGAACGTCTCGGTGTAAAATCACTGACGATCGGATACGAATTCTGGCGAGATCAAACCAAGGTTGCCAAAGGGCGAATGAAAACGGTCTGTTGTCATTTCACGCGTGGTAACCCCATGCAGTCGATTGAAATTCCGGAGTGGATTCAAAAGAAAATTGAAGAATCCCAGGATCACTCTGAATAGTTTGTTTGACAAGAACCAAAATGAATGACTCCCACGCGCCATTAATTGTTCGCGAGTTAACTAAGGCATTTTCAATCGCCACGGAATCATTACCGATTCTCGCTGGAGTGAACTTTGCTCTCAAGGAAGGCGAAGCGTTGGCGATCACTGGGCCATCCGGTTCAGGGAAAAGCACATTGCTCTATATTCTGGGAGTTCTCGATACACCCACTTCAGGAGAAGTCATTCAATTCGATCAAAACCCATTTGAACTTAATGCCAGTCAGCAGGCTGAATTTCGTAATCTGAATATCGGATTCATCTTTCAGGATCATCACTTGATGCCTCAGTTTTCGGTTCTGGAAAATGTTTTGATCCCGACGATGGTTCACCAGGGAACGACCAATGAAGCAGAAGATCGTGCCAAACATCTGCTGGAACGAGTGGGCCTGCACGATCGCATGCATCATCGACCCGCACAAATCTCAGGAGGCGAACGACAACGTGTTGCCGTCTGCAGGGCACTGATTAACAATCCACGCTTGTTATTAGCAGATGAACCAACGGGAAATCTCGACCGCAAAAATGCAGAGTCCATTGGCAATTTACTGCTCGAAATTAATCAGGAGCAAAGTACGATCTTAATTTGCGTGACTCATAGTCGCGAACTGGCAACATTGTTTCCCAAACATCTGGAATTACGTGACGGTTTGCTGGTTTCGAAAACCATCTGAACGTTCCATTAGAAATCATCGATAAGAGTTTGTTCCCATGAATCAAGCCCGATTTGTCATCAAAAGCCTGTTGTATTACTGGCGTACAAATTTGGCCGTCTTGTTGGGAGTCATCGCTGCTACTGCTGTCATTGGAGGGGCTTTAATCGTTGGTGATTCGGTTCGAGGTAGCTTAAGGCAGATGACACTCGATCGATTGGGTGAAATCGATTATGTCATCTCCGGCCATCGTTTCTTCTGCGAGCAACTGGCTACGGATCTCAAAAACTCAGCAAAATTACCAGCTGGCATCAAAACGATTGCTCCCGCGCTCGTACTTAGAGGCAGTCTTGAGAAAAACAACAAAGAGCAGCATCTGCGTGTGGGGCAAGTGAATATCTTTGGCACGGACGAACGTCTCTGGTCTCTGCTGGATCATGAAACGGAGATGCCGCATCCTACGGGAGACGAGGCGATTCTCAATGCACGAGTCGCTCAACAATTAGAGGCTTCAGTCGGTGATGAAATCACACTCTGGATTGAACTTCCCTCTGCCATCCCCCGTGATTCCCTGTTAGGCGAGCGAGAAGAACAGTCAGTCGAAATCACCCTCACCGTCAAAGAAATTCTTACAGAAACATCCAAAGCAGGACGTCTGGCACTGCTGCCTAACCAGCAGCTACCGCTGGACCTGTTTCTCTCTTTAAATACACTTCAGGCTGCCTTGGATCTGGATGAAATCAAACCTTCGCGTCGTAACCCAGAATCACGGCCCGGTCGAGTAAATGCTTTGTTTTTCAGTTCAGACACTGAGGCAGCAGGTAGATCGTTCGAAGCATTACAGACGGCAGAAAACCTGGATACTGCGTTGAAAAGCGTATTGACGCTTGAAGATTTGAATCTCAAAATCGTTCCGAATGAACCATTTCACTATCTCTCGCTGGAAAGCGAGCAGATGATTCTGGACCCACAAATTGAGCAGGCGGGCCTCGAAGCAGCAAATAGTTTGCATCTGGATCAATCCCCGGTGATGGTTTACATTGCGAACGAAATCAGTCATCCCGAGCAAAAAGATGAAAATCAAAAGCTGCGATTCTCGATGTATTCTGTTGTCGCCGGTGTCGACTTTTCAGAAAAGGCGCCCTTTGGACCCTTCGTATTTAAAGGTGAAAAACCAAAGCTTCCCCTCAAAGAAAATGAAATTGTTCTCAATCAATGGTTGGCGGACGACTTGAAAGCGAAAGTCGGCGATTCCATTCGCATGACCTATCACGTGGTAGGCTCGCGAGGAGAACTCCCGGAAATTGAAAAGTCGTTTATCGTTCGTGGAATTGTAGCACTCGATGAAACTCCCGCCGCCGACCGAAAGCTGACGCCCGATATGGAAGGCATTACCGATGCGGATACGTTCGGTGACTGGAAACAACCCTTCCCCATGAAGTTGGACCGGGTCACGGAACGAGATGAAGCGTACTGGGACAAATATAAGGCAACCCCCAAAGCGTTTGTTGCTCTGGAAACAGCGCAAACATTGTGGAACAGTCGTTATGGTAATCTGACATCCTTGCGGGTGAGTCCTTTGCCCGATAACTCTCTGAAAGAAACGGCAGACAGATTTGGAACAGAACTCCTCACAAAGATCGATGTTTTTAAAACAGGACTTACGGTCCAGCCCATCAAGTTTTTTGGTTTGATGGCTGCCAGTGGGACCACTGACTTCACGGGGCTGTTTATTGGCTTCAGCTTTTTCATCATCCTGTCAGCCATTATTTTAATCCGCCTGCTATTCAAATTGGGAATTGACCGTCGTGTTTCCTCCATCGGACTCTTATCGGCAATTGGATTTACTCCGCAACAAGTCAGACAAGTCATCTTCAAAGAAGCGTTAGCGGTGATTCTATTAGGGGGAGTGCTGGGCATCATCGCGGCCATCGGATATGCCTCATTGATGTTGTATGGCTTGAAAACCTGGTGGATCGGCGCGATTGGGACACGCTTCCTGTTTCTGCATTTGACGGTCACCAGCCTTGGCGTAGGGATGTTGATTTCCATTTTGTGTTCCGCTTTTGTTATCTGGCGCGCGATGGCCGAACTGAAACGGCTCTCGATACGTAGCCTGCTTTCCGGCGTCAACTCGCCTGAGTCAGACAGCACCAAAGATGCGCGGCGTGTTGGATATCTCTATAAAGTTACTTTCGGACTGGCATTGGTTCTGATATTGGCGACAGTCTCTGGGCTCATTCCACAAACAGAAGCTTTTTCCGGTTTCTCTTTGCAGACAGTTTCCTTCTTTCTGGTAGGAACACTCGCATTGGTATCCAGCCTCTCCTTTTTATCAAGCAGACTACGAATCGAATCGGCAATCCCTATTCAAGGCAGAGGCACAGGAGCCTTAATCAAACTGGGGATTCGAAATGCCGGTCGGTTTCGACAACGTAGCGTTTTAACTACAGCGTTGATCGCGTCAGCAACGTTTGTGTTGGTCTCCGTTGCTGCCGGACATCGTAACCCGGCTGTTGAGACTCCGGAACTCAATTCGGGGAATGGTGGCTTTACGCTCGTTGCAGAATCAACGTCTCCTTTGATCTTTGACCTGAATACTTCTGAAGGCCGCGCGAAAACTCTAATCAACATTCCCGATGATGAATCGACACAACAATTATTGAGTGGGATGGAAGTGATCCCCTTTCGTGTCAAACCGGGAGAAAATGCAAGCTGCCTGAATATTTATCAAACGAGTGTTCCCACCATATTGGGAGTGCCTCAAGAATTGATCGAACGAGGCGGCTTTAAGTTCGCAGATACCCCCGGGAAAAATCCCTGGGAATTGTTGAATGAAAAGCAGGACGATGGCTCGATTCCCGCTCTGGGTGATATGAATACGTTAATGTATAGCCTGCATAAAGGAATTGGAACAACGGTAGGAATTCCCTCCGACGAACGGCCCGAACACAAATTAAAAATCAAAGGCATGTTTGATGGTAGTATTTTTCAAGGGGTGTTGTTGATCTCGGAAGAACACTTTCAAAAACTCTTTCCTGAACAGGCAGGGTTCCAATATTTTTTGATTGAAGTTCCGCCTGAACAAGCTTCGCAACTATCGAGTCTTCTCGAAACAGGTTTAACCGAGTATGGGTTCGATGCCGATCTTGTTGCCAATCGCCTGGCAGATTTTCTTGCTGTTCAAAATACCTACCTCTCTACCTTTCAGACATTAGGGGGCTTGGGATTGCTTTTGGGTACCCTGGGGCTGGCAACTGTAATGCTGCGCAATGTCGTAGAACGACGAAGCGAATTGGCATTGTTGCGAGCAGTCGGAATGACGGGCGGCAATGTCGCGTTGATTGTCCTCTCTGAAAATGCCTTTCTATTAATCTGGGGTCTCGTTTCAGGAACCGTTTCGGCGTTATTAGCGATGCTGCCACATCTGCTCTCAACAGGCGCTGATCTTCCCTGGGAAAGTGGAATCTTGATTCTCTTAGCGGTGCTGATCACAGGTATGCTCGCCGCATTACTGGCAGTCGTTGATGCTATCAGGGCACCTATTTTGGCCACCTTACGGGCGCAATAAGAGTTTGTACAGAGTCGCTTTTTACTGTTTCATACAAAATTTTGTGGTTGTCAGGTGAAGGAGATCTATAAAGTTACTATCATGATGATCTCTCTTTATTACGATTCGAAACGCTCTCTCCTTTCACAATCTCAGGAGTTTTAATAATGTCGAAATGGGCTGTTGTATTATTGTTTGTCGCGGGTGCTGCATTGTCCTGGGGTGTTTATGTTCCTCTGGTTCACGTCGCTGCCCAGAAGTTGCACAGTAATCTGAGAGCGTTTTTGTTTGTAGGGGTCGCTTATTTTCTGGTTGCCGTTTTGATTCCAGCCTTCTTCATTTTTGTACTGGGTAAAGATCCAACGGTTAAAGGAATTCCCAACTTTAATTTTGGTCCGATCATGTGGGGGATCGCAGCGGGTACTGCCGGCGCTATTGGTGCACTGTGTGTGATTTTTGCGGTGACAACAGGTGGAAAAGGGGCCGCCATTTATGTAGCACCACTTGTGTTTGCCGGTGCTCCCATCATCAATACCATCGCCACGATTACTATTTTCCATCCTACAAAAACACTGCCTGATCTGCGGTTTTTTCTGGGGCTGATCCTGGCCGCAGCCGGAGCAGGCATGGTCATGATCTACAAACCGGTCGACAAACCGCAGGCGCCTCCGGCCGTAGAAGAGAAATCGGCTGACCCCGTCGCCAACGACGCGGGGACCAGTTGATGGTCTCGATTTCAACAAAGTATCAATCCTTTTATTTTTGTTGATTTTCACAGTGCGCTTTGACCATATCCATATCCATCCCCACAGCTTTCGCAACCATGCCTTTGATAAGTGGGTTCATCAACCGTGGCAGGAACTTGTACGCCCTGGCCTCCATGATCAGAGTTAGGTTCGTTTTTCCATTTTCTGACCTGACTGTAAAAAGCGAATCCCACACAGTCCCATGACTGTCCGCCACCATCCGCACACGATCATTTTCGGCGTACTCGGTGACTTCTAATTCGGTCGCTACTTCTTTGCCTTTCATGACCCGCGTTTCACGAAAGCGAGTTCCAACACCAGTCTTGGATTCTGTCAGAAACTCAACCTTGATGATATGCGGAATCGCTTCAGAAAACTGACTGATGTCAGCAACGGTATTGAAAACGTCTTCCAATGGTGCGTCAATGGTTCGCGTTATGGTCGTTTGAGTCATGTTGGAATCTCTGCTGTTTAATACATGAAGGCGTCAAGCGTAAGTGGATACAATCACGGTCACACTTCATAACGATCTACATTGTTTACTATCTTGCTATGGTTGAATTGAACGCCAGGCACTGGGCGCCTGGCCTTTTTTAACAATCTCTGACCATTGCTTTAATTTGTCTTTTCCCAGTGTCCAGAATTTGGAGCACAACGTGAGATATTCGAGAACGGCATCTTGTTCGCCTTTCTGAATTAATTCTTTTGCCAGTGTCATATCAGGGCCGAATGAATTCAGTTGGGGTGATCCAGGGGTATTTCCAGCGTTGAGCAAACGTTGTTTTGCTTCTGCAACGTTGCCTGATGCGAGTGCGATCTTTCCGAGAATAATGTTTCCGTGATGGAGATTATTTCCATGGTTCCATCCGGACTCATTCTGTGTCAGCATTTTTTCAGCATACTTTTTGGCTTTGGCCGTTTCCTGAACAGCCAAAGCAACCTTAGCAAGATATTGGAGAATCGCATCCTGCTCACGACTCGATGATAGTTTGTACGCAGTTTCATACTGTTTCAGCGCTCTCTCTGCTGATTCGCGTTCCGCTTCGTGTTTTGCCTTATACGAGTTGGTAATCATATCGAGGTAGTATAGTTGTCCCAGCGCCGCAGGCCATTTCTGATTCTTGGGATCAAGGGCTTGTGCTTTTTGCAACAATTTTTTTGCCAGCTCTCGATCATGCTGCAGGAAATAATTAGCTGAGCTCTGAAGCAGCTTCAGTTTTTGGGGCTCCTTTTCGATTTGAACTTCCCAAGCTTTCTTACCTTGACGATAAGCCAATGGGTTTAATATTGCATTGAGTTGTCCGTAAGGAGTAGCAAGAATTTTAGATTCGGGTGCATTCTTGATAAGCCACAAAACATGCTTTTGATTTGCTTCGCGTGCAGCAGGGTTGAGATATTTTTTGACTGAGTAGTAACCGAGAAGCTGTGTGCGTGAGTCAACATCGCTCGGATTCTCTTGGACTTGTTTTTCAAGGGCTGCTGCTTCTTTTGCTGTCAATTTACCACCCTGTAGCGCAAGGCTGATGGCATCCTTTGCAAATACCGAAGAAGACAGACCGACAAAAACCAGCATCATAATCATGGCTATCAGTGATCGATTTCTCACAACGTTACACCTTTCATCATTTTTTATTTGATTTGAGTTTCTTTAATGCATGACCTCTGCGAGAAATTGGATTTCTCATGAAGATCTAAGATTGTAACAAACTTACAGTTGTAAAGGTCAATGATAAATCGTCAGTCGAATTTCCAATCCAGGGAAATCGTTCTATCATCTCACCTACTTCAAGAAGCTCAATCCACCTGAAACACAAAGTAGCTTGACTTTTTCGGGAATCTTCTCATTCCATTTTCTCCTTGATTTTCAGTGAATTATTTGTACTTGACACTCTCGCGCCTTTCACGAAACTCCCTGTTTCTGCGTCGCGCGCGCGAGGCGGTTTTTTCTGAATACTGTTAACCACGCACAACTTCCTGTTCTTCACCATCAAATGACCGGTTTTTTCCAGCTTTTCACTGGAACAACAGGAACCGGCTCCCGCTGTCTCGTATGCGATTGCTCTCTTTGAGCACACTTTCCGATAGTTCAAGTAACACAAAGTCTCAATTCTGAACCACATCTCAGACAATAACGCGCAAAAGTTTCTATTGACCGCGCCGCGCCATCCTGCATGATGTAAACAACTCAAAAACAAGGTTATGAATGTAATTAAGCGAAACACATGCATGATAAATCTTTCTATGAAAAGCAAACTCCAAAGTTATGACCGCAGTAGAATGTGAAGGTGCTTACCAGATGCTGTAAAACAATCTGACTCAAATGGTCTGAAAAAATGATACGAAATAGCGCCCAGCAACTCGAACTGAAAATCGGTCAGTGCACAGAGAGAATCAATTAGTAGAGTAATAACACCACTCGTATCAATCGGTCCGTTTGGTGATGACTGTTGGTTCATTATTTAGGCTGGGTATATGGTGCATAACCATATGTAATTGCCTGAAATCATATTAAGGAGCTGGTAAAAATGACCAGGCGGCATAGGCCATGGCCAGCAATGCTATGACAGAGAGTGTGGTCCACCCGGAGCGTAGCGCTTTAATTAACTTTTCTTGTGCATCGCTTTCGTTACGTTGTATGGCGCCCAGGCTCAGAAGATACTGACGCAAGTCCAAGGCTAAAAAAATTGCTCCCAGGGCTCGAAGCAGAGGCATAAAAAAGATTCGCATTTCTATAGAACTGTGAATGAGACCTAACCCAGGTCCCACTTCAGATCGAAATAAAATCACAAACGTTGCCAACGATAATAAGCTGAAGAGGATCAGAAATACGAACACAATGATCGCCTCAGTCCGTGTGTTAACCAGAGCATAAAGCGGATGTTTTGATTCTTCATTTGTGTGCATTGTCTCCGTAGATGCCATCACCGGGACTCCCAAAACGAGTAGTAGAATTCTTATTCTATAGCGTAGAAACTTTAACGTATCCTTTCATGCCGTCTCTGTCTACGGTTTACATATCAAGAGAAACAGTAACACACAATTCAGAATCACAAACAGAACCCGTAGGGGCGAACCCATGTGTTCGCCCTCAGGTATCTGTGGTCGGATACGTGGGTCCGATCCTATATCATGTTTTCTGCTTTTGAAGAAATGGGTTCAGGACACCTGTGTTGAGACGCGCACAAAAAAACGCACCCCGTTTCAGGATGCGTTATGAATTCTCAATTTATATCTCAGTGATTACTGATTGTTCTGCAAGCGGGACAATCGTGCGCGGCGTTCTGCACGTCGTCTGTTTCTTCGGTTTTCATCGCTCGGCTTTTCGTAGTATTCTCGACGTCGCATTTCTTTTTTGATACCAGCGTGTTCAACAATCTTACGGAACCGTTTTACTGCCTCCTGAATTGATTCGTTTTCTCGTAACCGAAGCTTAACCACTCAAATCACCTTTTCTTTTCCTGATTGCAATAAAAGTTTGTAAACATAACCATTTGAATATACATCGTCTCATCGAAGATGAGAATTCAGACGTTTTTTAGCTAAAGCGGGTCCGTTCAACAGACCTCACGCTTCAGGGTGGGGAACGACAAAGATAACAAAACAGGCTACTTCTGCAAAGTCAAAGAGAAGAATACTCGCTGAAAAACCTGAGAACTGTTCGCGTGGATAGTTCTATTCGACCCTTAAAATCCCTAATCGTTGCAATTTTGACTGACATTCATCCCGTTCACGACTTCGTTTGAGTGATTTCCAGGTTTCGTCCTGTGCAGCGAGGAACTCTTCTTCGGAAAAGGGGGGTGCCATCGATTTCTCAGCCGCAGAGGCCATCAAACGTTCCAACACACCTTTATCCAGACGGGTCAGGAACATGGCTCCCTGTCGGTAATCTTCAAAGGCTTCCCAGACCACTGGAAACAGCGGTTTGACAATCTGTTCGCCAATGGCGCGGGAATATTCCTGAATCTCCCACTGGGCATGTGAGTCCATTCGCAAACTGAGAAAATGAATCAGGTTATGTAAATCAATTTTCCAGTAAGCCTCGGTATACGTGGCCAATGGCAAATCTTTGCGGGCCTGCTCTCGTGCCACTCCAGCTTCCAGGCGGGCTTCATAAACAGCACGGGCATTCTGTTGAAATTCGGTTTCTTCTGCGGTCAGTTTGATACCAATTTCATCTGGCAGCGGGGCATCACTGCCCTGCCGATTGTTAGTGGCCTGGGCGCGCCATTCGCCGGGAAGCGTTGTTTGTGCAGAGTCGATGGCCACGGAATAACGGGTGCTGTATTCATTGACATTTGCGGTACGGTGACGAATCCATTGTCGCCAGCAATCCATGGGCACCCGCACCAGAAACTTGAGTTCCGCCATTTCAAACGGGGTACTGTGTCGATGTCGCATTAAATAACGGATCAAAGTTCGGTCATCTGATACGCGCTTGGTTCCCTCTCCATAGCTGACACGGGCTGCCTGAACAATCGAACTGTCATCACCCATCACATCTACCAGACACACAAACCCGTCATTGAGCACGGGAATTTTTTTCCAGCGCAATTCTTCAACGAGATCAGACCGCTCCGTCATCGGGGAAACTCCCACCATTCATAGAAAAGATCAATTGAGCTTAAAATCCAACAGCAGTGATATCATTCTGCCTTTGAAATCTATCAGACATTCAACAGCCATTTATAGTCAACCGAGAACGCAAACGACACCTTACCGGCCCGTGTGTCTGCCAAAATCCATAAATTCACTCACCATTGACACCGTTTGTGAATCTGGTCAAAGCATGGAGAGTCGGGACGTAATGTCCACTGTCCGGTTTTCACGTGAGGATTTCAGAGCCGCCAGTAAAATTTCGGTGACATGCCTGGCGGTTGCGGCATTGGACAGGGGAGGTTGAATTGCCTGCCGAATACAGGTCGCCCAATGCTGGTGTGAATTCTGATGAGGATAGCGGGACAAATCGATGGTCTCTTCGATGAGGGGAGCGTCTTCATCCACATTGGAACTGGGATAAAAATACTGCAAAGATTCCGCCTGTCGGCTGCTTACGATTTTGCCGGCTGTCCCATGCACGGAAAATTCATATGTGCGTGCGGCATCACACCAACCAGTCTGTGCTGTGCCCAGCGCGCCATTTTCAAACTCCAGAATCATGGACGCGGTATCTTCCAGACGCGTGGGCTTGGCCACTGTTTTGAGCTTAGCGGTAATCGATTTCACAGACCCCACCACGCCGACCAGATTCGCGATCGCGTACACACCCATATCAAACAGAGCGCCGACGTCTGCTTGATCGGCGTCGAAAAACCAGAGGTCATCCGTGGGTTTCTCTTCGAGAATTTCCTGAATGCCCGCGTAGTAGACTTCAGGCCCTCCATGGCTCGAACGTGCCTGTGCCGAAGAGATGGTTCCCAGTTTCTCATCGTGAATATAATCGCGGGTTGCCAGCACATGCGGATTTGACATATACGGCAGCGCGAGCACGGTCTGGTTATGATGTTCCGTCTCTTCCACAAAGGCATCAGCTTCGTCCATTGATGTGCTCAGCGGTTTTTGCATGTAGACATGTTTGCCCGCCTTGATGGCTTTGATTCCCCATTCCACATGCAGCGGATGAGGTAACGCAATGGCAACCGCATTGATGTTGTCATCATCGATGACCTCCTGATAGTTCTGAGTCGAACGTGGAACGTTGAACTTTCGACAGAGCACATCCAGCCGCGATTGTTTGCGGCCGGCTAACATCACAACTTCACAATCATCCACCGTCTGGAGTTCAGGGAGATGCATCTTGGCTGCGATGCCCCCTGCACCGATAATCCCCACTTTCAAATCCTGCATTGTCTTCTCCACAAATTTCTCTGAACGTTCCACGCACTATGATTTCAGTTTCATCATTTTAAACGAGTATGTAAAGGGTAGACGTCCCTTGATTATAGAAAGCACATTCCGTTCAGTTCTGGACTTGAAGCACTTTGAATTGTCTGGTCGTTGGCTGTAGAATCAATCATATTCAGAACAATAAGTATCCTTCCCCCGAAACTCCTGAAGGAATTTCAATGAGACAATTTCACCACGTGGGCGTGATTACCGATGAACCACAGCAAAATGAAATCTATGTTTCTGAGACCAAAGTTCATGTCACGAATCCGAATGAGCACCCCTACAAAATTGAGTATCTGAGATTCGAAGCCGACACGCCTGTCACGGGACCTGTTCGAGACCAACCCCACATCGCGTTTAAAGTTCCTGATCTCGAGAAGGAAATTGAGGGAGCAGAAATTCTACTGGGACCGTTTCAGGCGATGGAGAATTTAAAAGTGGTCTTCGTGCTGATCGATGGAGCCGTGTATGAGTTTATGGAATTTGCCGATGACACTGAATTTGGAGAATTTTAATAATGAGCTTACAGTCTAGCTTTTTGAAATTGACTTTGATGGCATTAGTCTATCTGGGGTTTTGTAATCTCAGTTTTGCTGAAGAACCAAAAACGCTCCGAATTGGAATCATTGGTCTGGATACTTCGCATTCCAGTAGTTTCTCAAAAATTTTGAATCATCCCCAACCGGAATTCAAAGAGTTTCAAGCCTGCAAAGTAGTTGCCGCTTATCCCAACGGCAGTCGCGAGATCAAAGAGAGCCTGGAAAGTGTTGCTAAAATAACGGAACTGGTCAAGCAGCAGGGAGTCGAAATTGTTCCTACGATTGAGGAGTTACTTTCCAAAGTCGATGCCGTCCTGTTAGAAAGCAACGATGGTCGCGTGCACCTGGAGCAGGCCATTCCTGTGTTAAAAGCTGGTAAACCGCTGTTTGTTGATAAACCCATTGCCGGAGATCTGGCTGATGTGATTGCGATCTTTGAAGCGGCCAGGCATTTTAAAACTCCCGTTTTCAGTTCTTCTTCATTGCGTTATACCGATGGTGCTAAAGAAATTCGTAGCGGTAAGATTGGTGAAATCATCGGCTGTGATGCCTACAGCCCCTGCCCTGTGGAAACGACACATCCCGATTTCTATTGGTACGGAATTCATGGCGTGGAAACGATGTATGCGATTATGGGCCCCGGTTGTGAGACGGTCATCCGCGTGAATACGCCTGAGACAGACCTTGCTGTGGGAACTTGGAAAGAGGGGAAGATTGGTACGTTTCGAGGACGTCGCAAAGCGAATAATGGCTATCAAGGTGGTTATGGTGGAACTGCCTTTGGAACGAAAGGCGTGGCACAGATTGGCAGCTTCAGTGGCTACGAACCATTGCTGGTGGAAGTGGTAAAGTTTTTCCGTACCGGCAAACCTCCGGTATCGAATGCAGAATCCACAGAAATTTATACTTTTATGACGGCCGCTGATCTCAGTAAAGCCAAAGGCGGAGTTCCTGTCAAATTACAGGATGTTTACTCAACGACGTTGAAAGCAGCCAAACAACGACTTGCCAAATATCTGGATTAGGGAAATCGCTGTCACGATCCCTGGTTCAAATTATTCTACTCTGGCTCGATCTCAAATTCGTTTCGGTTAGTCAAACAAAGCGATTCCAAAACAAGTAGATTGCCAGTATCAGACTACAACATGGGAGATCCTGATCTGCTGAAGATGAGCAATGCCAGCAGGATACGGAATTGTTGAAGATCTTCGGTGAAAGACCTGCGGATATATTTCGTGCTCGCTTTATAGAACCTTGAAGTATCGATCCCAAAGCACGGACCCCGGCTATCTTTGTGTAGTACGGCACTGAGAGCCTGTGAGAGGATTTCCAATATTTATCAGACATTTGAACGTTTTTCTCTTTTTATATAACCGATCGGTTATATAATATGGCTATGAAATCAGCCAATCCAACCTATGACGTCTATACCGCAATTGCTGATCCGACGCGTCGCGCTCTGTTGCTGCGATTGTCACACGAAGGTGAAAGAAACGTTAGTGAGTTGTTGGAACCGTTTTCGATAAGTCAGCCAGCAGTCTCGAAGCATCTGAGGATCCTCCGCGAAGCCGGACTGGTTCGCAGTCGGAAAAAGGGTCGAGTGCGGCTTTATGCAGTTGAAGCGAGTAAATTACAGGAAGTACATGACTGGGTGTCACACTTCGAGAAATACTGGGACGACAAACTCGGCGCCTTGGGAGAGTATCTCGACAAGCAGAAAAATTCAAAGCGGAAGACCTGATTGAAGGGGAATTCAAAATGGTTGCACGACGGCCTATTACGATTCGCAAGGAACGGTTTTATCCACATCCGCCAGAGGATGTTTGGGCTGCAATCACTGATTCGCATGCGCTCGCAGAGTGGCTGGAGCCGAACGATCATCAGCCGATCGTGGGGCACAAGTTTCAGTTTCGATGTGACCCCGGACTTTGTGGATCGGGAGTCACGGAATGTGAGGTGTTGGAAGCAGAGCCTCCTGTACGACTCGTCTGGAGCTGGGTTCATGTCCCCAAAGATCCGAACCGTCCACGGCCCAAGCCAATGATAATTTCCTGGACGCTATCGCCAAAGGACGGTGGGACAATGCTGATTCTTGAGCATAGTGGCGCCGAAAATATCGACTGGCTGACTCGAAACATGATGCGAGTTGGCTGGGGGTTCATGATGAAGAAGATGATCGCACGTGTTCTGTCTCGTGTCCAAGAAGGCACGTTCACGCCCGGCGCGATTCCGTTGGAAAAACGTTACTACACCTGTAAGACAATACCAGAGAAGTACATTCGCTAGACGTAGGAGCGAAGCTTATGAAACCAATCGACTTGGCAAAGGCCATCGGCGTGGCCATCGCATTGCTGGCGATTAATGTTCTGGTTGCCATACTCGTAATGCTCGTCTACGTATTTTTCATTAATTCGGGGCATCCAAATGAGTTCTATGAAGCAGCGGCCTTGCGCATTTCGCCATGGTGTTCACACATCGCAGGAACGGCTCTCTTTCTTGGTGCGGGTTACCTGTTCACGAGACGTCTTCATGGCCGGAATGGTTTTCTGTTCGCAGTGACATTCACGGTGTGGTATGCAATCATCGATGCGGCAACTGTCGGGTTCTTGGGAGCCATGGAGATTGAATTTCTGTTGTCTATGACGGCGAAACTCGTGGCGGCGCTATTGGGTGTCTTCTGCGCAAGGCGGACTATAGTCAACGCTGAATTAAAGTCCGTGAACTAATGCCGGCCTGGTATATGATTCTATTTACTTAGCCAGGAATTGTTTTCATGAAGTCACAGCTTCAGCACGACAGATGAGATTCACGGTACCAATCAATTTATTGCGATCAATTGGTTTGGTCAGGTGGTCGTTACAACCTGCCTCGATGCACTTTTCGCGGTCTCCCTCCATCGCATTGGCAGTCAATGAAATGATGGGCCCGGGATAGCCATGCTCGCGAATTTGTCGGGTGGCTTCGTAACCGTCCAAAATCGGCATTTGCATATCCATCAGAATGACATCGTAATGGACGCCGCTTTCCATTGCTTCCACAGCTTTCTGTCGTGCGACTTCTCCATTTTCAGCAACAGTGACTTCCGCCCCCGCTTTCTTCAATATGAAGGCAATCAGTTTTTGATTGTCAGGGCCATCTTCAGCCAATAACACTTTTCTACCCTGAAGCGTCGATTCATTGAAACGAGGAAAAGCGCACTGAGTGAGTTCCTCTTCCTGGTTTGCTTGTTCATCAAGTTTCTGAAGTTGTTGGATGAGTTCCACATTCTCTAAACTTCCCGTCCGAATCGCGGCACTAAATTTCGAGCCTTTGTTATACTCACTCGAGACTAAAATATCTCCACCCAACATTTCTGCCAATCGTTTGCAGATCGTGAGTCCCAGCCCTGTTCCACCGTATTTTCGTGTTGTTGAAGAATCGGCTTGAGTAAATGGGCGGAATAAATTCGACAACTGAGACTCAGTCATTCCAATTCCCTGGTCAATCACAGAAAACTGAATCCGTGGTTCCTCTCCGGGATTGTCCAGTAGTTCTGTCTCAAGACGAATCGTTCCGACTTCCGTAAACTTGATCGCGTTTCCAATGAGGTTAATCAGAATCTGTCTGATTCTTGTGGGGTCTGAATTGATTTTGACAGGTAGTGGGAACTTATAATTCGCTTCCAGTTTCAAGCCTTTCGCCTCGGCTCTGACCTGAACCAGTTCCATCACTTCCTCGATAATTTTCTGAGGAGAACAGGTAATCGATTCGATATCAAGTTTACCGGCTTCGATCTTTGACAAGTCCAGGATGTCGTTGATCAACTCCATCAGGTGTCCACCATTACGTTTGATGGTATCCAGCGAGTCCATAAACAACTCAGGCATTTGATTCGTTTTCGCTTCCAGCTCCAGCAATTCGGTGTATCCCAAAATGGCTGTCATGGGAGTACGGATTTCATGGCTCATGTTTGCCAGGAATGCGCTCTTAGACTGATTGGCTGCTTCAGCTTCTCTTCTTAATGTTTTTTGTTCACGGAGTAATTCCAAAGCGCGAATCGCATTTCTCACGCGGGCCTTAATCTCCGATTCGGTTGCAGGCTTGGGAATGTAATCAAAAGCACCTTCTTCAAAAGCACGGGCAATCCCTTTGCCATCGCTGTGCGAAGTAACCATGATCACGGATACTTGCTCGGCGCTGTAGTTCGCACGAATTTCCTTTAAAACGGAAAAGCCATCTAAGACCGGCATTTCAACATCTAATAATACGATGTCGGGATTGATTTCGCGAACTTTGTTGCTGCCATCTTCACCATCAAAGGCGGTATGTAATTCATATCCATCTTTCGTCAATGCACTCGAAAGAATGCGTCTCACCACATCGGAGTCATCAACGATCAATATTTTGGTAGCTTGATTGTTCATCTCAAAAACTTCTTCAAAGGGGACATTGGAGCGTTCAATGAGCAGTTAGTATTAAATTAGGGCAGAGAATACGCCTGAGTTGCAAATGAGTTGGAAATTCAATCGGTTTTTAATCGGCCTGGAACCGAGAGTTCCGATTAAACCGTTTAAGCACATTAGTCTGCAAATACAGTGAGGGGTATGATCTACAAATGAGTGCCGGTTTTGCTCTTACAGACTCATTCGATCAGTCATCAGAGACTCTCAGGGCAGGGATATCCCTCTTTAAAGTCTCCAGTGATTCGTCAGAAACCTCCGTATTACTAAGGCTTAATTCAATCAAATTTGGTGTGGATGACAGGTAAGCAACTCCCGCGTCGGTCACATCCGTGTGGTCCAGAATCAAAATTCGAAGCTGAGGGAGTCGAGCGAGTTGTTTCAATCCCAGATCGGTGATTTGCGTTCCAGACAGATCCAGGAATTCTAGATTTCGACATTGGGAAAGAACGGTTGCAGTGCGATCTGTGATATGACAATTAGCCAAATTCAATGCTTGTAACGACTCATTATTTGGCATCTGCTTCAATAGTTCCAGCTCTACTTCCGGAAATGTAGAATCCTCTAAACTGAGTCCCTTTAGTTCTTTGGTCTTCAATAAAGTGACCAGACATGATTTCTCAATCTGGCATCTTTGTAGTTTAAGTCTCTTTAAATTCGAGAGACTCGAAATCGAGATCGCTCTATCCTGATTGATCAGAATTCCCTCTAAATGCAATTCTTCCAGTTTGGAGAAATAGTGAAACAAACGAAATAGTTCGTCCATCTCCTCAGTGTTAGTATTGGGCTGATCGCGTAAATAAATGGAATACAGAGAGCGATGGTATCGTAATAAAGGAGCAGGAATAAAGAAGGGCCCTGGTGCCGATCCATAAATTCCTACAGACGTGTTTCCATGATCGTTCTCATAATTTACCAGCAGACCCGCATTATGTTTTTGAAAGGTGGCGATGCGTCTATGAAATTGAAATACCAGGAAAAATGAATATGCACTGGCTGTGCAGATCAGGACCAAAGCAGCAATCAAACCACGGCGGATGAGAACCCGCCTGTTCATTTTAGTTAGACGAACAGAATCAGGTTTCCCATCAGAATTCATTGAATCACCAACTCATTTAACGTGCCGTCCATCCACCATCGACGGTGACCATACTGCCCGTCATATAGCTCGATGCATCGCTGGAAAGGAAAATTGCAGCACCCTGAATTTCTTCCATGCGCGCCCAGCGATTCATCGCCACGGCGCCTACGATGAATTTCTTGATCTCTTCCGTTTCTGCAAAGGGTTCGTTCATCGGTGTGAGAAACGGTCCCGGGCAGATGGCATTGCAGGTAATACCAAATTCACACAGTTCGATTCCAAGTGCCCGCGTCATCTGCACCACGGCTCCTTTACTGGAAGTGTAAGGAGTGCGATTGGCCATCCCCACCAATCCCAGGGTGCTGGCTAAATTGACGATCCGACCGTACTTCGCCTGTTTCATATGAGGAACCACGGCTTTGGTACACAACCAGGGGCCAGTCACATTGACGTTTTGTACTTCCTGAAATTCTTCCAATGTCAAACCATCAATCGGACCGCGTGTGTTAATCCCCGCATTATTGATCAGAATATCGATCTTCCCAAATTCGGTCATGGCGCGGTCCGTCATCGCGGCGACCTGGTCAGCGTTTGTGACATCGGCTTGCATACCAATGGCTCGATTTCCATAATCGCTCTGAATGCGAGCCGCTGTCGCTTCTACTTCCTCTTGGTTTCGACTGATTAAAAGCAAATCAGCACCGGCAGAGGCTAAGCCTTCCGCCATCGCGGAACCCAAGCCTTTAGAACCTCCGGTAATAATGGCAGCACGACCAGATAAATCGAACAGTTTGATTCCGGGTAGCATGAGAACTCCTTCTTATCTGATATTTGATCAGTGCGTTGAGATCACTGATATATGTTTTTGAAATGCGGGATCGGTTTGAGGGAAATCGCTACGATAATGCACGCCGCGACTTTCTTTACGTTCAATGGCAGAAGAAATCATGAGCTGCGATACCAGCAACATGTTCTGTAATTCCCAGCCACTCAAATTTTTGAATTCACGATTGACAACATAACGACTCCAGAAATCAACTTTGTCTTTGGCATTTTGCAAGGTACCTGCACTGCGTGTGATCCCTACATCGCGCCACATTAAGCTGGCTAGTGAATTTCTGAGGTCCTTACTGTTTAAATCTTCGTCCGAACCTTTTTCACTCTCCCAATCTGACAAGAGTGAGGCAGAATATTGATCGGGCTGGTTCAATGCTGCTTCGGACGCGCCTTTTCCCGCGGCCGCCCCAAAGATTAAACCTTCCAGCAAGCTATTCGAAGCCAATCGATTGCTGCCGTGTAAACCTGTCGAAGTGACTTCACCCGCGGCCCAGAGGTGAGGCACCGAAGTCCGTGCTTGCAGATCGGTCTTCACACCTCCAATCATATAATGCGCACCAGGGCGAACGGGGATTTGATCTTTTGATAAATCAAGCCCAAAGCTCGCACACACATGATTGATGTTGGGAAAGCGTTCCTGAATCAGTGATTTTTTCAGATGGGTTAAATCCAGATAAACGCACGAATGATCTGTTTTTTGCATTCTGTCTGTAATGGCGCGACTGACGATATCTCGATGCGCTAGCTCCAGATCGGCATGATATTCCGACATGAACCGCACACCATTGCAGTCTCGCAAATAGGCGCCTTCACCTCGCACTGCCTCTGAGACGAGATACCGTGCACCGCCGGCAATATAGAGCACCGTTGGATGAAACTGCATGAATTCCATATCCTGTAGCAAGGCGCCCGCACGAAATGCCAAAGCATGTCCATCGCCGGTTGCCAGTGGTGGATTGGTTGACTCGCGAAATAAACAGCCCGCACCACCTGTCGCCAGAATAACCTGTTTTGCCCAGATCAGAGTTTTCCCATGATAGCGATTCCAGATAATGGCACCACGGCACTTTCCTTCTTCCGTGACAAGATCGATGGTAGGGGTCTTCGTCCAGGTTTGGACGGAGGGACGGCTATGCACAGCAGAGATCAAGGCGCGCATGATTTCTTTTCCCGTCGCATCGCCCAAAGCATGCGCCACACGACGATGACTGTGCCCCCCTTCCTTGGTTAAAGCAATTTTTCCGTCCCGGGTATCGAAGTCGGCTCCGATCTCGATCAGTTCCCGGATATGCTGAGGGGCTTCGTGGCAGACATGCTCGACCAGACTTCGATCACAAAGGTCCTTTCCCGCGGCTAATGTGTCTTCGATATGATTTGTGACATTGTCCAGGGGGTCCAGCACGCCTGCGATACCACCTTGTGCATAAGCGCTGTTGGACTGAGTCACTTTCCCTTTGTTAACGATAATCGTTTCCAGACGTGGATCGATCTCTAATGCGGCGCGAGAACCGGCAATACCACCACCTATGATCAAGACATCGGTGAAAATATGTGGAATGCGCTTTGGATTGATGCGGGTTAGATAGCGTTGACCAGGTTCAATAGGGATCGGATCCAAGTCTGCGTGCTCCTTAACCTCGTGCTTTTGAAGCGACTCTGATTTTTACATCGAGCAGCTTCACTGAAATCAAATTGTCATACAGGAAAAACCACCATCGACGGCCATGTTCGTCCCCGTAATGAAACTTCCCGCCTTCCCGGCAGCCAGTAACAGCACTGCTCCTGCCAGTTCGTCCGGATCACCAAAACGGTTTGCCGGTGTATGAGTCATGATACTCGCGACACGCTCTGGTGTCAGCACTTTTCGATTCTGCTCAGCTGGAAAGAAACCAGGAGAAAGTGCATTCACACGAATTCCCTGTTCTGCCCATTCACGCGCCAGATTTTGCGTGAGATTCAGGACTGCCGCTTTTGATGCAGAATAAGTAAAAACACGGGATAAGGGAGTAATGGCACTCATAGAGGCAATATTGATAATCGAACCAGAAATGTTTTGATCGAGCATCGCCTGACCAAAGACCTGGCAGGCCACTTTGACGCTGAGCAGGTTCACGCGAAAAATGCGCTCCCATTCTTCATCGCTGATTTCCAGGAAGGGAGTTGCCGCGTTGATCCCGGCCCCGTTGACCAGAATGTCAACTGCTTTTCCTTTTGTTTTAAGGTGATCAACCAATGCTTCAAGGTCGGTGCGATTTGTGGAATCGGCTGCGAAGAATTCGGCACTCCCCTGCTTTTCCTCAATCGAACGTACACGGCTTGCACCGCTTTCCGCATTGCGCCCCACGACGACCACATGTGCGCCTGCCTGAGCCAGTGCATCAGCAATCGCGCCGCCCAGGACTCCCGTGCCACCAATGACAACAGCCGTTTTACCTGTCAGGCCAAACAGCGTTTGTAAATATTGGGATGAGGAAGATTCACTCATCACGTACCGCCTTCTCTATCTCGATAACTCAATCACGCACGCGTCATTGAAGACTAACCAATAAATTCGAGTTTGACCGGATTGGGAATGATGCCGGCTTCATAACCGCGGTTGAGTAGGGTCGCTACTGCTTCACGTCCCCGTTCGCCGAAGTCCAGAGTCCAGTCATTGACATACATGCCGACAAATTTATCAGCACTTCCCCGATTCAAATCACGGCCATATTTCAAAGCGTGATCGAGGGCTTCATCTCGGTGTTCCAGTCCATACTGGATGCTCTGCTTTAGAATCGCAGTCACCTCTTCCATCATCTCCTGGCCCATATCCTTACGGATGGCGTTAGCACCTAGAGGTAAAGGCAGGCCTGTTTCTTCGTACCACCACTGCCCCATGTCAATTACCAGTTTGAGTCCCTGATTGGCATATGTTAATTGCCCTTCGTGGATGATCAAACCGGCGTCTGCTTTTTCCTGTTCCACCAGATTGAGAATTTCATCGAACGGATGGACTTCATATTCAAAATCATCACCCAGTAGTAGTTTCAGTGTTAAAAATGCTGTGGTCAGTTTCCCAGGTACAGCAATTTTTTTGCCCCGTAAGTCATCGATGGTCCAATTGTCCCTTGAGACGACCATGGGACCATACTGGTCGCCCATAGAGGCACCACAGGAGCAAATGGCATAGGTATCGGTCAGATAGGCGTAACCGTGCAGACTGACCGCGGTCAGCTCCAGTTCTGCATTGAAGGCCCGCTGGTTGAGTGTTTCAATGTCTTGTAACTCATGCGTAAATCGATACTTACCTGTCTCGATTTTATCATTTGCCAAAGCATGGAACATAAAGGCATCGTCCGGATCAGGACTATGGCCTACCTGAATTAATACTTTCTCATCAGTCATCATGGGATTACATACAACTTTTATTTAAGGGGAATACGTGCGATGCAGCACTGGCAAGATAGACCAACTCCATCAACAAGAAAATTGACGTTTACTCTGTCAGCTACTATAGAAAGTTCCTGACAACTTAGCCACCATCCCACGAAAACTACTCAGCGACCGATCAACTGCTTGATACAGTAAAATTGGAGATGTATATTCATATACTGCTAGTTTTGAAAAATGCTCAATCTCGCTTTTCAATCAGGATCTTCCCCAACAAATCAGCCGGTTGATCTTCCGGATGAACATCAATTTCGTGGCACTCTTTGATGTTGCGGAAAAAAGTATGCTGCCGTTTGGCAAAGCGTCGTGTCTGTTGTTTGAGCAGTTCGACGGCTCTTTCATAAGAGTACTTTCCTTCCAGATAGTCAATTAGTTCCTTGTATCCCAACGCCTGCCGGGCAGTACGGCTCATTGGCTCGGTGGCAGTCAGCAGTTGTTTGACCTCTTCCAGCAAGCCTTCGGCGAGCATTTGATCCACACGTTGATTAATGCGTTCATAAAGCCATTCCCGATCCGGCAATAACCAGTAGACATGTGCCGGACATTCCTCTGGTTTCAAAACCCCCTCATCATGCTGTGCAGAAAGCGGGATACCTGACACATGGTACACTTCCAGTGCGCGGGCCACACGGCGGACATCATTCGGATGCAGTTTCTCTGCCGAGATGGGATCAACGGCAACCAGACGACGATGCAGCGCCTCGTTTCCTTCGGTCTCCGCGAACGCTTCCATTTCGCGACGATATTCCCAATCTGCAGAGGGACCGTTAAATACCCCTCTCAAAATTGCTCGTAAATAAAGGCCCGTGCCTCCCACAAAGAGAGGGGTTCGCCCCCGATCAATAATCTGGCGGCAACATTCTTCCGCAGCCGTAAAATAGTCAGCCACACTGAACTTCTCGTGTGGATCAATCAAATCAAGCAGATGATGCGGCACGCGTTTCCGCTCTGCGGGAGAGGCCTTCGCGGTTCCGATATCCATGCCTCGATAGAGCGACATCGAATCCATGGCCAGAATCTCTGCGTTGAGATGTTCTGCCAGCAACAGGCTGAGTTCGGTCTTCCCACAAGCCGTCGGACCCGACAAAAACCAGCATTGTTTCAAGATTTCCGACGAAAACTGCATAATCAATTCAACTTATGCGAACATATCGCCTCACTCAAAATCGGGTGAGACTCTCTCTAGGATGACTCGTTATTTCAGAATTAGTTAGCTACGATACTTACTGCACGTCGTGTTCTGGAACGTTCAGATACAGGCAATGTAATCACTTAGTATATTTATCAGCGGCAAATGTCGAAAGAGACACACTATGGCGAACTTTGAAGCCAGCGTTCAGTTAACGGGGACTCCCGAACAAATTTTTGAATTCCTGATCGATACCGATAACATTCTCAAGATCAGTCCGCCCGATACTGGTTTGTCGTTTACCAACAAACCGGACAAATTATATCAAGGTGCTATTCTGGAGTTCAAAATCCAGGGCTTCGGAAAAGTGCAGGAAGGGACGCACGAAATCATCAAGTTTGAGTCGCCAGAGTTATATACCGAGAAACAGATTTCCGGGCCACTCAAGCATTACGTCCACGAACATCATGTTGTCGCTAATGGAGAGAACGAGGTGACGGTCATTGATCGACTGGAGTTCGAACCACCGAGCGGTCTGCTTGGATTCCTGATTACCGAAACTAAGCTGCTGGATCTGTTTGACGAGGGTTTTTATCACCGACACAATGCACTAAAAGCACTTTTTTCTTAAGTGCACTAAATACATCATTTACTTAAAGACCGGTCGGTTCTCTCTCTGGAGTCGTTTAGCTCCAGGCTGGGCGATACGTTCAGCCGGTAAGCCCAGGTCAGCCTGAACCGGCTCATTGGGCTCTGTCAAATAGACTGCTTTTAACGCGTCCAGACGTTGTTTGATTTGTGATAACGCTTCCAGCTCTTCGCTAATAGAAACATTAGATGCTTCCAAGACTCCCGCACGAATCAGACCCGCTCCTTTCGTACCTGGTGTGAGAACACGCGGTGCACCAGAACGGGGGGTCGCTTCAAACAGGCAGGATTCTCTGGGAACGAGTTCACTTTGATCGGTAAAGCAGACAATCGAAAGTTGACCAACGGTTTGCTCTTTTCCTTCGCGCTTCTCAGGGATAGGGACCATTACCGTCACAACACCCGAATCGGAGATCTGAATGGAATAAGCGTTATTCGGCACTTGAATTTCCGGGACAATAGAATACGTCCTTTGCGAACCATCTAAACAGAGTCTGCCTTGTTGATCGAGTGTCAAGCGGCCAGACCTCGTAAAGGCGGTCTTTCCTGCCAGTTTCACTTGCAGAAAGCCTTTGCCTTCGATAGCAAGATCCAGCGCGCGTCCCGTTTTGATCAGCTCACCTTTAGTTTGTGAGATACGGGTTTGCAAAACATGACTTCCCATTCCAACTGCAATTGGGGGTTCTGTTTTTGATTCCTCACTGGCGGGTGTCTCAAGATACTCATAGGGCAAAGATTCAAACTCGACATAGGAGCGTTTGAAGCCAACGGTTCCTGCATTGGCAATATTATTCACAATCACATCACGCGATAATCGCAGTGCATCCACGGTTGGCTTTAAACGTTGTGTTAGTTCATCGTGATCTGCCTTGGAAGAAAAGCCGATAAAACCACTTTGATCTGGGGACGTCGTTTTGGGTGAAGAGACAGGTTGCTGAGTTGAGTCAGTTGTAAGACCTGGAAGAGACGGATGCCCTTTTTCTTCAGGGATGTGCATCACACTTTTGGGTTGTAACATCTTACGAATAGAAAGCATGTCCGAAGCAACTTTGTGGGGTACCCCTTGAAGTTCTTCGAACCAGATTTCTAATTCCTCTTTAGAAGCATGAGGCAGATGCTCATTGATAATCGAACGTGTAATCTGATCATCTCTGGAATCGGACGGTTTTTTTGAATCCTGTAACGGCTCTGCATTGAGAGGGGGCATCAAAGGACCGGGTGTTTGGGGAAATGCCGGTGTGGGTTTCAATAACGCGGGAAACTCTGGTTTTTGTGCTTCCAGATTAAGGGGCTGTCTGGTTTCATCAGCATGCGGTAACTTCAAGACAGGACCCTCGGAGTTTGACTCATCAGGCTCTTCATTGAAGGGACTGGATTCTGCTAAGGCCAGTTCCACAGGAATCAGATTTTCTTCAACTGATTTCGGATCATTTTCAGTCGATCTCAAATTGATTTTTTTAACAACTGGTTCCTCAAGCAAAACTTGGGGATCTTCAGCCGTTGGTTGCTCAACGGCAACAGAGAGGAGTGTGGGTTCTTCTGAAAAACCGAGACTCCTTAAATAGAGCATGCCCTGAATAAAAAGCACACCTACGAGCACACATACAGAGACGGCAAAAATGATCCGTTCAAAATTTTTTCTCATACCTGCTTCCCTGCAGTAACAAGGTTCGACTTCCAGCTTCGAATTGCTGTTCATTCTTTGAAAATCAGAATCTTTAAGGTATCGAAATTGCCGCTTTAGAACAAGACGTTTCTCTTTGATATACACGGAGATACATAATTCAGCCGGGCGATAAATCATTGTATTTGAGTGATTCAAAAGAATCTTATCAGCGATTGCTCTCCTATGTAGCGTAAACACACTTTGATTTCGTACAATAACCAACTCTTCATAATTCGCAGGGATTGAGATCCTGAACGCGAAATGGCAATGACTTTTAAAAGATCAGAGCAGGAAACATGACTACTGAGCTTCCCAAATTTTACCGAGTTCGCCAAAACTTCCAGTCTTCACGAATAGAGAATGTAGCCGAGGCAGTCAACGCAGAGCTGGCCAAAATCAATTTAGGGGAAGTGGTTAAACCAGGAGAGACTATTGCCATCACAGTGGGGAGTCGTGGCATCGCGAATATCGCTTTGATTATCAAAACCACGATCGAACACCTGAAATCAATAGAGGCGGTACCTTTTATTGTACCTGCCATGGGAAGTCACGGCGGTGGAACCGCCGAAGGGCAGGCAGGAGTTTTAGCAGGATACGGTATTACCGAAGAAGAGATGGGGGTTGAGATTCGCTCATCAATGGAGACGGTGGTTGTCGACACCACATCCCACGGTATCCCCGTCCATTTTGATAAGCACGCTTATGAAGCAGATCACGTTTTAATATGTGGGCGTGTGAAGCCACACACGCGGTTTGTTGGCGATATCGAATCGGGTCTGCATAAGATGATGCTCATTGGTCTCGGAAAACATGAGGGTGCCAAAATCTATCATCGTGCGATTGAAGATATCAGCTTTGAGGAAATCATCAAAGCGGTGGGAAAGTCAGTTCTGGAAAAATGTTCGATTGCCGGTGGCCTGGCCATCGTAGAAAACTCTTATGATGAAACCGGTTTGATCGAAGCCATTTCACCGGGACAGTTTTATGAGCGAGAAAAAGCGTTGTTGACGATCGCAAAAGATTGGCTGCCGCGGCTACCTTTCACACAGACAGATCTTCTGATTGTAGATCGGATTGGGAAAAACATCAGTGGGTCCGGCATGGATGCCTGTGTCGTTGGTCGGAAGTACAATGATCATGCAGCAACCGAGCATGACAATGTCGCCGTGAAACGCATTATGGTGCGCAGCCTTACCGCCGAAACACACGGCAATGCGTTAGGAATTGGATTAGCGGAATTTACGACTCAGCGAACCGTAGATAGTGTTGACTGGAAAATCACTAAGATAAACGCTAATACTGGTAGTCACCCTACATCGGCTATGATTCCGCTGGCCTACGAAACCGACCGGGAAGCCATTGAAGCGGCGTTACAGACCATCGGGCTTACCACACCTGAAAACAGTCGAATCGTGCAGATTTATGACACACTCGAGTTAAGCGAAGTTGTCGTTAGTGAAACGTTTCTGGAAGAAATCAACCAGCGGGATGATCTGGAAATTATTTCCGGTCCTTTCGAACTGCCATTCGATGCACAACACAATTTGTCCTCCGTTTTTGATGAACCCCAACACTAAAATTTAACTTGAACAGAAAGAAATTCATGTCCACCACCGAAGGTCTCTCCTCTGCCGCTCTTGAAGAACTCGCCAAGTATGATACTCCCACCGTCTGTAATGTGATCGAGCTCTGGAACATTCGACCCCGCAACACAGGTTATATGAATGATACCATCAAAGCCTGTTTTCCCAAGATGCCACCCATGGTTGGCTATGCCCTGACTTCCACGTTTCGCAGTATGGCTCCTCCGCGTAGTGGCGATGTTTATTCTGGTCTCGATGCCCAGGTTGCTGCCTTCGAATCACTGCCGGGCGCTCCTGTGGTCGTGTATCAGGATATCGATGAGCCTACAGCGTCTGCCACCTTTGGCGAAGTGATGTGCTCTACCTATAAAGCTTATGGCGCGAAAGGGATTATCACTTCAGGAGCAGGCCGCGACCTGGATCAGGTAGAAGCACTGAACTTTCCCGCGTTCACGAACGGCACCAATTGTGCCCACGGCTACTGTCACACGCTCCAGGTGAATGTTCCAGTGACTGTAGGGGGGATTCCCATCTATCCCGGTGACTTGCTGCATGGCGACCTGAATGGAGTTACGACGATTCCCAGCGAAATCGCTTCTGAAATCGCCGACGCCTGCAAGGAGTTAATGAAAGCCGAAGACATTGTGCTCGACTATCTCAAAGCAGGTAACCTGACACCCGAAGGTCTGGGAGCAGCCCGCAAAGAACTCGGAGCGGAGATCGCCAAACTAGGCAAACGCTTGCGGGGTGAATAACTCGATTCCCAAAACTACTTACAGTAAATTTCCAGGAGGGCTCCCTATATGAGCCCTCTTTTTTTACAGCTTAAGAATTCAGCCCGCCTCTTCTGTAAATCAGTTGTGTTATCAAGGGCTTCGCTACATTTCGTGCCTTTGGTGTTTTTCGTGGTAGTATTACTCTGAGTCGTTAGGGGGGTATTTAAATATGACGTTCCTGTGAGCGACAGGGCGCTAGCCCTCGGTAATTTGAACGAAACAGTTTCTTTTGTGGAATAGCGCTAGCCATCAACTACCAATTTTAACTACTAGTAGTCTATATCCAGGTTTATTGTAGCATCTCCAGGACTGTTTGGACCTCGTATCATCGCATTGAACCCGCTATGGTTAAATTGGACGCGCTATAGATATGTAAAACCGGCGGCTAGCGCCGAGCCGCTTACTTTATCTGTGAATCTTACTCAGTATTCTCGATCCAAATAACAAGCCGAAGTGTGGCACACGGTACGTAGAAATTGATCCATTCAAATCAGTCATCAATTTCCTGTGCATCGTTTGCTTCATGCATCCCCAGTTGTCCCATTTTTCGGTACAGGTTCGAACGATGCAGGCCCAGGCATTTAGCGGTTTCGCTCATGTTGCCTCCCACGCGTTTAATCGTACGGCGGATGTATTCCTGCTGAAAGCGGCGCGAAGCCTCTTTCAGGCTCAAATCGGATGACATATCCACAACCGAATCACGGGAAGGACTGAGGATAAACGCCAGGTCTTCTACCTCCACACGATCACTGGCACACAGGAACGCGACCCGCTCCATTAAATTACGAAGCTCGCGCACATTACCGGGCCAGAGATGTGCCTGCAGGCGTTTTTTAGCTTCAGCTGAGAACTTGAGCACCCGTCGGTTGGCTTGTTCGCAAAACTGAGCAAGAAAGAATTCTGCTAATAAGATCACATCTTCGGGACGCTCTCTTAAGGGAGGCAGATCGAGCGTGACAACACTCAAACGATAATAAAGGTCTTCACGAAATTTTTTATCATGAACCGCGTCAGCCAGCTTCGCATTTGTTGCCGCCACTACACGCACGTTGATGGGAATCGTTTCCGAGCCTCCCACACGGGTAATCACTTTCTGTTCAAGCACGCGTAACAGTTTTGCCTGTCCGCCCAGACTCATGTCCCCAATTTCATCGAGGAAGAGTGTGCCTCCTTCTGCAAGTTCAAATTTGCCGGCACGGGTTTCGTGGGCATCGGTGAAGGCCCCTTTTTCGTGTCCGAACAATTCGCTTTCGAGCAAGGTTTCTGTTAATGCCGCACAGTTTACCGCAACGAAAGGAGTATTGGCCCGCGGTCCCTGATAGTGCAACGATTGGCTGACGACTTCTTTTCCCGTACCACTCTCACCCAGAATCAAAACCGGCAAGTCCGTACCCGCCAGGCGTTCAATGGTTGATCGCAGAGCCGTGATCGCAGAACTTTTGCCAATCACTTGCACTTTTTGTTTGACTTGTTCGGTCAGTTGATCACGACTACGGGAAAGCTGTTCGAGTTCGCGTGTGTTTTCAAGCGCTGTCGCGGCCTGCACCCCCAGTTCTTCGAGGCTTTGGGCATCATCGTCATTAAAGTCTGCCTTCCCTTTTTCTTTGTTCATGACTTCGAACGCGCCGATCATTTCACCGACGTTATTTCGCAGGGGAACACACAACAGGTTATGTGTTCGAAAGCCACTTGACTTATCGACACTGGGGTCGAACCGCGAATCGTTGTAGGCATCATCGACGCGAATGGTCTTACCAGTGCGAATTACATCTCCGACGATCCCGACATCATCAGGCAAACGGAGCGTATTTCCTTCCACTCCCAATGCGGGGCATGCGACAACCTGTTTGTGTTCCTGATCCCAGATGAAAATACTCGATCTCTCACATTCAAGGAGTCGTGTGGCTTCTTTGGCAATCAGCTCTAATAACGGTTGAGTTTCACGTGCTGAGGAAAAGCTGGAAGCAATATGTAATGTGGTCTCTAATCGACTGATGCGTCTCAGATTCTTTTCCCGCTTCTCGACGATCGAGAGTGCATAACCTAATACCCGCGCGACAACGATCACATTACTGAGCGAATCAGCCGTTAAGTCGCGACCACCGACTAAGAGAATGGTTCCCGGGCATAGATCTCCGAGAGGCGCTGCCAGAAATGACCAGTCGTCGCGTTTTTCATCTGCACATAAGCCGCCTGCTCCGCGGTCCAATGCTTCATTACACAGAGCAGCGGGAAAGCCTCCTGCGGTATTCCGACCAAATTCGAATCGCGTTTCCCATTCCGGAGTTCGTTCAATCAGGGTACACCACTGGCAGGATAATTCTGTTGCCAACTGAGGTAGAAATTGCTGGATGTAGTGACTTGCGTCCGCCTGTTGAGCTGCTTCTTCAAGTAGTCGATCACACATTTGGATCAACGACGCTTCCGAGTCGTAGCGTGTTAACAACGGAAGTCTCTTCCAATCCAACCAATCCACTGTTTCTGCTTTACTCAACTGACACTCCCTTTTTTGTAAATCAAAAGAGGCATATAATCACAGCATACATCAGGATTCTGTCATCTATTCGCCTCTTTGCATGGTCTAAATGATAACAGGTGAAAAGTGGCCCGTCATCCAAGTGTGGACTGTATTTGAGGATTTTGGCTCTCTTTTTGACGAGTAAACCGTGCATTTTACGATATCGATAAACTCTCTCACATTGTGTGTTATAAAACGTCCTGCTTTCCATTGCTGATACTGGCTGCAAAATATGTTCTTATGAATAGTTTAGCCCAACCAGTATCCTCGGCAGATTCGAGAGAATTACCGTTCCCTTACGTTTAAGAATCCTGCTTTACTGTCACTTCTGCTGGCGGAGTGTTACTGTATTAGAACAAGTGGGAGTCACAAACCGGGCTTCTCATTTTGTCCCAATTGAACTTAATCCTTATTGAAATCCAGAGAACGACCATGTTTTGTCTCAATGTCATTCTTACAGTGAAGGAAGCCTCTGATGCTGAAGAGATTCAGGGGTTGCTTACTGAAGCCTGTCGTTTATCCCGTACCGAGCCGGGTTGCCTGCGGTTTGATGTCTATTACTCTGAAGAACCAGCCACCTTCGTACTCGTAGAACATTGGGAGGACGAACAGGCCTGGAAAAATCACCGCGAAGAAAAAGCATATCAGGAAATTTATCAACCACAGGTCATGCCACGTGTCGAACGTGTGGCGCATAGAGTGAAGCTCCTGTTGGAATAACCTGCTTGAAACGATTAATGCCGAATCTGAATCAGAGCGGTCAATCATCAATTTCTCAATCACGTAAGACTACAAACGTAAACATAATAGAGGAAGAACGTCGATGTCATCCGATTCCCAGCCCATTTTAAACCGATATAGTTCTCGTATCACTCAGCCCCGTTCTCAAGGGGCCTCTCAAGCCATGTTGTATGCCACCGGCATGAGCGAAGCAGATATGAATAAAGCGCAAGTCGGAATTTCCAGTGTCTGGTACGAAGGAAATTCCTGCAACATGCATCTCAATAAACTGGCCGCCAAAGTGAAAGAAGGAGTCGAAGCCGCAGACCTGGTAGGGCTCCGGTTCAACACAATTGGTGTCAGCGATGGCATTTCCATGGGCACCGACGGCATGTCGTATTCGCTGCAATCGCGTGATTTAATTGCCGACAGCATTGAGACTGTGACGTGCGCCCAATGGTATGATGCGAACATATCACTCCCCGGCTGTGACAAAAACATGCCCGGTTGTATCATTGCCATGGGACGCTTCAATCGTCCTTCAATCATGGTTTATGGTGGAACGATTGCTCCTGGTTGTTTGAACAATGAAAAGTTGGATATTGTTTCTGCCTTCCAATCCTATGGCGAATATCTGGCCGGTACGATCACTGATGACACGCGCAAGCAGATTGTACAGAAAAGTTGTCCTGGCGCGGGTGCCTGCGGCGGGATGTATACGGCAAACACGATGTCATCTGCGATTGAAGCTCTGGGAATGTCACTTCCTTACAGTTCTTCGATTCCCGCAGAACATCCCGACAAATTAGACGAATGTGTTCGAGCCGGTGCTGCCATCAGAACACTACTGGAACTCGATTTAAAACCGCGCGATATTATGACACGCGATGCATTTGAAAATGCATTGGTGCTCATCGTTGCGTTGGGGGGGTCTACGAATGCCGTGTTGCACATGCTGGCGATTGCTCGTTCTGTCGATGTGGAATTAACAATTGATGATATTCAGTCAGTCAGTGATCGCACTCCCTTATTAGCCGACTTTAAACCAAGTGGTAAGTATGTCATGGCCGACTTGCAGGAAATCGGTGGTACGCCTGCTGTCATGAAATATCTGTTAGAAAAAGGCATGATCAACGGGGACTGCATGACTGTCACTGGTAAAACACTAGCCGAAAACCTGGCAGAACTACCTGGTTTGAAAGAGGGACAGGATATTATCCATACGTTAGAAAATCCTATCAAACCGTCGGGCCATCTCCAGATTTTGAAGGGAAATCTCGCTCCCACTGGCGCGGTTGCTAAGATCACTGGAAAAGAAGGTCTGGTCTTTGAAGGGACTGCGAATGTTTTCGATTCTGAAGAAGACATGCTGAAAGCATTGGAAGAAAACAAAATTCAAAAAGGCGATGTCATCGTCATTCGCTACGAAGGTCCCAAAGGGGGGCCGGGCATGCCTGAGATGTTAACGCCGACTTCTGCCATTATGGGCGCCGGTCTGGGGAAAGACGTCGCTTTATTAACCGACGGCCGTTTTTCAGGCGGTTCACATGGATTCATAGTGGGTCACATCACGCCGGAAGCACAGGAAGGGGGGCCGATTGCCCTCGTCAAAACGGGTGATAAGATCACCATTGATGCGGAAAATAATTTACTGAATGTGGATCTTACCGATGCGGAATTGGAAGAGCGTCGCCAGGCATGGACGGCGCCTCCCTTCAAATACACCCGGGGTACACTCTATAAATATATCAAAAATGTGAAGTCCGCTTCCGAAGGTTGTGTGACGGACGAGTAATCATCTTATCAGAATAAACGAAAGCCCGGGATCTGGTTTGATTCCGGGCTTTTTTAATAGCCGTTGAATTTCAATCATTCTAAAGATAGACATCAACTATTGCTTTTTTGTCTCAGCAGGCGCTTCCTCAACGACTTCAACACTTTCCGTTTCAACTGGGGTTCCGCCATTTGCTGCTTTTTCTTTTTTAAGAAAATTTTCCATTCTCTCTTTAGAGATTCGGGGGATGCCGCCTACGGGTTCGCCTCCTGCCAGTCCATCAAAGGCGATCACCTTTTCATCCTTATCTACAAGTAAACGCAGATGATATACTTTGAAAAGACCATTCCAACGATAATGATGTAAGCGTAAGAGTGCTCCCGATTCATCGATTTCTTCAGACGGAGATCCCTGCTTGATCGATTCTAATTCTGCAAAAGGAAATTCTCCCACATCACCCGCTTTGTCCATTGCTGACTGCATATTTTTGAACGTCCCCGCCTGTGAGGACTTGGCACGCCATTCAATCAAAACCACGACAAGCAAAACCCCAATAAATGCCCAGGAAATGAGACGACGTTTCGCGCTGATTTGTTTTTTTGCTTTTGGGGCAGCTTCGGATTCAGGAGTATCCGCTGCATCGGAGGGGGAATTCATGGGCGCGTCCTTTTTCTCTGAAAAGAATGTTTTGTCCGGAAAAGCAGATATGCTTTAGAATAACGTGTCGTATTTTCAATCACCGTATCCCATTGCAACAACGTATCCAATAAAAAAACATGCAATGATTCGATTTCGGTACAAAAAAATCAGATGACCCGCGCTGGGTAAAATTGCGTAGTCAGGGCAGGGCATATCATCGGCCCCAATTTCAGACTGCTTACCAAAGTGAGCGATTAGTAGAGATTTGCCTGTTTTTTTGAGTGAATACTCGCGCAATGATCGGCATTTCGCTGGCGGCGATCATTACTTTTCACGATGGTGATTACAAAATTCCCCGAGGTTCTTCATCGGCAAAGGGGTGTAACGCCCGGATCCCCTTCGGTTTTGGTAACGCATTTAAAAGCGCTTCGGCCATCCGGAAATCAGCAGCCGTAGTAATTTTTTGATTGAGGGGGGAGCCTTCGACAATCGTCACCGAGTGCCCCATGTTTTCGATGAGTTGGGCTTCATCTGTCGGTTGCATCTCTCCCGCTTGGGCATAGGCGTCTAATAACAGCTGACGCTTGAAAACTTGCGGTGTTTGAGCCGCCCAGAGATCGGTGCGGTCGACCGTCTCTTGAATTCGTCGATCCTTTCCCACCCGCTTCAAAGTGCTGGAAATTCGGATGGCGGGAATGACGGCATCCGAATTTTCAACGGCTGTAAAGAGTTCACTGACCCACTTATCAGTAATTAAGGGGCGTGCTGCATCATGGATTGCAACATAATCGATGTCTGTTTTAACACGCGCCAATGCATTCTGCACGGAGTCAGCACGCTCCTTACCACCAGGTACGATTTCAATATCCATGAACGCCAAATTGGGACGAAACTTTTGTTTGAACCACTCGATATCTTCTTCAGCGACCGTGATGATCAACTGCTTAACATCTTCTCGATTCGAGAAGATCTCAGCCGAACGGGTCCAGACAGCGCGACCTTTCAGATCCATAAACGGTTTCTTTTGAGGTCCCGTACCGAGAATCTCAGCCCCCTTCGATTGAAACCGCGTGCTTTTGCCGGCTGCTGCTAGTATTACTGCAAAGGTTGCCACTTTACTTTCCTCTCGATTCAAAATTCCCTCTCAGGTTTGTCTGTTTATTAAGTTTAACAATCCTGAAATCTTCATCCAATAGCATACACTCTTAGATTTTTACGGAGTATGCAGGCATCTTAACGAATCATCAAATGAAGTGACGGAACGACGTTGATTTTTTTCAACAGGGGCCACGTATGATGTTTTTTTACCACATCGTTTTCATCTGAATCCTAGTGCTCGAAAAAAATGACTCTTTCGTAAAACATTCGAATGAAAAGACTTAGAAGTTGTTCGTCATGTTTCCTTAACGTGTTGGCACTCAATTTGTTTAAAAACAGAAGCACTTCGTCAAGCGAGACCACGATACAGACTTTCTTGATGACATGACTGAAGACACACGCCTCCATTGACTGAACCCACTTTGAATATTGAATTAGAGAGAGCCATTATGGAACTTCCCACATTGATTCTGGTGACACAAGACTCAACTCTTCAACAACAAATACTGTCCCATTTCAAGAAAGCGTTCCATTTAGTCATCTGTAGTTCGTTAGAAGACTGTAATGGTCACTGCCGCGAACAGGCGATCGAATTTATCTTAGTCGACTTGCGGTTCCTCGCCTCTGGGGGGCATCAGGAAGATCAAAGCCTGGAGATGATCCAGAAAATGGTTCCCGAAGCTGAAATCATCATGCTGACGGAAGAAGAGTGTCCTGAAATTCTGGAGCGACGAGCAGCCTGCACCAATATTCAACATATCAAAGGTTTTGCCAGTGAAGCGGAATTATTGTTAGAGATTGATTCCTGTCTGAGTCCGGAAGAAGAAGTCGTTGCATCTGAGTCTGTCACAATGAATTCCCTGCATGGAGGGAATTCAGAGAGAAAAATGCCTTCTCATGACTCTTTTGCACAGAATTCTATGCATGATGTTACCAGTTCACAGGTTTCACATGAGATGACGAATCCGGCTCTCCAGGATGGCATCTCTGGTCAGTTCGAAACGAATTCACATGAAATGAAAATCATGCTGAATGAACTGGAGATTGCAGCACAACATGATGTGACTGTGTTACTGATAGGCGAAACCGGGGCGGGTAAAACTCATCTTTCTCGTCTGGTTCATGAAGTTTCTCCACGGCGGAATGAGCCCTTTTTGAACGTGGCCTGCGGTGCGCTGCCCAATGATTTGATCGAAAGTGAATTGTTTGGTCATGTACGGGGGGCGTTTACTAGTGCTCACGCGGACAAAGACGGAAAATTTCTTGCTGCAGGACGCGGAACGATTCTGCTTGATGAAATTGACGTCTTGGGACCAGAACAACAGGTCAAGCTGTTACGTGTGATCGAAACAGGCGAGTTCGAGCCGATTGGGTCAAACAAAACACATATCAATAAGGCACGGCTTGTGGTTGCAAGTAACATGGATCTTCAACCACTGGTCGAACAAGGTAAGTTTCGCCCGGATCTTTATTACCGATTGAACATGTTAAAGTTTGATGTCCTTCCTTTAAGACGCCGCAAGGCTGACATTGTGACACTTGCCCATGGTTTTGTACGAGACATGGCAACCAAGCATAATATTGTGATTGATCGAATCGATGATGAATTCATGGAAGCCTTACACGCCTATCCTTGGCCTGGCAATGTTCGAGAACTGGAGAACGTGATTCGCAGAGCGGTTATTTACTGCCGTGAAGGTATATTACGAAAAGAGAATCTGCCTTCCCATATTCTGATGGGACAAATTGGACCTACCAATGATCCTTCTGTGGTCATCAGTCATAAACAAAATGATTCAGATCGGTTAGGGGATCAGGTGGCAGTTACAGAAAAAGAGTTGATCGAGCAAGCACTCTTTAAAAACAATTACAGCCGCACTAATACCGCCAAGACCTTGGGAATCAGCCGTGTGACTCTCTATAACAAAATGAAGAAGTATGGCATGAATACAAAAAAATGATGACACTCAGCGAGTGTCATCATGAGTCAACTTCGATGTAAAAATTGTTTTCTGTTTACTTCTTCGGACCGACAAGTTCGATCAAATTTCCATCCGGATCACGCAAGAGTGTCAGATAAATGCCTTTGGGAAATCCAGCGGGTAGTTCAAGCGGGCCTTTAGCGATGGGCTTTACTCCATAGGCTTTGGCCCGTTCTAATGCCGCTGTGGTGTCTTTGACATAGATTGTCAGGTAGCTCACGCCTAAGGAAGAATGGATAAAAGAATTATCGGTCTTCTTCGAAGGAGTTCCTTTGAACTGCATGAGCTTCACATTAGTCGCCGTACTGTCATTCTCAAGTACTAGTGGATAAACCTTGAATGGCAGGTTGTCAGAAAGTCCTGAATCGCCGCCCATCTCTGCTGTGACCTTAAATGGCTCTCGCTCTTTTAACCCGAGTGCGTTCTTGTAAAAGTTAAGCGACTTGTCGAGGTCGCTCACCACAATTCCGAAGTCGACGGTTGACTTTGCAAATTCGGCTTCGGGAACAGTTTTGCTACTGGCGGCCCATGCTGCCAAACCACTGACGACCAGCACAATAAATGTTGTGTAGATCAGTTCGCGATTGACAAAACTGGAATTCTTCATTGAGTTGCTCCTGCATTTAAAAATAAGTGGGCATTCTTAAACTCACGAAAGCCCTTCTTTCATCAGGCTACTTTGATCAGATTCAGACCTCAAGGCGATCTACGCGGTTTATCTGAAACTATTTAAATTTGCTATTTAGTTCGTAACTTGATCTTGTAATCTAAATTTAATCTCTTTTTCTATTGCCAGGTGAAATCTGGAATTTACTTTTAACGGGTGACGTTCCGAAGGTTTTTCTTTCAACCCTATTTTCAAGATGCTATAACAACAAAACACGGGGTGTCTGTTTCTAACAACGTGAGAATGAGGACTTGCCATGAGATCTGTTGTGGTTTTCTGTTTCTATTGCATGGCCTGTGTTGTACTTCAGTGTTTTGATCATCCGCAGGTAGTAGCAGATGAAGAGCCAGTAGTGAAACGGACCCGGTTTTATTCAGCGACTCCAGAAGGTGCAGAGCCCAAGGTTTTTTATGTCGCAGAAGATTACTATAACACCGGCTCTCCCACCTTCTCTGCGGATGGGCAAAAATTGGCCTTTGACGGCTGGAAGTCTCAGGAGGGCGAAAGCTTTTCGAACGTGCAGATTATGGTCGTCAACTCGGATGGGAGTGACTTTAAAGTTCTTGGCCCGGGGGCGATGCCGAGTTGGTCTCCGGGAGGGAATCGAATCGCATTTTCTCAGCAGTCTCCCTCAGGCGTCGCCATCATGAACGCCGATGGTTCTAACCGTAAAATGATTGAAACAGGTGGTTGGGGGGCACAGTGGTCACCTGACGGCAAAAAAATTGCTTATCGTGTGTACAAATCAGGAAAATCAAATCTTCGAATCTATGATTTAATCGAAGAAACAAAGAGCGATGTGTTTCCCGAAGGGGAAAGCCCCTATTCCATGATTTACTGGAATATGGCATGGTCTCCCGATAGTAACTGGGTTTGTTTTCTAGGACGAAAAGCGGATAAAACTTATGAGGTCGCTACAGTGAATGTCGCGGGAATGCAAGAAGGATTAAAAGTGCACTTTAAAAGCAAAGTTTCCCCATATCAAGACATGGCCTGGCATCCCCAGGGAGATATGATTGTATTTGGTTCTCCCACATCACCACGCAAACTACTCAAATTTAATCCCGCAGAGGACAAAGCACCCGAACCACTCGAAATCAAAGTCGATGGAAACATCAACGGTGACGTCAGTTTCACACCCGATGGTCAACATTTACTGTTTAACGTCCGGGTGGTTCTAGATTAAGCGTCTCTTCCGATTCGGATAGGTTCATGACAGAGGGGCTAATCAGAAGGAAATACCGTTTATGTTTTTTTGGCTCCGGCTGATTTTGGTTAGAAAACTGGAACGGCAGAAATGCAGGTTCCCTGCCACTAACTTGGTCCGTGATGTCAATCAATACAGATTTCCCGTTGGGAATGGCCATGCTTTTCAGGTTGGATAAAACATCCAACGCATCATTGGCATTGATGGCCATCGAGAGTCGCAGCGTTTGTTTTTCCGGTAGCTCGGTTCGTAACTGAATTCGAAACGGTGAGTTTTTTTGAGATTCAAGAGTCGTTTTGAGATCGAATTCTATTGACTGCCCATTGAAAAGTGAGAGTTTCGGGGCTTGCAGAATATTGAGGTGTTCAGTCCGTTGTGCCATTTGTTTCATTAAGTCAGCATGTTGTAGATCAAGTAGGATTCCTTCTTTTAAATTTCGAGCTTTCAATTGTTTTAAAAGGTCTTGCAGAGCCCGGACTTCAGATCGTTCCCACTCTTTAAACCATTTCTGTAAATGATCAGTTTGGACCAGTTGAAAATCGAGATAGATCATCAGATCTTGAAAGGCTCTCAATTTTTGCAATAACTCAGTAATTTGGTCGTGGGCTTCTCTCGTGTGTCGGACAACCAGAGAAAGTGTTTCTTTATATGCCATGATCGAGCCCGTTTGCTTTTTTTCATTTCTCCAATTTTCAGGAGTGACGTTTTTCTTGATCAGTTCAATCAATGGTTCAAAACGAGGCTTGACAGGCGGTAGCATCGTTGGAGTAAGCTTCTGAGAGGTGACGATTTTACGCGGTAAGGGAACTACCAGATCAGCAACCGGATAGGTTTTCGTGATTAAATTGTCCTCGAAATTAGACTCATCAATAATAATATGCCCTATGACACCGACATCGCTGTTGACACCGATACCAAACATGAGAAGATCCGTGACTGGTTTGACCTTTTCTAACTGGATCATCAATAAAAGCACTTGCGGCTTTTTTGCGTTCTGATCCATTTTAAAACCACCTACTAATAGCGTCTCTCCTAATTGAATCTGTGTTGAATCTGCAAACCGAAATTCGTTTATCATCGGAAGTTCAACGACCTTCCGTTGTTTCGAATTCAAATCAATGGTGTTCTGTTTCACCACACCTTTGTTTTTTGAGAATGTGATTTCGTATTCGAGTCTACCTGTTTTTTGATTCCCACCTTTTTCTGGGAACATTGGTCGTGCGTTAAGATTGAAACCATAGTTGTTTAATTGAAAACGTTGTCCGGCGCCTGCAAACTGATTTTCAAAAACCGGTTTCTCTTTTTGGGCGATGCTCGCTGTTTGACCATTCATCATCGTGATGACAGGAGAGGATAGAAGCGTGCTTTCTGTGGCTTGTATCATTTTTTGGATTTCTTTAGCACGCTTTGTATCCAGTAATTCATAGATCAGTGATTGACTACGATTGGCAACCAGAGTTTCAAATGTGATGGCTTTGTTTTCAATCTCTGAACTGTCCGAAAATGGATCATTCGTTTTCGTTGCTCCACGCATGGGGCCAAATTTGTTGACTTCAATGACTTTGACTTCTTTCCGTCGATCACTGATTTTTGAGATTAATGTTTGTGGAACGGATATGACTTTGATTTTCGTTATGATCTGTAGCTTTGTGAAAACAGACTCAGATAGCTCTTGTATCGCTTGCGCTGCATGTTTGTGAACACCTGGATCTTCACTCAAAACAATGAAATGATCATCCTTGATGAATAATCTTCCCGCAAAATGGGAGCCAGCTGCTTTCTTCATTAATGGATTCGCGAGTTGAGTGTTCGGTTGGGGTAAGATTTCCTCTTTTCTTTTCTGCTTGTTCACGAACGAACGGACTTTTTCGATCAATTCGGCTTTTGCGCGTGATTCACCTACATCTTTGTAGCCTTTTTCCATTAGCTCTTTGATAGAATAAACACGTACGGTTTGCGCTTTTGGATTTTGTAATTCTTCTGTTGCGTATAAGAATTTGAGAACCGAAGAGGAAGGCGAACTTGAGATATTTTTATCTTGATGTTGTGTCCTGGTTTGATTCGGTGAACTCGTCTCCTTCTCCTTACTTTTGTTTTGAATAATCAACAGGTCGGCATTAGTACTCTTCGTCGCTTTTTCAGCTTGTTGGTCCGCTGCAGAAACCACAAAAGCCGCACCAGGCAATACCGTTGCTGATAAAACGATTAAAACCATCCAGCACCACCAGGGTGTTTGCTTTTGACATCCTTGTCCCAATTTCATAATTCGCTCCAAACGTTTTGAGGTAATTTCCACCGGACGCACGCCCGGCACCACAGGAACTGATTTCAATGTATGTTTTAACTCCAGCACTTCCAGCAAACATTTTGCATACAAGCCGGGCTCACAATCTAGCTCTGCCAGAACTTCTTCATCACAACACTGCTCAACTTCAAGCTTCAAACGCCGTCCCGTAAACCAGACCAGCGGATGAAACCACCACACAATCGAGGCTGTCAGTTGCAACAAACCAACCCATAAGTCACCCCGTCGAATATGAATCAACTCATGCGCCAAAATAGGTTCCAGTTCTTTCTTTGAACGAGAATCGACAATCGCTTGAGGCAAAATGATCGTGGGGCGAAATAATCCAATCACTGCCGGTCCGATGCGGCTTTTAGTGATTAACAGCCTGACTCTTCGTTTGACTCGTAATTCCACACTTAGACGCGACAGTAATTGATCCAGTTCTGGATCATGAACCATACTCGAAGTGCGCAATATTTGCCGACATTGCCAGTAACGGATCACCATCACAGCCACAATGCTGGCTGCGATCAAGCCCCAGAGAACAAATCCGCTATACCAGAAAAATGGGCGCGCTGAATACCATTCTTGTTGAGTGAGTGTGGTATCAGGTTTCAAAGCAGAATTCTCAATGTCCGATAAGGGATTCTTTTTCTGAGATCCATCATGAACGGTAATTTGAACGGCCGGTGCTGTTGCCTCTACATCCGGCAGCTTCTGCACATCATCGCCAATGAGTTGTCGAATCGATTCCGTCAGAGTGAGCGCGTGCTGGTCTTGATTTGTGAGAGCTTGGTGTGCTCCTGGTCTCTGAATTCCCTGCACCCAGCAAAATAGACCACTGGAACTGCTCCATAGGGGAGGCGTCATAAATTTCAGTAAGACAATTAACCACAATATAAAAGTCAGATGTGATTGCCGGAATTTGATAAATTTACAGATCAGAAAGACGGCAAACACTAACAACGAGCATTGCCAGAACTGCTGCCAGATAATTTGGACGAACGTTGATTCACTCAGATTCATTTCGTTCCTCCGTCAATTGATCAAGCAAAGTCTTTAACGCATCTAAATCTTCCTGGCTGACGTTTCGATCTTCGATTAAATGTTGCATTAAAGGGAAAGTTTCTCCTGCGAAGAGGCGGTCAACCAGATCATCCACAGTTTCACGAATGACAGTACGTGGTTTCACACGAGGTGAATAAACACGAGTTCGGCCTTCGAGCTTCACATTGACATACCCCTTTTGCTCCAGTCTTCTTAAGTACGTCTGGACGGTTGTGAAATCAATGCCTCGCGATTCTGGAAACGATTCAAACACCTCACGTACTGTGCCGTGTTTCAGTTCCCAGAGTGCACGGGCGACTTCGATTTCGCCTTTGGATAGTGCGGGTCGTTCTGTCATCGTTTCTCCATTCAATTACAACTGTAATTGTGGAAGTTTAATTACATTTGTAATTGAGTCAAGGTCGTATTGATAAAATTTGATTAATTTCCAGAGTACCGTGCCCCCCAAAGTCAATCTAAATATGGGGGTTCTATAAAATAGAGCAGGAGTTTGAAAATCTTGCCGAACGTTGTTTGGAATTGCTCTCCCAATCGCTTAGAATTAAATCGTGATTCAAAAACATGGGATGAATTCTAATGAGAATCACTTCTGTTAATGAATCTTTAAGTAGTTATTTAATCATCTCTTTCATCTTTATTTGGATCCATCAGAATGAGTGTCCGATCTGCCAGACCGAAAGTAAATGATTTGATCTTTCGCTTGATTGGGCGTTCTATACATCCCGAGCTTTACACCACTTGCACTTCGGCGGAGGTGCATCAGAAGAATTATTCTGCTGTATTGAAGATCTGTGAAACGGGGCATATTGCCAGTATTCAGCACAAAGAAAAAACCGTTTGTGAGATTCTGACTTCGTTTCAGAATCCCCTTCCCAGCCAGAAACGAGTGCTGGAAAAGCCCGTTCGTGGCTGTCGTTCTGAATCTGCACAATTGGAATCGGGGCTCTATTATCAGGTCAGCTACCAGTTAGAAGAGCTTGATTATGTGATTTTTAATAATCTGCATGAAGAATATATGATGGATTCCCAAAAGGCCGATCTGGCTTATCATTTTGTCTCAGAAAGCCGTATCACTCCCGGGGCTCTAAGTATCGTTGATTTTGAAGCGAACCAGACAAGCCTGCTGATTCATGCATTTCACACGTTTCCCGAAGAATTAGCGGTTGTGAAAACACAGTCTTTGTTTGAATTTTAAGGCTGTTTCCCGTCAGATCTGAGCATACGATTATTGAAATTAATTGTTCCAAATGGTTCCTGGAGCGTATATAATTGAGCGAAATACAGGCTGCATAGCCGTATCCTCAAGTTGTTTTATGAGGATCTCATTGATCAGCGTCATGGATGACGGGAAACCGGTAACGTGATAGGGCGGTCAAGTGTATTCTTTACGATCTATAATACTGTTCTCTTTCTTTCTGAGTGCATTGACGAGCATTAATACCAATGTCTCATCGGCCGCGCATCCCTACTCTGTTTCCCGATATCGAACTCCTTATTCTCCTTCTGCCTACTATCGGTATCGATATGGCAATCGTTCGGCATACTATGGTTACTCAAATCGCTATGCACGAAACTATTCTTATTATCCCCGTTCAAGCTATTACGGCTTTGGGGCTCGACGATATTACAACCGTTATCGTCCCTACGCGGCAGTCGCCAGCTATCGTTATTACCGGCCCGCTTACTACCGTTTCAACGGTTACCCCAGATATTCGTATTTTGGTTACAACACATTTTATCCCTGGCGGACATGCAACGCCTGGAATTCGTATTCTTCGTGTTACTGTTCACCATATGGATATACCGGTTCGTATGCACCTTATTGGGGCACTTATACTCCGCTATGGGGAAGTTACAGACCTTACTGGGGAGGCTACTTTGGAGGTTACTACGGACCCTATTGTGGCATCTGGCCTTATCGACCAACCTTGTACGGCAGCCTGATATTTCAATACGGCTATAACACCGGCTATGGTCGTCGTGGTTACTATTCGCTCTGGTAGTCGACAAGGTACCAATTCAAATTGGTCTGTCAGGGCCCACTGACCAGCATCACACCGACGATAATATCGTACGTTGCATGCGCGCCGACGGTGATACCAAATCCGCGGAGAAAAAAGAGACCGGCAAAAAAGAGACCAGCCAGAGTCCGAAAAGTGAAGCTGAAGACGGAAAACTGATCTCCGGTAGCACCAATATAATGTGCCAATGAAAAGATAAGGCTAGTCGTAACGATCGCCAGGACTGCAGACCAGCGTACTTTCAGCATCATACCTCTGAAGAGCAGATAACAGAGAGGCAGCAATAAGAGACGAAACATCACTTCCTCATAAACGCCTGCACCAACAAAACTGACGACGCGCGAAGCAGATTCTCGTTCGATGAACATCATCGTTGGCTCGGGTAATTGCTGAAAAGCCAAATCCTGTACCTGCCCCAATATGATGAGACAGAAAGCGAACAGCAGGCTTTCCGCAAACATCCCCATCAAAGTTTCTGCAGAAATTTTCCAGGGGTTTTTACAACAGATGTGCCAAATCAGCAGTGTGCTCACAATCAGGCAAGGCAGTAAAAAGGTATGTGTGAACCCCAGTTGAGAGAGCCAGCTTCGCATCCAATAGTCGGCACCGTTGCGAATCAATTCCGGTTGGTTCCCGCCCATGGAGATCACCCCCAATTCATAGATCACCAACAACGGCGCAAGAAATACCAGACAGACAAGTGGCTGCCTGGCCTCTAACCAATAACTATCAACGGTTAGAGTCATTTCGCTTTGAGAATGTTTTTTTTGCGTCATGACTCTTGTTGGTTCTCTAAAGCCTGTTTGACTGATTCATGCTTTGAACTGGAATGAATATGAGGTTTCATTGGCTGCGTGTGTGATGCGTCCTGGCGATAGTGTTGAAAACGCTTGAGGGAAAACAGATCATTCTTCTGGTCGGTTTCTCTCAACTCTTCTGGCAGATTTGTGTCAAGAGCTGATAGAGTTTGGTCGACGGCCCGTTGATCCCATTCGCCACGTTTCGCTTCCCGATAAAGCTGCAATGCTGCTGCAAATGCTACCTCTTCCATGTCGTAAGATCGAATACCGTCTGCCGTCAACTCCCGCCGGTTGTTTTTCAACTCCAGATAGCGACAAACCACTGCCATACGTTGCGAATGTTCGTTTAAGGCATAGGTGTGTAACCTGCGCGGATAACCAGTGCCATCAAGCCGTTCATGATGTTGAGAGATCACTTCAGGTAGATATGAGTCTCCTGGAAATCCACGCAATCCTCCGAGCAATGCCGCTCCCAGGACTGGATGTTCCCCCCGTTCATCATGTAACAGCCTGCTTTGAGAAACATCTTTATCAGGATTCTGATTTTTCAACATCAACCAGCCAAAATCGTGCAATAAACCGGCCAGCATCAGAAAGTCAACATTTTTTTGCCAGTCCTCATGTTGCCTGCTGACGAAGTAAATCAACCGCGCGGTTTCCAGGCCCCTTGCGTAAACGGGCATATCTTCATCGGAGGACTGTTGTTGAGCAACAGCCAGAAAATCTTCGATTGAAAGAAATAGAAACTCACCCGGGGAAGTCAAATGCACATCATCGTTTTTAATTTTTCTCAACAGATTCAACAGGTAGTTCGGGCTGCAAAATGGCTTTGTCCAGATCTCTAGTGTGGACTCTTTCAACTGGCTCACATAATGTAGAGCCGTTTGACTCAGCAGTAATTGTTGTCTGATGTATTGCTGCTCTTCTCGAACAGAGTTAAGAATTCGTTCTAGAATGGGCAGTTGTGTGTGGCAAAGTGAATGGGTCGGTTCAGAACCCAGGTAAAGCCGACAACGCTCGAGAATCACTTGCACGCGATTTTGTAACTGAATGAGCGTGTGTTGTGGTTTGGGAATGGTGAGTTCCAGATTTTGCTGGTGCAGTTCCCGGTACGCACTGCTGAGCTTTTGGAACTGTGTGTCGTCAGAGTCAATCACTTCTGCTGGCTCTGATTTCAAACGAAGCGTCTTCCATTCTTCACGTTCCTCACGAATTGAGGGTGCAAGCCAGCGGAGTAATCTGGTGGAATGGTTCACAATGGTTTCCTGCCTGGAGATAACTCGTCACATCAATAGTTTTGACACGAAGATATTGGGGGCTCCTTGTTAGTTTGTTTATCGACCGTTCCGTAGTGAGGGATTGAATAGATTGAATGATTTCGGACTGGGTAAATTACTAGAAAAAAAGGTACATATCACATTGATAGTTCATCACTTAGGGTACGAAAACGAAGAATCTGCTTTACTTGCGTGAATCTATCGATGATCAAAACGCGTCGACTTTGCGACTTGTAAGTGGCGTATTATTTGAGCCGAATCAATCGGATGTGAGAATTGCTCAATTTCCTGTCATAAGGACGCCGATTTGTGACTATAGGGGATTTTTCCACTTATCTACTTGTCGTTCTTTTGTCGGCATGCATAGAATCTAGGAGAGATGTCTGTAAATTAAGGCAATTTAAAGAACATTTACTGATGAAATGTGTCCTCATTCAATGGGGACTGAAATCAGTTTTAAAATTCAATTAGACCCAAACTGACGAGCGAGAAAATTCTCATGGCTACGGATTTTCAGCAAAAAGAGCGACTTCCTGAAATTACCGACCGAATCGTGGAGACCTATCACGAACTGGACAGAATTCATCATTTAGGACACTGCCCACTTCCGAGTCAGGACGCAGTAATCGAAGCTGCTCAGGAACTGAAGGAATTGATCTTTCCAGGTTATCGCCGTCGTCAAAATCTGCATATGGGAAATGTGGTCTACCATGTGGGAAATATCGTTGATTCTCTGCACGATATTCTGACAACGCAGATTGGGCGTGCCTTAAGACACCAGTATGTTCAAACACATGGCGCTGATTGCGAAAAGCTGCCCAGTATTGATTTCGAAGCAGAAGGACAAAAGAAAACGATGCTGTTTCTGGAGACCATTCCTGAAATCAGGCGGGCTCTTTCAACTGATGTGCAGGCAGCCCTGGATGGTGATCCGGCTGCATCCTGTGCCGATGAAATCATCTTTTGCTATCCTGGTCTGGAAGCGATTACCATTTATCGAATTGCACACGAGCTTTACGAATTGGATGTTCCCATCATTCCTCGTATGTTGTCGGAGTGGGCACATTCTCAGACCGGAATTGATATTCACCCCGGTGCTACTATTGGCCATTCGTTCTTTATTGATCACGGTACCGGTGTTGTGATTGGTGAAACATGCGAAATTGCCGAGCATGTGAAAATTTATCAGGGGGTTACGTTGGGAGCGGTCAGTTTTCCCAAGGATTCAGAAGGTCGCATTATTCGCGAGCAGAAACGCCATCCCACCATCGAAAAGGGAGTCGTCATTTATGCGAATGCAACCATTCTGGGAGGCGATACCATCATCGGCCAGGATGCCGTCATTGGGGCCAGTGTCTCTTTGATGAAAAGCGTCGTCCCCAATACGATTGTCACAATCGAAAAACCTTCACTTCGATTTCGTGAAGCGTCCTGAGATTGTTAAAATCTGATTCAAAACTTATATCAGCCATAAAAAAAGATCCTGTGTGAGTTCGTCAATCAAACTCACACAGGATCTTATCGCAATAAAATTCAATTAGGCAATCGCACGTTTTGATTCGCCATCATCGTTATGGTCTTTCTCGATCGATCCTACATGGTCCAAAGTTCGGTCAAGTTGTGAGGCGAGTTTCTCTTGGGTTTCCAATAGCGAAGCGGCAGCAGACTCGTATTGTTTTTCACGGCTGGTTAACTGGTCAGCTCGTTGCTGCAGCTCTTCGGAAAATTGAGTCAATTCTTCCATCATCGCTTCGAGATCAGCCAGCAGCTCCAATTGCTCCTGCTCAGAAAGTACTTCCTGATCCTGAAGCTGTTGTTCTTCCTGTTTTTCTTTCATTTGATGAACGTGTGACAGTAACGCAGCAGCTCCCTGGTTTCTTCGATTTTCATATTGTTGGATCAATTGGAAGTCCTGCTCCATCAAGTCAACAAGCTCAGATGCAGACAGGTTTTTAAGAGTAGTTTCATTCGTCATTGAGTGATCTCTTTTGTCCGGAGTGATATGAGCGCTCGTCTCAAGTGGCGAACCAGATAATCTAGCAATGGGAGTGCTCATTGATAATTGTGGACGGGCTACACGAAAAACAAATTCGATGGGCCCAATGCTAATGGAATCGCCATCAGACAGAGGTGATGTCTGAATTGGAATTCCATTGAGTAATAGTTTTGGTTGAGGAGCAATGGCTTCGATCAGGGCTTTTCCCTGTTCGATCTGGATCACCGTATGCAAGATTGGCATATTAGATCCGGCTAACTGGAGACCACAACAAGACCCCGCACCAATCGTTAAGCGATTGTCTTGAACAGGGCGGACGGGAAAATTAGTTTTCCCTTTAATGATTTCCAGAGAATACTGGTGAGAGGATTCTACAACCACAGACTTATCAACCTCGTGTTGAGACAGGAACTTTGTGATTCCTTCAGGGCTCTGATTTCAGTGCCACACAATAATAAATCGACCGTCCCTTGAGGCAAGCATGAGAAAACGTTCCAGTTACTAATTGATCAAAAACTATTGATGGCTTCGATATCAAAACAAAGCAGATTCTGTAACAATTAGTTAAAATAGAGAGGTGTCTTTGGCTGCTTAGAACAATAAAATAGAGAAAATAAATAACGAAATCTGATCAAAGGCTTTGTAGATCCTTGTTAACAAAGGAAACACCTCAGCCCGATGATTTTGGATTTACAATTACTTGAATCGTACCAGAAATTTGATCACTGATTTGTGTTTGTTAATTAAATTTTATCGTTTCGGATATCACCAAGAGTTATATCCTGTGAAGATCGTGAATGGTCCTTAACAGGAAACAGGTGCGAGGCCTTATGAAATAAAAGGGATTTGCGATTAAGTGCCTCAATCAATTTTCGTGCCTGGTAGTTTCCGTTCAGTGGGAGGGGGAAGATCGGGGACCTCTGGTTGCGGTGGTGTTGGAGGAGGAGTATACCCTTCGCAGGTCAACTTGAGATTTCCTCCCAGAGGGACTCGAAATTCGGAATTGGTATCAAGGGCAGTCCACCCCGCGAGAACGCCCCGCTGGTCGGCGTACTGTCGCGCAACCAGGTAAGTATCATAACTGTCTGACCAAACGCGAAAGTTCAGATAAAACAGATTGGGATTCACTTTTTGAATCGACTTGCGAAACAACGCCGAAGGTTTTCTCAGGCGTTCTGAAGTATCGCCTCGACCCTTACGTGGCTCCAGAATGAGATAAGGCACTCCACCAGCGGGTTTGAGTTTGATCCTCCAGTCCCGATTTCCCACGTTTCGATTTTCAAACAACTTCACAAGTTTCTCACAGTCGACAGCTTGTTCTTGTGCTGTCACAAAACGACTTTTGGCAATTGCTGCCAAAGCCAGTGACTGTAGTTGTGGAATATCGACATGTAAAATTCGACCGCCACGACAAACATAATCGATCGGCTTTGCACCTTTCGGAGCATCACGCGGATTCGGTAGATTCACGATTTTTGCATTTGGAGCCGGACCTGGGTCAGGGGTTTTAGCCAGCTTTGCTTTGATGTCAGCTAACTCCGTCTCTTTCTCAACAATTGTTTTCTCGATCGACTTTACTTTTTTATCACGCTCGGCAATCTGCTTTTTGAGTGCTTCAATATTAATTTGAATCTCTTTTAATTTTTCCAGCTCTTTTTTCAGCTTCTCCGCCAAAGCCTTCTGTTCTTCGATATTGACAGGTTTTTTCTGTTCGGTCAGTTTTTTTACGGTCTGTAGTTGCTCCTTTTCCAACTTCAGCAGTGAATCGAGGTCCTCCACTCGTTTCTGGGAACGATCCATGTCTTCATCGGTAATGTCCGGCAGCGCGTCTTTAATACGTTCGACTGCTTCGCCAACCCCTAACTGGGTTACCGTTAATAAAATTACCAGAATCCCTACCACATTGGTCATAGTGTCCAGTAGTGAGTCGAGACTGGCACCGCCAGATGATCCTCTTTTGCGCTTCATTTGTGGATTTGAACTCAATAAACGAAAATCAAATGATACAGGCTTCCCCTGAAACCAGGCTCTACAGCGTGACGTAGAGTGTGAGCGACTTTGCTGTTTCAGACCTCTCTTCTGATGTCGCTTCGTTTCTCTATTCTGTATAATAAAAACGAATCTCCGTCTATCGCAAGCTGGGACCGACGGTTGTTCCATAAAAGAAACAAGATGTTTGTGAAATCAGGAAATCATTGTGGACGTTTTTCCATTAAATATACCCGGTTTGATGATCCTGGGCACTGATACTGATGTGGGGAAGACTTATGTTTCCACTGCCATCGCCCGGCAATTAATATCCGAAGGAATCGCAACGGGTGCGTACAAACCCGCCTGTAGCGGCAGTATCCAGGAACGGAATTCTGGAGATTATTACTGGAATGATATCGAATTGCTTTCAGAGTCAATCAACCGAACATTCCCATTGGAACGGATCTGTCCACAAAAGTTTCATGCACCACTGGCTCCACCGGTGGCCGCGCGCAAGGAGGGCAGACAGATTGACCATGACCTTTTGTGGCAAGGAGCACTCTGGTGGCAGGATCAAGTTGAGTTTTTGATTGTGGAAGGGGTCGGAGGCGTTCTCTGCCCCCTAACAGAAAATACGTTAGTTGTGGATTTTGCTGCAGAATTGAAATTTCCGGTTTTGGTTGTAGCACGCGCGGGGCTGGGAACCATAAATCACAGTCTTTTGACCGTCGAGGCGTTACAGAACCGGGGCTTGTGTGTTGCCGGCATCATACTGAACGACGTCGATCCAGAACTCAGTGATGAATCAAGGTCATCCAATGCCGAACAGATTCAGCAATGGACGACCGTTCCGGTTTTGTCTTTTGTCCCCTTTGAATGGCAGTCGAACTTGCTTCACCATCAGACTCAGGACAGAATAGACTGGGTACAGCTAGCACTTCACCCATCGCGTTTTGTCATCAAAGAATGAGACGATCAGTGCATGAGAACCAGATTTGAAATGATGAAATTTCAAATTCGCTAGTCCATGCATTCAATTGAAATCAGTAAAGTGTGAAAGAAATAAACCGGAGAAATGGATGAGTATTGAAGTCGTTTGTCCTGCCTGTGGCGGGGCCATCCAAATCGAAGACGTGTCAGAAGTCGTTGAATGTCCGCTGTGCCAAATGCACCTGCAAGTGGATCCTGAGACCAACGAACCCGTTCTGATTACAGAAGATCTGGATGAAGTTACCAATGAGGAGCCCGAGGGAACGTTGGCCGATTCAGAAACCTCATCCAACGAGTCTGATATCTCTACTGATCTCAATACTAATCAGGAAGAAACCGAAGTAAATGGCAGTCAGTCAGAGGCAGAAGAAGATCTGGAGAATGGTGATTCAGAAAGCACTCCGGAAGAAGTCGAAACAGAGTCTCCTTTCGCCTTTCTTCCAGGAGGAAATAATGGCACTTCAGACAAAAATCAAACGGTACGGGAAGCGACCAACTTTTCGTTTCTTCCCGGTGGCAACGACGATTCTGAAAACGCTGAGAATGATTCAACGGTAATCACATCAGAAATGCCGAGCGTTGATGAGGAAGAGGAAACGGATTCAACAGAAGAAGTCGTTTCAACAGAACAGGCCGAATCAGTCAATCCAGAGGCGACCACTGAAACAACAACTTCTAAAGAATCCCCTCCAGAGGAAACGACAACAACAGAAGAAACGATCGAAGCTGGTTCCGAACCTGAAACCCCTGAAGTTCAACAGGAATACCGCAAACAAAAAGTGGTCTCCAGGAGATTGTTTACACTCACGCTTACTTATGCCATCGCTGCCACGATCATGGTGGCTCTCTTGTTATATGCCAAATACCTTGGAGACCCGCATCAACTGGAAAGTCTTCCCGATCTGAAACCACCCGTAAAAAATGACGAAATTGCGCTCCAGCTAGTTCCTGAACACGCTACCTTACCGGCAGGGCATACATTGAAACTGGGTGGGCCAGGACGGCGTTTCGGTAATATCAAGGTCACTCCTTTACGAGTCACACGAGGTCCCATTGAGTTCGAACATTACACCGGAGATACAACCAAAACTCGCCCACCTACTGAGGATGTGCTCAAGCTCTACTTGCGATTTGAAAATGTTTCTGATGATCAGACTTTTGAACCCCTTGATCAAAAACTGCTGTTAACTCGTGTTCCCGGGAAAACTCCCGATTCTCATTTGCGGGCGAATAACTTTGTCAGCAGGGTGGATCAAAAAAAGACGAACGGAGAGCGTGTTTTAGTTTATGACATGCCTCCATCCTGGGAATGGAATTTGAAGGGACAGAACATCAACCAGGAAGCCAAACCACAAAATTTGAAACCGGGTCAGAGTTTCGAGACTTATGTCGCCACTGATGAAGCAGGCATTGATTCTCTGAAAGGTGATCTTGTCTGGAGATTACAAATGCGCAAAGGCTATCATCCGGAATCTCATCGAGGAGTCACAACACTGATTGAAGTCGTGTTTAATAGTGATCAGATCCAGCCAGAAAAGCCTTCAGAAAATAAAGAATCACTCCCCACCAGTTGATCTCGATTTCAACTGTGTTCGGTGTTCCCAGTTCCCGCTTGCCATAAAAAACGCCTCGACGGCACTCCAAGAATACCATCGAGACGTTACGCGGAACCGCATATACGATGCGGTGAGGAATTATCAATGAGGACAATCTTTCCGCTGATGGTGCTGGCACAAGTCTCCAGAGTCAGAGACTTGTACCAGTCACACTTTCAGGAGAGTACAATCCTGAAACTACTTCGGGACCACAACAAAACGGGCACCACTGTTGTTTCTTACCAACAGCAACACACTCTTCTTGTCTTTGGCCTCTTTCAATCCTTGATTAAACTGATCCATTGAAGAGACTTCAGTAGTTCCAATTTTTTCAATGATCATGCCTTTCATCAAACCAGCTTCTTCAGCAGCACTTCCAGGTTCGACAGAAGTAATAACGACTCCTTTGACATTGTCGGAATATCCCAGCTGATTCGCCAGTTCGCTTGTTAAGGGTTGAACTTCAATATTGAGATCATTAACACTGGTTTTGGATTTCTCTTTTTTAGAACCATCAAGTGGTTTTTCATCTTTTGCAACAGAGAAACTCTTTGGCATTTCTTTCATTGTGATGTTCTGCGTGATGCGTTTGCCATCTCGCAAAAGTTCCATCACGTAAGACTTACCAACAACCAGTTGTTCAACAATACCCTGCAGGTTGCGAGGTCCGGATACATCCTTTCCTGCGAATTTCAGGATGATGTCACCTGTCTGCAATTTACCTGCTTCAGCTGGTGAACCTTCCATAACCTGAGTGATGATGGCTCCCTGACCTACCTTGATGTCAAAGGATTTCGCCAGATCATTGCTGATTGGTTGGATTCCTACACCCAGGAATGATCGTTTCACCTGACCGTGGTCGATTAACTGACCAGACACCCATCGTGCCATATTCACAGGAATGGCAAAACCAACCCCATCATATCCACCACTACGGCTGGAGATGGCAGTATTGACACCGATGACTTCACCCTTAAGGTTTAAGAGTGGACCACCACTGTTACCAGGGTTAATTGCGGCATCTGTTTGTAAATAGTCTTCCCGGTCATTGATTCCCGGACCACGACCTTTTGCACTGATGATACCATTGGTCACACTCATACCAATACCGAATGGGTTTCCGATTGCCAGTACCCAGTCACCGATTTCCATTTTAGTGCTATCACCCATGGGAATCGCTTGCAGGTTACTCGCATCGTCAATTTTAATGACCGCGATGTCAGAACGAGGGTCCATACGAATGTCACTCGCGGTAAACTCACGACCGTCGTTTAAAGTGACTTTAACGACATCTGCCCCACGAACGACGTGAGAGTTTGTCATGATGAGCCCTGATTTATTGATGATAAATCCAGAACCGGATCCCATTCGTCGGGGAGACCGTCGAGGCTGATTCTTAAACTGTTTAAACATGTCTTTGAATCGAGGATCATTTTGGAACAGATCCTGAAACGGAGAATCATCACCAAACGGCATCAGGTTTTCACCAGAGACTTTTGAAGTCTTGCCAACTGTTTCAATTGCGACAATTGAAGGCATCGCTTTTTTGCTGACTTCACGGAATACATTCGAGAGATCTTGTACGGTTGCGGCTGTAGGGACATCTGAGCTCGAATCTTTTTGAGCCATCCCTACTGCTGCACCGACCAGACATGCGCTACCAATCATAGCGAACATCCAGTTTCGGTTTGCTGTTAACGCTTTCATGTAAATACCCTCCTACATTAAACGGCTTTCAAGATACGCCTATGGCTATCTCTTTTATGGAATTAATACAAAATAAGTAACGTAGCTCAAATCCCAAAATTGCTCGAAAAATAACTCTGTTTCAGATTGAAATAGCTGAGATCAAGTCAACTCGGTTCGAGAAAACATGATCCGGATGTGTGCACATCTTTTTAGCTTTTTGATTAATTCATCAAGCGGCTGAACTAGTAATACTACGGATGGAAGAGGTTAATCTGTTGGGAACCCTTCGAAAAAAAGATCACTTTTATGGCTTCAAGAGCTCATTAATAAGTGACGAGTATTGATTATAAAGCCTGAAAACCTGAATATTTCTCAACCAATCGTATGAAACGTCATTTTTTTGTTTTCCTCCTACCTACACTAATGTTAATATTGGCAAATACTTAGGTAATACACCCCAAGGCTCATTGCAGCCCCGTTCCGTTGAAAATTGGTTGATCATTTGATTTTCCTCAATACCATGAAGTAAGAGGAGACCCTTTTATGCTGTACGATCTCAATCCTAAAGAGATCGATCAACTCCTGGAAGAGTGTCAAAAGAATCTGGGTTACCAATTTTCGGATTTGGAATTGTTAAAGTGCTGTTTAACTCACACTTCTGCTGCAAAGACCCGGACTGATTCTAACGAACGCCTGGAGTTTTTGGGGGACTCCATTCTAGGCTCAATTGTTTGCGAAAAGCTCTATCATCAGTTTCCCAATGCCCCTGAGGGGGAATTGACCCGGATTAAGTCAGCCGTTGTCAGTCGCAATACCTGTACCAGACTGGCCCGTGAAAAGGATCTGGATCGATTTATTTTTGTGGGTAAAGGACTGGCGATGACGGAAACCTTGCCTGAATCACTTTTGGCAGGGATGTTTGAAGCCATTATCGCTGGAATCTACCTGGATGGGGGAATCGAGCCGGTGCACACTTTTTTAGACCCTCTGGTTGAACGCGAGAATCATAAAGCGTCCCGTTCGACGCATGGATTTAATTATAAAAGCCTGCTGCAACAATACTCACAGAAAAAGTTCTCTGAAACTCCCGTTTATGAGTTACTGGATGAAAAAGGACCGGATCACTCTAAATTTTTCCAAGTCACTGCAATCATTGGTGCGCATCGATACGAACCTGCCTGGGGTTCGACCAAAAAAGAGGCTGAACAACGCGCCGCCTTCAATGCATTGCGCGATAATGAAAGTGACGAGGAGTGGGAACTCCCTGCATTGCCGGACGCCATTTGATTCATTTTTCAGTTGTCATTCTGCAGAGCACCAGTGTGAAACGTGTGAGTCTTATCCGTATGCTCTCGTCCGTAAATAGAAAGGGCCGAGAGAATACGGGAATTCTCTCGGCTCTCAAGATGGGGATGATGTTTTGGAGTGGCCCAGAACGGGCTGACCCGCCTCCACGGGTCGGTGGGATTGTCTCTCTCTTTTCTCTTGAACTTTAAAGTCTCTCAACTCTTTAAAGTCCGATGGGTCTCTCTCTTTACCCAACGCACAGATAAAGCAGCAAGCGTGCCAATCCCAACCAAAAGAGTATTGTTATTTTAGGAATGTGCGCTGAAATGCCTGAAAAGAAGTAGAATTCGTTTCTTGTTTTCTTGGCGATTTTTTTTGCTCGATGCAAAATTGCAAGAATTGCAATGTAAATTCCCTCGGATTGACCCACAAAATGTAAGACTTACAAGAGACAGATCGATGATTCCGATTCATCATTCTTGATTCATCACTTCGATTTCGGGGTAGAATCGATGATTTCGATGGAAAGTTTACCGACTGTTTGAAGTAGAGGCAGGAAGATCGTCAACGGCGCGGGGGCATTATCCGCAAGGCTGGAATCGGTGAGCTTAATGTGCCCTGCCCCAATCCCCCCTTTTCCCAAAGTCGCATCGAGTGGAATCCAGCGATTATCCAGAAACACCTCCGTCCACATATGTCCGCCAAAGCTGGAACGATTTGGAATATAAACCATTCCTACCGCGACACGAGAAGGCAGATTTTGTGCTCGTAACATGGCTGCTAATAAAACGGCGTGTTCGGTGCAATCCCCTTCCATGTTTTTGGCCACCTCAGCTGCCGAAGCCAATGCTGTCGAAAAATTCTTTTTTCTCAAATTCTTGTAAACATAACGTTCCATCAAGAGCGCCTGTTTCCACGGATTTTTCTCAGATTTCACAGCCTCTTTCGCATATTTGATAATGCGCGGATCATCTGATTGAACGAATTGAGTGGGGGTGACAAACTCTGATCCGACTTTACTTTTCGGGAACTGAGTGGGAACAGGGGCTTTGGATACTGTTAACTCGATACTGTTCTTATCAAGGCTCTTGATTTGTTGTGTTTCGCCTGTTGCTAGCAGCTTTGCCGGATCTTCACCCGGGAGAGTGACTTTATAGAGCACTTTTGTCGTGTCATGTGCACGCGGGAGAGATTTGACTTTAATCAGTGTTTGCACCGCTAAATCGAGTTCCTCACCGGAAATCTCTTCCAATGCAATTTCTTTGCTCACGGTATAAGTCAACATGGATGAGCCCAGGAAGTCCATTGCTGTTTTGGGAATTTCTCCATCTTCAGTCACATACAAATCGACGATCATTCCCGGTAAGGCAGACTGCGTCATTTTGACATGCAGGCAGTTTTCACTACGGTCACCATATAATTCTGTTGTTTCATAATCTAAGGCAAGAAGTTTGACTTCAGTTACTTTATTGTATTCAGGCAGCAGCATTGAGAAGGATTTCTCTTCTCCCGGTTTTATTTGAGATGTTTTAAAAATACGCTCCAGATAACTAGGTGCGTGAAATGCAGGGTTCCATTTCAACTCAGACTGTTTAACTTTGTTTGCAACCTGAGTATTTATTTTTAATTTACCGTCTTCGACAACTCCTTTTGAAACGGTCGATTCGGCAGGCGGATTTTTCATTTCGAACGTGTACGATAATAGTTCGCCTTTTGTATTCTCAGTCGTTTTTAAGTGGGTCCCCATATTAATGACTTGCCCAAATCGCTTAATTTTCAGGAACGAATCACTCTGACTGCGAATGACCTTATGGCCAGCCTGATCTTCAATGCGGGTTTGTGAATAGGCATAGCCTATTCGCTGAGAATTGACATAAATGACCTGCCAGACGTCCTCGTCTTGAATTGTTGTTTTGGATGTGGCCGTTGAACCCGTTTCACTGGCAGGATTTCGAGAACAAGCACAAATGCTGAGTAGAAATAGAAAGATACTGATCCAGGCAAGGACAGTCGGTGTCTGATTTTGCTTTTTTTCGAGCAAATGAGTCTTCATATATCGAACCTACTACTAGCTTGTTTTCAGGTTGATTAAAGTGTCTCCAAAACCAATTGAATCAAGGATAATCGTATTGCTGTCATTAAGATTCAAATGACCATGGATGGAAAGAGCGGAGAACACATCCATCAAGTTTGGATCAACTAACATCAACAATATGTGGTATCCAGTTCCGACAACAGATTATAAATAGAATTGGCAAATGAAAAACCCCACAATTCATATCAGAATTATGGGGATTGCTCTAATTCTCACAGCGGCTTGAAGATTCAAACTCACTCAATCTCTTCATCGACTTCGATTTCATCATCAATCGCATCAATCTCGTCAACATCATCATCAATGACTTCTGGTTCGTCTTGAACTTTCAAAGTTTCTTCTTCGTCATCCAAGTCACTGGCATCGTCTTCAGGAGCTTTTGTCGCCGCAACCTGACCATCGAGAGGCTCTTTGATTGGCTGGATGAAATACAGCTTTTTTGCGTTTTTAGCACGTAATTGTTCGATACGTTCTTCAGCTGCATCTCGTTGGTCATAAGAGAAACGAGATTCTTCTTTCATGCTTCCTGTGAATACACCCCAAAACAGCCGCCGTCGAACCTCTGTTTTTGTTGCTTTTTTCTTGCGTACTGCCTTTTTCTTTTTGACGGCTTTTTTCTTGGGAGATGTTTTTGCATCAGCCTCGGCTGCTTCGGCCTGACGGCGCATTTCCAGACGACTGGGAGACTTTCGTGCCATTGTTTATTCTTTGGTAAAATAGGTCTTTAGTGAAAATGGGAACATCCTGCAAGGATTAGCAAGGCAACTAGCATACCATTTCATTTCCTGAATGACTACGGACATGGAAGTAATGAGTGAACGAAGAGGCCATTTTTTTGAATTTCTGACTAACAATATTCAGCTACAATGATCTGCCAATCAAATCAATAAAACGAAAGTGATTTCTCGTAAGGTAAAGTCAGCTTATTTACGGTTGAATACTGATCATAATATCACATTATTTTGTCTGTTCCACTGAGAGGAAATTTTTTTGTCAGCATCTAAAAAAAGCTATAAATCAATTGAAAATAAAGGTTTGTGTGGATTTTATCTCTGTAGAGCCCAAGAACATTTAACCAATTTCTTCGAAATAATCAGAATAACTTATTTAACCGGACCAAGATAACCGATCAATCAGGATAGCAATCTAATTGTTTTGTTTGCGCAGCAGGAATGACTCACTGTGTAAAGCGGGGCAAAAAGATACAGCTATGATTTAATGGACGAAAACATAAACTCAATTGGGAACGGAGTTGTTCATGAAACGGTATCGTAAGTGGGTCTTGACGCTGGGGATCATGGCGGTGACTCCCGGTATCACAATGGCCGGGCCCTTGGATTTCTTCAGCAAGAAGTCTGAACAGTCAAGCTCGACCGCTGTATCCGGTAAACTTTCTAATAATCAGAGAGTCGCCAATGAAATTGCAGACGTTTTGAGAAAAGCTCGACTGACCGGTTACAACATGGAAATCGAGTATAATAAAGGCGTCGCAAAACTTTCGGGTAAAATCCCGACTGCTGCACAGAAAGCACAGGCAACCAGCTTAATCTCTAGAATTAAGGGTGTCACTCGTGTTGACAACCAGCTCGAAGTCAGCGAAGCTCAGAGTAGGCAAGTTCCTACTTTAGGCCGGGAAACCAGTAAATCAAGCCTGAATCCATTCCGGAAACCTGCGGATATTCAACAGGCTTCTGCTACTGATCCCTTCTTGAAAGGATCTTTAAACCAGGCACAGTTTGAACAGTCAGCTGAAAAGCCTGTCTCAAACATTCAGAGAGTATCAGGTCAGGTTGCTCGGGGTCCTGCTCCAAGTAATCAGCAAATGGCTGAGCAAATTGCGAAATCTCTGGGACCTGTCCTGGCATCAGCTCATGATGTAGAAATTCGCTTTAAAAATGGGACTGCCATCCTACAGGGAGCCATTGGGTCCGTTCAAGAACAGCAAATGGCAACTCAAATTGCCCAACGAGTTCCAGGGGTACGGAATGTTGAAAATCGTTTGCAGATCTCACAAGCTGCTCCACAACAACGTTCAATGATCCAGCCTACGAACTACATGAACTATCAGGCCCCGCATCCCGGTCCTGCTGGAGCTCCTGCAATGACTCCTCAACCTGGAATTGGTGCTTCAAATAATGTTTACAATAGTCCGCACTTACCAAATGGAGCCTGGCCAACTTATGCACAATATCCAAACTATGCACAAGTTGCTTATCCAAGCGAGTATAGTGCAAGTGCTTTCCCTTACATTGGGCCTTTCTATCCTTACCCACAAGTTCCATTGGGGTGGAGAGAAGCTCAATTGGAATGGGATGATGGATCATGGAAATTAAACTTCCGACCACGTACAAATCGCTGGTGGTGGTTTATGAATCCCAAAAACTGGTAATGATCGGTTGACTATGACATTGCAAAGTGCCTTTCAGGAAGCATCGTTTCCTGGAAGGCATTTTTCATGAAGTGCTTGTTTTTGCAAAAGAACAAGATCTATGAGACATACTATTTGCCGGTTAAATCGTCAAAATCGTCATATTTTCACAAGAGTTTTGAACGAACCGACCGATAAGAAGAATATGGAGTCATGTTCTCACACAGAATATGACATCTCCTTACCAGAGCATGATGCTCTCTAACACTGATACGAAGCTACGATTAAATTACAGCTTTGTTAAAATCACCCGGAGGAAGAAGGATGTTCAAAATCGGGAAGCAATATACCCGTGCTTTGCTTTTGGGCTGTGCCTGCTTATTAACACTTAATACCAGTGGATGTACGCTGCTCAAAGGTGCAATCGAAGTAACATATGCCGGCTCAATTTTCTGGCGTACTACTCCTTTAATCCCTGTAACCGCATATTGGTCCCAGTTGGTTGAAGATACATATTGGGAAGAAGAGCGCTACGACAAGGTTCCTATTTTAGACCCTGTTGAAGGTGAACACGCTCCTCTCTTCTGCCTTGATCCACCAAGTCCCGATGAAGTCATTCGGGCATTACCAGACAAAACCGGCGGCGGAGTCTGGTTCCTGGCTGAAACAACCCGTAACAATGTGCGTATGGTTGTAGAGCCTATCGTTGACCGTATTGGTGAATGCCGCTTCTTCCCCATGGTCGGCCCTGCTCGCCAGCATCACTGTCACTATAAGTGTACCGTGTATTATGACAAGACAATTCGATCAGACTGGCCCATTCCTTTCTCAAATCATGATCAAACAAAAGAAGTCGTTTACATCGACCACGACCACTTGATCCGCTGTGCGGGACCAGCATCTGAATAGTCTCCAAGATTTAGACTACCCACTTGCAGAGCCGATGATTCTAACCGGGTGATTGAATCGTCGGCTTTTGCATGCGCAGTCCACCAACTTTGAATGACGGACTACCAATTCCTGGTCATTTTGCTTTCGGTAACGCAAATCCTGTCTGACTACTTCACCTGGATTTGTGCCGTCACTCGATTCAAGTTGGCTCCGCTTACCGTTGCCAGCAGTGTTCCCGTTGTTTCTGTTGTGATGTCAAAAGTTGCTTTGCCTTTCGCATCGGCTGCGCGTACTTCATAGACTTCTTTGCCTTTCCACAAGCAGACCGTACTCCCCGGTGCATCCGTTGTGATGTTTACTGTTTGTTTGCCTTGATCCACCGATTTTGGGGCGATGATTTGAGGCATTCGTGGAGACTTCGCTCGCATATCCAGAGTGGGATCACCCAGCAGATTCAACTCACAAATACAGAGATGGTAACCGGCAGTCTTAACGGCATCGGCAGTCATGTCAGCCTTCGCCTTCATGAGAGCTTCACCCGTTGTCAGTCCGCTACCTAGCCCATGAGACCAGTACCGTGTCATTGTCATTGTTGTTCCATCGAGCTTTCCCTCCAGGACCATCAGACGAAAGTCGGAAGGCTTATGAAAGTGCGGTTTACCGGTTCGAATAGGAGCTACGATTGCGACCGTCCCCCCGTTGGGCTGACGAATCATGGATTCAACGATTGATGGATCATCCTCAGAGTCGTACTCACCGGTATTGCAGGAGACTGTAGTAATGAGTGGATACGCTCCGTCATTCTTCAGTTGACCAACATGTTTCGCAGTAAACATCGAGCGTTCAAGAACCCAGGCTGGCAGATGACCATGCCCATGGATATGCAGCTTCCCAGTCGTCTTCTTATTGAGTAAGGAGACCAGATTCTCGGCACTGAGATCGTAGCTCCCTGGTTCGTCGTCCTTGTCCCACGGTGTCTCTCTTGAAAAGAAACGATTGACTTCACCCTCCTTCCAGACTTTGGAAACGTGACTGTCCCAACTCTTACGCACTTTGGGATAAGCGGGACTATCGGTGCAGGTGTAGATCATTTGCCGGGCAAAATCATTAGTGGGATAGCGTGATTCGTAAGCGATTACTTTTTCTGTAAACGCCCTCACATCATCAGCGGTTCTCACCGGGATGCGTCCCAACCCGATCTGACCGTCGGGATAGGAAATCGCCTTGCGATCTTCATCCCACTCGCCATAGATCCCATCTCCATCGGCATCCCAATTCGTCTTACTCAAATAGACAATATCGGTTGGAATGCCCTCTGGTTCCTGTGCGTGCATTGTCCGATGTCCGCCTGGAATCAGACCATTCGCGCCAGACAGGCTGTCTCCGCCCAAAACCACCCACCGTGTTCCTTGCCGGTCAATATGATCGCGTACACAGAGCCGGATTTTCTCTTGTATATTTGTAGCTTCATAGTCTTCTTTAATCTTCTGAACGGTGATGATCTTTGTGGCTTTACCTCCCTGTGTTTTCCACTCCGCAAAGGGCTTCCAGGCAGCTGCGAGTTCGTTGGCCGTAATTAGTAACACGGTTGCCTGCTCCGAGTTTGTGAGCGCTGGAATTACGGTCGACACGCTTTTCAAATCATTGGTTGGTCCTTCAGTCGGGTTAGCCGGTGAATCAGGTTGGGGAGAATTATTTGCTGTGAACTCTCGTAGAACAATAAATCGATTGGTGAATTCTGTATTGGAGATGATACCATCGCCGTTCAGATCAACGGCCGTTGCAAACGCTTTTAATTCTGATTCGCTGAAGCTTGGCAGCGCCGTAGCAGCATAGGCTTGAAATTCATCAACTGTGCGATCGGCTACCTCAGACGAGCCGCAGCCTGCGGAGATGATCACACTGGTGAGTAGAATCAGTCGTTTGGCCACTATGAAGCTAGAATTTGACTTTTGCAGCATCATCGTCTCCCCTCTTCGTCAAATTTGAATCAAACGCGAGTGGGCGATTATAGCATGGCCTGATAACGACATTCCAGCAAAAATCGTTGAGCCCTATTCGAGCATGTCGATTGCTGATTTGAGAGATAATGGATGATCACTTTGCTCTGGCAAGCAAGTCTGTCTGGCTTCGATTTTTGGGGAACCTGGATTGTTAGCGCGCTTGGTTTGTTACTAATCTCAAGCAGTTTGTGAATCGTCGATAGGAATCAGTTTGGGAATAGGGATTTGCAATCCCACGACACCACCATGTCTTTTTTGTAGAGTTGAAAAGCGACATTTCAAAAATGAGAAGAGCTCTGCAGGAGGCTTCTGTTTCAAATACTGGTCTACAAAAACCGCCATCTGCTCATCGTACTCTTTTTGACTGTGTGAGTGCACGTGATAGTGGCCTTCCAAACGGCGAATATCGCCATCAAAGGCAGGACTGATATGGTACAGTTCATGCACAACGGTGATCAATTTTTCCTGGAAGGAATGATTCAAGAAGCGAGGCAGGTAAAACGTCAGGATATACAGCATTTCCTCTTGATCCTGGTAAACTCGTTGCGCCGTCCACTTGCGACCGTATCGAGTCGTATGAAGCGCTCCCTTTTCGAAACGCAGGGGGGTTAACTTAGCCTGCATTCCATAGGGCACATTGCGGCGTGCTTGAGCGAATGCTACTGCAACCCGGTCCATGTCAATATGCTGAAATTCGGGCATCCGCTGTGCAATATCACGGCACAGGTCAAACATGGCATGACTGAAATTAAAAGGCTTTTTCGTTGACATGCTGTGTTATAGTGCGTCCAACTGAAATATAACGATTGTAAAGCTGTTCTACGAGATCTAAACAGCCCTGAAGATGCTACGATCAAGTTGGATACAAGCTAGAATCCTTTCTGCTACAACTTCACAACGACGTGATGAGAATCGTCAAACTCTCTTTCAGTCGAATGAGCCGAGGGCTCTTTCGCCCGAAACACATTGGCGGGCGTAAAAAAAGCTAAGAGTATTTATCATTTTGAAATACCCTTAGCTTGTTAATTTTAGCGAGAACATTCGTTTCAGAATAGACGAATTTGAGCCTTCAGCAGCTTATTTCTCTTTCTCTGAATCATCCTCTGTTTCGGTTTCGGCGTCTTCAGCAGCGGCAGTTTCCGCAGAATCTTCGACGGCTTCTTCTGTGTCGGCTTCCGATTCTGCAGTCGCTTCGGTTTCAGCTTCATCAGTAGCTGTCGCTTCTGAACTTTCTTCGAGACTTGCACTACGTTTCTTCGGTTTAATCCGATCACGTTCACCTACAAACTCAATGATTGCCTGCTCGCCAGCATCACCGAGACGAACTGTTGCCAATCGGACAACTCGGGTGTAGCCGCCATTACGCTCAGCAAATCGCTCGGCAAGTTCGTCGAACAGGATATCGACTGCTTCGTTATCGCGAAGTTCAGAAAATGCCCGTCTTCGGTAGCTCAATGCAGGTGCGATTGCCTGATTCCATTCATTCCACTGCTCAGATTCCCGCCAGCTTTTCCACTCACTTGAGTTTTTATCTGCAGACGTCGCAAATTGTGTGGCTTTTTCTAAGTGCGGCTGTGCTTTTTTCGCCAACGTAATCAACTTCTCAATGAACGGACGAAGTTCTTTTGCCTTCTGAACGGTCGTTGTAATACGCCCGGAAACCTTGGGAGCGTTCTCTGCATCTTCGTCAATTCTGACCGTCTTAATGAAACTTGCGGCCATGTTCTTGAACATCGCTTTACGATGTGATGCGTTACGGCCTAGCTTACGGCCTCTCATTCGGTGTCGCATGACTTAACTCAAAATTCTTCTGATTGCTAAGAGTAAATGACTCGTTGATTGTATTGTGACGAAGCGAGAATCCATCAAGATTAACGCGGTTGTGATGAGGAATTAGGAATCTTCATACCAAGACGTAGGCCAATCTGACTTAGCCGCTCACGGACTTCGACGAGAGTGGTTTCCCCAAAATTGCGAACGTGTAACAGATGGTCTTCTGACTTACCTACCAGATCACGAACGGTGTTAATTCCTTCGGATTCCAGACAGTTCGTCGCACGTACTGAGAGGTTTAATTCAGCAAGACTCTGGTTGAGTTTCTCTTCCAGCTCAAGGTCAATTGGGGCATAGCCGGTTGTATCCAACATACCCTTGAGACCACCTTCTGGTGGCATTTCTGGGCCGGGCTCTCGGTAAGTAATAAAGGGATTGAGGTGCTTACGCAGGATCTTGGAAGCTTCGACCAGAGCCATATCTGGTTTGACAGTTCCGTTAGTCCAGATTTCCAGAATCAGTTTGTCATAGTTAGTACGTTGTCCAACGCGTGTATCTTCAATCTTATAGCGAACACGAACAACTGGTGAGAAAGTGGCATCCAAAGGAATGACGCCTACTTCCATATCGTGTTCTGCATGTTCAGAGGCGGGAGTATAACCACGACCATTTTCAACGGTAATTTCCATGTTGAGCGGAACATCGTCTGTCATTGTTGCTATGACAAGATCTTGATTGATCACTTCGACCTGATCATCGGTAATGACATCAGCTCCCGTTACAACACCACGCTCGTGTTTTTCGATTCGCAATGTTTTTGAAGTGGAACTGGAATTCTTGACGATTAACGATTTTAAATTCAAGCAAATTTCGGTGATGTCTTCAACCACTCCAGGAATGGTTGTGAATTCGTGTTGAACACCTTGAATTTTAACACGCGTGACGGAGCTACCTTCCAAACTGGAAAGCAGGATTCGCCGTAAACTGTTGGCAATAGTTGCTCCGAATCCACGCTCAAATGGTTCGGCTACAAACATACCATAAGTAGATGTCATTGAGTCCCGATCAGGGATGACACGGCTTGGTAATTCCAGTCCTCGCCAACGGATTCGCATTGAAATAATCTCCAAAGAACACAGCCAATAGAATTATGATTATCAAATCACATTTCTTGTTATTTTTAACCCAAATCTTTTTACATAAGTAAAAAGTGAATCACCTCGTTACAAGAAGTGAATTTACTCAGACTCTTCGTTTTTTCGGTGGACGACAACCATTGTGTGGTAATGGAGTAATGTCTTCGATCGCCCGAATCGTAATACCCGCTGACTGTAAGCCAGTGATAGCACTTTCGCGTCCGGAACCGGGTCCCTTAACCCGAATTTCCATTTCTTTGACACCAAATTTTGCCGCTTTTTCAGCACAGATTTCTGCAGCTCTCTGGGCTGCAAAAGGTGTGCTCTTTCGGCTGCCTTTGAAACCAGAGGTTCCTGCGGTTGCCCAACAGAGCACATCTCCGTTTAAATCGGTAACGGTGACAGTGGTGTTGTTAAACGTTGCTTTAATATAAGCAACCGCTTTCGTGATATGACGTTTCACTTTTTTTCGTTTGACTTTAGCCACTCTAAAACTCCTGGTGTTTCTGTCACCCTGTTTTCAGAAACTGAAATTCAATATTTCGAATATTTTATAATCGCAGTCACCAAAACTTATGGTAACCATTTTTTATGAACACATTTTAGTAATCTTCGCAGGATAAAATCCAACAGGCTCGAGGAACTGTGGCCTAGTGGCGGGCATCCTTAACACCTTTTTTACCAGCAACGGTTTTCTTTCCACCTTTTCGTGTACGGGCATTGGTTTGAGTATTTTGCCCGCGTACGGGAAGACCGCGTCGATGTCGTATTCCACGATAAGACTGAATGTCTCGCAAACGAGCGATATCCTGTTGAGTTGATCTGCGTAATTGCCCTTCGACGGAATATTCCGTATCTAACAGATTCACAATCCGACTTAATTCGTCGTCTGTAAGATCTTTTGCTTTCAACTGAGGATTGATATTCAATTTGTGACAAATATCGGTCGCTGTCACACTGCCAATCCCATACAGATAGGTAAGGGAAACATAGACAGGTTTTTCATTTGGAATATCAACACCGAGAATACGAGGCATTTTATTTCACTCCGCTGGATGTAAAAACTGATAACATAAAAATCACAGAGACTCTACTTGAGACGATTACCCTTGCCGCTGCTTGTGGCGTGGGTTCGAAGAGCAAATGACATACACGCGCCCTTTTCGCCTGATGACTTTACAGCTTTCACAAATCCGCTTAACACTAGCTCGGACTTTCATCGTATTACGATTTCTCTATAAGTTTGGTTCAAGATTATGGGCAGACAACGATAGGCGATTTACTGCTCATCTGTTGCTACCCGTGTCATTTAATTTATGATGCCCGTAAAATGAGCAAACTCCGGCTTCGTAACAAACCTGTACTATTTCCGAAGCGGAGCGAATCAGGAAATTATAAACTTCACAATTGCAAATCGACAAGTGACACACCCCTTTTTTGGCGATTTTCACAGTGACTTGCTTGTTTATTCTTTACAGATCGCTCTCCAGTAGTCCTGAATAGTTCCGCATCACCAGATGGCTGTCAATTTTATTGACCAGGTCTAATACCACGGAAACTACAATTAAAAGGCCGGTTCCACCGTAAAAACTCGCCACCAGGAAATCGACTCCCAGCCAAGTCGACACCAAAGTAGGAATAATTGCCACAATTGACAGAAATGCTGCCCCGACATAGGTAATGCGAACCATCACCTGTTCCAGGTAAGCGGCGGTTCTCGCTCCAGGACGATATCCGGGGATAAAAGAACCATAATCTTTCAAGTTTTCTGCCATATCTTTGGGGTTAAATGTAATCGCTGTCCAGAAGTAGCAGAAGAAGTAAATCAATACTACGTAAGACATTGTGTAAATAAAGCCACGACTCATCGGCTGAAATGCTTCATCCAACATTGCCCAAAACGGCCAGCTGGACCATTGGCTAATGGCATGAAACAGAAAGTAAGGGAACATCAATAAACTGGATGCAAAGATGATCGGCATCACGCCTGCCTGGTTGACTCGCAGAGGCAGTGACTGACGTTGGCCGCCGGAGACTTTTCTGCCTCGAACATGCTTTGCACTTTGGATCGGAATACGTCGTTGTCCCTGAGTAATAGCAATTACCCAGACCACTACGAAGACAAACACCAGTGCCAATATCAATAAACGGTCAATTCCCGTATCTGTTCCTAAAGCAATTCCTTTTTCAAACGCCGGTTCTATTAAGCTCCAGCCTGCCTGAGGCATTCGAGCCAGAATACCCGCCATAATCAGTAAGCTGATCCCGTTTCCAATTCCATAAGCGTCGATTTGTTCACCGATCCACATCAGGAAGACGGTTCCTGTCGTCATGGTAATGGTGGCGACGAGATGGAAATAGAAGTTATCGTATTTTTCCAAAATCAAACTGGTACCGGAGCCAAAGCCGCCCGAAAGCGTGGAGATCCAAAAATAGCTCTGTACCAGACAAATGACGACAGTAGCGTAACGTGTATATTCATTAATTTTCTTTCTGCCAGCCTCCCCTTCTTTCTGGAGGCGTTCCAGAGGTGGATAGACCGTACCCATCAACTGGAAGATAATGGAGGCAGAAATGTAGGGCATAATCCCCAAACCAAAGATCGTACTCTGGCCAATATTAGAAGCAGAAAATAAAGAAATTACCTGCATCACCTGGCCAATTCCACCTTCCTGACTTTGTAAGTCAGTCAGTGTTTTAGCGAGCTGTGCCTGATTCACGAATGGCAGGGCAATCCAGAATCCCATCCGGTAAATGGCTAATAGTCCCAATGTGAGGACGATTTTTCTACGCAGCTCGGGAATTTTGAACAGAACTAATAATTTACCGAGCATAGGTGGCGGTCCTTTGTGTCATAGTTCAGCAAACGCTTTGTGATATAAGCCCTCAGATCAACTTTGATTGACGGCAGAATGTTTTTGTCTCGCAACGGATTGCTGAAATCAAGTCCTTGAATTATTAACTTATGACAAAATTCGACTGACAGTACCCCCGGCAGCCTGGATTTTTGTCTCAGCTGACTGGGAAAACAAATGAGCGGTCACAGTTAATTTTTTACTGAGATCGCCGTTACCTAAAATCTTCACTTGATCGAAGCGTCCTTTTGCCAGGCCTTTTTCAGCCAGTACTTCAGGAGTGACTTCAGCGCCGTTTTCAAATGCCTGCTCCAATGAGGAGACATTCACTACAGCGACTTTCTTCGCAAACTGTTTATTATTGAACCCACGCTTCGCAACTCGTAGTGCCAGAGGAGTCTGTCCCCCTTCAAAGCTCGTACGACGCGATGAACCAGCACGACTTCCATAACCTTTATGACCACGAGTTGATGTTTTGCCATGACCTGAGCCCGGTCCACGACCAACTCGTTTTCGTTTTTTATGCTTTTTGATTCCGCGATGGACATCATCAATTATCATTAGACTTCAACTCCTCTCAAACGTGCAACATCTTCCCGGGTTCGTAATTTTGAGAGTCCATCAATGGTGGCTTTCACTACGTTGATCGGGTTATTGGAACCACGGCTCTTGGTGAAAATATCAGTAATTCCAGCTGCTTCCACAACGGCACGCACACCAGCTCCGGCAATAATACCTGTACCAGGACGAGCTGGGAGCAATAATACTCTTGAAGAACCAAAACGGCCGACCACTTCATGTGGTACTGTATGCTCGACTACGGGCACTTGAATCATGCTTCGATTTGCCTGCTTAACCGCTTTATCGACGGCTAGTGGAACTTCGATCGCTTTTCCGTATCCCCAGCCAACACGACCTTCTTTGTCTCCCACGACAACTAAAGCCGTAAAACTAAACCGACGCCCCCCCTTGACTACGCAGGCACAGCGACGGATCTGGATGACTGTTTCTGGCGTTTGCTTTCCACCTTCTTTTGACACGATATCTTCTCCAACTCGTTTTTTTGAGTGATGTCTCTATTAAAAATCCAATCCTGCTTTTCGAGCAGAATCTGCCAAGGCTGCAACGCGCCCATGATATCGATAAGGACCACGATCAAAGGCAACTTCTTTAATTCCCTTTTCGACGGCTCGTTCACCAAGTAATTGACCCACTTTTTCGGCAGCAGCAATGTTACTGCCATTTTTGAGTTCACCGGCAAGACTTTTGTCTTTGGAACTGGCTGAAACCAGTGTATTACCTGCGGTGTCATCAATTAATTGAGCATAAATATGATTGTTACTGCGATAAACAGATAAACGAATACGACCAGTGTTACGAACCGTATTGCGAATACGAAACGCTCGTCGTTGCTTCTGCTTTTTCAGGGTCTTTTGTAATTTCATGTTACCGTCATCTTTTAAAAAACAGTTCCGCCTCAAGCTACATTCAAACAAGTTGTTGAAAACGATTAGCTCGCAAAGGCTTTACCAGCTTTACGTCTTACATATTCACCTTCATAACGTATTCCTTTGCCTTTGTAAGGTTCAGGCGGACGTACGCTACGAATATTCGCCGCAAATTGACCCACAGCATGTTTGTCTGCCGAGGTCACAACAATACTTGTGTTGTTCGGCAATTCACAAATCACTCCTTTGGGAACTTCCAGTACGATCGTATTGGCGAATCCCACCTGCAGGCTTAATTTTTGACCATTCAGAGTCGCTTGATAACCAACTCCCTGAATTTCCAGTTTTTTCACAAAGGGAGATTCAACCCCTTGAACCATGTTGGCAATTAAGGCACGTGTTAGACCATGCAATGCACGATTTTGTCGTTCGTCATTGGGACGAGAAACTTTAATGGCATTGGTTTCCGAATCTAACTCAACATTCATAGCTGGGTGAAAATCTAAGGATAACTCACCGTGTTTTCCTTTTACGGAAATTGATGGGCTATCAATTTTAACTTCCACTCCACCAGGAACGGGAATTGGTTTATTACCGATTCGAGACATAACTTCAAATTCCAGTTAAATTAAAACGCTGCAGATCTCTAACAGCCAGCCTTAAATACCTTAGTATTACCAGATCGTACAAAGCAACTCGCCGCCGACACCTTCTTTTTTGGCTTCACGATTACTGAGTACGCCTTTACTTGTTGAGAGAATACTAATTCCCATCCCTTGCAAAACTTCTGGCATTGACCGTAAGTCCTGATATGAACGACGCCCGGGTTTACTCTCACGAAGGATCTTCTGAATGACCCGTTCTCCGTTAGGGCCATACTTCAAATTCACTCGTAGAATATTTTGAGGACTGTTTTCGATCACCTCATAATCCCAGATATATCCTTCACGTTGCAAAGCAGCAGCAATTGCTTCTTTGATTTTCGATGAAGGAATATCTACAAAAGGCCGTTCAATTTGCAGTGCATTACGAATTCGTGTCAGCATGTCTGCAATAGGGTCTGTCATCATTAGCTGGCTACCCTCACTGTTATTCTCCGACAATCTACTTTATGGTTGATGTTTTAAAATTTTTGACTACTTACGAAATGGCATTCCGAATTCGGTTAACAACAGAAGCCCCTCTTCATTGTTCGAAGCCGTAGTCACAATCGTAATATTCATGCCTTGTGTATAATGTACTGAATCCGGATCAATTTCCAGGAAAACCATTTGCTCATTTAAACCCAGGCTGTAATTCCCAGCACCATCGAAGGCTTTGGGATTTACCCCTCGAAAGTCACGTACACGCGGTAAAGCAAGTGAAATCAGGCGTTCCAGAAATTCATACATGCGAGTGCCCCTTAAAGTCACCCGACAGCCAATTTCCTGCCCTTCACGTAATTTAAATCCAGCAACGGACTTACGAGCACGTGTGATTTGTGATTTCTGGCCAGCTAAAAGAGTTAAATGGTCCGCAACCTCACCAAGTCGTTTTCGATCTTGATTTGCGGCACCAACACCCATGCTGATCACAACTTTTTCAATTTGTGGCAGCGAATGAATATTGGTTCGTCCCAGTTTTTCTTTCAACGTGGGAACAATCTCTTCACGATATTGTTTTAATAGTGTTGGTGTTGCCATTGTTTTGTTTCAGGTTAACCGAGCTGCGGAGAACCTTCCTTACTGTAAACTACAAAATCTGATTATTGTTGCTGATACTTTGCTTTCGCGGGGCTGATTGTCCCCACTGATGCACTGCAAGATTTACAGAACCGTTCTTTGCTGCCATCTTTGGTGTAACGATAACCAACGCGGGTCGGTGCACTACATGCTTCACAATAAAATTTCACATTCGAAGTATCGATGGGCATTTCCACTTCCAATCGTCCACCCTGGGGACTTTTGGGATGCCCGCGCTTTACGTGCTTAAACACACGATTCACATTTTCTACTGTTATTTTTTTACCACCATCTACTACGTTCAACACACGTCGAGGTGTATCGCCTGCATCTGCTCCGGTGATTACGATCACAGAATCGCCACGTCGTATCTTCATTGTCAGACTACCTCGTTTGCCAGACTAATAATTTTCATGTATTTGCGTTCTCGAAGTTCACGGGCCACTGCGCCAAAAATACGTGTTCCTCGAGGATTTCCCTCACCATCTAGTAAGACCATCGCATTACTGTCAAATCTTACATAGCTTCCATCATCGCGACGACAAGGATACTTTGTGCGGACAATCACACCACGTACGACCTGGCCTTTTTTGATGGTACTACCAGCCAGCGTCTTCTGGATACTGACGACAATCACGTCGCCGACTTCAGCGGTCCGGCGTCCAGTACCACCCAGCACTTTAATGCAGCGCGCTACTTTGGCCCCTGAATTATCACACACATCCAGATCAGTTTGCATCTGAATCATGGCTTTGCCTGTTCCTTATCAACCCAAAAGATGAGGTAAACCTTATCTTTAAACTTTGTACAACTAAAAAACACCAAATCGCGGTCAATCTACGAAAGACGTTTAGTCTTTCTTCTTCTCCACAACTCGGATCATATCCCAACGCTTTGTTTTGGAACGTGGACGACTTTCGATAATCTCGACAGTGTCCCCTTCCTGTGCTTCATTTTTTTCATCATGAACATGGCACACCGTACGGCCGCGAACAGTCTTTCCGTACATCGGATGACGATATCGTCTTTGGATTTCCACCCGTAACGTTTTATCCATTTTGGCGCTAGCCACGGTGCCTGTTAATATTTTTCGCATTTAATTTCCTCAACGAGCCTCATTAAGCATTCTTTTGCAGACTTAAGTCACGCTCACGCTGAATTGTCTGGATTCGTGCAATTTCACGTCTTAGTCGCTTGATGTTACTCGGTGCATCAAGCCTTTCAGTTGCCGCTTGAAACCGCAACTGAAACAACTCTTTTTGTGTTTCCTGCAGAGCGAATGATAATTGCTCGTCATTCATCTCTCGTAATTCACTCGCTTTGGTCATCAGTCAAACCCAATGATGTTTTGCAGTCTGACCCAAAAGGGTAAGACAGGACTAAAGTGATAAAAATTTCAATAACTTGACATTAACCAGATCAAATGGAAGGGCGGCGTTCGACCAACCTGACATTCACTGGTAGCTTATGTGCGACACGTGCAAAACAACGTTTTGCTGCCTCTTTCGAAACTCCCGATAATTCAAACAACACTGTGCCCGGCTTAATGACGGCAACCCAGTGATCCGGCTCCCCTTTTCCTTTACCCATACGGGTCTCCAGAGGACGGGATGTAACCGACTTCTGAGGAAAGATGCGGATATAAAGTTTACCTTCACCTCGAACATATTGTGTTGCTGCAATACGGCAAGCTTCAATGGTATTTGCTGCTATGTGCCCAGGATCCAGAGATTGTAAGCCCCATTCACCAAAGGCAACAGTGTTACCACGTGTCGCATTACCTTTTATGCGCCCTCTTTGGCTTTTGCGGTGCTTGACCCGCTTTGGCATTAGCGCCATCGCGATTCTCCTCATCTGAATAATCACCAAGGTCGATCCAAACTTTCACTCCGATGACTCCGAAGGTGGTGTGTGCCTCGCGGAATCCGTAGTCAACATGTCGTTGCAAAGTCGAGAGTGGAATTGAGCCACGGCTTGCTTTTTCACGCCGCGACATTTCTGCTCCACCCAATCGACCTGAAAGCTCGATTTTAATTCCATGAACGCCCGTTTCCATTACCTGGTCCAGGGCACGTTTAATTGTGCGACGAAAGCTACCGCGCTTCGATAATTGCTGAGCGATATCTTCCGCAACTAATGCTGCACTTTGCAGTGCATTATCAACTTCAATAATCTTCAATTCCATACGGCGACCGGTCAGGTCTTCCAGTTCTGCTTTTAACCGGTCAACTTCCTGTCCCTTACGACCAATAATAATTCCGGGGCGAGCCGTAAATAAGTGTACCACAACCTGATCGCGAGTTCGTTCGATCTCGACTTTAGGAATACCGGCAAACTTATACTTCGTTTGAATAAATTTACGGACTTTCTGGTCTTCAACCAACAGTGCCCCAAAATCTTTCTTGGAGGCATACCAGCGACTTCTCCAGTCTTCTACCACGCCGATTCGAAATCCGGTTGGTCGAACTTTTTGCCCCATGATTCAGGTTATCCTTTAAGTAGTTCAGTTTGAATATGATGAGTTAAGACGTTGACAAATCAACAATCAAAATAGTGTATTAGGTTTAAGGAAGCTCTGGTGCTTCAATTGCAATATGAATGTGTGACATTCGGCGTCTGATGGTATATGCCATACCTCTGGCACGGGGCTGAATCCGCTTGAACATCGGCCCGCCATCAACGCGTGCTTCTGTAATCTTCAGACCCTCAACATTACGGGCACCTTTGTCTTCAGCATTGGCGACCGCACTTTTGATGACTTTTTCGAGAAAACGTGCTCCTCGGTTTGGAAGATACTTTAAAGAATCCAAACCTTCGGAAGTTGTCATTCCTCGAACCAGATCCGCAAAAGGACGAACTTTCGTTGCTGAAATTCGTGCAAATTTATGTGTTGCTCGAACTTGTCCCATGACAATTACTCCACTTCACTATTGCATAATTCTTATACGTTATCGACTGTCACAGTCGTAATAACAACAAACAAAAACGTTTATTTCTTCTTAGCGGTATGGCCGCGAAAGGTGCGGGTCTGGGAAAATTCACCCAATTTATGCCCTACCATTTCTTCGGTAACATATACGCTTAAGTGAGCGCGCCCATTATGCACCAGGAATGTGTGGCCTACAAATTCCGGAGCAATGGTTGAAGCCCGAGCCCATGTCTTAATCGATTCTTTTTTACCCGATTCGTTCAGCTTCTCAATCTTTTTGAGAAGCTTTACATCAACATAAGGCCCTTTTTTCAGTGAGCGACCCATAAAACTTGTCCTCAATTATCGAAAACGATATTTAAACTTTTAAAATCAAACTATTTTCTCAGAGCTTCAACTGGCCATAACGACGTGACTTACGACGTCTGATGATGGCTTTGGAAGAAGCTTTTCTTTTCTTTCGTGTTTTACCACCTTTGGCAAGCTTACCAGTTGGGCTACAAGGATGACGGCCTCCTGAGTTTCGACCTTCACCCCCACCCATCGGGTGAGCAACCGGGTTCATACAGGTTCCACGAACGTGAGGGCGTCGCCCCATCCATCGCTTACGACCTGCTTTACCCAAGACGATTTTAGTATGTTCCGAATTGCCAATTTCACCGAGCGTGGCGCGACAAGAGCTGGGAACACGTCTGACTTCTCCCGAAGGCAGAGTAATCTGAGCCCAGTTTTCTTCACGTGCATTCAACACAGCTGAGGTGCCTGCACTACGACAGAGCTGCCCTCCACGGCCTGGTTGCATTTCTATATTATGAATGATTGAACCAAGTGGCATACTTGCTAAAGTCATGCAATTACCAGTGTTTGGTTCTACTTTCTCTCCGCTGATGACAGTGTCTCCAGCAGTTAGACCTTCTGGAGCAAGAATATATCGTTTTTCACCATCCGCATAATGTAATAGTGCGATTCGAGCAGATCGGTTGGGATCGTACTCAATACCGTTTACCTTGGCAGGTACACCATCTTTATTGCGACGAAAATCAATCATACGATACATTCGCTTGTGACCACCACCACGGTGGCGTGCTGTGATCACTCCTTGATTATTTCGTCCCCCCTTTTTCTTGTATCGCTTAACCAGGGATTTCTCAGGAGCTTTTCTACGATCAGTGATCGCTGCAAAATCGCTCACCGATGCACCACGCCGACCTGGTGTCGTTGGCTTGTAGTATCGGATTCCCATAATTTATCCCCTCGAAATATGTTTGGTTTTGAAACCAATCATTAAAAAAATCTTTAAGTCAAACTCGACACAAAACACGTTTTTAGAAGAACGAAATTCGATCATCTTCGTGAAGTTCGACAATTGCCTTTTTCCACGATTTGGTATAACCAATTTTGTGTTTATGTCGACGCGGTTTTCCGATTCTGTTTTGAGTGCGAACTGAAACAACACGCACATTCCACAAATCAGAAACCGCATTCTTAATGTCTGTTTTTGTAGCAGACTTATCAACAACGAACGTATATGAATTATAAGACTCAGACAGGTGAGTCCCTTTTTCTGTAACCAATGGCCGGATGACGACCTGATACGGCTTCAGTTGAACGCCTTTTTTTAAACCATCCGACATGACAACTAACCTCGATATCCAAACTGGAATATTAAACTACAAATCGCGTTAAATTAACCTTCAGACCGGCCAAGTAAGCGGTCTAAGGCAGACTTGGTCAAAACCATTTGCCGTTGATGTAGAATGTCATAAGCATTCAAATCAGCAGCCGGTGAGACCTGAACTTTCTCAATATTTCGAGCAGACTTCCAGACAACAGGATCATGCTGGTCGATCGTCAGCAAACAGCTGGTCTCAGACAATCCCAGTGCTTTCAGTACGCTTGTGACTTCTTTAGTCTTGGGCACTTCCATTGCTAATTCATCAATGAGCGTCACTTGCTCATCTTCAAATTTACTTAAAATGGCCATACGTGTTGCCAGCTTTACCGCTTTTTTGGGCAGACGATATGACCAGTCTTTGGGTCTCTTGGCAAATGTATGACCACCACCTCGACGTACGGGTGTGCGAGAAGAACCGGCACGAGCACGGCCTGTTCCCTTTTGGCGATACAACTTTGCTGTACTGCCTCTCACTTCACCACGGGTTTTGGTTTTGGAAGAACCAATTCTTTTATTCGCCTCATACATCACTACTACATCGTGTAGCAATTGACGATTGATGCCACCCGCCAATTCGGTAGCTTCGAACTCATATTTGCCAACTTCTTTGCCAGCTTTATCTTGAATTGCAACAGAAATCATTTTGACACCATTTATTAAGGCAGAACTACCTGATTACCTCAAACACTCAAAAGAACTAATACTTATTGGTATGGCGAATGACCAGGTTTCCACCATTGGGTCCCGGCACTGCCCCCCGTACCAGGAGAAGATTATTCTCCTCGTCAACACGCACAACCTTCAAATGCCTTACAGTAATCTGCTTGCCACCATATCGACCACCCATGCGGGTTCCCTTCATCACACGGGAAGGGTCTGCACTCTGACCAATGGAACCACCGTGGCGATGAACTCGCTTTACACCATGGGTCGCACGTTGGCCAGCAAAATTATGTCTCTTCATCACCCCAGCAAAACCACGCCCCTTACTGGTGCCAATAACATCAATGAATGCCACATCGGAAAATAAAGAGACGTTCAATTCATTTCCAACAGCACAACCATGATCTTCACCATCAGTTCGGAACTCACGGATAAATCGTTTGGGTTCACAGCCCGCTTTCTCAGCAGCAGCAACACCTGATTCACTTAGTTTTTTTTGTCGCTTGCTGTCAAGCGATGCCACATGTCCACGCTCGCTACGGGCAGACAGGCGGCGAGGCTTATCTTCAAAACCAACCTGAACCGCTTCATAGCCATCGGTGTCTACCGTACGCACCTGCAGGACATGACAAGGCCCAGCCTGTATTACAGTGACAGGAACCATTACCCCATCATCATAAACTTGCGTCATTCCGACCTTTTTACCCAGTAGACCGACAGGCATACTCATCACCCTTAAATAACGGGAACAAAGCTTCTATGAAATCTGATCGCACAGAACAGCCAGAAGCATAGCATTACCAGCAAACGCTGGATCCCTAACCAATCAAGCAAACCTGACGATTGCCAGACCTGCGAGCATCATAACGAAAACTGAAAAAGACTAGTTTCCGCCAGCGGACGCCTTAATTTTAATATCAACTCCTGCAGGCAATGATAATTTATTCAAAGCATCAATTGTTTTACCTGTAGGAGACAAAATATCTACCAAACGCTTATGAGTTCGAATTTCAAATTGCTCACGCGATTTTTTGT